>JAKQDD010000040.1 GCA_029556615.1 Verrucomicrobiota bacterium | reverse complement strand
GGTTTCTCGTCGACAACCAGTTGCCGGCAGCGCTGGTGCCGTGGATCGAGGCGCGCGGCCATGGGCCTGTCATGTGCTCTCGGCTGGCTTGAGCCAGAGCCAGGACTCGGCGGTTTGGAGACACGCCGATGCCCAGGCCGCTGTCTTGATCACCAAGGACGACGACTTTGCCGAATGGGTTCGCCGGGGGTGAGGTGGACCCCACTCTTTGGACCACGGAACGGGGAAATTAAGCTGTGGTTTTCGGGTTCTGCTTGGGGTTGTTGTGGTGGTTGATGTCCCTTCGCAGTTCCATTGCGAAGGCAAGTGTCCCGCTCAAGGGCGGCGCCGTCAAGCCAAGGGCCGGCCGCGCTCCCCTGCTCACCACCGGCTGCTGTCCCAGACCGGTTGCTTGGCACCATAGGCTTCGGGGTCGTTGTACACCTGGCCCGGGGACGCACCCTCCCACGCCGTATGAGGGCGCAGCCGTTTGCTGTGGACGATGTATTGGGGGGGGGCTCTCAGTGCGGGGGCGGCTTGCTGTGGCCGACGGCGAGCGCGAGCCAGATCAGCGTGATGTAGAGCGCGTAGATGGCGATGTTCTCCCAGAGGGGGAACGAGTACAAGGTCTTGAGGCCTTCGGTCCAGGAACTGCCGATGGCGCGGCCTTCGGCGATCGCGGCGGCTTCGAGTCGGCGGTAGATCTGGGCCCACCGCAGCACCATGAACACGCTCGTTCCGGTCGTGACGAGCCAGAACAGGAGCGGCCAGGCAGCCCGACGGTGCGGGAATCCGGCGGGTGCTCCGGCCCCTGAGGCGAGCAGCGCGGATTTGAGCGCTGCAAGCCCGTAGAGCGTCAGGCCGGATCCGAACGCGGCAGCGGTGAGCAGGGCAATTCGGGTGTGCACTTGGCTATAGGTCAATCCGGCGTGCCACTCGTGGCGGGCGTCGGGGAAGACGCCGATCAGCACGAGGCCGACGCAGCCGAGTCCCAGGCAGGCGGTGCCGGCGGTGCCGAGCCACGGGGCGAGGGAGGCGAAACCGCGGTGGAGGTGCAGCACGACCGGCATGGCGCTCGAGCCCCAGAAGACCATGGCGAGGGAGAAGAGCCACCAGAATCGGGGGTTATGCTCGGGGTTGGGGCTGCCCAGGAAACTGAAGGTGTGGGTGAGGATCGAGAAGTGGTGGTTCGCGGGATAAGCCCACCACGCGAGGAGGATCAGGGTCCAGAAGACCGCGGCCTGGACGCCGAGATAACCCTTCAGGCTCTCGCGGCCGAAGTCGCCCACGAGGGCTCCGCGCAGGATGGCCGTCAGCGAATCCATGCCTTTATCCGGTGATCCGGAGGTTCTCACAGCCTTGAGGACTCGATCAAGGCCGGCGCGGTGCATGGACTCGCGAGGGGCCTGCGGTGTCCGGCGCCTCGGGCGACTCTGAACCTGCTATGCGGCGGTCAGTAGCGGTAGTGCTCGGCCTTGTAGGGGCCCTCGACGGGGATGCCGAGGTATTGAGCCTGGGCGTTGGTGAGTCGGGTGAGGCGGACGCCGATTTTCTCGAGGTGCAGCCGGGCGACCTCTTCATCGAGTTTCTTGGGGAGGCGGTAGACACCGGGCTGGTACTGGTCGCGGTTCTGCCAGAGGTCGAGCTGGGCGAGGCACTGGTTGGTGAAGCTGTTGCTCATCACGAAGCTCGGGTGGCCTTCGGCGCAACCGAGGTTGACGAGGCGGCCTTCGGCGAGGATGTAGAGGCTGCGGTCACCGGGGACGTCGTAACGGTCGACCTGGGGTTTGATGGTGACGCGGGACACGCCGCGGGTGGCCTCGAGCTGCTCGACCTGGATTTCGTTGTCGAAGTGGCCGATGTTGCAGACGATCGCCTGATCCTTCATCCGGAGCAGGTGTTGGACGGTGATGACGTCGCAGCAGCCGGTGGCGGTCACGTAGATGTCGGCGACGCCCAGGGTTTCTTCGATCGTGGTGACTTCGAAGCCTTCCATGGCGGCCTGGAGGGCATTGATGGGATCGACTTCGGTGACGATGACGCGGGCGCCGAAGCCGCGGAGGGAATGGGCGCTGCCCTTCCCGACGTCGCCGTAGCCGCACACGACGGCGGTTTTGCCGGCGATCATGACGCCGGTGGCGCGCTTCAGGCCGTCGGCGAGCGACTCCCGGCAGCCGTAGAGGTTGTCGAACTTGGATTTGGTGACCGAATCATTGACGTTGACGGCGGGCACCAGGAGGCGGCCCACCTCATGCAGCTGATAGAGCCGGTGGACGCCGGTCGTGGTTTCTTCGGAAACGCCTCGCCAGTCCTTGACAGCCGTTGTGAACCACCCGGGGCGGTCCGCGGCGCAGCGGCGGATCGCGGCCTTCACGACGCCTTCCTCGCGGGAGGTCGGCGGGGTGTTGACCCAGTCGTCGCCCTGTTCCATCTGGTAGCCCTTGTGCAGCAGCAGCGTGGCGTCGCCGCCGTCGTCGACGACGAGGTTGGGTCCCAGGCCCCCGGGGTGGGTCAGGGCGTCGAGGGTGAATTGCCAGTATTCCTCGAGGCTTTCGCCCTTGTAGGCGAAGACACTGATGCCGGTTTTGGCGATGGCGGCGGCGGCCGGGTCCTGGGTTGAGAAGATGTTGCAGGAGGCCCAGCGGACCGAGGCGCCCAGCTCGACCAGGGTCTCGATCAGCACCGCGGTCTCGACCGTCATATGGAGCGAGCCCGAGACGCGGGCGCCGCGGAGCGGTTTCGAGGGGCCGTACTTGGTTCGGATGGCCATGAGGCCGGGCATCTCGTGCTCGGCGACTTCGATTTCCCGCCGGCCGAGGTCGGCCAGGCCGAGGTCGGCCACGCGGAAGTCGCCGGGGGAGGGCGGCAGCGCGCGGGGACGGGTGCGGGGTGGGTTCGAGGGACGGGAGATGGCCCCGCGTCGGAGGAGTTGTTTGACCGTGGGCATGGCGTGAGGTGTCGGGTTGGGCGGCCGGGTCAGCGGGCGAGTTTGCGGAGCGCGGCCACTTTGTCGGTGCGCTCCCAGGTGAGGTCGGCGTCCTGTTTGCCGAAGTGACCGTAGTTGGTGGTTTTGCGGTAGATGGGGCGGAGCAAGTCGAGCTGACGGATGATGTCGGCGGGTTTGAAGCTGAAGACGGCGCAGGCGGCCTCGGTGATCTTCGAGTCGGGGATGATGCCGGTGCCGAAGGTGTCGACGGAGACGGAGACAGGGTCCGGGTAGCCGATGGCGTAGGCGAACTGGATCTCGCAGCGGCGGGCCAAGCCGGCGGCCACGATGTTTTTGGCCACGTAGCGGCCCATGTAGGCGGCGCTACGGTCGACCTTGCTGGGGTCCTTGCCGCTGAAGCAACCGCCGCCATGCCGGCCCATGCCGCCGTAGGTGTCGACGATGATCTTGCGGCCGGTGAGGCCGGTGTCCCCCTGGGGGCCGCCGACGACGAACCGGCCGGTGGGATTCACGAGGAACTGGGTTTGCCGGGTCAGCAGTCGGGCGGGCAGGGTCTTGCGGATGACGTTCTCGACGATGAACCGTTCGATCTCGCGGTGGGAGACGTCGGCCGTGTGCTGGGTCGAGACGACGACGCTGGTGATCCGGACCGGCCGGTCGTCGGCATACTCGACCGACACCTGGCTTTTGGCATCGGGGCGGAGCCAGGAGACGTTGCCGCGCTTTCGGATCCGGGTCAGTTCGCGGCCGAGGTGATGGGCGAACATGATGGGCGCCGGCATGAGCTCCGGCGTCTCGTCGCAGGCGTAACCGAACATCAGGCCCTGGTCGCCGGCGCCCTGTTCGGCCTTCTTTTTGCCCGCTGCGGCCACAGCGTCGACCCCCTGGCTGATGTCGGGGGATTGCTGGGTGGTGATGTTGAGGACGAAGACCCGGTCGGCATGGAAGACGTCGTCTTCGTTCACGTAACCGATGTCGCGGATGGTCTCCCGCGCGATGCGGGCGAGGTCGAGGTCGGCGCGGGTGGTGATTTCGCCGCCGACGACCACGACATTGGATTTGGCGTAGCATTCGCAGGCGACGCGGCTGCGGCGGTCCTGGGCGAGGCAGGCGTCGAGGACGGCGTCGGAGATTGTATCACAGACCTTGTCCGGGTGACCTTCGCCCACGGACTCCGAGGAGAAAATGAACTGTCGGCTCATGACCTTGGATTCGATGACTCGTTCCGAATCAGCTTTCGTATTGACGCATCACGATCCGAAGATATATCGTCGCGCAAGACCGTCAACAGGTAATTTTCCGGCGGCGAAGGCCGGTGATCTGGCGGATGAGTGTACCCTTATTGAAATCACTGCGGGCCCTGGCGGACCCGACGCGGCTCCGGCTGCTGGCGTTGCTTGAGCGGGACGAGCTTTCGGTGCTGGAGCTGCAGGAGGTCACCCGGCTCCGGCAGTCGCGGATCTCGACGCATCTTGGGCTGCTGGTGGGGGCGGGGTTGCTGGTGTCGCGGCGGGAGGGGAAGCGGGTGTTCTACCGGCGGAACGGGGAGATGGCAGCGGACTTGCGGGAGTTGGTGGCGCTGGCCTTGCGGGGGGCGAAAGCGGAGCCCGGGCATGCGGCGGACCTGGTGAACCTTCGTCGGGTGTTGCATTTGCGGGAGGACCAGGCGCGTTTGTTCTTCAACCAGGTGGCAGGGCGTTTTGACCGGAGCTACGGTCCGGGTCGGAGCTGGCAGGCGATGGGCCAACTGCTGTTGCGGATGCTGCCGCCGGTGGTGGTGGCGGACCTGGGTTCCGGAGAGGGGCTGGTGTCCGAGTTATTGGCGCAGCGGTGTCGCCGCGTAATTGCGGTGGACAACTCCGAGAAGATCGTCGCGTTCGGCGCAGCGAAGGCCCGGAAGAACGGCATTCGGAACCTCGAGTTCCGGTGCGGGGACCTCGAGGATCCTCCGATAGCGCCGGAGTCGGTCGACGTGGTGATCCTGAGCCAGGCGCTGCATCACGCGTCGGATCCGGCGCGCGCGCTGGCCGCCGCGCATCGAGTGTTGCGGCCGGGGGGGCAGGTGTTGGTGCTGGATCTGTTGCGGCACACGTTCACGAGGGTGCGGGAGCTGTATGGCGACCACTGGCTTGGGTTTGCGGAGGGCGATCTCGAGCGCTGGCTCGAGTTGGCGGGCTTTCGGGAGATCGAGATCACGGTGGTGGCGCGGGAGGAGCAACCGCCGCACTTCGAGACGGTGCTGGCGGTGGGTCAGCGGGCGGGGGGCGCGCGGACGGTGATCGGGCCGTCCTCGGCGCGGGCGGGCCACGCCGGAGCCGACACACCCACGCGCCTTCAAGGCGAGAACCCACCAGGTGCCGATGGCGAACGTTCGCGCCACACGCGTTAGGCGAGGATCCGGGACCCCCAACGTATCTTTCATTGTCAAACTCCGCCCTTTGCTATAGGAGAATGAGGAATCGACCCGGTCGGACTTGGGTCCGGGACGAAGAGCTTTGGTGGCTGGCACTCTGATGCGAAAGACGAAGAACGGCTGCGCCTCGCGAACGGCGCAGACCAATAAGTACGACGCGCACCATTCCGCGCTCCAGGAGGCGTATGGTGCGTTCGCCGACCTCCGCCGTGAACTTGCCGACTCGAAGACCGCCGTCGCTGAGCGCACGGAGATCCTCAATCTCTTCGCCCATTGCGTGGACTCGCAACGGGCATGGCTGCTCCTCGAAGACTATTTCGAGAAGCTCTCGCTGGCGCGCAAGGACTTCGCCGGCACCGAATGGTGGCCCCGGATCCTGGCAGCCCAAGGCAAGGCCCGCCTCGAAGAAACCGCCCTCCTCTTCCTTCGCGCCAACCGGCCCCTGCCCACCGAGCTCGCCGGGTACGCCAACTTCGGAAGGCTCGCCGAGATCGAGCGCGAGGAAGAAGATCAGCGCCGCATTCGCGCCCTCGAGGCGTGGATGCTCCCCCCGGCGCCCGAGCACCTCGATGCGCCCCGGGCACACCTGCGCGCCCTGGCCCGCGCCCAACAGCGCCCCAACGAAGCCGGACTCCATGATCTCCTCGTCGAATTCGTCCTCTTCCGGCCCCGCACCGGCGAGCGCGCCCGGTCCCTGGTTGACCTCATCGATCTCACCAGCCGTGCCGTCCACGAACAGGAACTGTTCTCGCCGCGGGACTGGGCCTTCATCCAGTGGCTCGCCGACACCTACGGCAAGACCGCCCGCAATGGCGATGCCGTTCACCTGAGCGGAATCGAACTCCTGCAGTGGCTCGCGCGCTGGGGCAACCCCCCGTGGATCGAGTGGGCGGGCAAGCCGGACGCGGTCCAGTTCACCGGCCAACTCGCCGAGATCGTGCCCCACCTCGCCCCAAAGGACCACGACCTCGAATTAATCCACCGGCTGCGGCTGCCGTCCGGCGAGGAGCGCACCCTTGATCGTGTCCGGTTCTTCGCTGGCCAACCGACGCTCGTCGCCGCCGATCATGTCGTCTATCTCCTCAGAAACGCCGCGCCAACGCCGGTCCTGCACTCGCTCCTCGCAAAACCGGGCGTCTCCGTCCGAAAGCTCAGCCATCGCCTCCTCACCCACCTCCGCAAGAACGGAGGTCACAACGGCGATGCTTGGGAAAGCCTCTGCCTCGTTCATGCCGCCCAACCCCAGTTGATGTTCGAGCTCGAGGCCGACACCGTGCGTCTCCGCCTCCTCGCCGTCAGCGAACGCGATCAAACCCGGTGGCAATGGAACGGCCACGAGTGGCAGCGGCTCGATTCCCCCCCGCGACGGGGCGAAAAGCCCGAGGTCCTCGACGACCCGCGCCTCGATGCTGCCGCCCAGTGGCTGCGGCGCCTGGACTTGTTCACCCCTGAACCCGGGCTCTGGATCGGCGACGCCAACGAGAACTTCCTCGCCACCCTCGCCCAAGCCTGGCCGGATCGGCCTTCGGGCGCGGATTACCTCGGAAACGCCGCGTTTCAACGCCTCTTCCTCGCCCCCAAGCAGCTCCGACCCCGCATCATCGTCGCAGGCAGCGGCATCGATTGGTTCTCCGTCTCCGCCGAATGGGAACAGGAAGGACTCCGGCTCACGCCGGCCGACCTCGAGCGCCTCGCCGCCGCCAACTCCCGCTTCGTCAAACTGCCGGATAGCGGTTGGGTCGAGCTCGACTTGGGCGCCGTCCAAAAAGCCCATGAAACGATGGCGGACATCGGCATCGACGGCCTGTCCGCCCTGCCGCAGAAAGTGGACCTCCTCCAGGCCTCCCACCTGGATGAGGAAGGCCTCCGGCGCTTCGGCGATCTGCCCGAGGCCAAAACCCTGCGCGAGCGGGTCGCCCAGTTCAGCGGCATCACCAAGATCCCACTCCCCGACTCGGTCAACGCCGATCTCCGCCCCTACCAAAAGGACGGGTTCGACTTCCTCTGCCACCTGGCCCGCACCGGCCTGGGGGGTGTGCTGGCCGACGACATGGGACTGGGCAAGACCCTCCAAACCCTGGCCTGGCTCGTCTGGCTCCAGGAAAACGCCCGCAAGCCCAAGCCCGCGCTCGTCATCTGCCCGGCTTCCGTCCTCCATAATTGGCGCCGCGAGGCCGAGAAATTCACGTCGAGCCTCCGGGTGCTGGTTCTCGAAAGCGGCCCTGCCCGCCAGCACCTCCGCAAGCAAATCCCCCAGCACGACCTCATCGTCACCAATTACGCCCTCCTCCGCCGGGATCTCGAAGCCCTCCGAAAGTTCGAGTTCCGCGCCGTCATCCTCGACGAAGCGCAGTTCATCAAAAACCCCGCAGCCCAGGTCAGCCAGTCGGTCAAGCAGCTGCGCGCCGAGCATCGACTGGCCCTCACCGGCACGCCGCTCGAGAATCGCCTCCTCGACCTCTGGAGCATCGTCGATTTCGTCCAGCCCGCTTACCTCGGCAATCAAAACCAGTTCCACGCCACCTACGAGCCCACCGGACCCGATGCCGAGTGGGCCCAGCGCATGGCGCGCCGGAAACTCTCCGCCAAACTCCGCCCCCTCCTCCTCCGGCGCCTCAAGCGCCAGGTCGCCAAGGACCTCCCGGATCGAATCGAGGAACGCCGCGACTGCGAGCTCCACGAAGAACAACGCAAGCTCTACCTCGCCGAGCTCAGGCGCAGCCGCGAGCAGGTCCTCCAAACCGTCCAGGAACGGGGCCTCGCCAAGAGCAAAATGCACGTGCTCGCCGCCCTTACCCGCCTCCGCCAGATCTGCTGCCATCCCGACCTCGTCGGCAACGATTCCCCGTCCGGAAAGACCGAGACGCTCTTCGAACTCGTCGAACCGCTCCTCGAAGAGGGACAGAAGGTCCTCGTCTTCAGCCAGTTCGTCCAGATGCTCCAACTCCTCGATCGGGAGTGCCGGACCCGGTCCCTGCCCACCCATATGCTGACCGGCGAGACCAAGAACCGCATGGAGGTCGTCCAGAAGTTCCAGGTCGATTCCACCCCTTCCATCTTCCTCCTGAGCCTGAGGGCGGCCGGCACCGGCTTGAACCTCACCACCGCCAGTTACGTCATCCTCTACGATCCTTGGTGGAACCCCGCCGTCGAAGCCCAGGCCATCGACCGATCCCATCGCATCGGCCAAACCCGCACCGTCAACGCCTACCGCCTCATCACCCCGGGAACCGTCGAGGAGAAAATCTGGGAGCTCCAGCAGCGCAAGGCTCAGACGATCGCCGATGTCCTCGGCGAAGAGGGATTTGCCCGAAGCCTCACCCAGGCCGACCTCGAGTACCTTTTCTCGGAATAGCGCTCACAGCAGGGTGTCCTCGGCGTTGGCTGTCCGACCAGGATTCGAACCTGGACTAAAGGCTCCAAAGACCTCTGTGCTACCTTTACACCATCGGACAAACCGGCCGCTGCAAGCCGGGGATCCTAGCCCCGATCCCTCGCTCACGCCAAGGGAAAAACTCCAGCCCCCAAGAGCGTGAGCGTCGTCACCGCCGTCCACGCGCTCGGGCCAAACTCCGCCGTGAATCGAGCCCGCAGCCTCTCCGCCGCCGCCCGCTCCCGCACGAGAGCAAAGGTCGTCGAACCGCTCCCTGACATCAGGGTGGCCAACGCCCCCTCCCGTCGCAGGAACTCCTGGTACATCCCGAGAATCGGGTACTTGGCCAGTGCCGGCGCCTCGAGGGCGTTGTAGAAGTCGCCGGCAGCAGCCTCGAGCGTCCCCGAGCGAAGCCGCTCGACCAGCCGTGCCGCGCGTCCCGGCACGCCCGCCAGCGCCTGCGGAAACCGAGCCAGACTCTGGTAAGCCCAGGCCGTCGGGATCCCGAAGCCCGGGTGAATCAACACCACCCACACCCCGTCGAGCGCGGACAATGCCGGCAGGCGCTGCACCCTCTCGCCGCGCCCGGTTGCCACCGCCGGACCCCGGCCCAGGAAAAAGGGTACGTCAGACCCCAGCTCCGCTGCCAGGGACGTCAACCGGGCCTCGCCGAGCGGATCCCCGAACAGCCGGTTCAACCCCAGCAGGGTCGTGGCGGCGTTTCCGCTCCCGCCGCCCAGCCCGGCTTCCAACGGTATCCTCTTGGTCAACCGGATACGGACACCCGCGTTCAAACCCGCGGCGGCGAAGAAACGCGTGGCGGCACGATGAACGAGATTCGTCCCATCCACAGCCAGATCCGGATCGCTGCAGACCAGCGCGATCCCGGCTCGACAAGGCTCGAACTCGAGCGTGTCACACCACGCCACCGGGTGCATCACGGTCTCCAACTCGTGAAACCCGTCCGCGCGCCGCCCCAACACGTTCAGGAGCAGGTTCACTTTGCACGGCGACTCGAGGATCAACCCCATAAATGAAACGGGCGCCAACCCCCTCGAGCTGGCGCCTCGCGAAATCAGCAGCGCTCAGTAATCAAACACGTGAAACCGGCTGCCGGGAACGAACGGGAAAACGTCACCCCCGCTGAACCCCAGCGCCGTGTCCGTGGCCAGCGTGGTGTCCGCGATCGTACGCGGCTTGTAGCTGTCCGGATAGGCCGGACCCACGGTCGCATCATGCAAAATCGGCCCGCCCGGCCTCAGGATCGGGTCATAGCTCGGAATTGGAAAAGTCACCACCTCGTACAACCCCACCCCGGTTCGAACCAGACTCCGGTTGAACCCGCGAATGAAACCCGTCGTGTAGGCCGTCGCCGCGTCGTCCATCAGCACGGTCTGCTCGACCGACCGCCGGATCTCCCCCAATCGCGCGAACTCCGTGAGGTTGTTGATGCCACGTCCAAGCTTCTGCTCCGGCCCCGCACAGCCGGCCGCCAGCAGACACCCGAGAACCGCCACCCCCACAAGGGAACGCTTGATATGCTGCATAGATCTCGTCTCTTTCGGTTAAGCGTATCGCGAGACCGCCGCTTGTAAAGCGCGATTTCAATCCCGAACCGCAGTGTAGGGGGCGACACGGTCACCCCCGGGGCATGCTCCTCTTTCATCCCCTCGCGTTTTGAGACGGGATTAACAGGATCGACAGGATGGGGACCCATCACCGTCGTCCAAAACCCTGAACCTCCCCAAGCATCCTGTTCATCCCGTCCATCCCGTCCTCCCCACACCGGACAGGCAACGGATCATGGAGCATGCCCCCGAATTCAAGTCTCCGGCATCCTGTCTTGCACCCCCCGCCGCAACTCACCCCGGCAGCCTGCGGAGCTGACGCCGCAACAGCAGGGGGTCCACCCGCGCCAGCAGCAATCGCGCCCAGCGCTGTCGCATCCGCTCCCAACAGGTCCGAGTCCGCTGCCACACGCGCGGGTCAATCAGTCTGCTGTGCCGCCGGTGATCCGAAAAGACCGCCTCCGCCCCCTCGAGCACCTCCGCGCCCGTCAGCCGCAACATCACCTCGTAGTTGATGTACAAACTCCGCGAATCCAGATTCGACGACCCCACATACACCGCGTCATCCACAATCAGCAACTTGGTGTGCAGGATCTGCGGACGGTATTCAAGAATCCGGACCCCGGCCTCCATGAGCCCGACGTACAGACTCCGCGTGGCCGCCTGCGACAAGGGCACGTCCGTCTTCGCTGGGAGGATCAGCTCGACAGTGCCGCCCCGGCGGGCAACCCGCAGGAGCCGCCAGCGCACCCGGCCCATCGGCAGAAAATACGCCGCCACAATCCGCACCGAACGCGCGCGATGCAAATCCCCAAGCAGCGAACGCTTGATGGCGTTGCGGCCCCGCCCGGGTCCGCTCAGCAGGACTGCCCCGCCCGGCCGGTGAATGATCATGCGGCTCGTCGAACGGCGAAAGCGGGTAAAGGGACGATGCGGCGACTGCGACCGCAGGAACATCACGTCAAAGGCCTCCGCCAGGTCGCCGGCCAGATCGCCTTCGATCCGCAAACCCGTGTCACGCCAGCCACGCGCCACACCGTCCCCGGCGTATTCAGGGGCGATGTTGAACCCTCCAACACACGCCACCCGCCCGTCGCAGACCAGCAGTTTCCGATGGTCGCGAAACATGAACCGACGAAAATCAAGAGGATTGAACCAGCGAACCTCGCCTCCCGCCTGCCGGACCGGCGTCCAAAACCCGTCGTGCAAACCCAGCGAGCCAAACGCATCCACGAGCACCTGGACCCGAACGCCCCGGCGGGCCGCAGCGGTCAATCGGTCCCGGAACATCAAACCCGGCCCGCTGCCCGCATAAATGTACGTCTCGAAGCGGACCGTGCGCCGGGCGCCGTCGATGTCGGCCGCCATGCAGGCGTATGCCTCGTCACCGGTCGTCAGCCATCGCGCCTGGAGGGGCGATCCCGTCATCTCAGAGGCCTCCCGTCGAGTTCACAAGCAACCTTTTCATAGCCAATTTCTTACGCGATCGCAAGTCGGCTTTTTCCAGCCTGCCCAAAGTCCTTGCACCACCAGCGGCGCGAATCGAAAAATCTGAAATAATTCCTTGACGGTCAACGACTCAGCGTTTAAGAGAGTCTTCAGTAATTTGAGCCCAAAACACGAGCTGTTGAATTGTGAGGGAATGAGAGGAACGGGAAGGCCTATGATCGCTCGGCAACTTATCACGGGAACCGCCTTGGCGGTAATCAGCGCGTCCGTCACGTTCGTGGCACTCGCCGGACCGCCGGACATCAACTTCGATCCGCCGGCTGTCATCGTCTACGACAACACGGTCAACTCCCTGGGCACGTGGTTCGGCACCACCTCCCTCTATCCGGGATCCGACGTCCGCTACGAGTTCGGCGACGAAATCCTCATGAGCGGCTTCGAAGGCCAAGAGCTCCTCGTCATCAAAGCATTCGAGTTCGCCTATACCACCGAACTCGACTTCGTGTCGACGCCCGATAAGAAGTGGGTCTTGAACTTCTACGCGAACGACGGTGCCTACATCGACCCCGACATGCCTCAGCTCGGCCGTAAGCCGATGACCCTTCTGGCGCCTTCAGTCGAAGGCTTGATCGAAGGCGACGGCGGTGCCTACGTCACGCTGCCCGCCCTCTCGTTCGTCATCCCGAAGCGGTTCACCTGGACCGTTTCGTTCCAAGGCCTCGAAGAAGGCGATGATGTCGGCCTCGACCTCTTCAACCCAGTGGCGGTTGGGAGCAGCGCCGATGACTTCTGGGTTCTCGAACCGACCGGATGGGTTCTGCGCGAGCTCGAAGGCGGATTTGTTCCCGCCAATTTCTACGCTCAGGTTCTCGCCATCCCCGAGCCGAGCGTGCTGCAGTTGGGCCTCTTCGCCAGCTTGGGCGCCATGGGTCTCTGGCTCATCCGCCGGAAGTAAATCCGCTCTCCAGTACTTCGAAAGCGCAGGCCTTTGCCTGCGCTTTTCGCTTTTTGTGAGGTCCGCTCGCGCTCGAATGCAACTTGCCCCTGCCGCTTGGGAAAGCGCCGGAGGGCCGCCCACACTCCAACAACTCGCGCCCGCGATCCACACGATCGCGTCATCGAGCGCTCAAACGCCCTTCACCGCCGTTGCCAGACTCTTCACAAACTCCACCACGTGCGAGACCATGTCAGGGCGCCCCAACCGATCGGCAATCCGCTGGACCACAGCGCTCCCCACAACCACGGCATCCGCGCCCCGAGCCACCTCCGCAGCCTGGGCTGCGTCCGAGATGCCAAATCCAACCGCCACCGGGAGTGTCGTGTGGCGTCGAATCAGCGCCACACGCTCCGCCACGCTCCGCGAGAGTTGGGCCTGCATTCCCGTCACCCCCTCCCGTGAGACATAGTAGAGAAACCCCCGGCCCTCTTGCACGATCCTCTGGATCCGATCCTCAGGAGTCGTCGGCGCAATCAGGTGAATCGCACACAGCCCGGCCCTGGCAGCCAGCGCTGCGTACTCTCCGGCCTCCTCGGGCGGCAAATCGAGCACCAAGAGCCCATCCACACCCGCCGCCGCGGCATGTTCCAGGAACCGGGCCAGGCCATACCGATGCACCAAGTTAAAGTAGATGTACAACACCACCGGGATCTGCGAGTCCTGCCGAAGCTGCGCCACGGCCGACAACACCCGTTCCGGAGTCGTCCCGGAATCAAGGCCGCGCTGGGCCGCCAACTGGTTGACCGGACCGTCCGCCAGCGGATCGCTGAACGGCACACCCAGTTCGATCACGTCAACCCCCGCCGCGTCAAACGCCCGCGCCAGGGCCACGGTCGTCTCCAAGTCAGGATCCCCGGCCCCGATGTAGATGATCAAGCCTTTGCGAGCCTCCCGCCGCAACGCCTCAAACCGCTGTTCGATCCGGTTCACGTCGGCGAGCCTGCCACCCCACAGGATCTCCCACAAGCCTTCTACTGGGCCCCGTCGCGCCTCGCTAGAGTCCTCGACTTCTGAAACATGTGGTCAACAGGTCAAGTTTGGTCCCTGCTTTTCCAGGCCTTCCCTCCTTCCGTCGAGGACTCTACATCAGCCAGGCGCGGAAGAGAGGGTGGGCAGGCACAGCAGGGTCTTCATGAACCTGGGGACTCGACTGGGTCTGAGGCGCGCCTCGCTAGATTTGGATTCTCAAGACGGCCGATTCAGGGTAGGGAAAGGCATGGCCACGCGGCCCCAGGCGAGTGAGCATGTGCTCCGAGGCATTCCCGTTTCCAGCGGCGTCTGCCGGGGACCCATTTTCCTTTTTCATCGCAGCCAGTCCGCCAGTCCGCTCCGATACCCCGTCGGCCCAAACGACGTCGACCACGAAACCGCCCGCTTCGAGCAGGCTCTCCTCCGGACCCGAAACCAGATCCTCGCCATCCAGGAGCGAGTCAGACAGGCCATGGGGGCGGAGGACGCCGCGATCTTCGATGCCCAGATGCTCATGCTGGATGACCCGGTGCTCCTGGATGAGGTCGTCCGCCATATCCGACGCGATGGGGTCAACGTCGAGCATGCCTTCTCCATCGTCGCCCATCGCTATATCACGACGCTCTCCGCCATCGGGGACGAATACCTGCGCGAACGGGTGGCCGATATGCGCGACGTGACGGAGCGCATTCTCCACAACCTGCAGAGCAACGAGGAGCCCGCCGATCTCTCCAGAATCGCGGAACCGTGCATCCTGGTGGCCGACGATCTCACCCCCTCCCAGACCGCGCTGCTGGACAAGAGCAAAGTGCTCGGCCTCGCCACCGATCAAGGCAGCAAGACGTCCCATTCGGCCATCCTGGCCCGGTCCCTGAGAATCCCGGCAGTGGCCGGCCTCGAATCGGCGAGCCAGCGCGTGCGCAACGGCCAGCTCGCCCTCCTCGACGGCTTCAACGGCCTCCTGGCTCTGGATCCGAGCGAGCAAACCTTGTACGAGTACGGACAGCTCGCCCGACGCCGACTCGCGCTCGAAGACCGCCTCCAGGAAGTACGCAACCAGCCTGCGGTGACCCTCGACGGCACCGCCATCACCCTCTCCGCCAATATCGAGAAGCCGTCAGAAACCGACGACGTGCGCGCGGCCGGGGCGGAGGGAGTCGGCCTTTTCCGCACCGAGTATCTCTTTCTCAACCGCGACACGCCGCCCTCGGAAGAAGAGCAGTTCGCCGCCTATCGGGAGGTGGCTGCCGCCCTGAACCCCCAGCCGGTCATCATCCGCACCCTCGATCTCGGCGGTGACAAGGTCATGACCCACCGCCAGGCACCCGAAGAACACAATCCGTTCCTGGGCTGGCGGGCCATCCGCATCTGCCTTCAGGAACACGACCTGTTCCGGGCTCAGCTCCGCGCCATTCTCCGCGCCGGCGCCTGCGGCAACGTCAAGATGATGTACCCGATGATCTCCGGCCTCGAGGAGTTGACCCAGGCCAACGCCCTGCTCGATCGCTGCAAGGCGGAACTGCAGGCCGAAGGCATCGCCTTCGACGCCGGTCTCGAAGTCGGCGTGATGATCGAGATCCCCGCCGCCGTCATGATCGCTGAAGCCCTCGCCAAACGCGTCCGGTTCTTCAGCATCGGCACCAACGACCTCATCCAGTACACGCTCGCCGTCGACCGGATGAACCCCAGGATCGCCCATCTCTACGAACCCACGCACCCCGCCGTCCTCCGCCTGATCCAGCGAACCGTCCAAGCCGCCCACGCCGCCGGTATCTGGGTCGGTGTCTGCGGCGAGATGGCCGGAGACCCCGTCCTGGCCCCGTTGCTCATCGGACTGGGAGCCGACGAACTCAGCGCCTCCCCGTCCCTCGCCCCCGCCGTCAAGTTCCTCATTCGCCGACTCCAACTCGCCGACGCCCGGGCACTCGCGGCGTTCGCGCTCCAATCCGAGAGCGGGCCCGCCGTCCTTGAAAAGGCCCAGGCTCTGGCCGAATCGATCGCGCCGGGGCTCTTTCAGATGAAACCTTGAGATGAATGTTCTGATCCTCGCCGCCGGCTACGCCACACGGCTGTATCCCCTCACGCTCCGCCAGCCCAAACCCCTGCTGCCCGTCGCCGGCAAGCCCATGGTCGAACATGTCCTCAACCACCTCACGCCCATCAAGGCAATCCGCCGCGTCTACGTGGTCACCAACGCCAAGTTCGTCGACGCCTTCGAACGCTGGGCCGCCCATTACCGGCGGGATGTCTGCCCGCTCGAGTTCACCATCGTCAATGACGGCTCCACCGACGACTCCAACAAGCTCGGCGCCATCGGCGATATCCATTTCGTCCTCACCCGGCAACCGATTGACGACGACCTGATCGTCGTTGCGGGAGATAACCTCTTCAGCCATAGCCTGGAAGGCTTCGCCGCCCGCGGACAGGGCCTCCAGGCACCCGTGCTCGGGGTCTACGACGTCGCCAGCCTCGACCTCGTCCGCAAATACAACGCCATCACCGTCGACGCCTCCGGCAGGATCACCTTCTTCGAGGAAAAACCCGCCCACCCCACCTCCACCCTCTCCGGGATCGCTCTCTACTACTACCCCAAGACGGTCCTGCCGCGCATCAGCGACTACATCGCCGAAGGCAACAACCCCGACCAGCCCGGACGCCTCATCCAGTGGCTCTATCCCAAAACCCCTGTCTACACCTGGCAGGTCCCAGGGCTCTGGTACGACATCGGATCCCGCGAATCGCTCGAGGAAGCCAACCGCATCTTCGCCGCCCCCCGCCCCTGAGGGTCTGTACCCGCGGGTGCCGACCGCGGCCGGTGCCAGCAACACGCCAACAGTCCCCTCGCCGCCCTCACCGCGGGCGGCTACAGCATGCTTCTACTCCGGCTGGATGCGCAGCGCGTGCGTCACCGGCTTGAAAGCCCCGGCAATGCGGCTCACATAGCGCGCCCGCACCAACTCGGTGAGATCGATGATCGCATCGAAATCCACCAGGCTCTCCTCACCGTGGAAGAGTGTCTTGACTTGGCGGGTCTCATAGGCCTGCTTGGCCGCAACCGCCTCGTCCACACGCCGGAACGCCTCCGAGAACGGGTTCTCGACAAAGTCCTCCGCCAGGTTGATCCCCCGGGCCAGATCCTCGGCCTTGTAAACCCGCGCCGTGTTCCCCCACACCACCCGATACTCCTTGCGGGCCGCCCCCTTCACCACCAACTGGAACCGGTTCAGCTCGGCGTTGAAAGGCACCAGCGTCATCGCCGACCGTATCGAATTGTCCCGGTTCAAATCGCCGGTCGCACAAAACGGATACCGATGGCTCGTGAGCGTGAGCGTTCCCTGCGAAAACCCGTGCACCTCGTGACCGCTCGAAGCAGCCACCTGCTCCTGCGCCAGATCCACCGTGACACGGCCAATCTCCCCGTTCAAACCCAGCGCCTTCAAAAACGCATACGCCATCACCACGTGCCCCGCCCAATCCGGGTGGACGCCGTCCTTCCCCGCAATCCGATAGTCCGCCCCATACCGCTCCCGACCCGTCTCTCCCGCCTTCATCATCGGCCAAAACATATCGGCAAACCCCACGCCTTCCTCCCCTGCGAGCTGGATCCCGAGATTCCGAAGCGCACACAGACTCTGGTTCATCGCGTCCGTATTCGACTGGCTCCATTCGACCTTGGATCCAACACACCCCGGCGAACCGTGCACGACCCGCGCACCTGCGCCCTTGAACGCTCGAATGATCGCCCGGGACGCCTCGCGGTACTTCTCCCCAATCGCCGGTTCGTATGCCCGGTACCCGTGGTCGTTCATCCCGTAGCAGGTGGTCGCCACCGTCGGTTGGAAGATCAGGCAATCGTTCGTCATCCGCCTCAGGAAACCCGGCGCCGTCTCCCCGCCCCAGCCGTATTGCCGCACCGACACCTGCAGCTCAGGCACACACACCGTCACGTAGGTCTCGATCACCCTCGAGTACATCCGCTGCTCGGTGATCGAGTCCCCGCAGATCGCCAGCCGGTCGCCTTCCCGCAGCACAGGACCGGAAACCGAAGGGGCTGGAAGCAGCTTGAACTTCGACGCGAGTGCGTCTGCTGAAGCCCCGTCCGCCGCCCTGCCCGGGACCCCCACCGCCACCAGTAACCCCAATACCAGACCCAAGCACCCCCGCCGCCAAACCAGGCCAAAGCACGTCTTCATGAGCATCGAGTGTCTGACACCCCTGGCCGCCACGTCAACGAATTCAAGACGCCCCGGATCCTTGGGACTGCATGTTTCATCGGCCTGAGGTGCGCCTCGCTACGGCAGCACGCCAACGCGGTAGTACCGGCTCGGAACCAACGGCACCCTGGGATCAACAACCGTCAGCGTGTCCGCCGGCCCGTTCGTGGTGAAATCAAGCTGCCACGTCACCAGGTTCGTCGAGGACTCAATCCCGTACTGCAGCCCCGACCGGCCGATAATGTCCAATTCCATCACCCCTTCCGTCAGCCTCGGCCCGATCAGCTCGATCGGCTGCATCAGCCCCCCTTCCGCCGTCAAGGTGAGAAGCTTCGCCGAGTACCCCATGCTGTACTCGTAGATGTGACCCGGATTCAGCGCCACGTCATTCACGAACTGGCTGCTGATCACCCCCGCACTCAGCGGCGTGTACGTCGCACCCGCGGTCACCTCGAACCCGGGCGCGGTCGCCACTTCGAGGACGCCGCCCAAAGTTGCCGTCCCCGTGATCTGTAGCCCGGGTTCCGCGCCCAAGCCCACCGTCAACTTCCCGCCAGCTTCAAACGTGGCGTTGCCCTCGACCCGCATTACCCCGTCCATCAACTCGCTCGAAGCCCGGTTGACCAGCGGCACGCCTGCCAGCACCGCCGTCCCGCCCCCGACCTTGCGCAACACGCCGTCGTTGAACACGCCCATGCGCAGCGGCGTGTAGCCACTCGGATTCCGCAGTTCGATCCGGGCGCCCCCAAGAAGATCCAGTTGCCCCCCCACCCCGTTGTCCACCGCCGCCGTCTGACTTCCCCCGTTGAACATCAGGGCAACGGTCGTCGCTTCCACCACCAGATGACCCGCATTCGTCAGAGTCGAGCGATGCAGCACCTTGCTGTCCGGACCCGAGATCCGATGCTCCCCAGGTCCCAACCGGACTTGGGCGTTCAGGAGATTGCCCCCGGTCCAGTGAAAGCCGCCGCTGATCTCGCATGCTCCCGATAGATCACCCTTCTCCAGGCGAAGGTCCTCAGCGGCAAACGCCCCCTGGACCGTGGCCGTCCCCACGATGGCCGCAGCCCCAGGCCCAGACCACTGGCTCCCCTCGAGTTGGTAGGTCCCCGCCGAGAACTCGAAACGGCCTGCCGCCCCGACCTCGAACCGGCCCGGAGAAGTTCCGCCCCCGGTGTGCCGCAGCATGCCCTCCGGGATCTGGATCGTCCCCTCGTTGTGCAACGGAATCGACTCGACCCAGTTCGTCCCTTCCGCCGCGCTCACCATCAAACCCTGGTTCACCAGCGCCAGCTTCAGCGGCGTATACCCGGAAGGGTTGACCTGTTGGATCCGGCTCTCCGCACGCAACTCGAGCACCCCGCTCGTCTCATTCGTCAGCACCGCATACTGGCTCGATCCGCTGAAGTTGCAGCCCACAATCGTCCCCTCCGCCACGAGATGCCCCGCGTTCCTCAGCACCGTGTTCCGCAGCGTCTGGCCCCCTGCCCCCGCAATCCGATGGTTCCCACGCCCAAACCTGGCTTCAGCGTTCACCAACCATCCTCCCGTCCACTCGAATCCCCCCGAGACGTCAAACGTGCCGTCCAAATCGCCCCCCGCCAAACCGAAGTTCTCCGCCTCGAACACGCCCAGCAACCGGCTGCTCGCCACAATCCGCGCCATCCCCGGCCCCGTCCAATGACCCCCATCCAAATCATAAATGCCCCCGCTCAGCTTGAAGGCCGCTCCGGAGGCGATCTCGACCTCCCCCGGCGATACCCCACCCCCCGTCTGCCGCAGCGTGCCTTCGGTGATTTCAATCGTCCCCTGGTTGTGCAACGGAATCGACTCGACCCAGTTCGTCCCTTCCGCCGCGCTCACCATCAAACCCTGGTTCACCAGCGCCAGCTTCAGCGGCGTGTACCCGCTGGGGTTAACCTGCCGGATCCGACTGTCCGCACGCAACTCGAGCACCCCGCTCGTCTCATTCGTCAGCACCGCATACTGGCTCGATCCGCTGAAGTTGCAGCCCACAATCGTCCCCTCCGCAATCAGACGTCCCTCATTGACGACCACCGTGTTCTGCAGCGTCTGGCCCCCGTCGCCCGCGATCCAATGGTTGCCCGCTCCCAGCCTCAACGAACAACCCACAAGGCTACCCCCCGTCCATCGGAACCCCCGCCGCAGTTCGCACGCACCCGCCATCGTCCCGGACTTGAACTCGAACTCCTCGACCGACGCCGAGCCTTCCAGGGTGAGTGTGCCGTTCAGCAGCGTCGACCCCGGCCCGTCCACGGTGGCCTCGGTCAGCCGATACCGGCCTGACTGCCACTCGGACACCGCGCCCGCAGCCACGGTCCACCGCCCCGTCGAGTCTCCGCCGCCCCGATGAACCAAACGTCCCTCCTCGACCTCGGCCACCCCCGAGTTGTTCAACGGGATGTCCTGGATCCGGTTCGTCGCGATCCCGCTCGAACGCAACGTGCCGGCGTTCACCAGGACCAGATGCGCAGGCGTGTAGCCCGAGGGATTCCGCTGCTCGATCACGGCGTTGCCGGTGAGCGTGATTGTCCCAGCCGCTTCGTTGGTGATCGATGCTGACTGGCCCGACGCGATGAACCGGAGGCCCACCGACGAGCCGGTAACCAACAGCTGCCCCGCATTCGATAGGCCGGCATTCCGCATTTCCTTCGTGGCGCTCCCGGCGATCTGATGCTGACCCGCGCCCAATCGAACCCTGGCACCCACCAGGTTCCCGCCCGTCCACTCGAAGGCGCCGTCGACGTCGAACTCGCCGTTGATCGCGCCGCCGGTGATCCCGAAGTTCTCCGCGTGGAACGCCCCCGTCACGGTCGCGTCGTTCCGCAGGCGGACTGCGCCCGAACCCTCCCAGCGGGACCCCGCGAGAGCATAGGTCCCCGTGTGAAGATCCATCGCGCTCCCCTCCGGCACGTGGAACGTCCCCGGTGAGATCCCCCCGCCCGTCCATTGGAGCAGGCCGGCCACCACCTCGACGCGCCCCCGGTTCGCCAGCGGCACCATCGCCACCGCGCCGGTTCCCGCCCCAGTCTTCCGAATCACGCCTTCGTTGACCAAGGCCAGCGCCGCCGGCGTGTACCCGCTCGGATTTGCTAGGGCCACCTGGGCCGTGTCGACGATCTCGATCAATCCCCCCACCTGATTCGTGAGGGTCGCATACTGGCTCGATCCGGTGAACAGAAAGGCCAACCGGCCCTGGTTGACCCGGAGAGCGCCCTCGTTGACTAGCGACACGTTCTGCAGCGCCTTGTCACCGGAACCATTCAGCTCCGCGGTGGCCCCGGCGGCGATGCGAAGCGCGCCATTCCGAATCGTGCCGCCGCTCCACGTGAGCCGATTGCTGATCGTCACCGCCACGTCCAACTGGATCGAACCGGCATCGACCTGAATCTCGTCCGCTGCATCGGGCACACCCGCGGGAGACCATGCGGCCGGAGTCGACCACCCGCTGCTGCCGCCAATCCAAACCTTCGTCGCCGCCTCGAGCAACGGTGTCCAGACCAAGAGGCAGCACCCGACCCCGATCAACACCGCCGCGCCCGGCCGGGACCGGAAGCGGACCTGGAATCCTCCACCAACGGCTGGAGAGCGATCATGGGTTCCTGAGAAATGAAGCATGCCCCCTTGTACGCAGGACGCCCCCCGCACACAAGGCGGAAAGGCGCACCCGGACTGGGCGGCTCAAGGCGTCTGGTCCAGCCCAGGAGGTTGAGCCGCAGCCGCATCTCTGCCGAGCGCCCCCGCCGGTCCCGCCGCCTTCTCATGCCCCAGCCACACCCAATCGCCCTTCGCCTGCCGTGTTCCGGGTGACGTGCCCCTTTCCTTCGCCACCGGGGCGCCCTGGTCGTCCACCAAGTCCTCGCCGATCGAGTAGAGCACGTAGCCCTCGGGCACACACCGATAGCGGAACGGCTGGCCGTTGACCGGATCCGGCGGCAGACGATCGGCGAACTGCGGACACAACGCTTCGAGTGACAACGGGTACTGGCCACGCGTCAGCCGGTGCCGCTCGAGCACACACGCCACCCGGGCCTGGCTCACCACCGCCTGGTTCCGGGCCGTCTTTGTCGCCACACCCTCGATCGCCGGCATCAACAGCTGTGCGAAAATGCGGTAGGGATGCCAAACCCGCTTCCGCGTCCAATCGCCTCTGATCTTCCACTCGTCCCTCACAGCCTCGCTCGCGGCCAAGTCCACGGAGGGCCCATCGGGCCGGTAGGCGGGCAGAATCGCCTCGTGGAACATCCGCGCAATCGCGAGCTGATTCTGATGCCGCCAGCCGGAAGGATACCGACGGAGGAGCCGGGCCTCGACCGAGCCCGCGGGACCTTCCTTCCCCCCGGGCTCGGACCCGCCCCCAAGAATTGCCAGCATGAAGCTCCGCTCGCCCACCAGGCACCGGTGCGCGTCCGCCACCAGGTTCGCCCGCTCGAGCGCGGCCTCGATCCGGCGGAGATGCGCCTCCTGCCACTGGTGCCGCACCAAGCCTTCCCAGACCGGCTCGAGCGCGAGCTGGGTCACCGCCTGCCGCACCAGAGTCGCGATCAACAGCGGTTCCGAGGACGTCTTCCGGCTCAACTCGAGGAGCACCACGATCTCCGCACACGCCGCATCCGTGTTGCCAGCCGCCAACTCGACCAGCGCCGACACCTGGAAAAGTCGTGCCATGCCTTTGAAGAGGGAGAACTTCGGGAGCAGCAGCCCAAGGCCATCCTCATACCGGATCTTGAAGTTCACCCCCGGCCGCCCCACCGCCTCCCGGAGCTCCTTCAACACCGCCTGCTGCTGCGCCAGGATGAACTGCAGATCCTCAACCGGCGCGCCCCGCGGCCGCCCTGCCATCGCCTGCAGAACCGCCTCGGACGCATTGGTCTGCCCCCTCAAGGCAACCTGCCAAGACCTCAGATCGACCGGTGTCCCCTCCCGCCAACCACCAGCCACGGCCGGCAGATGCTGGGTCCAGGCCAGTTCCTTCTCGAGCCGGGCGCAGGCATTCGTGTCCCGATACGAGGGCTGCCGAGTCTGCGGGTCCATCACCGTTTCGGTGAAGGGCGCCAGGAGCGGCGTCATGGCAAAATTCTGATCGTCCGGAACCGCCGCCGGCACCAGCCGCATCCAGTCCAGAACCTCCCCCTTCGACTCCAACTGCGCGCGATACGCCTCCCAGGCGCGGCGTCCCCGGTAGTTCTCGATGGCCAGCGCAAGAGCCGCCAGCGTCACCACCGCCACCAGCGCGAACAACAGCACTCTGAGCCAACGTCGGGCTTTCATGATTCAGTTAGGTTGAGATTCAAGCCGCCATGGACCGTGATCCACCCACCCCCGGCACAATGGGCGATCGCTGCCGCCACCCCGTCCCAGGCAAGGCTTGGCGACGCGCCGGTTCTGCCGGCCGCGCCTCGTTCACGGTCATCGCCGGAGGACCCTGCAGCGCCAGATACGACCACGGCACAACCGCAGCCACCGGACGCTCATCCACCGCCGCCACCCGGTGCAAGACGAGGATCAGGAGCCACACTCCCGCCAGACCGCCCCAGGCCCACGGCGCCGGCCAAAGCCACCCGCGCAAAACCGCCCACAACCGCCAAACCGCGGCCCGTTCCATCCGCCGCTGCCCGGTCTCAGATGTCAACGCCTTCCCATCGGCAGCCTCGGCATCGCCTGCCGCCGCCCGCGCCGCGGCCAGGATCTCGTCCCGCCACCCCGCCGGGACCGGCCTCGGCCGCATCGCGCTCGCACGCTTCTCAAAGGCATCCGGTTTCATTGCAGTTCTTCGTAGAGGGGACGCAGCCGGGCGCGAAGTTTGTCCAAGCCATAGCGATAACGGCTCGCGGCCGTGTTCAGCGGAATCTCGAGCACTTCGGCGATGCACTCGAAGGTCATGCCCTCCCAGAGTCTGAAATGAACCACCACGCGCTGGTCCGCCGGAAGTGCCGCCAACGCCGACTCGAGCTCCCTGCGAAATGTCTCCTCATCAGGGGTGTCCCCGGGCGCAAACACCAAACGCCCCTCCTCGACCGATGCCCGCTCCGCCGCCCGCTCCCGAACACTCCGTCGCCGCACGCCGTCCACGGCGAGATTCCGCGCCAGCCGCAAGAGAAAAGCCCGTTCGTCCCGGACCCCATCCAGAATGCCCGGCCGCGCGGCCAGCCGGCAGAACAACTCCTGAAGCAGGTCCTTCGTGTCCCCCTCGCTCCGCGTCAGGTTCAGGAGAAAGCCAAACAACGCCTGGGCGTGAGCGTCGTACAACCGATCAAGATCGGGGGCAGCCAGCATGTCTCCACATCGAGGACGCAGCAGGCCCTCGGAATTGTCTACTTCCGTCGATGCACCTTGTGGATCGCCGCCTGGTCCGTGCACTTCAGAAGCATCTCATCCACGCAAACATGCGGCGGCCGGCTGGCTACCCAAACCATCGCCTCCGCCACGTCCTCCGCCCGCAGCGCTTCCACACCCTCGTACACTTTCGCCGCCCGATCGGCATCCCCCTTGAACCGGACCATCGAGAACTCCGTCTCCGCCATCCCGGGATCGATCGTCGCCACCCGCAGACCAGTCCCGCATAACTCGAGCCGCAAGGCCCGCGTGATCTGCAGTTCGCCCGCCTTGGCCGCGCAGTAGGCGGCTCCACCCTCGTAGGCCACATGGCCCGCCACCGACCCAATGTTGAGAATAGTCCCTCCCGGGTGCGGCAACATCAGGGGCAACACCGCCCGCGTCATCCGCAGCAGCCCCAGGACGTTGGTCTGCATCATCGTCTCCCAATCCTCGTCCCGCCCCTCCGCCACCGGCTCGAGCCCGAGCGCCCCCCCCGCGTTGTTGATCAGGACATCAACCCGCGGCGTCTGGCTCCGCACCCATTCGACAAACGCGCCGACACTCTCCGTGCGCGTGACATCCAGCCGATGGAAAGCCGCCGCGCGAGCGCCGGCGGACAATCCCTCCTGCGCCGCCACGGCCAGGCGGTCGACCCGCCGGGCGCCAAGCAGGAGATGCGCCTGCGCCGCCCCAAAAGCGCGCGCCGCCGCGGCGCCAAAGCCGCTCGAAGCCCCCGTGATCACCACCCGCTTCCCATCCAGCACTGATCCTCTGCCTTTCATGAGATCGCGAACTTGGTTGGGTCTTGGGCGCGCCTCGCTAATACTTGGGCAGCACGTTCCGAATCCCCCCATACACCGGCATCGAATCCGCCCCGGCCTGCCGCGATACCCGGTCCAGCTCGCGCTCCATCCGGCGCAACTGCCCGTTGTGCGCCGGGTCCGACGCCAGATTCGTCCTCTCGAACGGATCCTGCCGCAGATCGTACAACTCCCGCGCGAATCGGTCCGGCCCCCCGTCGCCGTGCGGATAACGAATCAGCTTCCAGTCGGTGGTCCGCACCGCGCGGACATTCGGTGTGTAGGGGAATTGCTCCTCGAAGTTGTATTCATAAAGGAACGACTGCCGCCACCGGACCGGCTTCCCCTCGAGCAACGGCTTCCAGGACCGGCCCGCAATCGAGCCCAACCGCCGGGCCCCGCAGAGGTCGAGCACACTGGGCGCAAGATCCAGGCTCAACACCAGATCCTGAATCACCGTCCCCGGTCTTGTCAGCGGCGGATAGCGAACCAGGAGGGGAATGCGAAGGCTCTCCTCGTAGGCTGTGCGCTTGTCGACCCGCCCGTGCTCGCCCAGCGCAAACCCGTTGTCGCTCGTGAACACGACCACGGTGTTGTCGTACTGCCCGGACCCTTTCAAAGCCGCATCGATCCGCCCTACGCTCTCGTCCACCGACAGCAAAGTCGCCAGATAAGCGCGAACAAACGCGCCGTAGTCCTTCTGCCCATAAAGGGGCCCGCCGGCGCCGTGCCAGGTCGGATAGCTCTCCTCGAGCCACGCCGGCTTCCCGCCCGACACCCGATAGTCGCTGGCATTCGCCGGCAGCTTCACCGGAAACGAATCCAAGGCGCGCTCGAACCGCGGTTCGGGCTGGATCGGCCCGCCGTGCGGGGCTTTCTGGCCCACGATCAACAGCCAGGGCTTCGCGTGCGGCCGCCGAATCCACTCGACCGCCATGTCCGTCACGGTCGTCGTGTAGTACCCCGGGAACACCTTCCGCACCCCGTTCACATTGAATGTGTTATCGAAGTAGTTCCCCTGGCCGCGGTGGCTCATCCATGTGTCAAAACCGGGGCGCTGCTCGTCGTTGTCTTCCCCCATGTGCCACTTGCCGATGTACGCCGTCTCATAACCAGCGGCGTGCAGCCGACCCGGGTAGCCAGGCAGTGAGTTCGGGTATTCAGTGAAGTTGTTCAGCACCTGGTGGCTGCGGGCGTAGCGGCCGCTCAGGAGAGAGGCGCGACTCGGCGAACACAACGACGTGGTCACAAACACATTCGCAAACCGGGCGCCTTCCGCCGCCAGACGATCCAGGTGCGGCGTCTGGAACCACGGAAACAACGCTCGATCCCCCAGCTCCCGCTGAACCACACCCAGGGCGTCCCAGCGCTGGTCGTCCGTCAATACCACCAACACGTTGGGACGGGGCGCCCCGTGAACAACCATCCAGGCCAGCACCAGGCTGCCGACCATCAACAGGCATCGCAGGTTCCGCATGCCGCCCATTGAGCCCCAACGAACTGCCGCTGGCAACCCGGTTTCATGCACAACGTTGGGACTTGCGCGGTTTGCCCCCCTCCGGTTGAATCGCACTCGGTCCGCCGCCACCCCCGGACGGCGCGACCTGCCATTCGATTGCTGCGACCAGTCCGGGACATTGCGATGCAGGACCTGTTGTTCTACCTGTTCAGCGCGCTGACGCTGGGATGTGCCTTTCTTGTCGTGGCCAACCCGGTCAGTCGGGACCCGGTTACGTCCGCCATGTTCCTGGTTCTGACCCTGGTGTCGCTCTCCGGCCTGTTCGTCCTGCTGCACGCCTACTTCCTCGCCGCGATTCAGGTGTTGGTCTACGCCGGAGCCGTGGTCGTCCTGTTCCTGTTCGTGATCATGCTCCTGGACCCGCCCGCCACCCAACGCCGCCGACTCCGGCGATTCGGCCTTGTGGCCGGTGGCACCGTCGCCGCCGGCCTGGCCGGGATCCTCGGCTCCGCACTCCACCGCTTGCCCCCAGCCCCGACTCAACCGCCGGCGGTCGAAGGCGCCACCGTTCCCCTGGGCGAGGCGCTCTTCAGGCAATACGTGCTCCCGTTCGAGATGGTCTCCTGCCTCCTGCTCGTCGCCATGGTGGGGGTCATCCTCCTCAGCCGGAAGGACCCCGCATGACGGCTGGCCTCGAACATTACCTCGCCGTGAGCGTGCTGCTCTTCTGCCTGGGCTTGGCCGGCGTCCTGACCCGTCGCAACCTCCTGGTCCTTTACATGTCCCTCGAACTGATGCTGAACGCCGCAAACCTGGCCCTCGTCGCGTTCTCGCGCTTCCGCCACGGCATCGACGGACAGGTCATGGTCTTCTTCATCATCACCGTCGCGGCCGCCGAAGTCGCCGTCGGCCTCGCCCTCCTCGTCGCCCTCTACCGCCGCCGTCGCTCGGCCCAAGTCGAGGATCTCGCCACGCTTAAGCTCTGATCCGGAATGTCCCCCCAGATCCAACTCGTGTGGCTGATCCTGCTCCTGCCGCTCGCGGCCGCCGCGGGCATCACCCTGGCCACGCTCCGCCACGGGCGCCTCAGCGCCGCCCTCTCGATCGGCGCCGTGATCGCCGCCTTCGCGGCCAGTCTCCTCCTCTTCGTCGGCCATGTTCAAGGACGCGTCGCCGTCCCCTGGATCTCACTCACGGATGGTACCACCGCTTTCCTCGTCGACCTCGGGTTGCGTTTGGACCCGCTGAGCGCCCTGATGCTGCTCGTCGTGACCGGCGTGGCCGGGGTGATCCACCTCTATTCGTACGGTTACATGGCGGACGACCCCGGCATGGGCCGCTATTATGCAGGCCTCAGCTTCTTCACGTTTGCCATGACCGGCATTGTCCTCGCCGATAACTTCCTCGTCCTGTTCATCTTCTGGGAACTGGTGGGCGCCGCCAGCTACCTCCTGATCGGGTTCTGGCACCAACGCCCGGCCGCTGCCGACGCCGGCAAGAAGGCTTTCCTCGTCAATCGTATCGGTGATTTCGGGTTTCTTCTGGGCCTGCTCCTTCTCTGGGCCACTCTGGGGTCGCTCGACTACGCCGTGCTCGAATCCAAGCTTGACGCCAATCCCCACGCGCTGGGTCCCCTCGCCACCGCCGTCGGCCTCTTGGTCTTCTGCGGCGCGGTCGGCAAATCCGCCCAGTTTCCCCTGCACGTCTGGCTTCCCGACGCCATGGAAGGACCGACGCCGGTCAGCGCCCTCATCCATGCCGCTACCATGGTCGCCGCCGGCGTCTATCTCCTCTGCCGCGTGTTCTTCCTGCTCGCGCTGCCGGATTCGCAGGCCCTCCCCGTCATCGCATGGACCGGAGCCATCACCGCCCTGATCGCGGCACTCATGGCGATTCAGCAAAACGACCTCAAGCGAATCCTCGCCTACTCGACCCTCTCCCAGCTCGGTTACATGGTGATGGCCGTCGGCCTCTCCGGCGCCCAGACCGGACCTGATGCCGGATTCCATCACCTCATCACGCATGCCTTCTTCAAGGCCCTCCTGTTCCTCGGCGCAGGATCCGTCATCCACGCGCTGCACCACGAGCAGGACATCTGGCACATGGGAGCCCTCGGCCGGCGCCTGCCGCTCACGTTCGTCACGTTCCTGGCCGGCACCCTCGCCCTCTGCGGCCTCCCGCCCTTCAGTGGCTTCTTCAGCAAAGACGCCATCCTGGCCCTCGCCCAGCACCAGAGCCCGCCGTTGTTCGCCCTCGGCGTCGGCGTGGCCTTCCTTACCGCCTTCTATATGGCCCGCCTGGTCTTCGTCGCCTTCCTGGGCCCGGCCCGGACCCAGCAGGCCAGGGAAGCCCACGAGTCGCCGCTGATCATGACCGTGCCCCTGGCACTCCTCACCGTCCCCACCGTGTTGTCCGGCTTCTGGGGGCTCGGCCAAGCCTGCGCCCACGCCTTGGGACCCTCCGGACCCGCACCGACCGGGATCTGGGCGACGCTGGCCGAACCCTTCACCCACGCCCCTCTGGCCGCCGCAGGTGGCTTGCTCGCCGCCCTCGGCGGCATGGCGGTCGCCGGATTCCTGTACCATGGGCAACTGACCGATCCCCTACCCTCCCGGCTGGGAGCCCTGGCGAGAATCCTCGCCAACCGGTTCTACATCGACGAGTTCTACGCCTGGCTCATCCGCGTCACCCAGGAACCCCTGGCCCGCTGCGCCGATTGGATTGACCGCTGGATCATCGCCGGCCTGATGGTGCGCGGGACCCATGGGACCTTCGAGATCGCCGGCCGGCTCCTGAGGCTCGCTCAGACCGGCAACCTGCAAACCTACGCCCTCTGGTTCGCCGCAGGCGCCCTGCTCCTGCTGGCGGGACTCCTGGCCCGGTAAGCCATGGACACACTCTCTTTCATCGTGTTGTGTCCGGCAGCAGGCGCTGCCGCCATCGCCCTCACCCCCAGGAGATTCCAGTTCCTGTTCCGACTCATCGCCCTGGGCACCACCCTCTTCTCTCTCCTCGGCGCCCTCGCCCTCTTCGCCGGGTTCGAACCCGGCACCGCCCGGATCCAGTTCGAGGAGTACATGCCCTGGGTCGATTCGGTGGGCATCGGATTCCACCTGGGGGCCGACGGATTGAACCTCGGCCTGATCGTCATGGCCGCCCTCGTCGGCTTCGCCGCAGCCGCCGCCTCGCGCGAGATCACCGACCGACAGAAGGAGTACTACCTGCTCCTCCTGGTCATGATCTGCGGGGTTCTCGGCACCTTCGCCTCGCTCGACCTGTTCTTCTTCTACTTCTTCCACGAGCTGGCCCTCGTGCCGACGTTCCTGATGATGGGGATCTGGGGCCGGGGCGAGCGACGCGCCTACGCAACGTTCAAGATCACGATCTACCTCAGCCTGGGCGCCCTCCTCGTCCTGCTGGGCTTGATCGGTCTCTACGTGGTTTCAGACGCGAAAACCTTTGATGTGGTCGAGCTGGGACGCCATCTCGCCGCCCACCCGCTCTCCGAGTCGGCCCAAGCCACCCTCTTCCCCTTGCTCCTCTTCGGATTCGGCATTCTGGTTTCCCTCTGGCCATTCCACACGTGGGCCCCCATCGCCTACGACACCGCCCCAACCGCAACCGCAATGCTCCACGCCGGCGTCCTCAAGAAGTTCGGCCTCTATGGCCTGCTGCGCGTGGCAGTGCCCATGCTGCCCGCCGCCGCCCGGGATTGGATCGGTGTCCTGGCGGTTCTCTGCCTGGGCAACCTGCTCTACTGCGGGCTCGTGGCCATGCGCCAGCGCAACCTCACGCTGCTGCTCGGGAACTCGAGCGTGGCCCACATGGGCTTCGTGTTCCTCGGTATCGCCAGCCTCACCCTCGTCGGCATCACCGGCGCGGTCGTCGTCATGGTCGCCCATGGACTGCTCGCCGCACTCAGCTTCGGCCTCGCCGGATTCCTGCGCGAACGCCTGGGTACCGTCGAGTTCGACAACCTGGGTGGCTTGCTGCAACGGATGCCCTTCGTGGGAACCGCACTCGCCCTCGCACTCCTGGCAGGCTGCGGCCTGCCCGGGTTCGCCAATTTCCCGGGCGAAATGCTGGTCCTGTTCGGGGCGTGGAAGGCCCATCCCGTGGTGGTGAGCCTCGCCGCCTGGGCCGGCCTGGTTGTCGGCGCCGTCTATGCCCTGCGGGCGGTGCGGCGATTGCTCCACGGCCCGTTGCCCGCACGCTGGGCAGGGCTCACTGACCTCGCCGGGGCGTGGCCTAAAACCCCGTTCGCCCTCCTGCTCGCAGCGCTGATCCTGCTCGGCTGCTTCCCGCGGTTGCTCACCGAGCGGATCCAGGCGACAACCCTCGACATCATCCATGCCGTGCACGGGCCCAGCCTCGCCGAATCGCCGGCAACCCCCAACAACCCGCAGACCCAACCCCTCCAGTCCTCATCGTCCGTGGCGCCCGCAATGACGCCCATGCTCCTGCAGAAGCCCCCTCCAACCGACGCCAGGGCGCAGCAGGAAGACTCCTGACCCGGCATGAGCGACCTGATGACCATGGGCCTGGAAGCCGCGGTGCTAATCACCGCTCTCGCCCTCCTGTTGCTCGACCTCTGGACGCCGCCGGCCGAAAAACGCGTCCTCAGTTACGCCGCCGTCATCGCCGTCGGCGTCATCTTCCTCGCCAGTTTCGCCTTCGTCACCCCGGGACCCCGCACCGCGTTCGGCGGCATGTACGTCCTCGATGAATACGCCCTCTATTTCAAGCGGTTCTTCCTCCTGGCCGCCCTCCTGGTCCTCTTGTTCGCCGTCGAATCCCCCGCCGACCGCGAACGAAGCGAGACCGAGTACTCCGCCCTGACGCTGTTCGCGCTCACAGGCATGATGTTCGCCGCCTCGGCCAACGACTTCAGCCTGTTGTTCCTGGCGCTCGAACTCGTGACCATCACGTTCTACGTCCTGACCAGCTATCACCGGCGTCAACCGGTGTCCCTCGAAGCGGGCGCCAAATACCTCATCCTCGGCGCCTTGTCGTCCGCGTTCCTGGTCTATGGCATCGCGCTCGTCTATGGAGCCAGCGGAACACTCAGCCTGCCCCGATTGGCGGCGGCACCGGCAGACGTCCTGCGCGGGCCGCTCTTCGAGACAGGGCTGCTCCTCGTTTTCGCAGGGTTGGCGTTCAAGCTCGCAGCAGTCCCCTTCCAGGTCTGGGCACCGGATGTCTACCAGGGCGCTCCCACCCCAACCACCGCGTTCCTGGCCATCGGATCCAAGGCGGCAGGCATCGCCCTCCTGGTCCGATGGCTGATGGCCTTGCTGCCCGGCTTGGACCCGCATTGGCAACTCTTGCTGATGATCGTCGCCGGAGCCAGTATGGTCTACGGCGTTCTCTGCGCCATACCCCAGCGGAACCTCAAGCGGTTGCTCGCCTACTCGAGCATCGCCAACGCCGGGTACCTGCTCCTCGGAATCTGCACCACCACCCGCGAGGGTCTGGCCGCCGTTCTCTTCTACCTCGCGGGTTACCTGTTCGCACTGGCAGCCGCCTTCGGTGTCCTCTGCCTGGTCGCCAGAACCACCGAGGAAGAGGAAATCAGCGCCCTCGCGGGATTGCATCGTCAATCGCCCCTCCTCGCGGCCACGCTCGCCACCGCCATGGTCTCCCTGGCAGGCATCCCCCCACTCGCGGGTTTCTTCGGCAAATTCCTGCTCCTCAAGGCGGCTGTCTCCCGAGGCGAAGTGTCCCACGGCATGTACGCGCTCGTCGGCATCGCCATCCTCGGAGTTGTCATTTCCATCTATTACTACTTCGGCGTCATCCGAACCCTCTACTGGACCGAACCCTCAGCCAGACGCCAGGGCTGCCGCATCGGCATCAACTGGCCCGCGCGCGTGGCCTTGTGGACCTGCTTGGCCGGCCTCCTCTGGCTGGGGATCTTCCCCAACGCTGTCGTCAATCTCGCCGACCAGGCGATCGGTACGCTCATGTAGCCCCAAAAGGAACTTGCTTTTGGTCGGATCGGCCTAAACATTACCGCCAACGAGACCAACGGTTCCGTCAGCCGCCGGAGAGGGTCGAGTGCCGTCGCCCGTGACCCGTCCGGTGTCCGAAGGACCCAACATAACGAACTGGAATTATGCCTGACCCGAACAAGAAAAACGAGCTGAACGTTCCTGGTAAGTACTACGTTGACAAGGAATTGTGCATCGATTGCGACCAGTGCTCGCGAGACATGCCCAATCACTTCAAAAGGAATGAAGCCGGCGGTAGCTACGTCTGGAAACAGCCCGTCACCACCGCCGAAATCGCCGAGTGCGAAGAAGCCATCGTCCGCTGTCCCGCTGAAGCCATCGGCAACAACGGCTGATCGAACGGCGCCACGGTCCGCCATGCCCCTTCAAGGGTCGCCTCGGACCGAACAGTCCATTCGCGGGAGCCGCAGGCCCAGGCGCTTGCGGCTCTCGTGTTTGCATATCCCGTCAGCCCCTTCGAGAGTCCTCGAAGTAAAAACGGGAGGCCTGGAACCAGAGGGACCAAACTTGACCTGTTGACCACGTGTTCCATAACTCGAGGACTCTTGTGCACGATACCCTCGAACATCTGACCCAACTCCTCCTCGACTCCTACGCCCGCATCGGCGGCATCAACTACCTGGATGGGAAAAACCTCCCCTCCAAAAGAATGATCGCCGAAATCACCCTGGACCTTCTCCGCCTGCTGTTTCCAGGGTACTTCGACGAACGCGTCGTCCATTCCGCCGAACTGCGCGGCGAGACCGAGGCTCGACTCGAGTCCGTCCGACGCCGACTCGAAAACCAGATCGACAAGAGCCTCGAGTATGCGCCGCCCCCAGGAGTCCAAACCGAGGAAAGCCGCCCACTGGCAGCGACTCTCGCCCGGGAATTCCTGCAGCAACTGCCCGAACTCAGGGACCTGCTCGCCACCGATGTCGAAGCCGCTTACGGGGGCGATCCTGCAGCTCTCAGTCCGGAGGAGGTCATGGTGGCGTATCCGTGCGTGGAAGCCATTGCTGTTCAACGACTGGCACATGTGCTCTACGAACGCCAGGTCGGCCTCATCCCGCGAATTATGACCGAATGGGCCCATGGCCGGACAGGCATCGACCTCCACCCGGGCGCACGCATCGGAAGCCACTTCTTCATCGACCACGGCACCGGCACCGTCGTCGGTGAAACCAGCCGCTTGGGAGACCATGTCCGGCTCTACCAAGGCGTCGGCCTGGTGGCCCGATCCCTCTCCGGTGGACATAGCCTGCGCGGCCAAAGACGTCATCCCACCCTCGAAAACCGCGTCACCGTTTACGCCGGCGCCACCATCATGGGCGGCGATACCATCGTCGGCGCCGGCAGTACCATCGGCGCTAATGTCTTCCTCACCCAGAGTGTCCCCCCCCACTCCCTCGTCCTTAACGAGAACGTCCGAATCAAGGTCCTCGCCAAACCAACGCATTCCCCAGGCCCCGACTACCAGATCTGACACTCGATCGCGGCCGCAGTTTGCTTGACCCCGCCCCAAGGCTCTTGCATAACCGGTCCATGCCGCTCGCGCCCGATGTTCTTAAGGCCCTCCAGACAATCGCCGGGGCGGATCCCGTCCTCACCGCAACCGAGGACCTGATACCTTATTCCTTCGACGGCACCGCCGCTCTGCGGCAGATGCCAGGTTGCGTGACCCTCCCTCGTCGGACAGACCAGATCGTTCAAATCCTCCAACTCGCCAACCGCACCCGTACCCCGGTGGTCACCCGCGGCTCGGGCACCGGGCTGAGCGGAGGCAGCCTCCCCGTCGCCGACAGCATTGTGCTCTGCCTCGCCCGGATGGACAGGGTCCTGGATCTCGACGCCGCCAACCTGACCCTCCGCGCGGAAGCCGGAGCCACCACCCAGGCCGTCTCGGACGCCGCCGCCACCAAGGGCCTCTTCTACCCCCCCGACCCGGGGTCCATGAAGATCTCCACCATCGGCGGCAACGTCGCTGAGAACTCGGGCGGCCTGCGCGGCCTCAAATACGGCGTGACCCGCAATTATGTCATGGGCCTCGAAGTGGTCCTCCCCGACGGCCGGATTTTGAAGACCGGCAACCAGTGCGTCAAAGACGTCGCCGGCTATACGCTCAAGGACCTCTTCGTCGGCTCCGAAGGTACCCTCGGTGTCATCACCGAGGTCCTGCTCCGACTCATCCCCAAACCCGCAGCCAAGAAAACCCTCGTCGCCACTTACGCGCGCATGGATCAGGCCGCCCAAACCGTCTCCGATATCATCGCCGCCCAGATCATCCCCTGCACCCTCGAGTTTCTCGACCGCACCACCATCCATTGCGTCGAGTCGTTCGCCAAGATCGGACTGCCGCTCGACTGCGAAGCCCTGCTGCTCATGGAAACCGACGGCCACCCCGCCGTCGTCGCCGACGAGGCGGACCGGATGGAAGCCATCGCAAAAAAGAACGAGTGCCGCGAGATCCGCGTCGCCAAGGACAACGACGAAGCCGAACGCCTCGCCAGCGCCCGGCGCACCGCCTTCTCCGCCCTCGCCCGCGTCGCCCCCACCACCATCCTCGAAGATGCCACCGTCCCCCGCAGCGCCCTGGCCGAGATGATCCGTTTCGTGGAGGGCGTCGCCCGCAAATACCAGCTCCGCGTCGGCACCTTCGGTCACATGGGCGACGGCAACCTGCACCCCACCTTCCTCACCGACGAGCGTAACACCGAGGAAATGCACCGGGTCGAACAGGCCTTCGAGGAGATCTTCGACAAAGCTATCGCCCTCGGCGGTACCATCACCGGCGAACATGGCATCGGCGTCGCCAAAAAGCGGTTCCTCGCCCGCTTCGCCGGCGACGAGTCCATGCGCGTCATGCGCGAGCTCCGCCGGACCCTCGATCCGAATGGCATCCTCAACCCGGGCAAGCTCTTCGATTGACCCCATGAATCGTCGTTCCTTCCTCAACCGGACCGGGCTCCTCGGCGCCGGACTCTGCCTCGCACCCGCCTTTCCCACCCTCGGCGGTGGCAACTCGAAGCGCCTGCCGTTCATGATCTCCCTCGCCGAGTGGTCCCTCCACCGCGCGCTTAAAGCCAAAACCATCGATCACCTCGATTTCCCCAGGATCGCCAAACGGGACTACGGCATCGAGGCGATCGAGCTCGTCAACCAGTTCTTCCCAGCCAAGGCCCGCGACCGGGCCTACCTCGCCGACTTCAAAAAGCGGGCCGATGACGCCGGCGTCAAAACCCTCCTCATCATGGTGGACGACCAAGGCGCCCTCGGCGCTCCCGATCCCGCCCAGCGCCAACAGGCCGTCGAAAACCATCGGCCCTGGATCGAAGCCGCCAAAGCCCTCGATTGCCACTCGATCCGCGTCAACGCCGAAACCGGCGGCGTCGGGACCACCCAGGACCAAGCCGCACGACTCGTGGAAGGCCTCCGCGCCCTCGCCGAGTTCGGCTCGAAACACGGCCTCAACGTCCTCGTCGAAAACCACGGCGGCCTCTCCTCCCATGGCGGATGGCTCTCCGATGTCATCAAGGCCGTCGACCTCCCCAATTGCGGCACGCTGCCCGACTTCGGCAACTTCCGGATCGCCGAAAACCGGGAGTACGACCGCTACCAGGGCGTCAGCGAAATGATGCCCTACGCCAAGGCGGTCAGCGCCAAAAGCCATGACTTCGACGCCGACGGCCAGGAAACCCGCACGGATTACCGGCGGATGATCAAGATCGTCCTCGACGCCGGTTATCGCGGCTATGTCGGCATCGAATACGAAGGGGAAAGACTCCCGGAACCCGAGGGCATCCGCGCCACCAAGAAGCTCCTCGAAAAGGTCCAGGCCGAATTCGAGGTCGCTGCCAATAACACCGTAACACCCGCCGCCACCGCGAAGTGAGGCCGCATGTGGGCGCTGCTGCGTGAGTTCTGCCAGTTCCTGTGCCACGAGAAAAAGTGGTGGCTGATCCCCTTGGTGGTCCTGCTCGTGGCCGTGGGTGCCCTCCTGGTCTTTGGCGGCGGCTCCGGAATCACCTGGCTCCTGTATCCGTTCATGTGAGCCATGCCGGCAGCGCCGCACATCCTCGGCCTCTCAGCTTACTATCACGACGCCGCCGCCTGCCTCATCCAGGGAGACACCATCGTCGCCGCCGCCCAGGAGGAGCGATTCTCACGCCGAAAAAATGACCCCGGCTTCCCCCACGCGGCCGTGGCATTCTGCCTCCGGCAAGGGAAGATCACCCCGGCACAGCTCGACGCAGTGGTGTTCTACGACAAGCCGCTCCTGAAGTTCTCGCGTCTCCTCGAGAGCTACCTGGCGGTCGCCCCGGGGGGCTGGCGGACCTTCCCCCACGTGCTGCCCGATTGGTTCGCCGAAAAACTCGATGTCCGCCGTACCCTCCGGCGGGAACTGCCGGGGCTCGATCCCCGCGCCGTTCTCGGCTTCACCCAGCATCACCAGGCCCACGCCGCCAGCGCATTCTACCCCTCCCCCTTCGCCACAGCTGCCATCCTCACCATCGATGGCGTCGGCGAATGGGCAACCACCACCCTCGGCGTGGGCCGCGACCGCCACATCGAGATCCTCCGGGAGCTCCGCTTTCCCCACTCCCTCGGCCTGCTCTACTCCGCGTTCACCGCGTATTGCGGCTTCCGGATCAACTCCGGGGAATACAAACTGATGGGACTCGCACCCTACGGCGAACCCCGATACGCCGAGGCCATCCGCCGCGAACTGATCGATATCCAGGCCGACGGCTCCTTCCGGCTGAACCTGGCATACTTCGATTTCCTGCGCGGGTTCACCATGACCAATGAGCGGTTCCACGCGCTGCTCGGAGGGCCGCCGCGGCAGCCGGAAGCCCCGATCGAACCACGCCACCTGCACGTGGCCCGCTCCATCCAGACGGTCACCGAGGACGTCATGCTCCGTCTCGCCCGCCACGCCCGCGACCTCACCGGCCAGCCCTGCCTTTGCCTCGCCGGCGGCGTCGCCCTCAATTGCGTCGCCAACGGCCTCATCCACCGGCAACGCCTCTTCGACCGGATCTGGATCCAGCCCGCCGCCGGAGATGCCGGAGGCGCCCTCGGCGCCGCCCTCGCCTACTGGCACCTTCACCTCAAGGCCGACCGCTCCCGACCCGCCACCGCCGCACCCGACGCCGACAGCATGGGGTCGGCCCTCCTGGGCCCCGAATACAGCGATGAGGAGATTGAAGCGACCCTCCGGGCCCAGGACGCCGTCTATACCCGGCTCAGCCCCGAGGCGTTGCTCGATCATACCGTCCACCGCCTCGCCTCGGAACAGGTCGTCGGCTGGTTCCAGGGCCGCATGGAATTCGGCCCGCGCGCCCTGGGCAACCGCTCCATCCTCGGCGATCCCCGGTCGCCGCGCATGCAGTCGGTCATGAACCTCAAGGTCAAATTCCGCGAGTCCTTCCGGCCCTTCGCACCCGTGGTGCTCGCCCAGGAAGCCTCGAAGTACTTCGACCTGGACGTCGATTCTCCCTACATGCTGCTCGTGGCTCCCGTCCGCCCCGAGCTCCGCCGCCCGCTGCCGCCCGGACTCGCCGGCCTTGCGTTGCTCGGCACCGAACGCTCCACCCTGCCCGCCGTCACGCATGTCGATTACTCCGCTCGGATCCAGACGGTCTCCCCCGCGCAAAACCCGCGGCTGCACGCCCTGCTCACCCGCTGGCACGCCGCAACGGGTTGCGCCGTCCTCGTCAACACTTCCTTCAACATCCGCGGAGAACCCATCGTCTGCAGCCCCGACGATGCCTACCGCTGCTTCGTCAATACGGAAATGGATGCGCTCGTCCTCGGCTCCTTCGTCCTCGATCGCGCCGCCCAACCGCGCCAGCCCCGGCCCCGGCCCGTCCCCCCCCAACCGGACTAGCAAGGCGCGCCTCAGACGGATGAATCATGCAGCTCGTCCTCCAAGAGAATCCCCGGGAATGGCGCAAGTTCACCTGCCTCAGCCTCATCGGTCCCGCGCTGCTTTGCGGTCTCCTCGGCTGGAAACGTGTCCTGCCCCCCCTCGGCGTCGCGCTCGGGCTCCTGCTTCTCGCCGGCGTCGCCCTCGCGGCAACCCTCCACCCCCGCGCCTTCCGAGGCTACTATCGCCTCGGCAGCCGGATCGCGTTTCGCATCGCCCGCCTGCTCTCCTGGATGATCCTGATGGCAGTCTTCTTCCTGGTCGTGACCCCTCTCGGCCTGCTGCTGCGGTTGTTGGGCAAAGACCCCCTGGCCCTCAAGCGCCCCCCTTCAGCCACGTCCTACTGGCAACCAGCCCGCCCCGAAAGCTCCTTCGATAAGATGTTCTGAGGATCGGTGGAACGTCCCCGCGCGCCGGTTCTTCCCTCCCCCTGTGACTACGAGCCAGGCCTCTTCGCTCCTATGGCCTCTGCCAAGGGGCTGGCGAGTCAGCCCGGTCTGGGCGACTCGAGCGGCCCTTTCTCACGTTCAACACGATATCAGTCCTGGCTCTGAATGCCGTCCAGGTAGCCCTGCACGCCAGTCTTGAGGTTGGCGGCATTGGCTTCATCGGTGTCAATGTGCATCGCAAGCCGATAGTTCGCGCCCACCCGAACGCGCACATCGCCGAAGATCAACTCCCGGTCTCCCGGCACGCGGATCCGCACCGTCGACTTGTCCCTCACCCCGTAGCGCAGCGCGTCGGCAGGTGTCATGTGAATGTGGCGCATCGCGCAGATGACTCCGCGCTCGAGCGCAACGCGGCCGGCGGGCCCTTCGAGCGTGCAGCCGGGTGTCCCCTGAAGATCTCCGGATTCGCGAATCGGCGGATGGATGCCCAGCTTGAACTGCTCCGTCATCGAGATCTCCACTTGCGTGGCGTTGCGCGTAGGCCCCAGCACCCGCACACGTTCCACACGACCCTTGGGCCCGATAATCGTGACCTGCTCCTGGCAGGCAAACTGGCCAGGCTGCGAGAGATCGCTCTGCCACGAGAGTTGGTGCCCCGGGCCAAAGAGCGCCTCGACGTGTCCCTGAGCCAGATGGAGATGATGCGCGGAAACCTCGATGGGAATCGGCTCGTTCCGGTGCGCCTCGAGCACGCGCGTAAGGTAGGAACGACTCAGGGCCCGCAACGTCTCCCGCGCAATCATCCGCCCCTCGTCCGTCGGCACCACCAAAACCGTCACGGGGGAACCGTCCGCCGAAATGCGGCAGATCTCGTCAAAGCCGCGGGCGTCGCGGTTGCGGCGCTCGTCGAGTTCGATCCCCATGCAGCCGAGGCCCTGCAAGGCGAGCGACCGCACCCCGGCGCTGCCTTGCCCGATGCCCCCCGTGAACACCAGCACGTCCATGCCCCCCATCGCCGCCAGATACGCCCCGATGTACTTGCGCACCCGATAGCAGAACGCCTTGAGCGCCACCAGCGCCCGGGAATCGCCGTCTTCGGCCGCCTTCTCGATTTCCCGCATGTCGCTGGAAATGCCCGAGAGACCGAGCAACCCGCTCTTCTTGTTGAGCAATTCGTCGATCTGGGCCCCCGTGAGTCCTTGCTCGCGCTCGAGATAGGCAACCACGCCCGAGTCGAGGTCGCCACAGCGCGTCCCCATGATCAGCCCTTCACCCGGGGTGAACCCCATCGTCGTGTCCACCGACCGCCCATGATCCACCGCGCAGAGTGAAGCGCCATTGCCCAGGTGACAGCTCACGATCTCCAGTTCGTTCACCCGCCGCTGCAGATGCTGCGCCGCGCGGAGACACACGTACTCGTGCGAGCTTCCATGGAACCCGTAGCGGCGCACGGCGCTCTTCTCGTAATACTCGTAGGGCAGTCCGTAGAGGTACGCGTACGACGGCAGCGCGTGGTGAAACCCGGAGTCGAACACCGCCACGTGGGGCACCGCCGGAAAAGCCCGCCGCGCCGCCTGGATCCCGGCCAGATTCACCGGATTGTGCAAGGGCGCCAGCCGGTTCAACGCTTCAATCTCCCGAAGCACCGCGTCGTCAATGACAACCGCCTCGCTGAACCGCTCCCCGCCATGCACCACACGATGGCCAACCACCGTGATTTCCGACGGTTCGCGCACGACACCCGTCTCCGGCGCCATGAGCGCGCCGAGCATGGCCTCGAAGGCCTCCTCGTAGCCGCCCCGCGGAAGCTCGTAAGCCACTTCACCCCGCGGCCCCTGCTGCACCAGCCGCGTGCCTTGCCCCCCAATCCGCTCGATCACGCCGCGCGTCGGATCCGCAGCGCCATCCGTGTCGAAGAACGCGTACTTGAGCGACGACGAACCGCAGTTGATGACAAGGACCTTCTCCGGCCGTTCCCCCTTCAAGTTCAGGCCGTAGGGATCTGCGCTCTGGCGAAACGCCGCCGCTGCCAAGGCGGGGTCCGCCATCATCTGCTGGAAACGGCTCGCCAGCGTCTTCGAGACGTGCTGCAACGCCGCGGGCTCCGTCAGGATCACCGACTGAAAGAGCGCCACCGGAATCCGCAGGACCTGGCACCGCGTCACCGCAATGAAGTCGGCCTGGGTCCTCTCACCGCTCATCAGCGCCATCTCGCCAAAAGTGTCGCCCGCGGCGAAATGGCCCAACACCTGGCGCCGCCCCCCTTCTCCGACAACGGAGACGCCGATTTCGCCCTCAAGTAGCACGCCCAGGAATCTCGCCTCATCGCCAAACTCGATGACCGCTTCGTGGGGTTCGACCGAGACGACGCGCGACTCCCTGATCACCGATTCCAGACGATCGGCCGGCAGATGGCGGAAAAGCGACACGCGGGTCCGAAGGAAGTCCAGGATTAGGGCGGGTGTCATCGTCCTGCTCCTATAGCCCATGGCGACCCCGCAATCAAGTCTCACCGCCCGTCCGCAACGTCCATCGGAGGCTTCAGCAGCTGGCGCGGTGATCGGGCGCTCTGGGGTGCAAGGCGCTGGCGCAGGCGCTCCGGCCGGTTCAAGAACAGAGAGACCGGGACAAAGCCTGGCCGCGCCGGATCCATGCCGCTGAGGCAGACTTGTCAACGATTGAAAAAGCGGGGTCATATCTCACAATTAAACCATTCACGCCTCTGCTGCCTTCGTTCCCTCTCCGCGCGGTCGTGGGCCAATCGCCCTTCGCACCGTTTGACGCTGGTCGTCGCCACCCCGTAATTCCGCAACCCCACCGCCTGCGCCACTTCCGCTACCTTCAGCCCGCAGAGCCGCCGCCCCAAGGTCAGCGTCATCTCCCGCCCCGTGTCTCCATTGCGGTCCCGAAAGTCCGGCCACGGCAGTCCCTTCACATTCTCGACCGCCGCGACCACGGCATCCAACGCCGACCGCTCCACCAGCAACCGCCCCGCTCCACGTTGCTCCTGCCGGTTCCCACTCCCAGGCGCCCTCAAGCGCGCCAGAAACTTGGCCCCGCCCAGCACCACCTGCTCCCGCAGCAACGAACCCATGCCGCCGGACGCGATAACGGAGGACCATCTCGGCGAGCACCTCCAGGAGATGCCGCCAGTCGCGATCGTCCGGGTGAATCGCTCTCCGTGCATTGCCCTGGGCACTCACGTGATACCAACCGCCCGCCCGCTCAATCCGCAAAGGCCGTGCCATGAACGCAACCCTTCCGCTCCCAGACAATGCGTCCACTGTGTAATCGTGAGATGTGATCCCATGGTCCCTCACCACTCGAACTGGTTCCCCGCGCCTCCAAAGCCCTCTTGTCGAAGGCCACCGGCTGAACGATACTCCGCCCGTGAAGAGACGCTCCTTCATCAAAGGGACCGCTTCAGCCGCAGCCACGGTCGCTTGCTTCCCAGCCGCACTGAGCGGGATTGAACGCGATCTGACTTCCGGGCGGCTCGAACGGCGCTCGCTGGGGCGGACCGGCGAGAAGCTCTCCGTCATTGGTTTCGGGAGCTTCATGCTCAACGGCATGACGCCGGAGGCGGCCGGCCGATTGGTCGCAGAGGCGATCGACGCGGGGGTGAACTACTTCGACGTAGCGCCAACCTACGGCAACGCCGAGGAGCGGCTGGGGCCGGCGTTGGCGTCGTTCCGGCAACGTGTGTTTCTTGCCTGCAAGACTACCCAGCGGCGTCGGGCCGAAGCCGCCGCCGAGTTGGAGCGTTCGCTCGGCCAACTGCGCACGGATCATTTCGATCTCTATCAGCTGCACGCCGTGACCACCGACCAGGACGTGGCGACGATCTTCGGTCCGGGCGGAGCTATCGAGGCATTTACCGCCGCCCGCAAGGCCGGCAAGGTCCGGTTCCTTGGCTTCTCGGCCCACTCCGTGGAAGCCGCCCTCGCCTTGATGGACCGGTTTGAGTTCGACAGCATCCTCTTCCCTTTCAATTACGCGACCTGGCATGCGGGTGACTTCGGTCCCCAGGTGCTGTCCCGCGCGCACCAGCAGCAGATGGGCATCCTCGCGCTCAAGTCGCTGGCCAAGCAACCGTGGCCCAAAGACGCCAAGCGGTTCGCCCCGAATTGCTGGTACGAGCCGTTCCTCGATCCCGCCGAAGCGCTCCTGGCTCTCCGGTTCACTCTATCGCATCCCGTCACCGCGGCCGTCAGCCCTGCGTATGAACCCTGTTTCCGGCTCGCTCTGAGACTTGCTTCGCAGTTCTCGCCGCTCACGCCAACGGAGGCAGCAGCGCTGAAGGAACGGGCCGCCGCCGTCGGCCTGATCTTCAAGCACCCGCGGGCGGAGAAAGCCTGACACAGCGCAGGAGACACGGCCGGGCACCGCGGCGCCCTCAGTGTCAACTCGTGAGGCCCTCCAGTGCGCTCCGGGCGGCGGGTCTCTCTTGTCCGGGGCCGGCGTTGGCTCGGCCCTCCTTCTTGATGGGCCTGTTCAAGAACTCCTCTGCAAAGGCATCGGCAGGGTGCGTGACGTGGCGACCGGACCCGATGGCTTGCCGTACGTCGTCCTGAACAAACCCGACAAGGTGGTGCGATTGGAGCCGGAGTGACAAACGCCCCTGGCTCCGCCCATGGGGTCACATCCGAATCCTTGACCGACGCAGCCTGGTGGCGTGCTGTGTCGGGCGTAGCGGGCAGCCGTTGCGCATTGAAGTGGTGGACGCAGGGTATCCTGTGCTGATTCGGGGACCTCGAGCCAGAGCGCTGCTCCTGCAGGATGCGGACCGGCGCAGCACTCTGCGTGCGGTGGCCGGTGGCGGAACTGGCGGACCGTTCCGCGCAAGGGTTGGCCGATCACCCGGAGCGCAAGCGCTTCGTTGCAAAGCTCGAGAGCGATTTGTCAACTATTCAGATGCGACCCCATTGCCTTCTTCGACGTTAGGTAAACGACCCAGCAGATAGGCTTCACCCGCGCTCCTGCTCAACCACCGCTCATGGAAGGGCGTTCTTCCGGCCTGCACGCCTGGGTCACCGCCACCAGTCGGCGCTGGCCTGCAAGCGGGCGACCTCCTTCTGCAACAGCCGACCCACCCGGTGCTTCGCCAGATAGACCTGCATGGCCGTGACCTTCAGCATCTGCGCCACCCGGGTCACCGAAAGCCCCTGGGTGACATGCAGATCGAAGAGTTGAAGCTGCCGCGGCGATGCCTTCTCCACCACCTTCTCCCGAGCGGCCCGAAGGAGGCTCTTCTCCCATTCCGCGTCCCAAATCGGCTCCAATCCGTCGTCGGCCAGGTCCGGCAACCGCTCCTCCACGTCCGTCTGCGTGCCATTGCCAGACGGCGAGGGCAGCGGTTCGAGCCGCGGACTGCGCTTGCGGAACTGGTCGGCAATGCGCCACCGGGTCAGGTGCATCAACCACGCCTTGAACGAGCCGCGCGCGGGATCGGTCTTGAACTCACCGATCTTGCGCGACACGCAGATGACCGTTTCCTGCACGACCTCCTCGGCCTCGGTCTCGGTCAATCCAGCCTTGAGGGCCACCTCGTAGATCAGCCGCCAGTAGGTCTCGAAGAAATCCCGCCAACTCTCCTGGTCTTCCTGGTCCTTCAACCGGCTCAGGAGACTGTGCCGCGTCGGCAGCAGTTGGTTCAGTTCATGGTTCATGCTCGTCGGACACCCGGCGACCGCCTGGCCTGTCTTATCCATACACGTAACGGCCCTTCACTTCCTTTCAAGCAAAATGCAGGGAACTGGAATTGACTGAAAGGTCTCTTCACCCAAGGCCCGAAGGTGGTTCAAGTCCCCGCGTCCCGGCAGGGCTCTTTCGATACGCCGTAGCGGCGAAACTGGTGTTCGCCGCAAGCAACCGGCTTTCCCGCGAGACAATGGCGGCGAACGCCAGTTCGCCGCTACGCCAGAGGAATTCTGAAACGCCCTCCGGTGAATGAAGATGTTTTGAAAGAACCTCCCCACTCCCTCCGTGTATGGATGGGCTCAGGAATTCGCGCCTGGTGCCCGGCAGAGCAAACCGAACAATGCGGACAACCCAGAAATAGACGGGCGATCTACCCGGAGCGGCTCTGGAGTAGGAGAAGCGCCTATCAGGCACAGGCCGCACCGGACCTTGCACGAAGACGGAATTGTGGACAACCAGCAACCAGCGCTCCCCATCAGGGGAACCCCAGCAACCATGAAACTGAAGCATATCGAGCCGCTCGGCAGTCTCCACTCTCAGCACACGCCCCTGTCACTCTTGGCAGCCGCAGTCCTCTGCTGCGCTGGAAGTGGAGGTGCAATAAACGCGAATGCGCAAATCCAGACCGCCGGAGACCTGCTGGTGGACGTGAACGCCACAACTCATGGCGTAGGATGGCTCGACTATATCCCAAACAACGGGACCATGGGAGGTGGATTTGAAGCCCGCGGGGGCGGCACGACCACACCTTGGCTCATGCCGGCCAATGGCAACGGCACGCGGGGAATCCAGTTCGACGGCAATGATTACCTGCGACACGTGATGAGCAAGGGAGGAGCGTCACTGCCTGCAGCAGCCGGTCTGGTTGGACTCAACCCAACTCGCTCCATCGAGGTCTGGGTGTACAACCCATCAATCGGAGGCGAGGAAACGATGGTGTCCATCGGCAAACGCGGCGGACCCTCAGGCAGCAATTGCTCCTTCGGCTATGGCTCCATCGAGGCCTGGGGAGCGCTGGGTGGATGGGGCAACCCGGACATTGGTTGGAGTCCGCAGGGACCGCCTCTCGCTGGCCAATGGCATCACTTGGTGTACACCTACGACGGCACGACCACGCGCGTCTATGCGGATGGCGCGCTAGCCAACTCCGAAGTGCTTGGCTCTGGCGCTGTGAACACTCATTCGGGGACGCCCATTCAACTGGGCGCCCAACTGGAGTCAAACGGCACCACGGTCACCCCGGAACACCGCGGCAGTCTGACTCTCGCTCGGATACGGATTCATGATGGGGTGCTGACTGGCGCCCAAGTGCTGAACAACTACAACGCTGAAAAGGGCGACTTTGAGAATCCAACGGGAGAGGGGTCTATTCCTTCTCCGATCCATCGTTGGAGCTTCAACAATCCGCCATCGATGGATGCAGCGGGGTCGATCATAGAGGACTTGGTGGGCAGCGCAGACGGTATCGTGATCAATGGCAGCGGCACTGCCACCTCCACCGGCTCACGCCTCGCCTTGAGCGGAGGCAGCCTCAACGTGGCCCCGTACGTGGATTTACCCAACGGACTGCTTTCCAGCCAGAGCGCGGACAACGGCGGTTCAGGTCAAGTCACCATTGAAGGCTGGGTGAGGATCACGGGTAACCAGGGGACGTCACGTATCTTTGATTTCGGCTCGACAACGACTGGCGAACTGACCGGTCCGGGGGGAACGGGTGCACAAGGCCTTGATTACCTGGTCCTGTCCGCCGAATTCATGGGCGACGTTAACGTTCGCCGCGTCGAAGTCCGCAATGACGACGGGGCCAGCGCCGGAAGGGACATCTTCGATTACGGCACCTTCACCTTCAATACCGACCTGCATTTTGCTCTCACTTGGGACGAAGCGAACGGCTTCATCAAAGCCTATGAGAACGGTCTGGAGGTCGGAACGCTGTTCACGGACAAACGCATGAGTGCGATCAACGACGTCAACAACTGGTTGGGCCGCTCCAATTGGCCGGACAACAACATGCAAGGGGAGTTTGATGAGTTTCGCATCTACCCATTTGTCCTCGATCCCGAGCCAATCCTGCTCAGTTACGAGGCGGGCCCGGATGGGGAGCCTTGGATGACTGAGGAGCCCCTAGTGATGCACGGCGTCAACAATGGCGACGGAACGATCACGCTCTCTTGGACTGGCGGTATGGCGCCGTTCACGGTTCAGGAATCACTCGATGTTAGCAGTGACACGTGGGGCAACCTCTTAACCACCCATGACCGATCCGTCAGGATTCCCGTTCTTGAGACGAACGCGTTCTGGCGGCTTATGAATGGCACCGCGCCCACCGGTGAGATCAGCGGCTTGTTAAAAGACGGTACAGGCGAACCGTTGGCAAACCAGATGATCCGTGTGCAGGGAACCGGGCAGTCAACCGTCACTGACAACGAAGGTGCGTTTAATCTCGGCGGCGTGATTGCCGGTTTGGCGTCCTTAGTGTTTGAGCAGGATGTCCTCGTACTCGACGAGGAAGGCGGTGAGGTTGAGGTTGTCAAGGAAGAGATTGTCGTTGAGATTGACGTGCCGCCTGGTGGTGTAGCACGGCTCGCACTCACAATAGTCGTAGTGAAGGTGGTTGTCAGACCGCCACCCCCTTGTGACTGCAATCCGTGGTGCGGCATTGTGGGAGGGACCTTCAACGGCATCCAGAAGGTCGTCGCCGGTGGAGGGAAGCACGGTAACTGCGCCGACCCTCCGCACGTGGTCATCACCGGCCCCGGAGCCTTTGTGGACGTGCTGCAACCGATTCGTCGGACATTCGCCCCCGCCGGCAATGGCACGTGGACCGTTAGGTCCGAGATCTGTAACAAGACGCAGACGGCTGAGATCACCCTTCCGTAGCAAGGACACGCCCATGGATGATCAGGCAGAATACGACCGGCGCTTTGCAAGGCGAGTCGAGCGCGATTCTCCAGAGTGGTCGGCATTCCTCAGACCTTCCGCGGATCATGGCTTCCTGTCGCTGGATCTGTCGCGACTCTCGAATCAGCCCGGCGCATTCCTGGAGGTGCGGACGGAGGAACTGCGGTTGTCCGTGTTCCTGGCCACCCATCACGCGCACTTTGACACGGGCGATGAGGAACAGCAGTTCAGAGAGTGCATCCAGTTCGTCCGGAATCTGCTGCAAGAGCGGGTGGTGACGCTGCAAGTGTACCAGGGCGAGAGGTTGGTGGCGACTGACGCCTGCGCCTGCGACGAGGTGCCACGGATTGTGGAAGCCCTCCGACGTGAGCGGGCGCGGAGTCAGCGGACCCGGTGGCAGCGGTTTACAGAGTGGTTCACGCTGTCACCGAAGCCTGCGACGCGGAGCAGCGAAGCGGCCGAAATCGACGGGCCGGGCGGAGCGGCGTTCTGCCTGCCGCCAGGCCGTGACCAGGGGACACCGGCCGCTCCCTGTCGCGTGGTCATCAGCTCGTGGCACGGCAAGTTCAATGAGGAGATCCTCCTAGACTGACAAATTCCACTCCAGAGACAGGAGAGCGGCGCCGGCCAAGCCCCGGCACGCAACTGGCGCAACCGGCCGCTCGCCAGGGTGTCACGGCGATACTGCTCTTGCGGTTGAGCCCGAGCGAGCAAACCAATGAAACAGGCAAACGAGAAACGGGATGGGCGGTCCGGCCCGAGCAGCTCTGGCCCGGGTTACGAGCTTGTCCTCCAACCCACGAAAGAAGGCAGCAAGATTATGAAAAGGACACAATCCAACCTCATCCGCGGGGCGCTGGCCTCGCTGGTGATCATCGCGCTGGGAATGGCGGGCGCTTACGAGGCCAAAGGCGGCAAACCGCCCAAGCCCGTCGATGGTCCCGCATACCTGGTACGGGCCGACTTTGCCGACACGACTGCCGACGAGGATGTCAACATCCTCGCCGATGGTATCTCTTACAATGGGTGGGACTATTGGGATTACAGGGATTCCGAATGTCCCGCCGAATATGCCGTCGGCAAGTCGGACCTCGACACGGGAGGTCGATGGCTCTTCAGCACGGCCTTTGAAGGCGATCTGGGCAGGAACCTCGGACGCGGGGTTGTGCTCAATTGGGAACCGCTGGACCCCAAAAGCCCGGATCCAGATTTGGAAGCCGAGTTGGGCTATCCGGAGAGCGGTGGATTTGGCGACGCGGTGGGAGTCTGGATTGATGCCGACGTGTTCAAGGACACCGTCCGGGATGCGGTGGTTTTCAAATTCTGGGAAGGCCCCTACGGCGACGAAGCAGGCAGGAACTGGCAGCTCAGCTACCTGGAGCCGCTCTATGTCGTCAGAGTTGACGCCGACACGGCAGTGCTCACGACGCAGAATCCCCTTACGGGCGAGCATGACGTTGCCGCGGCCGAACTCATCAACTCTTCGGGCAAGGGCAAGCCCGTCGTCGTCGGAACGTATTGGATGCCCATGACCATCACGGTTTACCGGACCGCTCCCTGAGCTTGCGGCCAGGGAACAATCAATCGCAACTCAAATCAAAGGAATCTGATTGTGAAAACACTCAGACATGCGACCAAGCTGGCGCTCGTATGCGGCCTTATGTGTGCCGCCGCGCAACTCGCGAGAGGGCAGGCCATCGAGTCCTTTCAGATCGGCGAATCGGCCCAGGTCACCTTTGAGGGAATGACGCCCGAGGCGGAGATCGGCGCGGTTCCCGAAGCCGGGATCGTGATGAACGGCTGGTATACGCGCAATGAGGATGTTTACAAGGACAACCCGTCCGTTCCCACGGTGGCTTTCTTCGAAACCAGCCCTGGCGTGGTTGCCTTCGATCCGCCCGTAGCCCGAGTCAGCTTCTACTATGCCTCCAGCTTTGACCACCCGGTTACGGTCCGCGCCAAAACCGGCGACTACGAACAGACTCTTCCTCCCAACCCGGACTGGTCCGACATGTGGAAGCCTCTTTCCGTTTGGGACCGGGTAACGCTTGACGCCGGCGAGACCGTGATCATTGCCCTCGAGTTTTCGGGTTACACTGGCGGCTCGTTCTACCTCGACGATCTGTAGGTCTGGCGTGCCAACACCCAGGTGATTGACGTCTGCACGTTCGAGGGCGGAACTCAGGGCGGGCTGATTAATCCGGAGAACGGCGGGCTGACCGAGGGCACCGCCTCGAGGATGCGCTTCCCGGCTCCGCGGCGGACGCTGTTGGGTGGGCCGTTCGCCAACAAACCCTCGGATCCGACGGTGGCTTTCTGGACCTCGGAGCTATCCGCCGACGTGTCATTTGATGTGCCAGTCGGTGCCGTGGCGTTCTACTACGCGGCGTATTGGCCTGTAACGCTGGAGGCTTCTGACTCCAGCAAGAACGTGATTGCCACGACTGTGGGCGCCGGCAATTGGGTGTATGGCCAAGGTCTTGTCGCATGGGACGTTCTGTCCGTCGAGACCGAGGAGAACCTCATCAGCAGCGTCCGCGTGACTTCCTACCCGAACGCCACCCTGCTTGACAACTTCACGACGGTGATCAAGGACCCGCTGGTGGAGGTGGAGATGGATCTCAAGCTGTAGAATTATCCCAACGAGGTGGACCCGTTCAACCTCACCAGCAACAAACCGCTCGAAGTGGGCGTGGTCTCCACTGCGGACTTCGACGCCACCATGCTGGACCTCGCCACCGTGACCCTGGGCGATCCCAACCTGCCCGGCACCGTCGCCGCGCGGGGGGCGAGCCTGGCCGACGTGAACGGGGACGGCTTGATGGACGTGAGCGTGGACTTTGGCTAGGCGCGGGACTTTGGGGCGGCGGGCGCGCGGGACAACCAGAGCACGGAGGTGGTGCTCCTCGGTACGACCGTGACCGGCCTGGCCGTGCGCGGTTGGGATCAAGTCCGCATCGTGGGCCAGTAGGAATCCGCCGGCCGTCCAGGGCACTGACGCCATCATCATTCGTTGTGGGCCTCGCTGAGACTGCCCCAACCAGTCGCCCCATTCCTTGGCAGGCTCTGGTGTCCGTGAAGTACGAGCCTCGTCACCTCGACTGCTACGGGACGCTGAGAGGGCCTGCCGCGAGAGGAATCTGGCCGAAGGCCGGTCCGTGCTCCCCCGCGCTCCGCGCTGAGACCAAAGCGGCGGAAGACCGCCGCACTCCAAGACGCTGGCGCGCATACCAAGCCACTCCGAATGGTCGCCAACTCCTGGATTCTTCAGGGCGTTGATGCGTCTGTCGCGTTCGACCCTGTGTAGGCCGAGTTGGGGCGCGTGGCCCGATCAGCGAAGAACCACTGGGCCCAGCGGGTGTAGGCATCCGCGTCCGGACTGGCCAGCAGTTGGGTTCGGAGATTCCATAGTTTTTCCAAGGAAACTGCCTGCGGGAGGCGTAGGTCATCGAGGCGCTGGCCGCCGACCGCTTCGGCCAGATCCGCCAGCCAGGCCGGGACGGGAGCGGTGGCCTGGGGTAGCGCCCAGATCTTCGCCGTCCCGTCGCACGAGGTCGTGACCAGCCAGCGTCCGTCCGGACTGAAGGTGGCGAAAGTCACCCAGTCGTCGTGCCGGAGCGGGTCGCCCAGCGGCAGGCCGGTGTGGGCGTCCCAGAGAAAGGCGGCATGGTCCCACCAGGACACGGTGACCACGCGCTGGCCATCCGGACTGAACTCGGCGTGCATCACCCAGCCCTTGTGCTGGAGCGGTTCGATGAGTTGCCGGCCGGTGCGGGCGTCCCAGATGCGCGCGGTGCGGTCGAGTGACGCCGTGACGACGCGCGCGCCGTCCGGACTGAACTCGGCATGGCGGACGGTATCGTTGTGCAGCAGGAAATGGGTGACGGCCTGCCCGGTCGCCACGTCCCAGACCTGGGCGCAACTGGGTGAGTCCCCGGTTTCCCTTCTCGCAGCGGTGACCAGCCGGTCTCCTTGAGGACTGAAACGCGCGGCCCGGACGTTCTGGCCAGCGCCGTACACATACGGCAGGCGTTCGCCAGTTTCGACGTTCCAGACACGGGCCCCGTCCCGCGAGCCGGTAACGACGAGGCGTCCATCGCGGCTCATGTCGGCGGTGCGCACGGGCATGAAATAGTTGCTGCCTTCGTCCTCGTCCTGGTCCTGGAATCGGCGAAGCATCTGGCCGGTGCGTGCGTCCCAGAGCGCGCCGTCGTTCAGCCAACAACTGGTGAGGAGATTGCGGCCATTCGGAGTGAAAAGCGCGCTGCGAACGCCCCGGCGGCTCTCATGCGGGAGTTCCCGCAGCAATTCACCGGTGGTGGCGTCCCAGATCCGAGCCGCTTGGTCGCGACAGCCGGTCGCGATGCGGGTGCCATCCGGGTTGAAGTCCGCGGAGAGCAAGCCGTCTTCATGCGCCAATGGCGGCGTTACCGGCTGGCCGCTGGCAACTTCCCAGACTCGGGCGGCGCCCCGCAGAATGGGATCGGGTTGGCGTTCGTCGTCGCGAGTTGACCGAGGCGTTTGGATGTTGGACACCACCCAATCGGTGGTGGTCAAGAGCCGCGAAGAATTGGTGTTGAACCGGGCAAAGACCACAAAATCCTCGTGGGGTAGAACTCTGGGCAGGCTCTGGCCAAGGCGTGCATCCAGGAGCCAGGCCACCGATTCGTTTCGGAGCTTGACGAGGATGTGCTCCCCGTCCGGACTCAACTCCTGGCACGGGATGCTCTGGTTGTCGTAACGAGCTTCGTGGATGGGCTCTGCGCTTTGGGCGTTCCAGACCCGCAGGTCGCCAACGGCGGATGCTGTCAGTGCCAGCCGGCCATCGGCGCTGAAATCTACATGGGAGACAAAACCGAAATGTTGCAAGCGGCCTACCCGCAGTTCGCCGGTCTGGGCGTCCCAAATCCTGGCCGTTCGGTCGTTTGAACCGGTGATCACACGCGCCCCATCCTGACTGAAAGCCGCGTGATTGACCGGGAAATCGTGCCCAACAAGGCTGACCAGCAACCTGCCGGTGCGGGAATCCCAGAGGCGGGCGGTGTTCACGCCCGAGGCGATGAGCAGGCGCGTGCCGTCGGGGCTGAAACAAACCACGGAGGCTCTGCCGGGATGAGTGAAGGTGCAGAGCAACGAACCGGTTTGCAGATCCCAGACTTTGACTGCCCGATCCGAACATGCCACCGCAATGCGGTTTCCATCGGGACTGAAGTCGGCTTTGGCATCGGTCCCGGTAATGGCTTCCGGCATGTGCAGAGGTCCTGCCAGCTTGTTCCCGTTCCTGGCATCAAGCATCACTGCCTCGCTGGACAGACAAAGCAGCAGTCGTGTTTCGTCGGAGCTGAACCGGATTATTCGCACCGGCCGCGATTGCGGCAGCCAGTCGGTCACCGGTTGGCCGGTTTCCGCGTTCCAAACGCGCACCTGTCCACCGCTCGCCGTGGCGGTCATTCGCCCGCTGGGACTGGGCTCGATGAAGCTGATCGGACCGTCATGCTGCAGCGGCGGACCGATGCGCCCGCCGGTTTGAACGTCCCACACGGTTACCGTCCCATCCTGCGAGCCGGTGATGATCCGGCGCCCGTCGGAGGAGAATGTGGCCACCGTCCCATCTGCGGTGTGAGCCAGCCGTGCCACTGGCAGCGGGAAGCTGCGCTGGCTCAGGGCCGCGAGGATCCGCTCGGCCACCATCCGGTCCGTGGGGTCCTCTCGTAGCAATCGGGCCAAGCTAGCCAACGCGGTGGAGGCCTGATCCGCGGCGAACATTTCCTCCGCCTGCTTCAATTCCAAATGCTTGACGGCGCGCTCGGCGCGTTGCCGGGATTCTTGTGCCTCCTCCGTTTGGCGTTTTTGAAACCAATAGCCGCTCGCGGCGAGTATTGCCAAGGCCGCCACCGCCATGCTCGCGCGAGCCAGCAGGGTGAAGCGCCGCTCCAACACGTGCTTGCGGCGCAGGGACCTGCCGGCATGGATCAGCATCAGGTCGTCATGGACCTCACGGGCCGCTTGGTATCGCTTACGGGGATCGCTGTGACAGGCCTTGAGGATGACCTCGTTGAATTCCAGGAACTGTGCGTGGCCGATTCGGTCCGCCAGTTCCGCCGGCAGATTGGGAAACTCCTGGCGATCCTGGCCGGTGCTGCATTCGTAAAGGACCTTGCCCAGACTGTAGATGTCCCCAGCCACGCTTCCGGGACCCTCCGGGGGCAGATACCCCCGCGTGCCCACCAGCGTCATTGTCTGGTCCTTCTCCGCCACCAAGCCGATGTCCGCCAGCTTCGGCACGCCGCCCACCCAGATGATGTTCCCTGGCTTGATGTCCCGGTGAATCAATCCTTCGGCATGCAATTGCTCCAGCGCCTGCGTCAGGGCTAATCCCAGCTCCACACAGTCCCCCACCGGCAAGCGGCTTCGCCGCCGCAATTCCGTCTCCAACGAACGTGGCCGGTAGCTCTCCGGCTCGATCTCCTGACCGCGCTCGACGTCATCGGCCAACTCCATGGCGTAGTAGTAATACTGGTCGGTCGCATCTCGCCCCACATGGAGCAGCGCCACTTGGCTGGCGTGCTTGCGCGACACCGGCTCGTACTTCCGAATTCCTTCGAACTCGCGATCGTACGGTCGCGCGTGCTCGAAGCGATCACGATAGATCACCTTTACGGCGTCGTAGCGGCCCAGGGCGTTGCGCGCCAGCCACACGTCGCCGTAGCTGCCCACGCCGATGCAGCGGACCAGTTCGTAATCGGGAATCTGGGGCGGGGCGTGGGGCGCAGGAGGGGTGCAAGTTCTCCCTCCGGGGGAGGACCCGGATTCAGCCTCCGGCGAGAGCCGAGGCTCCACTCCGGCAGGCCCATTGGGCATCGCAGCCTGCCCCTTGTCGTTGCGGTGGCGGTTCGATTTCACGAGGCACCTGGCCCTTCATGGTTGCGTCGATCACTCCTCGTACAAGGCCAACGCGATGAGCAGGGGAGTGGTAAAGGCTATTATAGCATTTCCCGAGTAGAGGTGGCAACCTTCGATGGAGTGCCTCTGCAACTCAGACACTGGGGGGAGGGCGAGCGTGAGCGCGGGGCGGGCGGTGGGACGGTGGGGGGTGCCTTGGGGGTAGGAGCGCGAGGACGCGGTGGCGGACCGGGTCAAAGGGGGACGCGTTGTCGCGAGAGAGCGGG
>JAKQDD010000036.1 GCA_029556615.1 Verrucomicrobiota bacterium | reverse complement strand
GGATTTCGATTTCTTAACCCTTGCCGTTTCAGCCGCTTGCTGAGATTTCAACATCGGCGATGGCGGGACGATGGCGTTGTGAACCCGGCTTTGGCCTTTCCAGCCGTTCCGGGTCTGAACCACGGCGATAAACACCTTCTGCCCCGGAGCGGGCCGCCCAAACCGGGCGGCGTAGAGGTCCGTGATGTCGCTTTGTCCGTTCTGGCTTGGGCCCAACAGGCCCAGGTAATAGACCCGGCGGGGTTTCATCCGGCCCGCGCTGCACGGTGGCTGCCCAAAGACCATAATGTCTTCATGGGCCTCCCCGACGTTCAGCCGCAGCCGAACCCCGTCTTCCGCGTCATTGACGATCTCCAGTCCGGTGACGGGATTGGGGCCGAAGACCACCGGGGCGGGCGGTTCCTCCACCGGCGCCAGACCCAGCCCCCGCAAGGTGCTGTTGATCTGGACGCAGAACTGCTGCCCACTAAGGTGGGAGTATTGCCCCATCCAAGGCCGGCTGGGGACGTGCAGCGCCGCGGCGTTCCACCGCTCGCGCTGCGCTTCGGTGAGCTTGAGACCCCACTCCCGTGAGGAGATCCCGAAATATGACCGCGCGGCCGCTTTGCGCTCCGAGGGTCGGTCCCGGGGAACGGTGCGCCGCCGGGCGCACACGCCGAAGGGGGATTGGTAATAAGTTTCCGCGCCCAGGCTGCCCGTGCGCGGAGCAGATAGTATTTTCATAACGTAGTTCCTTTTTGTTGTTTTTTTATTGTCTTTCTGTCATCGCCCCGGAGGGCGACTCGGCTTCCTGCCATTCCTTGGGCTGGAGGTTTCAGCCGCCCCCACCCCAAGGGTCTGGAGGAAGGCTGACGGACGGGGTGTCTTCGCGCAAGGGCAATTTTTTGAGGTTGATGGTAGCAGGCCGGTGCGGAGCGCCGCGTGCATCAAGAGGCAGTTCTTCCGGTCTGGGGCGTTACGTGGCCTTAACAATCTTCCGGGCAAAGTCCGGCCCGGACACTCCAGCGTGGCTCTATATTGCGCGGTTCCCAATCGAGGATAGCTCTCCAGCCTTTTAGCCTTGGTTCCGGCTCGTTCTGCTGCCAATACAAAGGCTCCGGCCGGTTGTGGCAGGAAGATGCAACTCCTCCTTGCAGGCAGGGGTTGGCCTCGCCTAGACTCGTTTCGTAAGGCCGGAGTGAGTATCGGAATTATGACAGATTTATTTGGTTTCTCGCGCAACGCTGTCCACGAACGCTATGCCGTGTTTGCGTCCGGCAGTGTTGCCTCCTGCTATCTGCCGGGTTGGGAGAAGGCAGTGTGCCAGGTGCTCATCTCGCCCGCGTTGGGGGCGCGGTTCTCCCAAATATTGATCGCGTTGAGCAAGGAAGGCCATTGCGCGGGCAACACGGGCGCAAATCAATACTTCGTTTACCTGCTCGAGGGGGCGGCGACCATCCTGATCGAAGCCCGCAAGCACCGCCTTGAGCCGGGCAGCTATGCCTACCTTCCCGCCGGCCAGGACGTTCAGATCGCCAGCGCGGCGGCGGCGGCGCGCTTGTTGATTTTCCAAAAGCGGTATGAGCCTCTGCCGCAACTGGCGCAGCCGGCGGGGCTTGTCGGGCAT
>JAKQDD010000024.1 GCA_029556615.1 Verrucomicrobiota bacterium | reverse complement strand
GCTCTACCAGCGGCTCAGCGAGGACGCCCGCGAAGGCGACAACGACAAGCGCCTGGCCGAAGCCGTCACCCGCCTGCTCCAGATGCTGGTCCCGCCTGTTCAGCGCGGGATCCGGATCGAAGCCATGGGCCTGCGTCTCGTCGCCCTGGCCTGGGTGCTCAATCCCGGGTACTTCACCGGCGCTCCGTCCCTGCGCCAGTTGGCCCGGCGCTGCGGCGTCACCCCGGCCGCACTCGCCCGCTACACCGGCCAGTACAGTCGCCTGATCCGGTGGCGTCATCGCGGGCAACGCCATGCCTGGAACTGGTCTCAGTTCGAACGTTCCCCCTTGACTGACGGCGACGCGAGCAGTGTGGCCCAGCGGCGGCCTAACAGTGCCTCAGCGGGCTAGAGGCCGCCGGCCCGTGGCGGCGAAGGCGAACGTCGGCGCTGATGTGAGAACGCACGAGAACCGGCAGAGAATGAACGAGACAGGCAAGCGAGCATCGCTGGGACTTCAGGGTAGGAAGTCTCCTACGTAACCCGTTGGGCCGCAGGTCAGGCGCCAGCCCTGACAACGCACGCGAACGAACCAAAACCGAAAAAACGCGTGGCGTGTCACAGAAATCCGCTGGTTTCCGAGCAAACTCGCAGGTTTGACCCCGACCCAGTTGACAGTTTTGACATCCCGTGTTCGTGCCCGTTGACGCGGTTGGTGCGAAATGCGCACTCTCCAATCGACGCGACGCGGCCCCCCTGTTTTCGACTCCAAACCCCACCACCGATTCGCCTATGACCTCACCCTCCACCATCGCCGCTTCCCAACTCGCCCGGTTGTCCGGCCTGTCCGAACGGCATCTTCGTCGATTGGCCCATGACGGTTGGTTCCCGCCGCCGGTCCGGAACCAGTACCCGCTGCTCGAAGCGATTCGGGGCTTGCTTCGCTGCTACCGCGAGCAACACGACCATCCCGCCGTCCGGGACCTCTACTCGAGCTTTGAGGCCTGCGCGGCGGGCACGGGCATCCCGGTCGGGCTGCTCCAGCGGGCCAAGCGCCAGGGGTGCCCGGCGCTGAGCGGGAACCAGGTTCAGATGGGACCCTTCCTGCGGTGGTGGTATGCGACCGGCAAGGAGCAGATGGCAGATTACGAACGTGAACGCGCCGAGCGGATCGTGCTCCAGAACACCAAGCTGCGGATGACGCTCCGGCGGTTGAAGCGGGAGTTGGTCCCGGCGGAGGATGTCCACCGGTTGGGGGCCGAGCTTGGGGCGGCGATCCGGAAGGTGCTCACGCGGCTGCACCGGGCGGCGCCCTCGCTCGAAGGCCGCAAGGCCGATGTGATCGAGGCGCGACTCAAGGAGCAGGAAGAGGAGATCCTGGCCCAGCTTCAGATCCTCGAGGACCGGCTGGCGGACTGGCAGCGGGCCGATCCGCCCTGAGTTTGTCCAGGGGCCAAGAAAGAACCGCTGGCGGAGCTTGATCAGGACCCTCACACTTCATCCGACGTTGCCTGGCCCCTTTACACGCGACGTGCTCTGGCACCCGGCATCCCTTCCCGGCCGCCGGCGTTACGCTGCGCTCTAGAGACGGCGTTCTCGCCCCTTCAACCGCCGGATCCAATACCAGTTCGGTATCCCCAGCTTCTGCCGCCGGATGCAGACGGTCGAACAATGCCGACCAAGACGCAGCGCAATCTCGGTGTCCGACGCTGTCCCGAGCAACGCGTCTTCCTCAGGCGTCCATGGCTTCCGATGGGCGAAGCGGACCGGGAG
>JAKQDD010000021.1 GCA_029556615.1 Verrucomicrobiota bacterium | reverse complement strand
CCCCCACGCGGCGTCGCTCCATCAGGCTTTCGCCCATTGTGAAAAATTCTCGACTGCTGCCACCCGTAGGTGTCTGGACCGTGTCTCAGTTCCAGTGTGGCTGGTCGTCCTCTCAGACCAGCTACCCGTCTTCGCCTTGGTAGGCCGTTACCCTGCCAACTAGCTGATAGGCCGCGGGCTCATCAAGAAGCGCCAGGCCTTGCGACCCAGCTTTAGCTTCCAGGAGATGCCCCCCGAAAGCCACATTCGGCATTAGCTCCGATTTCTCGGAGTTTTTCCCAACTTCATGGCAGATTACCCACGTGTTACGCACCCTTGCGCCGCTAGACGCTGCGAATATTGCTACCCACAGCGTCCCGCTCGACTTGCATGTCTTATCCACGCCGCCAGCGTTCGTTCTGAGCCAGAATCAAACTCTCCGTTGATAAAACGTTAGCTTGATTCGTGCCGGACTTGCGCCCGGCCTTCACTGCAATTTAAAACTCTCCACCGCGCGCCAAACTAACCCGGCGCCGGTGAAGGGGCTCAAACTCATCGCACAATTCAGTTTTCAAAGAGCAGCCAGCCTTCCGGCTGCAAAATCGTTTTCCCCCTCGGGGGACAAATATCCCGAGCGCCAGCCCCTTCCCGCCCCGCTGGCGACTCAGTATTCGTTTCAAAAAGCGTGGAGAGCATACTTGAGGATTCCTTGGGGTCAATAGTTTTTTTCAACTTTTTTTCGTCCTCTCAAAAGCCCCGTTTCCCAGGCCTTTGCCCCACGTTGACCCGTTCACCGCCACCCGAATTGCAGCACCGCCACATCCCGTGGATTGTTGCGCCGCACCACCGCCCTGTAAACCCGCCTCGTCATCCCAATCCGCACCTCCACCAGCACCGCAAACGTGCTGCTCGATACCGAACACAACGCCGTGTAGCGCCCCGCCAGCTCCGGAATGATCCCCGGCACCATCGCCGGATTCAACGCCGTCACGTTCAAGAACGGCGTGTCGTCTTCCGTCCCATCCACCCCGTCCGCACCAGCCCGCGCCCGCAGGATGTTCTGCGCAACATTCTCGTCCACCCCCGGCAGCAGCTGCAGCACGTGCGCCGACGCCGTGTTCACGTTGATCCGGCCGCCGGACAGCGGCGTGAACAAGTCCGCGAGGCCAACCGGATACCTCGGCGCCTCGGCCTCGAGGCCGTCCGCCTGACCCGACACATGAAGCGCCGCCCGCGGGCCCCAGTAGCTCTCCGGCGTCACGCCCCGCACCAGCAACAGCTCCGCCAAATCGTCGATCGGCCCGTTCTTCGCCACGTAAGGCGGCGAGTGCATGAGGTAAAAATCGCTCTCCGTTCCGCTCAAGTGCGAAGCGTCGTCCGGATCCAGCCAGTCCAGGATCGAATCCTCGATCGTTGGCGCATCGCCCGCATCCATGCCCATCAGCGTCAACGCGCGGTTCAGGATCTGCTTCTTCTCCGGATCCGGCATCGGCGCATTGATGTTGAATCGACGGTCCAAATCCTCAATCCGGATGCTCAGCCGGCCCGCCCCCAAGGGGACATCGGTCAGCTGAATCTCCATCAGCGGGCCGTTCGTCTCGTTGCCGCTGCCCGGGCCCCCGGCCCAAATCTGGTTCAAGGACGTGTGCGGTTGCCCCATGGATTGCCCCAGGACATACCGCGCCAGTTCCACCCCCGATCGCGCCATCCACTCGAGCTCCGCCTCGTTGTTCGCATTGCCCGCAAGCCGGGTCTCCACCTTCATCGACAGCGCAAACGCCCCCGCCAGCATCGCCAGCACCATGATCACGATCATCACGATGATGATCGCAAAACCCTTCGGCCGTCCCGATGCACCGCGCGTCTTCATGGCGTCCCCCCCCGGGGGCGCACCGGCGATCCGTAGCGCTCGCTGAACGACCCGCCCGACGCCGCGCCCCCCGCCGCAGGCCCCATCCCCGGCGTCACCGGCGGAACCCCCACCGGCCGCGCGGCACCGCCGTACTGGAACTCGCGCGGCACGGCAATGCTCGGGATGCTCACCGTCCGCACGACCAGGTCCTTCGGCTTGCCCGCCACATCCGTCCGCCCAAACGCCAGCGCAAACCGCACCATCCGCGGCAGCTGGTTCGTCGAACGCCAGTCCTCGGTCCACTCATACGACACCCCTTTCGCCGCAGCGAACTCCAGCATGAAGGTCGCAACCTCGCGGGCCAGGATGATCCGGTGCGTCTCCTCCGCCACCACGTTGGTCTGCAGCAGGGGCATCTGGCGCAGCACCAGCGCCCGCTCGCCCCCCTCGACTTCCTCGATCGTGAACTCGACCCGACGCACCACCTGGTCCCCGAAGTAGCCGCTGCCCGGAAAGGTCGGCGCCAACCGGGCCACAAAACTCAGGCCCGCGTAGTCCCCATCCCGCACCGCCTGAAAGGCGTAAAGCTGCGGATGGGCGCTGTACAAAACCGCCGACACCAGCGCATCCTCGAGGGTCCGCGACGCGATCCGGCTGCGCTGCAGGTCAGTGGCCGCGTCATTCCCCACCTTCGATGCCCGGAGAATCGAATTCCAGCTGGTGTAGACCGCCACGATCACCATCCCGAAAATGGTCACCGCCAGCAGCACCTCCAACAGCGTGAAGGCGCCACGCCCCCGATCCCGCCCCCCGGCGTTCATCGAAACCTCCCGCGCATCGCTGAGTCCGGACGGTAGAGCAAAATGCTCACCTCCTTCTTCTTCAGCAGGCCGTTGTCCGGCCAGTCCACCGCGATGTCCACCTGGTACAGCCCGTTCGAGGAATACAGCGTCGTCACCGCCGCCCACGTCGCCCCAGGATGCAGATCGCCGAAATCCCCCGTCATCTCCCCCTCCTCGAGCCGGTTCGTCATCGCCAACTCCGCCGCCACGCTCGTGAAGTCGATGTCCCCCAACCGCAATCCCCGCGCAATCTGCAAATTCTGTGACACCAAACCCAGGATCGCAAACACCGCCACGAAGAAGATCCCCATCGCGATCAGCACTTCGAGCAGACTGAACGCCCGCTGACGCCTCCCGGGCCTCATCGCACCACCTCCACGCTCTCGCGGCCCGTCGTGATCTCGAGCGTCACCACCCGCTCCTCCCCCTGGTCCGACAAAAGGCTCGCCAGCAGCGCGTCACACGTGCCGTTCGGATAAAACCGCACCCTCGCCTCCTCGGCATCCATCATGTCCCTCAGGTTCACCACCAGCTGCCGGAAAGCCACACTCTCCGGTATCTGCGCCGCAAAGCCCCGCACCGAACCCGCCGCCGCCGGCGCCGCCTCCGCCACCACCGCCGCCTCCCCAATCCCATCCTCCTCATCCCCGCCCTTCGCCATCCCACTCCCCCATTCCCCCTCGACGTCCACCGCCCGCTGAACCGCCACCCGCCCGTCCCCGGCCCGAATCACCACCTCCGACGCGCGCCCCTCGAGGATCGCCATCATCCGCGCATGACGACATGCCTCCACAAAATCACTCACCGCCTGCCGCAACGGGCTCTTCTTCACGTTGTGGTAAACCGCCGGAATGCCGACCGACGCGACAATGCCCAGGACCGCCACGACGACCAGCAACTCAAAGAGCGTATAGCCGGCCCGGCCCGGCCCGGCCCCCCTGCCAACCTCCCCCGCCGCGCGCTCCCGCGCGCCAGCCGGCCCGTCCTTGAAAGCAGCCGTTGCCATCGGAATGCACCCGGGATCACCGGGCAATGTTGGCCGTGATCGCAAACATCGCGGAAAGCACGCTGAACAGCAGGAAGCCCACCCCCACCGCCATCACAATGATCAGCGCAGGCTCGATCAGATTCGTCATCACCCGCAACGCGATGCTCAGCTCGTTCTCATAGGTGTGAGCAACGTTGTTCAACGCCCCGGGCACGTCGCCGGTCTCCTCCCCGATCTTGATCAGGTCAATCATGAGCTGCGGAAAAATCCTGCTCCGCGCCAGCGGCTGCGCAATGGTCTTGCCGTCCGTGACCTCCTCGCGCGTCAGCGCAATGGCCTCCCGGATGATCCGGTTGGGCATCACCTGCTCCGTGATCCGCAGCGCCGTCAATACCGGCACCCCGTTCTGCAGCAGCGTCCCCAGCGTGCGCGCAAACTGGCCAAACAGATTCAACCGCACCACACGGCCCAACACCGGAGCGCGCATCTTGAGCTGGTCAATCGTCCGACGCCCCGACTCCGTCGCCTGGTACCGGTGGTAGATGATGTAAAGCACCACGATCGCGCACGGTATCAGCCACCAGTACCCGGAGAAAAAGTGGCTCAGCCCGATCAGCGCTTTCGTCGCCGGCGGCAGCTCCACCTTCATGCCTTCGAAGATCGTCATGAACTTCGGCAGCATGAAGGTCATGAAGAATATCATGATGCAAACCCCCACCGAACAGACCACCGCCGGGTAGATCATCGCCGACACGAACTTCTGCTGGACCTCGGCGAACCGCTCGAAATGCGTCGCCAACCGCTGGAGAACCTCGACCAGGGCGCCGCTTTGCTCGCCCGCCCGCACCATGTTCACAAACAGATCCGAAAACACCCGCGGCTGCTTCGCCATCGCGTCCGACAGGCTCTTGCCTTCCATCACGTCCTGACGCAATTGCCTGCTCACCTCGGACGGTATCCCCTTCGAGTCCAGATGCGACATGCTGTTCAGCGCCGACGCCAGCGGCATCCCCGCCTTCAACAGATTCGTCAGCTGCTGGGTGAATGTGGCCAGTTCCTGCAGCTTCGGACGCCGCTTCCGGTTCAGCACCTCGCGCAACATCACAGGCAGAACCCCCGCCGACGCCCTGGATCGCCCCCCGGTCCTCTCCAAACGCGCCGCCACCCCCTTCGCCAAATCCACCGCCATCGGGAACAACCCCAGCCGTTCAATCTGCGAAATCGCCGCCGGCCGGTCCGGCGCCTCGACCACATCCTGCACCAGCTCCCCCGTGCGCCGACGCGCCTTGTACGTGAATTGCGGCATACCTATTCCATCGATTCATCACCGTTCACGCCCAAAAGTTTCCGCATTCCCGCAGAAAGGCAAGTCCGGCAGCCCGCCCCAAATCCGCGCGTAAGCGTCCTTTGCGGCTCAACCTCCTGGGCTTGACCAGGCGCCTTGAGCCGCCCAGTCCGGGGTTTTCGCGGATTTGAAAGCCCACCCCCGTGTCGCGGCGTACTCCTTCTGGAGGTTCAACGCGGTGTCGTTGAAGTACCCGAGCACATGTTGATTCTTCCAATCCCCAATGCTGAAAACCTCAAATCCGATCTCATCCGACCCACAAAACCCCATTCCGTCTATAAGATTAACGTTAACATAGACGCCGTGGGCCTTCAGCCGGCTCACAAGGTATTGCACCTGATCCAATTGTTGCCAGAACCGCCACAGCCAACCCCCAGACAACCATCAAGCCACGATCCGTGTTCATTGATTCCCCTCGCTCTGCGACCCCATCACGGGCGAACCAGGACGCGAAAAGCAATCACTGGCCCGTCCTGACCCCCGTCATCCGAACCCAGCACAACCCAACCGTCGCCGACTGTTGAATCCGCCGCGACATCCAACCGCCCCCGGACTGTCTGCCGCCCCATCGGTTCCACCGAAAAGCCGGGGCTTTCGAGGACGGTTTTCCACCCGCCCGGCTGCCGGCGGACCCCCAGCGTTCCACGGGCCGGTCCCGCACCGAAATTGTACACATGCACATCGAACGCGAGCGACCGGTCCGCCCCCACCCGGTAGGCGTAACCCTCTGACCATGGCAGGTCCTCGACCCGAACCTCGGCCTTTCCGGGAACCGCAACCTGTAACACCACGGGCGATGGAGTCCCCGGCCGGCGAACGGACGGCGATGGCGGCGGTTCCAGCGGCAACCGGGACGCTTCTCCTGCAGGCAGCACCACAAAGACCGGAGCCGATGAGAGCAGCGCCGGAACCGCCGGATCCCGCGACCGTCCCAAATAGTCGACCACCGCCTGCACATGAACTCCATCCGGGAGTTTCCACGGCGCCGTCGCCTTGCCGCGCCCATCCCAATCCGCCTCCTTCTCAGCCCATGCGACGAGGACATCCCGTTCCTCTCCATCCGGCCTCGCCCGGAACGCGTACACCCAACCGTCTCCACCGGGTTGCCAGCGACCCAACGCCCGCGCGCCGGCCAGACATCGCCCCACCGCTGCCAGCGCGCAGTACGCAGGCCGGGGCGTCATGTCCAGCCGCAGCAGGCCGAATTGCACCGCATTCGGTTCGTGATAATGACCCAGGATGAAGTGGAAATGGCGCGCGGCCCCGGCGTACAGGCTGCTGGCGTAGGCTTGCGGGATCCACTCGGCCTTGAGCCGTTCCAACCGCGGTTCCTGGTCGTACCAGGGCGGGTTCTTCAAATGCGGCGTGCCCCGGTCCGCCTCGGTCACCCAAATCGGCCGTCCCGCCGCCGCCTCCCGCGCCGGCGCCCATGCCTTGGCATAGCCATGCGACAAGTCGTACGTGTGGATGTTGTACGTGTCGTAGTACGGCCACGTCTCATTCGCCAGCACCCCCTCCGTCTGCGCCGGTGTCGGAACCGTGGTCGTCACATTCCATCCCACCGTGACGTTCGGATCTCCCGCCTTGAACCCCAGCCAGGTCGCCTTCTGCCAGGAACACATCTGGTCCACCGTGTGCCCTCCGAACGTCGAGACATTGGCCTCGTTCCACGGTTCCCAAGCGGCAACACGCCCCTGGAAACGCTGCGCGAGCGCACGACAAAGGTCGTAGCCCCGACGCAAATCCGGCGGGAAGCGGCCCCCTCCGCCGCCCTCGCGCGCCCAAGCCGGCGTGTCATGAAAGACCTGGAGGATATTCAGCCCCGCAGCCCGCTGCACGTCAGCCGACAGGTCGTAGGTCGTGGCCTCCGACACCAGCGCTCCGTCCGCCGGTTGCACGTCCGCCCATCGCAGCCGGTCCCGCACCCAGCTCACTCCCGCCAGCGCCGCCAGGTTCGCCAGGCGCCTCTGATGTTCCAGGTCGTTCCGCGCAAACCACGCGGTCGCTGAGTCCACCGCGACCGGCGAATCCTCCGGCACCCTGGCCCTCAACCGGCCCAGCACTGCCGCGGTCGTCCACGCCAGATCCGGCCGCTCCGCAGTCCCGAATTCGACCCGGTACCACCCAACCCCCAACCCCTCCAACCGGAGGTCGCCGCCATCCCCCGGCATCGCCCCGGTCCGCAACACCGCTCCCTTCTCGTCCAAGACCCGCCATCGCTCCGCCTCCGTCGGAAACCGATCAGGCCGGCGAACACGAACCGCCTCCCCGAGCACGTGGATGTTGCCCGGATGATCCGGCAACGGTGCCGGGGGCCCCACTTCAGCCCCCCACAACCCAGCGCCGCACACCAGCCACACTCCCGCCAATCCCAGCCGATGGTAATTCATGAGCTCGAAGTCCTCTCGAATAGCGTCACCGCAGTCTGGGACCCGTGCCCGGCACGTCAAGTTCCGGATCGTGCGTGCGCCTTCTCGAGACCCACGATGTCAACGCGTCCTTGCGAGGATCCGGGTGCGCCCTCAGTCCGGTTTGGGGTCAGCGGAATAACCGGTCGATATGCTTGACGGACTCCTCGACCAGGACCTGGCCGCCGGCGGGGCCGACGATGAACTTGTCCGCGCTGTAGCCGCCGCCCTTCACGGCGCGTTCCGTGGGCAGGTAGCCGGCGTGGCCGGAGCAAATCTGCACCAGCATCGTCAGCGGCGCGCCGCTGCGGGCCTCGATGCGCGTGGCGTAATCATGGAAGAGCTCGAACGGGTTCGTGGCCATCGCCACGTCGCCCAACCGCAGCACGTGCAGCTCGGCCGGATGCACCGAGTCCGTCTCGTAAAACGGCGGCACCGCCGGATGCTGCTCCGGCAGGTCCGCCAGAACCACTTCGTGCCGGAAGTCGAGCCGGTCGGCTTGGACCGCCTCGGCCAGCGGCAAGGCGTCGTCTACCGCATTGGCGAGGCGACGGGCGATTTCCTGCCGGCGCGACAGCCCACGCCGCTGTTCCATCAACTGCTCGGCCCGCTGGCGGTGGATCGGATGCGGGGAGAGATCGCCGCTTGGCGCGCACTGCGGCAGAACGAACAGGCCGGGCCCGTGTCGCGCCCGCAGAGCCACTCGCGTGTCGTGCCAGAAGTCGGCGGAGATTTCGCTGAGACCTTCGGTTTCCTGCGCCGGGCAGGCCACGTTGACCACCACGCCGGACAACTTGCCGTCCGCGCCCCAGAACCCGAGCACGTCCACGGCCGTGTCCAGGCCGCCTTCGATGTGCGAGAAGTTCGGCGCCGCCGTGGCGCCGTACATGACCGCGGAGCCGTCGGCATACACGCTCCGCCGGTTCAGGCCGGTGACCATGTGGCTCATGGCCCAGCCCATGTGCGCAGGCCCCCGGCTCTTCCACGCCTGCTCCGCCGCGCGCCCGACACGCTCGAGGAAGAAGTCCGCATACTCGGACGCCTTCATCACGCCCGGGTCGTTGCTGACGTCGTAGAGGTCGCCGAAGGTCGTGTCCACCAGCCCCGGCCCGGTGTGGGTGTGCGTGGCGAAAAGGAACAGCTTCGCCGTGTCGAAGTCCGACAGACGAGGCTCGAGCATCGCCTTGAGCCGATCCTGTATCACCCACTGGATCATGATCAGGTCGGCGGAAATCATCAGCGCCTGCTCGCGCCGGCCGTCGGGGCCGCTCGTTTCGAGCGCGAGTACGGTGGCGGTCAGCGGGTCGCGGGTACCGGTCGAGATGCGCTTGTGCAGTTGGCCGGTGAGCGCCACGGGGCGGGGCGGGGTGACGTCCGTGCCGGCCCAGCCGGCCAGCAGCGGGTCGCGGCGCGGGGCGGTCGCTTCGATCGCCTTGGCCTGTTCGACAAAGAACCTGGCGCACTGCGCGATGTCGTTGCGGTTGTCGTCCCAGTTGTGCTCGTACTCGATGGCGAACAGGGTCGGGCGCACGCCCAGGCAATGCACCTCGCGCAGCGCGCCCGCAATGTCGCCTCGCCCGGTGCCCCACCAGACGTCCTGGCCGCTCGGGGCGGCTTCGTTCAGGTCCTTCACGTGGAGCGAGACCAGGCGCGAGCCCAGCAGGCGGAGGCCATCGACCGGCTTGATGCCGGAGCGTTGCCAGTGGCCGAGGTCGGCGCAGGCGCCCAGGCGCGGGCTGCGACCTTCGAGCACCTTCAACACCTCCTGCGGATGCCAGTAGCGCGAGCTGCCCTGCGGATGATTGTGCAGCGCGACGCTGATCCCAAACTCGCCGCAGAGCCGCTCGATGAGGTTGAGCGCTTCCGGCCCCGGCTCGGAAATGATCGTCTCGATGCCGAGCTTGCGCGCAAATTCGAACGAGCGCCGGCAGACGGGTTCCTCCGAGGACAGCTCATGAATGTAGAGGCTGGTGAGCGTGACGCCGGCCGACTTGAGTTTCGCGCGCAGCGCGGCGATCGCCGCGTCCGACAGGGTGGCATCGAGCTTGATGTCGCTGCCGGCATTCACGCGCTGGCCCTCGAAGGCCTCGAGGTGGCGAAGGCCCAGCGCGGCCGTGCGGTCAATGGCCTCGAAGACGGTGTAGCGGTTGAAGCTCCACGCGGCGATGCCCAGCCGCCACGCGGCAGGATCCGAGGTCTGGGCGAGGGCGGCCGGCCCAGCCAGGCACCCGAGCGCAGCCAATGCCAGCACACACCCGGCACGTGCTGACACGCGCCCTCCAAGGGCGAAGCTGGCCAGACTCAAGAGGAAAGGAGATGTCATGATTCGAGATCGAGGTCTGACGGAAGTGCCCAGGGTCGCTTCAGATCCTCCACGGCGCCCGCATCGGGCGGTCGAGCATGGCGGACGCTTCGGGGTCATCCACGAAGTCCTCTTGGACCGGATCCCAGCGCAGCTTGCGCCTGAGTTTGGCGGCGATGAGCTGAAGCTGGCAGAGCGCCTCGGTTCGCACCGCGTTGTGAATCGGCGCGGCCGGCGGCTTCCGGCGCTTGATGGCGTCGATGAAATTGCCGTGGTGATTGTCACTCCGATAGAGCCGGACGTCATCCGATCCCGGCTTCCAGTCCAGGAGGGACTTGGGCCCGGCATCCAGACCGCTGCGATCGACATGAACCCAGCCTTCGGAACCGAGGAAGAGCACGCCATGCCCGTGACCGCCTTGTTGGCGCGGATGCCGCCTGCTGGTGGCGTCGTCCATGTGGACCAAGGTGACCCCGTTGGCGTAACGGTTCTCGACCCGCCAGCTCACGCAGCAATCGGTCAGCAGTCCACGGGGGAAATCGGCGGTGCCCTCGACCTCCACGGGCCCGCTCTGCTCCGTGTCATTGCCCCATTGGGCGATGTCGAGATGATGCACCCCCCAGTTGCCAATCATGCCCATGCAGTAGTCGGAGATGCTGTACCACACACTCCAGCCCTCCTTCGGGGTGTAGGGCCGGCACCGCTGGTAGGAGTACGGAGCGAGCGGCGCCGGCCCCAGCCAGAGATCGTAGTCCAATTCCTTGGGCACGGGCTCGACCGGGGGCATCGGACAGGACGACACGCTGCCCGGCACGCCGACGAGAATCGTCTTCAGTTCACCGATCCTCCGGTTCCGGACGAGCTCGCAGGCGAACCGGAAGTTCCCGCCGGACCGCTGCTGGGTGCCGAACTGGAAGACCACCTTGTGGTCGTGGACCGCCTTCCCGACGGCTTGGGCCGCGCGGAAACTCCAGCCCATCGGCTTCTCGTAATAGAGGGCCTTGCCACGCCGGGCGGCCTCGATCCCGATCCGCGGATGCCAGTGGTCGGGCGTCGTGATCTGGATGGCGTCAAGGTCCGGGTGCGCCAGCAGTTCGCGGAAGTCACGGCAGGCCAAGCAGTCCTGGTTGCTGTAGAACGCGTCCACCGCCGCTTTGCCTTGCCGGAGCTGCGCTTCGTGGACGTCGCACACCGCAACCACCCGCACCTCGGGATGGCCGAGGAACGTCTGCATGTTCCCGGTGCCCTGAATGCCGAGGCCGATGCAGCCCATGCGGACCTGGTTGCTCGGCGAGCCTTCGCCGCCGCGAACGAGGCGGAACGGCACGACCCACGGCGCAACGGTCGCGCCGAGGACCACGGCACTGTGCTGCAAGAAGCGCCGGCGACCCAGAGCGGCTGAGACGAGTTCATCCCGGTCTGTCGTCATGCGATTGTGCTTTGCGGCGAGCGCTGAAGTCACCGACGGGCGCCGGAGACGCACGTTGGCACGGCGCCTCGCGTGCGAGCATGGCGTCACACGCGAGAGCGCGATGCGAGGCGGCGGTTCGGTGGAGCGGATGGTTCGGCTGATCTCCTCTGCTTGGTTCGGGTGAGCCGCTCGGCAATCCAGACCTTGATCAGCGACTGCCTGGGCACTCCCAACCGGTCCGCCTCGAGGTCGAGCCTTGCCAACATCCATTGCGGGAAATCCACATTGACCCGTTTGGCCTCGTGACCGGGACGCACGGCCTTGGCAAGGTCCAAGTAGGGGAGGATGTCCTCCGCCCCATTATCGAACAGCCTATCCAGCTCTTCCGCTTTCATACATCGCCTGCTCGTTGGGGCGCGCCCGCCTCACCGAAATGAGGCGCACACGGCCTTCACGAGCGGTGTAAAACGCAGCCCACACCTTGGCCCCGTGCTGGGCCAGCATGGCCCAGCGGGGCTCGCTCCCGCTCCGGGCGGGAATGACCATTCGGTCATCGTCCGACCAGAGTGCCTCGGCCTGCTCGAAGTCGATCCTGTGCTTGACCTCGTTGGCCTTGCTCTTCCCCGGATCATACTCGAACTCCATCTCGGTATGTTTTTTATACCGTCGCCAAGCCGAGTGCGCAAGCAATTCCTTGCTGAGCTTCTTGCCGAACGAAAAGGTGAGCGACCGGTGCCCGGCGGCAAGCTCACTCTATTCAAATCATGGATCATATTTTCACTGAGCATCGGAACTGCGAGGCGGGGCACCGGTTCGCTCGACCGTCTTGTTGGCCTGCCTCAAAGCAAGCGAATGAAGTCCTCCACGCTCAGATCGATCTGCCTTAGAATCGCCCGCAAGGTGCCGCGATCGAGCTCTCGATGGGCGGGAACTACAGTCTGCGCAAACGGCTCGTCTCGGCGCATGATGATGTGGCTCCCATGCTGACGGCGAACCCGAAAGCCGATCCGGCGAAGGGCGGCAACGACCTGCTCTCCAGACACCCTCGGCAGCTTGCTCATACTGCGAGCAGCAGCGCATCCAGCTTGTCCTCCGGTACCGGAATCCCATCCTCCTGGAGGCAAAGGATGTATCCCTCGATCGCCTCTTTCACGTTGCGGATCGCCTCCTCCCGAGTCGTTCCTTGGGATACACAACCCGGCAGGCTCGGGCACTCGGCCACCCAGTAGCCGTCCTCACCCGGATGGATCAAAACCTGTCTCATAGTCAGACGCTACGAGGGAGGGCCAAGCTGGTCAAGACCGCTGCGAGTCGACCTCGGCGCTCGCGCAGGCCAACGCATAGGTCAGCCACCGGAGCCAGCCGCCGATGACTCTCGATTTATACTGCGAGCTGAACGGCTGGCTCCCGTTCGCTGCACCGTCTGGTTGAACGAAGCCGCTCCACGGCGGCGACGGACGCCGCCCCGGAGCGGCGTGTTCCTCTGGCCCGTCGCCGTTGGGTCATCGTTCGGCATTGAGTCCGCCCCCATTCCCGCGGCATGGTTCGGACGCCCGGCCGCCAAACCAAAACATCAACTGACGCTCGTATGCATAAAAAAACTCGACCGTTTATGCCAGTCTAATCCGCTTCGCCGACGACCTGCGCCTCCTGCCCCTGCTGCCTCGTAGCCAGAGGTCCTACCTGGCCTGCGTCCGCCAACTCGCCGAGCACTTCCACAAAGCCCCCGAGGAGGTCTCGCCCGAGGAGTTGCGCCAGTACTTCCTCCACCTCAAGACCGAGCGTCGCTTCACCCGTTCCAGCTCCACCCAGGCCATCTGCGCCGTCAAGATGTTCTGGGAGAAATCCCTCCGCCGCCCCTGGCCCGCCGAGGTCGAACTGGTCCGCGCCACCCCCCAGTTCAAGCTCCCCATCATCCTCGCGGTGGCCGAGGTGCGCAAGATCCTCGCCGTGGTGCCCGCCCTCGATCACCGCGTCGCCCTCGCCACCATTTACTCCTGCGGCCTGCGCCTGGGCGAAGCGCTCAACCCGGAAGTCGGCGACATCGATGCCGGGCGCATGTTCCTGCACATCCGCGCCGGCAAGGGCAACCGCGACCGCTACGTCCCCTTGCCCCAACGCACCCTGTTCCTGCTGCGCGAAGGCTGGAAAGCCCATCGCCATCCCCGCCTGCTCTTCCCCGCCAAAGGCCACAACGGCCAAGGCGCTCCCACCGCCACCGCACCGATGTGCCGCACCACCCTCCAGCGCGCCTTCCGCCTCGCCCTCGAGGCCAGCGGCGTCAAGAAACAGGTTCGACGGACTCGAGGGCGCTGCAAGCGATCGGGTCGAACGGACCGGCTGCGAATGATTGGACATTCGCTGCGCCCATTTGAGGAACACCCCATTGGCCCCTGCCACCGCCCCAGGCTCGCTGCGCGGGTGTTTCACGCCCCAGTCCTGATCTGACTTCCCAAATCCGCGCGTGAGCGTCCCTTGAGGCTCAACCTCCTGGGCTGCACCAGGCGCCTTGAGCCGCCCAGTCCGGGGTTTTCGCGGATTGGGAAGCCCGCCCCCGGGGCGGGCCACCCCGGAGCCGACACCGCACGCGCCGTTTAAGGCGAATGCCCACCACGAGCCGATGGCCCACGTTCGCGCCGCACGCGTTAGGCGAGGATCCGGGCTTGACCGATACCCGGGACGGGGCCTAGGCTCCGGACGTACAAGCCCCACTCAAACCCGACGAACTTCTTCGTCCCCATGTCATGAACGCGAAGAATGCCCCCCGGAAGGCTCGTTGCCTTGTGCGACCGCGATTGGCCATCTCGTTGCTGCTCTTGCTGGGTGCTTCCGCCGTCCGCGCCGCGACGGTCGGCGCCTTCACGGGCGGGGATCCCGGAGAAGGCCTCGATCTCCAAGGCTATTTCACTTACGCCGTGAACGTGGGCCCCAGCGGCCCCGCCGGCCGAGTGGGCGACGCGGTGTTCAGCGGTGACGCCACGCCCGGGGTCAGCGTCAGCGCGGTCAACGCTATCGCCGCCTGGCACACCGCTGCCTATGGGGACACCGTAAACGACAACCGCCTCGAACTCGTGATGCGCTCGATCCGCTGGACCGGGGCGCCCACAACCCAGGTCAGTGTCCGCCTCGCAGTCGAGCCCGGCGTCGACTACAGGCTGCAATTGCTGTTCGCCGACAACTCGGCCGCTCGCGGCTACGACGTCCTCGTGGACGGCCTGGTCGAGGTCTACGCCTTCTGCCCGGGCGCCGAGCAGTGGGAGCCGCCCAGTGCCCAGGGCGCGGTCATCACCCACGAGTTCACGGCGGCAGGCAACGAAGTCGAGATCATCCTCGACGGCACCACCGCCGGCTTTCCAGACCCCAATCCGATCCTTAACGGCTTCACCCTCGAACGTCTGACGGCGACGGTCGACAGCGATGGCGACGGTCTGCCCGACGATTGGGAGCGGCGCTTCTTCACCACGCTCGAGCAAGACGCCGCCGGGGATCCGGATGGCGACGACCTCGGCAACGCTGGCGAGCTGGCCGCCGGCAGTTCGCCCCTCGAGGCCGACACCGACGCCGACACCTTGACTGACGGCGCCGAGGTCAACACCCACCACAGCGACCCCTGCCACCGCGACACCGACGGCGATGGCCTCGCCGATCCGGACGAAGTGAATGTGCATCAGACCGATCCCGCAAAGCCCGACACCGACGGCGACAGCTTCGAGGACCCGGTTGAGCTCCTGAGCGGCACGAATCCAAAAGACCCGGGAAGCAAGCCCATCAAACTCCTGGTGCGCTGGTTCACCGGCGGCGACGCCGGGGAAGGCCTCGACCTCGATGGCACCTTCCCCTACGCCTTCTCGGTGGGCACGGAACTGCCCGCCGGCCTCGTGCGCGACGCGGATTTCACCGGCGAGAACGTCCCGGGCGTCACCCTCTCGATGGCTCATGCCATCCCCACTTGGAACAACCCGAATTACGGCGACACTCTCAACGACGACACTCTCGAGGTCGCCATGCGGAGTATCCGCCACGTGGGGAGCGCGAGCCCCGGCCATGTCACGCTCACGGGCCTCAAGCCCGGCGGCGCTTACAAGGTGCAGATGCTCTTCCTAGAACAATGCTGCACCCGCGGATTCGATGTGTTCGTCAACGGCAACCGGATTCTTGACGAGTTCGCCCCCTACGTGATCCACGGCGGCATCAACAACCAGCGGAGCGGCGCGGTCATCGCCTACAGCTTCATTACCTCCAGCGACACCCTGGTGCTCACCGTCAGTGGCGCGGACACCACCACCCCAGCCTACACCGACCACAACGCCATCCTCAGCGCCGTCACGCTCGAAGAGGTCGCCGAGGCCAGAGACAGCGACAGCGACGGCCTCTCCGACCCTTGGGAGATCGAGAACTTCGGCGACCTGACCTCGCAGTCCGGCACCGACGATCCCGACGGCGATGGACTGGACAATCTCGGGGAGTTCCTCGCCGGGAGCGATCCGACCAAGCCGGACACCGACCTGGACGGACTCAACGACAAGGAGGAAGTCGCCGCCGGCACCAACCCCCGCAATCCTGACACCGATGGCGACGGCCTGGGCGACGACGCCGAGGTGAAAACCCACGGCACCAACCCGAATGCCGCCGACACCGACGGCGATCGCCTCAGCGATGAGGCCGAGGTGAACACCACCCAGACGGATCCGCTCAAGGCCGACAGCGATGGCGACGGCGTCAACGACCACGATGAGCTCCACCTGCTCACCGACCCGCTCGACAAGGAGAGCGTCAGCACGACCACCCAGATCGGTCTCTTCACCGGAGGCGACGAGGGCGAAGGCCTCGATCTGGACGGCGCCTTCCTCTACGCGATCCACCTCGGCACGGATGTCTATGCCGGCCAGATCCGCGACGCCAACTTCACGCCCGACATGGATTATACCCAAACGCCCCCCGGCCCGCTGGTCGAAGGCGTCAACGTCCTCGCCCAAAACCGGCAGGTCGACTGGAACCCGAACCCGACCTTCGGCGACACCCTCAACGACGACATCCTCGAGTCCTTCATGAACACCATCCGCTGGAGCGACGCCCTCAACGCCCGCCGGCCCAACGTCGTCGTCGAACTCGGCCTCCTGGAACCGGGCGGGGTCTACAAGCTGCAGCTCCTGTTCGCCGAGGCTTGCTGCCCGCGCGCCTTCGACGTGTTCGTCGACGGCCGGCAAATCTGCGAGGACTTCAGCCCGCAGGTCTACCAGGGCGGCCTCAGGAAGGACGCCGGAGCCCTCGTAACCCACACCTTGGTCGCCCGCGGCGACCGGGTGACTGTGGTGCTCGACGGACGCGGGGTCACGACGCCCGAATTCACCGACCACAACGCCATTCTGCAGGCCGCCACCCTCGAAGTGATCGCCGCGCCGGCTGACACCGACGGCGACGGCCTCCCCGATGCCTGGGAAATCGAGGCGTTCGGCAACCTGGGTCAAACCGCCCTCGCCGACCCCGACGGCGACGGCCTCACGAACCAGGAGGAGTTCAGCTACTACACCGATCCCGCAGCGGCGGACATGGACAAGGACGGTCTCTCAGACCGGGAAGAGGTCAAGACGTACGGCACGAACCCGGTCCACGCCGACACCGACGGCGATGGCCTCAGGGACAACGACGAGGTCAACACGCACCACACCGATCCGCTCAAGCGCGACACCGACAGCGACGGCCTCGCGGATGACATCGAGGTGGCGGCGGGGACCAACCCGCACGATCCGCCCGCGCAGTTCAGCCAGATCAAAGTCGAGATGTTCACCGGCGGCGATCCGGGCGAAGGATTCGACGCGCAGTACAACCCGACCGAGGGCGTGGATCTGCAGGGTGACTTCCTTTATGCGGTCAATGTCAGTTCGGCCGGCCCGGCGGGCAAAGCGTACGACGCCGATTTCACCCATGACAAGGTGCCGGGCGTGACGGTCACCGCCGCGAACGACGTCCCGGCTTGGGACCAGCCGTCCTACGGCGACACCCCCGCCGACAACGTGATCGAGAAGGTCACGCAGTCCATCCGGTACGCGCCCATTGTCTACGTCCGGTTGACGGGCTTGGTCCCGGGCAGCACCTATAAGTGCCAGCTGTTCTTCTACGAGCAATGCTGCCCGCTCCGCGGTTTCAATGTGTACGCGGACGGCACCCTCATCGCCGAGAACTTCGTCCCGACCGAGACCCAGGGGGGGGTGAACATCATCACGTCCGGCGCGATGGTCTCCTTTGAATTCACCACGCCCCGCGACAGCCTGCACATCGCCCTGGATGCCGGGGTGGTTACCCGTGAGGATCTCACGGATCCGAACGCCATCCTCGACGGCTTCACACTCGAGATTCTGAACCTGGTCGTGATCCCAACGCTGAGCCTGACCCGGGCTCCCGATGGTCGGGTGACCATCACCACCGACGGCACGCTCCAGGTGGCCGACAAGGTCACCGGCCCGTTTAACAGCCTGCCCGACAACACCATCATCGTCGACCCCGCCACCGCCGGCAGCCCGAAGTTCTACCGCGGCATGAGGTAGTCGCCGTCAGCGCGCAACGTGATGGGTGGGATGCGTCCGGACCGACCGCTGGAAACGAAGTGCTCCGCTGTGAGCCTCGGCTCGAAGCGGGGCGCGGGCTGGTGGGCGGCACCGAAGGCGTTGGCGATCGCGCTGCTCGCGCTGAGCGCGACGGCGGCCACCACGGTCCACCTCGGGTCGGTCCGGCAAATCACCGGTCCGGCAGATCTCGATCTCGACGGGGAGTTCATCTACGCGATCAACTTCAGCGCCGATGATCCCGTGCGCACCGTGCGTGGCGTCCGGTTTCTGCCCGATACTCAGACCATCCCCGGAGCCAGTCTCGTCGGTCCCCAGCACGTGACCCCCTGGCAGACCAAGCCTGAGTTCGGCGCGAGCGCCGACGCCAACCAGCTCGAGGAAATCCTGTCCGACATCCGCTGGGCCAACGCCGGCAACCAGGAGCGGCTCCGGGCCACGCTCAGCGTCACGGCCGGCGACGAATACAAGCTGCAGATCCTCTTCTCCGCCAATACCGCCGAGGACCGGCGTTGGGACGTCCGCGTCAACCACCTCGAGGCGGTGGATGAGATCACCTCGCTCGGTGCCGCGCCGGGCCAAGCCTACGCCCGCAATCGGGCGACGCTCTACACCTGCCAGTTCACGGCTCCGACCGCCACCGTGGTGGTCGAGATGGGCGACCTGTTCGGACATGCCGACGGCGGCGACCGGAACCCCATCTGGCAGGCCCTCACCCTCGAGCGCATCACCGCCCCGCCAACCCCCGACGATATCGTGCTCGAGCCCGACCGGTTCTTCCCCACCCAGACGTTGGCTGTCGGGCGCCTGCGCGCCGTCGACCGCCGGTACGACGCCACCCACGTCTTCGCTTTCGTGGCCGGGGCCGGGGATCAGGATAACGGCAAATTCGCGCTCGCGGGCGCCGACCTGCTGCCCGGCACTTTCGATTTCAGGACCACGCCCGTCGGAACGGTGTTCACGATACGGGTGCGCGCTACCGACGACGCCGCCGCGCACCGCGCACTCGAGAAGACTCTGACGCTGACGCTGGCCGCCCCCCATTCTCCGACCGCCCTGTCGCTCGACGCCACATCCCTCAGCACGCTCGCCCAGGCCGGCGCGTGCGTGGGCCGGGTCACGGTCGAGGACGCGGACGCCTTCGATCGACATCGCCTCGAACTGGTGTCGGGCGCGGGCAACCGTGACAACGCCCTCTTCCTTGTACACGAAGCCGAACTGCGCCTGGCCCAGAGGCTGCCGCCTGACCTGATCGAGGCCCAGTTCCGGCTGCGGGCGGCGGACCTTTCCGGACGGACGATCGAGCGGGCACTGGTTCTGCCGCTGGCCGAACCGCGGTTGCTCATCAACGAGCTCCTCGCCAGCGAAGTCGCCGGCTTGCCAGACGAATACTCCGAGCCGCAGGAGTGGGTCGAACTCGTCAACGACCTCGCCCAATACATTGACCTGGCCGGGTGGTACCTGACGGACGATCGCGACAATCTCCGGAAGTGGCGGTTCCCCGCCGGGGTGATCCCGCCGGGCGGTTATCAAGTCATCCTCGCCGACGGGCGAGCCTCAACCCCGGAGGGGTCGACGAATCTGCACGCCAACTTCGCCCTCGACGCCCAAGGGGAATGGATCGGCCTGCTTCGACCCGACGGCGAGACCCTGGCGAGCGCGCTCGAGTTCCCGGCCCAGTACCCGGGCGTGGCCTACGGATTCGGCCCTGACGGTCGCGTCGGGCACCTCCCCCGTCCGACGCCTTGGGCCGCAAACGGACCGGTGGCCCAGGCAGGCCTGAACCAGGTGCACTTCAGTCGCGACCACGGTTACACCACGAATGCGTTCGACCTCGAGCTGACTGCCACGTTGCCCGACTCGATCGTCCGCTACACGCTCGACGGCACCCTCCCCACCCCAACCCGCGGCGCCATCTACGCCAAACCCATTACCATCAAGCCGAATTCCGTGGCGACCACCCGCGGCACGCGGATCGTCCGAGCCCTGGCTGTGCACCCCGAGGCGGCCTACGCGCCGGTGGCCACCCGAAGCTACCTGTTCATCAAGGGCGTCGCGGGACCCTCCGTGGACGGCCTGGTCAGCCAGTCCTGGCTCCTCGCCTCGATCACGCGGCACGCGACCTACGGCCCCTTGCTCGAGCAGGCGTTCCTTGCTTTGCCGGCGCTGTCCCTCGTCATGCCTGGCGGGCCTGCCGCCGTCGAACGGGCGGCTTCGATCGAGCTCTTCGACCCCGGGCATCGCGAGGCGGGCTTTCAGATCGATTGCGGGATCGAAGCCACCGGCACCAGCAGCCTGGGCTCCCCCAAACTCAGCATGGCAGCCCACTTCCGACTCGAATACGGCTCCGCAAAACTCCGCTATCCTCTGTTTGCCCAGGGTTCCCTGTTCTCCGCGGGGGCGGCGAGCGTGTTCAATCAGCTGAGGCTCCGAAGCCACTCGCACGACACGTTTTACTGGCTCGCGACGAGCGAGAACCCGCCCGTCCCCTATGGCAGTCCCCCGGTCAACCGGAGCGGCGACGCCCAGCTCGCCCGCAACGTGTGGATCGACGAAATGCAGCTCGCCTTGGGACAGCCGGGCAAGCGCGGGCGCCAGGTGCATCTCTTCCTCAATGGCGCCTACCACGGCATCTATCATCTTCACGAGCGCGCAGACGCCGATTTCATGGCGGCCTACTTCCCCGGCGCCCGGGAGGACTACCACCACACCACCGCCGCCTCGAGCGGCAGCGAACACGACGACGGCGAATCGTGGGCGACAATCTGGAACATTCTCAAGTCCAGCCTGAGCTCCTACGCCGAAGCGAAGCGCTGGATCGACGTCACCAACCTCTGCGATTACATGCTGCTCAGCTTCTACGCCGGCAACGATTGGGACTGGTCCGAACGTCACAACTGGTCTGCCGCCGGCCCCCGCCTGCCGGACCGCGGCGGATGGAAGTTCTTCCAGCAGGATTCCGACATCTGCCTCCAGGACGTGGCGGCGGACTGCACCGATCAGAACGTGCCGGATGGGATCTTCACCTCGCTCATGCGATTCAAGGACTTCCAGGTGCTCTTCCGCGACCGAATCCAGAAGCACTGTTACGGCGACGGCGCCTTGACACCGGCTCGCGCCGGGGCGCTGTACGATGCCCGCATGAACGAACTCGCGACCGCCATCGTCGCCGAAACCGCCCGCTGGCAACCCTCGAGCAGCGTCGCCGCCCTCCCCTGGGACCGCGACCAGGAATGGACCAACGAGTGGCGGTATCTGCGTGACACCTTCTTCCCCCAGCGCACCGCGCGCGTGATCGCCCAGTTCCGTCAGCGCGGCTGGTGGCCCTTGGCTCCACCCACCCCCAGCGCTCCGGGAGGCGGTGTGCCGGCTGGACTCGAAGTGACCTTGACCTCAACCCAAGGCACGGTCTACTTCACCACCGACGGCTCGGACCCGCGCCTGCCGGGCGGCGGCATCAATCCTGCCGCCCGCTCGACCGCGTCCGGCGCTGTTTCATTCCCCTTGATCCCCGCCGGCGCCGTCTGGCGCTTCCTGGACGATGGCACCCAGCCGGACCCGGCATGGAAGGAGCCGGGGTTCGACGACAGCACCTGGAGATCCGGCCCTGCCGAGATCGGCTACGGCGACGGCAACGAGGCCACGACGTCCGGCTATGTGGACGCCGACCTGGCCGCCGCCGGCGTTCAAAAGAACATCACCACCTACTTTCGCCGGGCCTTCGACGTGTCGGACGCGCCGGGAACCACCGAGCTCCACCTCCGCCTCCTCCGAGACGATGGCGCCCTGGTCTGTCTCAACGGCCGCGAGATCTGGCGCGTGAACCTGCCCGAGGGCGCCATCACGCCAGAGACCCGGGCGGTGATGGGAATCGGGGGAGCGGACGAAACAACCTGGCTCGAACAGACGCTCATGGCCGACCCGCTTCTTCTCCGAGCCGCGGGGAACGTCCTCGCGGTCGAAGTCCATCAACAGAGCCCCGAAAGCTCGGACATCAGCTTCGACTTCGAGATGATGGGCCGGTCTGCCGGGACCGCCACCAACTCGTTCATTGCCATCGACCAGCCAACCCTCGTCCGCGCCCGCACCTACGCCAATGCAGACTGGTCGGGCATGGTCGAGTCCCTCTACATCCCCGAAGGCGCGCCGCCCGCGTCCGCTGCCAACCTGCTTCTCGCCGAAATCCAGTATCACCCGCTGGACGAACCGGACGCCGAGTTTCTCGAGTTCCTTAACCCCTCCCTGGCCGCGGTTGACCTCTCGGATGTCGCGATCGCCAACGCCGTGCGGTTTTCGTTCCCGCAGCCCACTGTCCTGGGCGCAGGCCAGCGGCTGGTTGTCGCCAAGGATCCCACGAGCTTCTCCGACCGTTATGCCTCAACCGGATCGCCCTATTTCCGGGATGGGATCCGGCTCCTCGGACCCTGGCAGGGCTCGTTGTCCAATGGCGGCGAAGTCATCGAAGTGCTCGGGCCCGACGGCAGCCCGCTGTTCGCGTGCGGTTACGGGACGGACGGCGAATGGCCACGGCGGGCCGATGGCCGGGGCAGCAGCCTCGAGCTCGTCGACTGGGCGTCGGCGCCCACAACCCCGGCCGAGCGAACGGCTTGGCTGAGCAACCCCGCACATTGGCGTCCCAGCGCGGAATTCCATGGCTCACCCGGCGCCCCCGGCACGGGGCCGGATCGCCGGGTGGTGATCAACGAACTGCTCGCAGCACCGGCGCCCCCGGCGACCGATGCCGTCGAACTCCTCAACAGAAGCCCGACAGCCATCCTGGCGTCGGGCTGGTTCCTGAGCGATTCCTCGGCGGACTACCGCAAGTACCGACTGACCGATGGCCTCCTGCTCGAACCCGGGTCCCGCCTCGTCCTCCGCGAAGCCGATTTCAACGAGCCTGGCAATCCGGCCTGCCTGGTCCCCTTCGCCCTGAATGCCCAGGGCGACGACCTGTTCCTGGTTCGAGCCGCCGCTGCGGGCGCGCTCCTGGGCTTCGTCGATTGCGTCGAGTTCGGCCGCAGCCCAATCGGCGTGTCGCTCGGCCGGTTCCCCGATGGCACCGGCCCGCTGGTCCGCCTCGAGCAGCCCAGTTTCGGAACGACCAACGGTCCTCCAGCCTTGGGCTACGAGGCCTGGGCCGCCGTGGCGTTCCCACCCGACACCCCGCTGGAGCAGACGTTGCCGGATGCTGATCCCGACCTCGACGGTCTCAGCAACTTCGCCGAGTACGCCTTCGTACTGCTTCCGGACCGCCCCAGCCCGCCGGCACTGGAACGGGCCGCAGCACCGGGGCTGACAGGCCTGGCGTTCACCTACCGCACCCGCACCGGAGCTGCGGACCTGATCTACCATGTCGAGGTGTCCGTTGATCTGCAAAGCTGGGAGGCCGGCAGCTCCGAAGTCGAGGAGATCGGCCGCACGCCGCTGCCCGACGGCGCCACACAGGTCACTGCCCGTCTGCGGACCGCCGAGCCATCGGCGCAGCAGCGCCGGTTCCTCCGCATCGGCGCGGTCCAGCGCTCGCCGTGAGGGACAGAATCCCCTCGAAGGGGCGGGTCGAAGCAGTCCCGCGGCGGGTTTTGTGCTTGTGCCGGGCAGTCTCTGAAAACAGATTTGACGGCCATGAGACACCGCATGGCAGCTCGATCGAACCGCCGGGAGTTCCTCCGAAGCACCCTCGCCGCCGCCGGGGCCGCCCTGGCGGTGCCCACGCTCATCCCGAGGTCCGCGTTGGGCGGCGCAGGTACGGTGGCCCCAAGCGAGCGCATTGTGCTCGGCGCGATCGGGATCGGCGGACGCGGCTCCTACGTCCTCGGCTGCTTCCTGCACGAACCCGATGTGCAATTCGTGGCGATCTGCGACGTGAAGGCCGGACGGCGCCAGGCGGTCAAGCAAATGGCCGACGCCAAGTACGGCACCCCGAACTGCGCGATGTACCGCGACCTGCGCGAGTTTCTCACCCGCAGCGATGTCGACGCGGTCCTGATCGCCACCGGACCGAACTGGCACGCTGCGGCCTCCATCCTGGCAGCCCAGGCGGGCAAAGACGTCTACTGCGAAAAGCCGTGCACCAAGGACATCGCCTCGAGCCTGGCCCTGGCCAAAACCTTCCGCCGGACGGGCCGGGTGTTTCAGGCCGGAACCCAGCGCCGCAGCCTGCCGAATTTCACGTTCGCCATCGAGTTGGCCCGTCATGGAAAGCTCGGCAAGCTGCAGACCGTCCACGCGCACCCGGGCGGTCTGGGAACTGAAATGAGCGGCTGGGCCGACCCCGAGCCGGAACCGGCCAAGGAGGAGGCGGATTGGGACCTCTATCTGGGCCCCGCCGCCTGGCGGCCATTCAGTCGCCGCCTGCTGGGTAACGGCGGCGGCTTCGAGAAGGGCGGCGGCATGGTCGGCGGCGGATGCCTGGAATGGGGATCCCATTGCGTGGACCTTTGCCAATGGGCGGCGGACGCCGACGGCACGGCTCCGGTCGAGTACTGGCCGGAGAAGGGACAGCTCCACGCGCGCTATGCCACGGGCGTGAAACTGGTCATGCGCAACGACGGCTGGCTTCCCCTCGGCTCCTGCCCGGTGCGTTTTGAAGGCGATACCGGCTGGGTCGAGACCGCCGACAACGGCGATCTGGTGGCAAGCTCGGACACCCTGCTGGTCGGCAAGGGCGCCAAGATCGGCGGTTACCCGGCAGACTTCCACGTCCGCGATTTCCTCGACTGCGTCAAATCGCGCGGCCAGACACGGGCCAACGCCGATGTGGCCTGCTGGTCCCACATCGCCTGCCACGCCGCAAACATCGCGCTGTTCCTCAACCGCAAAGTCAGGTTCGACCCCCAACGCACCGAGTTCGTCGGCGACGAGGAGGCGAATCGGTTCCGTTCGGAAGCGCTGCGTGAACCGTGGCGGATCTGAACCGTCAGCTTGCATACACCCCATCGATGCCAAGGACCGCCATGAAGTTCTACCCCCGGCTCCTCCTCTGGACTTGCCTCCTGTGGGTCGCGTCAACCGCCGCCGCTGACTCGGCCTCCCCCACCGATCGCGAGCGCCAGCTCATCGCCGTGCTCCAATCGAACGACCCGCCGGCGGAAAAGGCCATCACCTGCAAAAAGCTCGCCGTCTGCGGCACCTCCCAAGCCGTTCCTGCACTGGCGCCGCTCCTCTCCGATCCGCACCTGGCCTCCTGGGCCCGGATCGCCCTCGAAGCGATCCCTGGCCCGGCCGCCGACGCCGCCCTGCGCGACGCCGCAGGCAGGTTGCAGGGTCTCCTCCTGGTCGGCGTCATCAACTCGATCGGCGTGCGGGCAGATGCCCGCTCCGTTGAAGTGCTCGCCGCCAAACTGGCAGACGCCAACCCGGAAGTGGCGTCGGCCGCCGCGGTGGCCCTGGGACGCATCGGCACAGAACCCGCGGTGCGGGCCCTGGAATCCGTCCTGCCCCGGGCACCGGCCGGTTCGATGTCCGCCGTGGCCCAAGGATGCATCCTGTGCGCCGAGCGGTACTTCGACCATGGCAATCTCACCGAGGCCCAGCGCCTCTATGACCTGGTGCGGAACGCTAACGTGCCAGAACAGCGACTCGCGGAAGCTACCCGCGGCGCCATCCTCGCCCGGGGACTCGAGGGCGTCCCCCTCCTGATCGAGACCTTGCGCTCGCCCCATCGACCCACTGTTGCGATGGGATTGCGCACCGCCCGCGAGCTGCCAGGCCCAACCGTGACTGAGGCGCTCGCCAAGGAACTGGCACGTGTGGACCCCAGCCGGCAAGGGCCGTTGCTCTCGGCCCTCGCGGACCGGGGCGATGCCGCCGTCTGGCCGGTGATCTTCAATGCCGCTCGATCAGGATCGAAAAACCTCCGAACGGAGGCCATCGGCGCCATCGGACGCAAAGGCAACGTGGCAGGAGTGGCGGTGCTGCTTGACGTCATGCTGGAAAACAATCCGGACCTGGCCCAGGCAGTCAAAGTCGCGTTGGCCCGGTTGCCCGCCGAACGCGTGGACGCCGAGCTGATCTCCCGCCTGCCGGCCAGTTCCGGTCCGAACCGCCGCACGCTCATCGAAATCGCCGGACAGCGCCGGCTCCCGGACGCCGTGCCTGAGCTCATCAAGGCGTCACGGGAGGCGGACCCGGCCCTGCGCGCAACCGCCATCAAGGCCTTGGGAACAACCGTCACCCAGGCCGACCTCCGAGCGGTGACCAGCCTCCTGGCCGAAGCCAGCTCCGCCAATGACCTCGCCAGCATCGAAGCCGCACTGCAGGACGCCTGCAGGCGCCTGCCCGACAAAGCCGCTTGCGCCGACCAGTTGCTGGCGTGCCTGCCGGGCCGCACAACCGCGACCACGTGCGCCGTCCTGCGTCTCCTGGCCACCGCAAGCACCCCAAAGGCCCTCGCGGCCATCCAAACCGCTCGCGCCAGCCAGGACCCCGAGGTCCGGGACGCGGCCGTCCGCGTCCTGGCCGACTGGCCGGAGACTGCCGCCTTGCCGGCTCTGCTCGATCTCTTCCGCACGACCGACCAGGATACCAGCCGTGTCCTCGCCCTCCGGGGTTGCGTGCGCCTCCTCGGTCAGGGAGACCTGTCAATCGGGCAAACCGTCAAGACCTTCGCCGAACTCATGGCGAACGCTCAACGCGCCGACGAGCGAAAGCTGTTGCTCGCCGGCCTGGCCGCGGTTCCTGACACCGCCGCGCTCGAATTGGTCAATTCCCTCCGCACCGATCCCCAGGTGCAGGACGAGGTCGAACTGGCCCGTCTCGGCATTGCCTCCGGCCTGGCCGCAACATCCCCGGCCCAGGCCAAGGCGCTGGCAACCGAACTGCAAACCCAGTCCAGAAAACAGGCCGTCCGCGATCGCGCCGCGCAGATCCGGAATCAAGCCGAAAAAGTCGACGATTTCATCACCGCATGGCAGGTCGCCGGCCCGTACACGGAACCGGAACAGGGCAGCTCCCTCTTTGCCACCGTGTTCCCGCCGGAAAAAGCCGACCCCAAAGTGCCCTGGCACCCCCTGCCCGCCGGCACCAAGGCCGACACCCCGTGGATGCTCGACCTCCAGGCCGCTCTGTCCGGAGAACACCGCGTCGCCTATGCCCGCACCTGGGTCTTCTCCGGACATGCCCAGCCAGCCCGAATCGAGTTTGGAACCGACGACGGCAACCGGCTCTGGCTCAATGGAAGTCTCGTCCACGAAGCGGACCGCGGAGGGGCGGCGACCCCTGGCGATTTCAAACCGGCCGTCACCCTGCGCCAGGGATGGAACGCCCTCCTCCTGAAGGTCATTCAAGACACTGGCCCTTGGGAATTCTGCCTTCGGCTTCGCACTCCCGCCGGCGGCACGATCGAGGGGCTGCGGCTGCAGGCTTCCCCGCCGGCGGAGTAAGGGTCTGTGCAAGAATTAATTCCGGTTTTGCCGGAGTGGCTTCTTCTGTCCTCAATTCCCTTGTCCTCCCCCAGCCCGTTCTGCGCTCCGCCCTGAATCGGTGGGGCACTTCACCGCTTGGCGCGCGAGGTTGCGGGCCATCCCACTGAAAATCACCGCGTGAACCGGGTAGAGGAGATACCAGTAGAGCAGCCCGGCCAGCCCGCGCGGGGCGAAGAATGCCGTCTGTGAAAGGCGTGACCGGCTCGCGTCCACCGGTTCGACCCGGAACTCGAGCCAGGCCCGGCCCGGCACTTTCATCTCCGCCCGCAGCCGCAGCAGCCGGTCCGGTTCCACGGCCTCGACCCGCCAGAAGTCCACCGCGTCACCGACACGGATTTCCTGCGGATCGCGCCGTCCGCGCCGCAGGCCCACTCCGCCCAGCAGGCGATCGAGGAATCCACGCACCCGCCATGCCCAGTTCATGCAGAGCCAGCCGGTCTCGCCCCCCAGCCGGGTGAAGGCGCCATAAACCACCGCGCACGGCGCCCGCACGAGCCGCTGGCGTCGCTCCAGGATGATGCCTTCCTGCGTGGCCAGCAGCACGGGCGCCGCGTCCCCCTGGCTGCTGGCCAGGGCGTCGCTCCACGCGGTCTCGACACGGCCGGTCTCCAGATTCGTCAGCGCCAGACGCACCGCCGCGTCGTAGTCCAGCAGCTCAATTCGAGGAAACAACTGCTTCGCGAGTCCATCGCGGACGACGACGTCGTTGCGCAGGCCGTGAATCAGCGGACGCGCAATCGCCGCCGGCACGGGCGTCACCAGATGCACCCAGTAGGAAGAAAGCCGCGGAGTCAGCACCGGCACCGGCACCAGCCAGCGCCGCAAACCGCGCGCCTTCGCATAGCCTCGCAGCAGATCGCCATAGGTCAGCACGTCCGCACCGCCAATCTCAATGATCCGCCCCGCGCTCTCAGGCGTCTCAAGCGCCGCCACCAAGTAGTCCAGCACGTTGCGAATGGCGATGGGTTGAACACGCGTGTACAGCCACCGGGGGCAAATCATGATGGGTAGTCTCTCGGTCAGATAGCGGATGATCTCAAAGGACAGACTCCCGGAACCGACAATGACCGGCGCGCGAAACTCGGTCACCGGCACCCCGGCCTCCCGGAGAACCGCGCCGGTCTCTTGACGCGACCGCAGATGCTCGGACAACGCGGTGTCGGGATCGCCCAGGCCGCCCAGGTAAATGATGCGCTCCACTCCGCCCTGCTTCGCCGCGGCGGCGAAGTGGCGCGCCGCCAACACGTCGCGCTGCTCGAAGTCGTGGCCCCCCGCCATGCTGTGGACCAGGTAGAAGGCAACGTCCACGCCCAGCATCGCCGCCGACAGCGTTTCCGCTCGCAGACAATCACCGGCCACCACCCCCACCTGGCCGAGCCAGGGACGGCCCTGCAGCCGCGCCGGATCGCGCGCCAGGCAGCGGACGCGGCAGCCCGCCTCCAACAGACGCGGCACCAACCGCCCGCCAATGTAGCCCGTGGCGCCAGTGACGAGAACGGTTCGACTTGCGGGTTTCATGCGCGCTGAATCAGGTGCGCCCACCAGCGAATATCTCCTTCATGCGCCGCTGACGATACCGGAAGATCCTCTCCACGTCCCGCCTCACAAACAGCCAGTTGATCAGGGCCCCGCCGCGCGGCCGGTAGCGCACCTGGTCGGCGCAAAGCGTGCCGCCGTCGCGCTCCTCAAAGGTATGCGTGTGGTGCCACAAGGTGTAAGGCCCGCGCAACTGCACGTCCACGAACCGGTGCGGTGGATTCCACTCGGCGATTTCCGTGCGCCAGCAGACTGGAATCCCGCGCACTCGGATTCGATAGTCAATCAGCGTGCCCGGCCGCATTTCGATGGGCGCGGGCGTCAGCACCTCGAAGCTCAGCCACGGCGGCGTAAGCGTCTCGAGGTTTCGCGCCTCCGCGAAGAAGGGAAAGACCTCGTCGCGGGGACGAGGGAGCCACAGCTCGGTCTCAAGAGTGTATTCCTTCATGGGCGCGTGAGCGGCATTCACAGTCGGGTCTTCAGCCCGCAAGCCCGCGCGAAGCACCAGCCGCGAACCGCTTCGAAAAGACCGAACAGGCCGGCCGCGGCCAGGAGAATCCCCAGCAAGGCCGATTGGCCGAAGCTGAAACCCGCCCCCACCAGCAGCGCCAGGCCCATCAGGCCGCGCACCACCCGGCCTTTGCCATCAAGGTTGCGTGCAAAAAACCGCTTCATCGTTTGACGTTTCGAACTCCACGCCAGGAGCAGTTGCGGCCAGCACCTCGAGCTCGTCGTTCGAGATCGGATGAGGTGCGTCATTCATAGGTTCACAATGCTTATACAATACAGCCTTCATGGCAAGAAAAAGATTTTTGTGTAAATCATAAAGTATTATCAATTAAGGTTTTAATTGAACTGCAAAAGAACCTTGGCGTCTGCCCCTTGACATTCTACAGTAGTTATACAATCATTGAACATGTTGAACTTCCGGAGACCGGCAGTGAAACCGAATAACAACGTAACAAACAACAGAAAGCAAGTGCACAAACATGAAAGCCAATCGTAGACTCACTGCCGTTGTCGTGTTGACCTCCTGGTTCATCGCATCGAGCGTAAACGCTGCCGATCATTCCAGCGCAGGGGCCGAACATACCAAGGCTCCGGGCGACATTGTGGCAGTGGCTTCTGAGGCTGGCAGCTTCAAGACCCTCGTCGCGGCCGTGAAGGCCGCCGGCCTGGTCGAGACGCTCCAGGGCAAAGGACCGTTCACCGTCTTCGCGCCGACCGACCAGGCGTTCGCCAAGCTGCCGGCGGGCACGCTTGACGATCTGCTCAAGCCGCAGAACAAGGGTAAGCTCAAGGATATTCTCTTGTATCACGTTGTTCCTGGTAAGGTGATGGCTGCAGACGTCAAGACCATGAAGGCCAAGACGGCGGGAGGCAAGGAGCTGAGCATCAAGGTCGAGGGGGGCAAGGTGACGGTGGACAACGCCAAGGTGGTGAAGACCGACGTGCCCGCCAAGAATGGCGTGATCCATGTCATTGACACGGTGGTCCTTCCCAAGTAAACGGCTACTACCGGCTGCGCTTCGGCGATCAAGAGCTTCAGCTCAAGCTGGTTCGCGTTCACAGCGAGTCGTTGGTCGAGGACCGCTTTCCGAGGCATCCCGGCCGCCTGGCGGGCTTCGATTGGCCGGTCACCCCGGACCAAGCCCGAGCCGCCCTGGACGATTTCGTGGCGCATCGCCTCCTGCACTTTGGCCGCTACCAGGATGCGATGTGGACTGGACACGACCCGAGCCGCCCGGCGGCAGAGTGTCGTCAACACGCATTCCTTTATCACTCCCGACTGTCGGCGGCCATGAACCTGAAGCTGCTGGACCCCCGCATGGTCGTGGGCAAAGCCGAAAGGGCTTATTCAGCGCATGAGCAACTACTGCGCCGGTTGCCGTTACGATCCCGCCCAGCGCACCGGCCCCAAGGCGTGTCCGTTCACGGCGCTCTACTGGGACTTTCTCCTGCGCCACGACGCCATGCTCGCCAACAACCCGCGCACCGCCATGCAGGCGCGTCACGCCGCCCGCCTCACCCCCGCCCAACGCCGCGACATCACGGACCACGCCGCGCGCTTTCGCGCTGCCATCGGCGGCACTTGACTCACCTAACACCCTACCCATCATGAAAGACCCGACAGAACTCACCGGAACAAAAGCCCCTGCATTCAAAGCCCCCGTCATCGGCGGCGGTTACGGAGAAGGCGACACGGTCTCCCTCGCGGATCTGAAAGGGCAGACGGTCGTCCTCTACTTCTACCCGAAAGACGACACCCCGGGCTGCACCGCACAGGCGTGCGCCCTGCGCGACGGATGGAGCCGCATCCAGAAAACAGCCGCGGTCTTCGGCGTCAGCGTGGACCCCCTGAAGAGCCACGCGAGGTTCATCAAGAAACACAGCCTGCCCTTCCCGCTCATCAGTGATGAAACGAAAGCGATCGTGCAGGCCTACGGCGTATGGGTGGAGAAATCCATGTACGGCAAGAAATACATGGGCACGGAGCGCAGCACGGTCATCATCGGCCCGGACGGCAAGGTGAAAGCCGTGCTTCGCAAAGTGCAGCCCGCGGAGCACCTCGACCTCGTGCTGGAAGCGCTGGGTTGAACGGCCGCCGCCCCTGGCGCTGAGGGGCGAGCCCCGCCCCGGAGAAACTCGATTGTGGAAGACCGGGCTTGAGAGATAGGCTCAAAGACTCTGGGAACACGCGACAAATGAAATCAACCAGGACGACCACGATGCACCAATCTCGTTTGCCTCACTTGCTTTCCCCCTTTGACCTGCGCGGCTTGCCCTTGCGCAACCGCGTGGTCATGGCCCCGCTCACGCGCGCCCGCGCCGGCCGCGAACGGGTGCCCAACGAACTGATGGCCGAGTACTACACCCAGCGCGCCTCGGCCGGGCTCATCATCACGGAGGCCACGGTTGTTTCCGAGCAAGGCTTCGGCTGGGTGGACTCGCCGGGCATTTACAACGACGCGCAGGTGGCCGGCTGGAGAAAAACCGCCACCGCGCTCCACGCCAAAGGCACGCCGGTCTTCCTGCAACTCTGGCACTGCGGGCGCGCCTCGCACAGCAGCTTTCATGGCGGCCAACCCGCGGTGTCCGCCTCGGCCATCAAGATTGACGGCGATTACATCCACACGCCCATCGGCAAACAGCCTTACGAAACACCCCGCGCCTTGGAGACGGAAGAAGTCGCCGCCGTGGTGCAGGACTATCGGCGGGCGGCTGAGCGGGCGCGGGCGGCGGGTTTCGACGGCGTGGAAGTTCACGCGGCCAACGGCTACCTGATCGACCAGTTCCTCCAGTCGCGGACGAACCACCGGACGGATCGTTACGGCGGCAGCCTGGAAAACCGCTTCCGCTTCTTGAAAGAAATCGTTGAGGCGGTCGCCAGCGTCCTGCCGGCCCATCGCGTGGGCGTGCGCCTTTCGCCCAACGGCAACTTCAATGATATGGGCTCGCCGGATTACCGCGAGACCTTCACCGACGCCGCCAGGCAATTGGACTCCTACGGCCTGGCCTACTTGCACGTCGTGGATGGCCTGGCCTTTGGTTTCCACGGGCTGGGCCAGCCCATGACGCTGCCGGAATTTCGCGCCGTATTCAAAGGACCGCTGATGGGCTGCTGCGGTTACACGCAGGAAACGGCGGAGGCGGCCATCGCTTCCGGCCACGCCGATCTCATCGCCTTTGGCCGGCCCTACCTGAGCAATCCGGACCTGGTGGAACGCTTCGCCCACGGCTGGGAACTGAACCCCCCGGCGGACATGAAGGTCTGGTCCGCGCCGACCGCTGCGGGCTACACCGACTTTCCGTTCCATCCCGCGCCTTCACGCCTATGACAGTGTTCCTGGGCCGCCAGATTCTCGGGCTGGCAGGCTGGATGCTGGTCTGTGTTGCGTCGGCGGCGTTGGGCGGACTGTTCATGCCCGGGGAATGGTATGCCTCGCTGAAGAAGCCAGCCTGGACGCCGGTGTTCTTCGGGCTGAAGCAACCGGGCTGGGCCTTCGCTGAAATCGTGCTGCTCGGGCTGGCGATCGCCGCGACGATCGCGGCCTTTCGGCCCGTGAGCCGCGTCGCCGCCGGGTTGCTTGCGCCTTACCTCGCGTGGGTGAGCTTTGCGGCCGTGTTGAATTTCACGCTGTGGCGTTTGAACTCCTGATATTCCCACCAACCATGGTCGACACCCGCTTGAAACCGAATTGTATCCTCGCCGCGCTGGCGGGGGTTGGCTTTGCTCTTCTTGTGAATGCACAAGCTGCCTCGGAGATGACGCTGTTTGAGTTCTCGGCTGCCACGAACACCCCCGCCTGGCAGATCACGAACGACGATGTCATGGGTGGAGTGTCCACAAGCAGCTTCCGCGTGACGAACGGCGTGGGGGTCTTTCGTGGCGAGTTGTCGCTGGAGAACAATGGCGGCTTTGCGTCGGTGCGTTCGTTGCCGGTGCAGCAGAATCTCGCCGGCCACACCGCGTTCGTCGTGCGCGTGCGGGGCGACGGTCGGCGCTACAAGTTCACGGTGCGAACCGACGGCGGTTTCAACTCGCCGATGTACCAGTGCGCCTTCACAACTCAGCGCGGGGAGTGGAAGGAGCACCGGCTCGCGTTCAAGGATTTCGTGCCGACGCTCCGCGGGCGCGTGTTGAGCGACGCGCCGGCACTCGATCCCGCCAAAGGCATATCCGTTGGCTTCCTGATCTCCGACAAGCAGGAAGGCTCTTTCAAACTGGAGGTGGCCTGGATCAAGGCTGCTGGCCACCCGTGAGCAGGAGCGTCCTGGTCGCCGGGGCGAGCGGTGTTGTCGGCAGTCCCCTAGCGAGGCGCGCCTCAGACCCGGTCGAGTCCGCATATGTCAACTATTTAGATGCGACCCGATTGCCTCGACTGACCGTTGAATCTAAACTCGAGTTGTTCAGGTCGAAAGCGATAGACTCACGCCGACGAACCGTCTCCACCGGGAATCCCTATGACAACTCCATCGATCACGCGCCGCGAGGCGCTCAAAACCAGCTTGGCGGCGGCCTGCCCGCTCCTGGCCGCCGCTGGGGCGATCGCCGCCCAACCCACCGAGCCAGCCCGCCGACCCACGGTGGGTATCGCCACCTTTGGCTTCACCGCGCTGAGCAACGCCGACCTCGCCAGGGAACTCGCCGCCGCCGGCATCGACACGGTGCAGCTCTTCCTCAGCCAGACCGACAGCAACTTCTGGCGCTACAACCAGCGCAGCGACGTCTCCAGCCTGACCGCCGAGCGTTGCCGGACCATTTCCGACACCTACCGTCAGGCCGGGCTGAGCCTGCACAGCATCGGCGTCTACACGAACCTGCTCCATCCGGACCCGGCGGAGCGCAAGGCGAACCTGGCCTACTTCGAAGCGATGATGATCATCGGCGGCCACATGGGCGTGAGGACCTTCATCACGGAGGCCGGCCACCACCAACCGGAGAAGCCGGAAGCGGTCGAGTATCATTTCCAGGAACCGGTCTGGCGCCAGATGGTGGCCACCGGCAAGGAACTGGCCGCACTCGCCGGCCGCCACAACGCGGTGGTGCTGCTGGAGCCGTTCTTCCGCGGCTTCCTCGCCAGCGCCAAGCGCACGCGCCTCTTTCTCGAGGAGGTCGGTTCGCCGCGTCTCCGCGCGCTGCTGGACCCGGCAAACCTGCTCGAGGTGAATGACCTCGAGGAGATGTTTGGCCAGCTCGCGCCCTACATCGACTGCCTGCACGCCAAGGACCGCAAGCTGCACGTGGATCGGGGAGTGCCCGCCGGCCAAGGCGACCTGGACTACCGGCGCTTCGTCACGCTGGCGGCGCAGCGCACGCCACACGCGCCGCTCATCCTCGAATACGTCGGACCCGCCGACTACCAACAGGCCCTGGCCCATCTGCGCCAGACTCTGCGCCAGAAATGAGGCAATGTGAGGCAATGGGGTCGCATCTGCCTCGACCGTGTTTGTCGTGCCGCCCGGCGACCGTCTGCGCGTGAACGCGGGCGTTGCCCCCAGCGGTTGCCTCAAAGTGGCGGTGCGCATCGGGAGCAGCGGCAGCGATCTGCCCGGGCGCACGTTGGCCAAGAGCGACCGCCTGATCGGCACCTCGTTGGCACACCGCACGACGTGGAAAAACGAAGAGGCCATCGGCCACGGCGGCAAACCCGCCATGCTGCGCGTGCCAATGAAGCAAGCCGAGCTGTTTGAACTCGAGTTCGTGGAGTGAATGGAATGAACTGGCGGGGAAACATGGTCATCATTCGATTACCCATCCTGCTGATGCCACTGGCCAGCGTGCTCCTTGCGGCCGACCTCGGCTTCGACACCACGTCGCGCGCCGCACTCGCCGCCGAACGCTGCGTCTTTCCCAACGACCCCTCCGTGCTCGACGTCAAGCGCGACTTCGGCGCCGCCGGGGTGCGGGAGATCTCCTTTGGCAACACCTATCCTGTCAAAGCCCGCGCGCGCCGCGGTACCGAGACCCGCACCGAAGCCGGTGGCGGGTGGATCGGCTGGTCCCTGTGCCGCAGCGGCCCCCCGGCCCCGGTGGGTCAACAGGCCGCCCCACCAAACACCGCCAGCCCGCTTGACTCCGGCGCGCGGCGCACGGCGGCGGACCAGACACCCGCCGCGCGGCCCAACATCCTGTTCGCCATCGCCGATGATTGGGGCGTTCACGCCGGGTCTTATGGCACGCCGTGGATCCAAACCCCCGCTTTTGACCGGGTCGCGCGCGAGGGACTGCTGTTCACGCGCGCCTACACGCCCAACGCAAAGTGCGCCCCGTCACGCGCCTGCATTCTCACCGGCCGCAACCCCTGGCAGCTCAAGGCCGCGGCAAACCACCTCTGCTACTTCCCCCCGGAGTTCAAGACCTGGGGCGAGGCGCTGGCCGAACACGGGTGGTTCGTCGGCCATACCCAGAAGGGCTGGGCGCCAGGGGTCGCCACGAACGCCGCCGGCCAGCCGCGTGCGATGACCGGTATCGCCTTCAACCGACACATGGCGACCCCGCCCACCGCTCGAATCAGCCACAACGACTACGCCGCGAACTTCGAGGATTTCCTCGACGCCGCGCCCGCGGCCCGGCCCTGGTGTTTCTGGTATGGCGCCAGCGAGCCGCACCGGCCGTATGCATTCGGCTCCGGCGTGGCCAGGGGCGCCAAGCGACTCTCCGACATTGACCGTGTCCCCGGCTATTGGCCCGACAACGACACCGTGCGCCATGACATGCTCGATTACGCGTTCGAGGTCGAGCACTTCGACCGGCATCTGGGCCGCATGTTGGCCACGCTCGAAAGGCGCCGGAGCCTCGACAACACGCTCGTCATGGTCACCTCCGATCACGGCATGCCGTTCCCGCGCGCGAAAGGCAACGCCTACGACTTCGCCAATCGCGTCCCGTTCGCCGTGATGTGGAAACGCGGCATTGCCAACCCCGGCCGCATCGTGGATGACTTCATCAGCTTCATCGACCTCGCACCGACGTTCATCGCCTTGGCCGGCCTGAATTGGCCCGACACCGGCATGGCCGAGTCGCCAGGCCGCAGCCTCACGGACATCTTTTGCGCCGACACATCCCGCATCGTCAGCGCCGGCCGCAACCACGTGCTGATCGGCAAGGAACGAACCGACATCGGCCGGCCCCACGACTGGGGATACCCGACCCGCGGCCTCCTGCAGGGCGACTGGCTCTACCTCTGCAACTTCGAGCCAACCCGCTGGCCCGCGGGCAATCCCGAAACCGGCTATCTCGACTGCGACGGCGGCGCGACCAAGACGTTCATCCTCGAGGCGCACCGGAAGAACCCGGCCGATCCGCACTGGGCGCTCTGCTTTGGCCTGCGGCCGGCAGAGGAGCTCTACGACCTGCGCGCTGACCCTGACTGCCTCCGCAATCTCGCCGCCTCGGCGGCCGCCGCCGCCGCGCGCTCCGTGTTGACCAACGCCCTCTTCGCCGAACTCAAGCAGCAAGGGGATCCGCGAATGTCCGGCCAGGGTGACCTCTTCGACCAATACCGGCACGCCAGTCCGGGGCACGTCGGTTTCTACGAGCGTTTCCTGAGAGGCGAGCCGCTTCAAGCCGGCTGGGTCACCGACACCGATTTCGAAGTTCCCCATCCCCATCGAACCTCGAATCCTGGCCCGCCATGAAGAAACCCCTCAGGCGCGCCTGCGCGATCCTTGGCTCGACATGGACGCACCCGGCCAGCGCCGCCGAGCGGCCCAACCTCCGCTTTGTCTTGTCTGTACCGACGACCCGCGTGACGACGCTAGCACGCGAACTCATCCCAAGAAACCAGGAACGCGTCACCAGCTGACGTCGCAAGTCGAAATCCGCACCTGACGCCTGGGACGCGAACGTCAGTCGGCGGTTGCTGGTCGGTTCTGACCTTGCACGGCGAACTCCTGCCAGGCGGTGTTCTCGATCCGCTGGCTGACCGGCTCACATTCCCAGACGATCCAGCGGAACGTGCCGAGGGTCTGGCCGGCGGGAGCGCATAATGCGGCAGCCGTGTAGCGGTCTTGCGAGAGCGATGCCGTGTCGAGGCTGCCCAGCGGAGTAAACCTCGCAGCGTCCCGGGTGTTCCAGCCCGGGTCGGTGGCCGAGTCACTGCCGTAAAGGGTGACGAACTGGCGGCCCCGGTTGCCGTTTTGATTGAACGACCACGAGGTGATGGAGTGGACGGGTTTCACCCACCCGAGATCCATCTTGTAGGCGCCCGTGTCGACTCCGTTCGCGAAAACCGGGCCGTAGCTTTCTGCCAGCTTGCCATCCGCAAGAACGGACAGCGGGTCGTTGTGCACCTCGTGACTGGCGGTCACCACGCGGGATTCTCCCGCCTCGGGAACCAACGACCGAAAACCAGCGGGGGTCGAAGCTGATTCCGCGCGCAGGAATGGCACCGGCGGCAATCGCATCGCCATCGGCTGCTGGTTGCGGATGATGCGCACCTCGATGGGCTGCGGGCCGGCCTCGAGGAGGGCGGCGACAAGTTGGCCTGCGTGGGAGACTCTTTGCCCATTCAGCTCCTGCACCAGGTCGTTGTCTTGAAATCCTGCTCTGGCGGCCGGCGAGCCGCTGGGAACGCGGACGAGTTGCACTCCCCCCTCTTCCTTGCCGACACCGAAGGCGGAAAACTCCTCGCCCTGCAAACCGTGCAGCAGCGCCCCCAGCCAGAACAAGCGGCGGCCCCCAGCCGCGTCACGCCGGTCGGCGCTGGGTATCTTCAGCTCCGGCATCACCGGCGTCCTGGACAGCGCCTTGAGCGCAGGTTTCTTCACGCCAAACTGGTCCATCGGGAAATTCCTGAAACCGACCTTCAAAGCCGGCGAACCGTCCCGCACGCGGAAATCACCGACCCCCGGATTCATGAACATCGGGTCGCCGTGGATCGAATGGGCGTCGGAGCCGGAAGCCCGGCTTCTGCGAAGTCCGGCCGCGTCGGCGAACAGGTTCGTATCCACCGAGATCCCCCACCCCGGCGGCTGGCCGATGGGAGCGCTGGCCACCATCACGATGTTGCCCGTGAACTCGCTGGCGCTGTCGTCGAACCAGACGTGGGGATGAAAGCCGCTGTTCACCAGAATGTTGTTCCACGCTTGGCGTCGGTAACCCTCGCGGAACTTCAGCCCGCCCCCCAGCATCAGGTTGTTGCAAATCTCGTAGTTCGAGGAACCGTCATCGAGATCAATGTCCCAGCCGTGATCGCAGCGCCAGCGACTGTCGCGCAGCACAACCGGCTCGACCGCATCCAGGAACGGAAGCCCCGGGTCCCTCTTCACCTCGGGCTCGGACACGTTCCGGTGCTGGCTCGCCCAGTAGCGATCTCGACCCCAGGAATTGAACGAGCCGTGGTCGTCGGTCTCCAGCACCGTGTCGAACACGTCGCAGCGCTCGATGAGATGCCCGCCCCAGCAGCCATCGCCGATGTTGATGCCGGCGCGGGCGCAGTCGTAGATCGAGGTGTCGCGCACGGTGATGCGGCTGGCCATCGAAATCTGTACGCCCGCCGGCTGGCGCTCGACCCGCCCGATGCCGTGGATCAAACAGTCCTCCACCACGCAGCCCGCCGGATGGTTGTCGGTCTTCGGGCCGGGCGTGCGATCCATGGTCCTTAGGTCTTGCCGCTGGCCGTATTCAAACAGCGGATCCCGCACGGCGGCGGGATCGCCGACAAAACACACCCCGCTGGCTCCCGCGTCGTGAATGTGACAGCCCTTGATCCAGACGCGACGATTGTACTGGTTCACGAAGATGGCGTTGCCGCCGGGTTGATCATACTCGCAGTCAAGGATGCGAACGTCTTCGGCACCCGTGAGTACCACCGCCCCGCCCCGATAGATCGTCCAGTCAGAACGTAACAACGGCTCCCGGTTGTCCATGAACGTGCGCGCCGCGTGACGGAACGTGAACCCTTGCAGCGAGACGAACCGCACCGGCGCCGTGGCGCTGCCCCTGAATTCGACGAGGTGCCGCAACCGAACCACTTCCACAAGCGCCCGCTTCAAATCCGTGCCCGGCTCCGGCATGAAATAGAGCTGGTTGCTTGCGGCGTTGTGGAACCACTCGCCGGGAGCGTCGAGCTCCTCGAAGAGGTTCTCCACCATCCGGAACTCCCGGTGCATGCCCATCTGGCGGTTGTTCTGCCAGCCGCCCTCGTAGGCGAGCGAGCCGTCGGGGTTCTTCCCGGTGATGCGATAGTGGTAGCCGCCCCAGCGGTGGATGTGCATGGCGTGGATGTAGCCCCCGGCAGGATCGGCCCAGCCGGCGGCGCGCTCCCTCGAAGTCGCATCGGCGGCATATCCCTGGTAGGCGGCGGTCGGTCTGCCGGGATCGAAATTCGGATACCGCGCCATCCGCTGGCACCGGCCGTTGACAAACACCTGGTCAATCGTCAGCCCGGCAGGCGTCGCCGCCACGGAGATGCCGTTCCGCCACGGCTGCCATTGAAGGTCCAGCTTCACTCCGCCGCTGAGGACGGCTTTGCCTTCGTTCACGGCGCGGTACGATACCGGATGCCGCGCCGTGCCGGAATCCGCGGTGGCGAACACCAACGTCTCGGGCAGGTAGTAAACCCCGTCCGCCACATGGATCGTCGTCGTTTCCTTGCCCGCGTACTGCCGCGCCACGTCACGAGCAGCCCCGAGTGTCTGCAGCGGTGCCTCCTCCGTGCCCGGATTCGAGTCCTTGCCAGCCTCCGATACGTACAAGTCCGCGGCATGCGCCTGCCAGCCCAGCACGAGGATGAGTGGCACGAGGGCCCAAATCAGACGGGCGGAACAAGGCGCTGCCAGGGCGTGCCGCACCGTACTCGGTAAGGAGAGGGGGGTCACGGTACGCCTGCCGCTGCTGTCGCGGGTGGCGTGGGAAGCTGGATGCGAAACGGCCTGTCACGGTCCACCACCAGCCGGCCGTCGCGCACCTCCAGTTCCGCGGCCTGAAGAGAACTGCGCTTGGCGGCCAGCGGCATCTTGTTGTCCACCGAGGGGAATCTCTGCCCGTGCGGATGGGTGAAGTAGATGATGCAACCGCGCTCGCCCGCCACGACCACGTCGGGGTGCTTGCCGATCGACCCGTCGTCATTCCGCCGACCCGGAATGTCCAGGATTTTGCCCTGATAGGTCCAGGTGCTCAGGTTTGTCGAGCAGTAGACATCCAAGCCTGAGTCGGGATCCTTCAACATCCAATAAGCGCCGCCGAGGCTGAACACCTTCGGGGCCTCGCCGTACAGCCTCGAGACCCCGGGGTCGCTGGCCGGCGTCCAGGTCCGCAGATCACGGCTGTCCAGCGCCAGGGTCTCCGAGCGGCGGCCCTCGTCCTTATACCACAGGCGCCAAGTGCCATCCGGGCGGCGGAAGACCGTCGGGTCAATGCACCGGTCCGAGGTGGCCGGGATGCGCTGCACGAAGTCCCAGGTCCACAGGTCGGCCGACCTGTATTGAAACAGGTAACGGTCGCCAGCCCAGTCAATCTTCCTGTCGCCGTCCCCGGGCACATACGTCACGAACAAATGAAACGTGCCCGACTCGTCGCGAACGACATCCGGCGCCCAGAAGGAGTAGCCGGGATCGGGATGTGACAACGGCAGCTGCCCGAGGTAGCTCCAGCTCAGGCCCGCGTCCTGCGATTCGGCCACGCCAATCTCGCAGCCGTGACACCACGCGACACCCGGCAGGTCGAGCTTGGCGCGGCGCTGCGTGTAGAGCATCCACCAGGACTCGCGCGCGGGATTCCACACGAGCACGGGGTCCGCCGCGCCGTCATAGACCGGGTCCCGATACAGCGGCGCCGGCGTGGAGGCTGGCGGCGTGGACGGCGCGGAGGCATCGCCGGCAGCCCAACGCGGCACGGCACCGTCGCCGGTCCGTTCGCCTGCCAGCAGCCAACGGAGATTGAACCGCGCCACGCTGGCGCCGGCCCCGCCGTTCTCGAACATGACGTAGACCCAACCCTCGCTGGGCGTCCCGGGCCGGCCCGCGTTGACCGAGGAATAGCCGAAGCCGCCTTCCGCGATGCGGCGCTTCAAGGGCCAGGTGGTGCCGCCGTCGAAGCTCGCCCAGACAGTGCCGCCTTTCCGGCCGGCGGGGCTTTCAATGTTGCTGAAGACGAGGATGTCGCGGCCCGCCACCGGCAACCGCACGAGACCGCCCATCAAACCGTAATCCCGGTCCTGGTCCCCGTCGGGCAGCACCTCGCTCATGACCGCGTTCGTCCACGTCGCACCGCCATCGTGACTCCAGGCGGTCCAGCGACGGCGCGGGTTCTCGCCCTTCGGCGCCCAGTGGCGCCGGGTGTTGTAGTAGATTCGGCCATCGGAGAGTTCAGCGAGGGTGGCCTCACCCGTGCCCATCTTGGGGAACGGCTCGCTCGCCTGCCAGGTTCTGCCGCCATCATCGCTGTAGATCGCGTCGGTGTAGTGAGTGGGAAAATTCTCGGGCGGATAATTCGCCTGGGCATACCAGCGGCTCGGACGCAGCAGGCGGCCCCGGTGCGGACCGAAGCGGAGCGTGACGCCGTGCTCGTTCATGTGCATGGCGGGGACGTTGCCGGCTTGATTGCCCTTGATGACTGTCTCCCGCGGCTGCCAGGTCTGGCCCTGGTCCTTCGACCCATACACCGTCAGCGGCGCCGGCGGATGCTTCTCCTCAACGAACGCAAGGATTTCGCCGGTGGTTTCATCCACCGTCACGCCGCCACCCATGAAACCCCTGCCCACAAGAACCTCCTCGCCCCACGTCGCGCCCCCGTCCCCACTTCGCCGCACCTTCACGCCGTTGAAAAACGCCAGCACGGTGCCGTCGAGCGCAACGACGAGGTTCGGGAACCGGTCTTTGGCATAGACCGGCTGCATCGCGAACCTCGGTTCGCCGAGGAAGGCTCCGAGCGAGCCTTCGGCGGGCAGTTCGCCAGCGAGGGCGCGTGCCAGCCAGCAAGGCGCCAGCAGCATGGCAGCAACGAGCAGGACACGCCGGTGAGAATGGGCAGGCAAATGCAGGTTCATGGTTCGTTGGGGTCCTCGCGCGCAGACAGTCACATTCGAACCTCATCAGGCTCTCGTCGTTCGTCATGGCCCGGCCGCTCGCGATCTGCAAATCCAATCAGAGAAACCCCTGCAATCCAAGGGTCAATACTGAAGATGCGATCCCAAGGGCTGCTTGGACCATGTCAAGTCGTCCGGGGGCCGATTCCGAACCTCCATGCCGCAGGCGTTCGGCGAGGATCCGGGCGGGGAATTCGCGCTTGCCGCATCAGGCGGCCTTCGTTAAACTGGCGTTACTGGTATGGCAGCCATCGGTCGATTTCAGAAGGGTGACGACATCTTCTACGCCAAGGTCGTGGACGGCGAGTTGTTCCGCCTCCTGGGCGATGTCTACGGCTCGCCCTCCTTCGAGAAGAAGCCGGTCCCAGTCAAAGGTCTCAAGACCCTGGTGCCGGTTGTCCCCTCGAAGATCATCGCGGTCGGCTTGAACTACGCGGATCACGCCCGCGAATCGGGCAAGCCGGTGCCCAAGGAACCCCTGTTCTGGCTGAAGGCCACGACCTCCCTCGTGCCCGATGGCAGCAAGATCGAGATCCCGTTCCCAACGCACCGGGTGGACTATGAAGCCGAACTCGCGATCGTGATCGGACGCCGGGTGCGGAACGTCACCCCGGCCGCAGCCGCCCGCTACATCTTTGGGTATACCGCCGCCCAGGATGTCAGCGACCGGACCATCCAGGCCGCGGAAAGCCAGTGGGCACGCTGCAAGTCCTTCGACACCTTCACGCCGTTGGGGCCGTATGTCGAAACCAAGATCGACCCGCACGATCTGACGATCCAGCTCTTCCAAAACGGTCAGCTGCGCCAGAACTCCAACACCAGCCAGTTGATCTTCAACTGTTTTCACTTGGTCAGTTTCATCTCGACGAACATGACCCTGCTGCCCGGCGATATCATCCTCACGGGCACTCCAAGCGGTGTCGGACCCATCGAGTCGGGCGATCGTCTCGAAGTCCGCATCCAGGGGCTTTCACCCTTGGTGAACACGGTGAAATGACCCTCCTGCCGCCGCGGTCGGTCACCGGCGGGCCCCGCCCCGCAGGCGGGCTGCAAAGCGACTGACCGTCACCACCCCCAACATTCCCTTCGTAAGAACGCTTGCCCGGAATCCCTGCCCCAATTCACCCTGCCTCATCCCATGCGCTGGACCCAGACCTTCATCCCCACTCTCAAGGAAACCCCCGCCGAGGCGGAGATCGTGTCGCATCAGCTCCTCCTCCGCGCCGGACTCGTCCGCAAACTGACCGGAGGCCTCTACACCTTCCTCCCCATGGGCCTGCGCGCCCTCCGCAAGGTCGAGAGGATCATCCGCGAGGAAATGGACCGGGCGGGCGCCATCGAAGTCCTCATGCCGGCCCTCCAACCGCCGGACATCTGGCAGCAGAGCGGCCGCTACGTCAGCGCCCGCGACGTCCTCTACAAGGTCCGCGATCGCGCCAACAAAGAGTGGCTCCTCGGCCCCACCCACGAGGAGGTCATCACCACCCTCGTCGCCAACGAGTTCAGTTCGTACCGCCAGCTCCCCAGGAACTTCTACCAGATCCAAACCAAGTTCCGCGATGAAATCCGGCCCCGCTTCGGCCTCATGCGAGCCAAGGAGTTCATCATGAAGGACGCCTACAGCTTCGACTCGACCGACGAGGCGGCCCAGGCCAGTTACCAGGCCATGTACGACGCCTATACCCGCATCTTCCGCCGCTGCGGCCTCCGCGCCCTGCCGGTCGAGGCCGACACCGGCGTGATCGGCGGCAAGTTCTCCCACGAGTTCATGGTGCCCGCCGATACCGGCGAAAACGAAGTCGTCTACTGCGAGTCCGGACAGTACGCCGCCAACATCGAAAAGGCCGCCAGCCAAGGCCCCCTCGTGCCCCTCCCCTGCACCGACACCGGCCCGGCCCCGGAACCCTTCCCCACCCCCGGCGTCCTCACCATCGATGCCCTCAGCCAGCCCCCCTATGGCGTCCGCCCCGAAGGCCAGATCAAAACCCTCGTCTACCTCGTCGAAAGCCGCCTCGTCCTCCTGCTCCTCCGCGGCGACGATACGCTGAACGAGGCCAAATTGACCGGCTTCCTCGGCACGAACCAGTTCCGGGCCGCCGAAGCCGACGAAATCGCCGCCGTCCTCGGCGCACGCCCCGGCAGCCTCGGCGCCGTCCACACCACGCTCCGCGGGCCTGCCGCGGAATTGCCGGTCTACGCCGACTTGGCCCTGCGCGGCGGCGCCGGCATGACGACCGGCGCCAACCGCGACGGGTTCCACCTGCGCCACGTCAATCTCCAGCGCGATATCCAGGTCGCCCGATGGGCCGACCTCCGCACCGTCGCCCCCGGCGAACTCTGCACCGTCACCGCCCGGCCCCTCAAAGTCCAGCGGGCCATCGAGGTCGGTCACGTCTTCAAGCTCGGCACCAAGTACAGCGAGAAACTCAACGCCCTGTTCCTCGACGAATCCGGCCGCCAACACCCTTGCATCATGGGCTGCTACGGCATCGGCGTGACCCGCACCGTCCAGGCCATCATCGAACAATGCCATGACAAGGACGGCATCCTCTGGCCTGTCAGTGTCGCCCCCTGCGAGGTCTGTATCACCCCCCTGTCGGTACAACCAGACAACCCCTGCATGCAAACCGCAGAACGCCTCTACGCCGGCCTCACCGCCCGCGGCGTCGATGTCATCCTCGACGACCGCGACGATCGGCCCGGAGTGAAGTTCAAGGACGCCGATCTGATCGGCTTCCCCCTCCGCGTCGGGCTCGGCGAGAAGTCCATGGCCCGCGGCGAGGTCGAACTCAAACCCCGGGGCGGTTCCATGACAGCCGTCAAAGCCGAGGAAGCCCTCGACCGGATCCTCGCCTGGCGCCAAGCGGCCCTCGAAGCCAACAGCCCAGCCTCGTAACGCGGCGCAACGCCAGCGCAGGCGCCCCTGCCCGCGGCCGCTGACCGCTGCGGTCCGCCCTCTTGCCGGCTCGCAAGGCCCATCGTCCACGGCAACAGTCCACAATACGACGGTGTTGACACGCTCCCGGGCGTACCTTAGGAAGGTGTCAACACTGAACCTGAAATCCGTTTGAGCCGTTCATGAACATCCGACCCATGCACCGGTCCGGCAGCACCCGAGGCTTCACCCTCATCGAACTCCTCGTGGTGATCGCCATCATCGCGATCCTCGCCGGAATGCTCCTCCCCGCCCTCGCCAAGGCCAAAGCCAAAGGCCAGGGCGTGATGTGCATGAATAATACCAAGCAACTCGCCCTCGCGTTCACCATCTACGCGGACGACTACAACGAGTTGCTCCTGACCTGCCAGGATGGACACGCCGGCCGCGTCAATTGGTGCGGCGGCGATGTCTCGAATTTCGATGCCGCGTCAGGCAACATCAGCTACATCACCAACAGCCCGATGTACAAGTACGTCGGCAATAGCCAGGCCGTCTGGAAATGCCCCGCAGACAAAGCCATGGCCAATATGGGCGCCGGCAGAAAGATCCCCCGTATCCGCAGCAACTCGATGAGCCAGGTCTTCAGCTATGGCGAGTGGCTCGATAAAACCTACAACCGCAGCCAAACCGCCTGGAAAACTTACGCGAAAGCCTCCCATATCGAGATCCCCACCAAGACCTGGGTCTTCGTGGACGAACACCCGGACAGCATCAACGACGCCGCCTTCGCCAACGCTTGCACGGGGGCCGATTCCCCCTCGACCGCCCAGGTCATCGATGTGCCCGCCAATTACCACAACGGCGCCTGCGGCTTCTCGTTCGCCGACGGCCATTCCGAGATCAAACGATGGCAGAGCAACACCTCGTCGCACCCGTCCAGGCGCGGTCTCTTCAACATGCCGGTCTACTTCGGCCGGCAGGACCTGAGCCTGAACTTCGCCGCCGGCGCCGCCTGGGTCGACGTCAAGTGGATGGCCGATAACAGCACCGTCAAACGATAGCCGGCCCATCCCCTGGCGAGGCGCGCGTCAAACCCAACCCCGTCCCCGGGCTCCCCAGGAAGCCGCCAGCCCGCCTGTTCTCATGTTCGAACTCCTGGCCACCGACCCGCAGTCGCGGGCGCGCCTCGGCCGGCTCCACACCGCCCGCGGCATCGTCGATACGCCCGTCTTCATGCCCGTCGGCACCCAGGCCAGCGTCAAAGCCCTCGACCCGCGCGAGTTGATCGAAATGGGCACCCGCATCATCCTCGGCAATACCTACCACCTCACCATCCGACCCGGGCTCGATATCATCAGCCAGGCCGGCGGCCTCCACGCCTTCATGGGCTGGCACGGCCCCATCCTCACCGATAGCGGCGGATTCCAGGTCTTTAGCCTCGCCAGGATCCGCAAGATCCGACCCCATGGCGTCGAGTTCCGATCCCACCTCGATGGTTCGCCCCTCTTCCTTGGACCCAAGGAAGCCATGGAGATCCAGCGCGTTCTCGGATCGGACATCGCCATGGCCTTTGACGAGTGCCCGCCCCACAACGCCCCGCCCCGGGAACAACGACTCGCCGTCGAACGCACCCTCCGCTGGGCCCACGAATGCCGCGCGCAACCCCGCGCCCAGGGCCAACTCGTGTTCGGCATCGTTCAAGGCGGCGGCAACGCCGCCCTGCGCGAAACCTGCGCCCGCACACTCGTGCAGCTCGACTTCGATGGCTATGCCGTCGGCGGCGTCAGTGTCGGAGAACCCGAACCCGAGATGTTCCGCGCCATCGAAATCACCGAACCCTTCCTGCCCCCCAGGAAAGCCCGGTACGCCATGGGCCTGGGCACGCCCGCACAAATGGTCGAACTGGTCGCCCGCGGCATTGACCTCTTCGATTGCGTCCTGCCCACGCGCGTGGCCCGCAACGGCACCGCCTTCACCACGCGCGGCACCTTCGCCATCAAAGGCGGCGCCTGCAAGGCCGAGTTCCGCCCCATCGAAGAGGGCTGCACTTGCTTCGCCTGCCGCCACTTCACCCGCGCCTACATCCGCCACCTGCTCAACGTCAACGAAATCCTCGGCCTGCGCCTGGTCAGCATCCATAATACTCACTTCTACCTCCAGGTCATGGCCGATGTCCGACACCACCTCAGCGCCGGCACCTTCGACGCCTTTCGACGCGAGTTCATCGCCCGCTACGTCCCCACACGGCGCGTCCTCGCCCATCGCCACGCCCCCGCCCCGGCCCGCACCTGACCCAACGCATATCCCTTGGGGTCTGTGCAAACATCACTTCCGCTCCTGGCGGGAGCGCCACCGGGCCCGATCACAACTCGATCTGCTGTTCGAGGGCGACCTTCCGGGCAAAAGCCTCAACGGACCCTGGCAAACGGTCGGCTACCTTCCGCGCGTACTTGAGAAGCAGCGCGAGCTTGTCCGGGTCGAGCTGCAACTCGTAAGCGTGCACAAATACGTGGCGAAACGCCTTGAGTTCCTCGAGGTCGGGCTTGAGGTCGCCGGGGATCAAGGCTGGTCGAACGCCGGCGATCTCGAGCGTCAACCGATGCAGCAGGGCGCTGTGCCAGCCTTGCTCGTCATCGATGTTGTTCTCGAAGGCCTTGGCCACCCTCAGGCCCATCTGTTCAATCGCGTTGTACATCCTACACAAGTGATGCGCACACCCTTCGTGCCCCGCTTCGTCCCCGCGGTCGAATCGGACCCGCGCTGTCGCCAACGCTTCGGTCACAACCCGGGCGTCATCGCGCATTTCCTGACGTAAAGTCTGCAGGCCTATAGCGTCCATAACTCGCCTTCGCGCAGGATCTTCTCTCGAAATCGGCATTGGTCCAATCGCACGATGTCCACGGGTCTGCCAAGACGTTCGGTGAGAGTCGCAACGAGACGGAGAGGGTCGAGTGCGGACGCGGACGACGGGAGGGCCAAATCAACATCCGACCGGTCATGAAACCGACCGGGGCGCGTGAGAGAACCGAAGACAATGACCTGGTGACCGGCGGCCAACTCGGTGAGAGCCGATCGGAGCCGCCGACGCACCTCAGCGCAAACCACGAGCCGCCGCTGGCGTCGTGCCTTGTCACGTTCCTCAAGAAGCGTCATGGCATTGTCGTCGCGCCCGGTAGACCGAAACCCGGACCCTTGGACCCTTGAACCGTCGCATGACACCATCCCACCTGTCAAAGCGGAACTCCCTCCCCAAGTCCGCGCGTCAGCGTCCCTCGCGGCTCAGCCTCCTGGGCTGAACCAGGCGCCTTGAGCCGCCCAGTCCGGGGCTGTCGCGCATTGCGATGCCCACCCGCCGGCGGGCGGGATGCTTCCCGCCATCCCTTGGCGAGAAAGGAACCACTCGCTTCCGCGTGGATTCGGAGCCCGCTCCCCGGTAGGATCCCCCCCGCATGGCGCCGCCGCATACATGGAAACCGGAACCGCTCGCCCGTCTCCTGTTTCAGTTGCTCCTCGGCCTCGCCGTCGTCGGCCTCGCGACCCAACTGATCGCCCGCGGCCTCGGCACGGCAGCCGACGAGGAACCGCACGCCATGATCGCAATCGCCGGCACCCTCGCCTTCCAAGTCTACGGATTCGTCATCATTCACCTCTTCCTCCGCAACCATGACCTGACCTGGACCGCCGCCTTTGGCCTCGCCAACGGAAGCTGGAGCGGCGTCGCCCTCCACGCCGCCCTTGTCCTCGTGGTCGTCTTCCCAGCCAACGTCAGCCTGATGTGGCTCTCCCAGAAACTCCTCGCCTGGCAGTCCATCGAACCCGTGATCCAGCCAACCGTCGAGGCCCTGCAACAAGCCTCGACCCCGCAGGAACAAATCCTCCTCGGCTTCATGGCCATCGTCATGGCACCCGCGATCGAGGAAGTCCTGTTCCGTGGGATCTTCTACACCGCGTTCGCCCAGCGCGGCTGGCCCAAAACCGGACTCTGGTTCACATCCATCGTGTTCGCCGTGACCCATGCGAACCTCATGACCTTCCTGCCGCTGCTCTTCTTCGCCGTCGTCCTGACCCGGCAATACGAGTACTCCGGGAACCTGCTCGGACCCGTCTGCACCCACAGCCTCTTCAACGCCACCAACTACCTCTGGCTCATCCTCGCCGCCCACGGATGAGCACCCCCCCGTCATGCAGGAATTCGCCCTCATCCACCGGCTGACCAAAGACCTGCCCGCCAACCCGGCCGTGATCGTGGGCCCCGGCGACGACTGCGCCGTGCTCGACATCGGCCTGCCGGATCGCTGGCTCCTCTTCAAGACCGACGCCGTCGTCGAAGGTGTGCATTTCCTGCCGGACACGGAACCCGAACGCTTGGGCCACAAGGCCCTCGCCCGACCCCTCAGCGACATCGCCGCCATGGCCGGCCAACCCACCAGCGCTGTGGTCACGCTCGGCTTGCCCCCGGGATTCGCAGTCCACCGCGTCGACGCCGTCTACGCCGGCCTCCGCCGCCTCGCCGATCGCCACGGCGTCGCCCTCGTCGGCGGCGAAACCACCACCAACCCGGGAGGCTGGATCCTCTCCCTGGCCGTCGTCGGCACCGCCCCCAAAGACCGCTGCCTCCGACGCGCCGGAGCACGCCCCGGCGACGCCCTCTTCGTCACCGGCACCCTCGGCGGCTCCGCCGCCGGTAAACACCTCGACTTCGAACCCCGCCTCGCCGAGGCCCGCTGGCTCGCACAACGATTCGCCGTCCACGCCATGATCGACCTCAGCGACGGACTCGCCGGCGACCTGCCCCACCTGCTCGCCCCCGATAACCTGGGCGCCGAATTGCTCGCCCGCGCCATCCCCATCAGCCGGGACGCCCGGACCCGGTCCCGCTCCGGCCCGCATCCCAAATCGCCCCTCCTCGCCGCCCTCAGCGATGGCGAAGACTTCGAATTGCTCTTCGCTCTCCCACCCTCCCAGGCGGTACCCCTGCTCGATGCCTGGAAACCCGCGTTCCCCAGCCTCCCGCTGAGCTGCATCGGTACAGTCACCGCCGACCCCGGCATCCGACTCCGCGACCGGCATGCCACCCGACCCCTCGAAGCCCATGGCTACGTCCATTTCACATAGCCCCGAGGAAACCCTCGCGATCGGTGAGGCCTGGGGCCGGATCGCCCACCCCGGATGGCTCATCGGACTCTCCGGCGACCTCGGCTCGGGCAAAACCCACCTGGTCAAGGGAATCGCCCGCGGCCTCGGTATCGCCACACGCGTGCTCTCCCCAACCTTCGTCCTCGTCTGCGAGTACCTCGAAGGTCGCCTCCCCCTCTATCACCTCGACCTCTACCGCCTCGAAACCGCCGACCAAATCGTCAGCGCCGGACTCGACGCTTACCTCGAACCCACCCGCGGCGTCACTGTCGTCGAGTGGTTCGACCGCTGGCACCCCACCCCCGGTCACATCTACCCGGGCTTCCTCAGGTCCGTCCAGCTCTCCTGCCTCGATCCCACCACCCGCCGCCTCGACTATGAAGATTCTGGCGTTTGAGTTCTCGTCCGATTGCCGCAGTGTCGCCGCGTTCGACCCCGGCCACGCCCCGCCCGTCGTCCTCACCCAACAGTCCCCAGGCCCGCAAACCGGAGCGTTCGCCCTCCTCGACAACCTGCTACACCCGATCGACTGGAAACCGGCCGACGTCGACCGCATCGCCGTCGGACTCGGACCCGGCAGCTACACCGGCATCCGCATCGCCATCGCCATCGCCCAGGCCTGGCACCTCGCACACCAAACGCCACTCGTCGGCGTCCGCACCATCGACGGCCTCGCCTTCCAAGCCCTGGCCCGCACCCCCGCCGAACCTGTCACCCTCGCCGTCAATGCCCACCGCGGAGAGTTCTATGTCCTCCGGGTGGCCGACTCAGGCTCCGGCGTGCGCGAGATCGAACCGCTCCATCTCGAGCCCGCAGAGTCCGTGAACACCCGGCTGCGCCGCGGCGAGCGGGTGGCCGGACCCGGCCTGGCTCAGGCGTTCCCGGGCGGTGTCGACCTCCTTCCCGACGCCGGCGTCATCGCCCGCTTGGCAGCCCAAGGCACCGAAACCGCCCCGGGCCAACCCCTCGATCCTGTCTACCTGAGAACCCCCCAATTCAAGAAGGCCCCCCCACCGCAAGTGCCGCCCCCAACGGCCTAGCGAGGCGCGCCTCAGACCAATGAAACATGCAGTCCCAAGGAACCGTGGGGGGCAGCGGGGCTCCCTGCCTCCGCGCCTCGCTAGCCCGGCTTCCGCGAGGCGTTCTCTGCGAAAGGCCCCATGATCCCGGAGTTGGGCCCACTGGAAAGCGGTGCCGCTTGGGACGCGGCACCGCACTCCACGACGCTCTCGCGCGGGACGAAAGGCGGTCGCCGCCGACGCCTGTTTTTGGAGTGCGGCTGCCCCCTGCCGCTTTTTTCTCACGGGGCGGCTGGATTGAGCCCGCGGCGACAGAGTGATAGGTTCAGCATCGGCCCCTCAGGATGCGTGGGCCAAGCCACATCACTGACAGGGTAGTCGAGAAAACCGGCAAATGGACCCTCAGAACGCGGATTCGCTCTACTGGAGCTTCGCCAGCAAATCGTCGTTGGTGCGGTGCTTCCGAAGCGCGGCCTGAAGGGTCTCCATCGCCTCGATAGGCTGCAGGTCCACCATCATCCGGCGCAACTTGCGCACCGCCTCGATCTGGTGCTTCGGAAAGAGCTTCTCCTCCTTCCGGGTGCCGCTCTTCGGAATGTCGAGCGCGGGGAACAACCGGCGATCCGACAGCTTGCGATCCAGCACCAGCTCCATGTTGCCCGTGCCCTTGAACTCCTGGAAAATCAGCTCGTCCATCCGCGATCCCGTGTCCACCAGCGCCGTGGCCACAATGGTCAGCGAACCGCCCTCCTCGATCTTCCGCGCCGCGGCGAATATCTTGCGCGGGATCTCCAGCGCCCGGGCGTCGACACCGCCGGTCATCGTCCGCCCGCTGCCGCCGTGGACGCTGTTGTAGGCGCGCGCCACCCGGGTCAGCGAGTCCAGCAACACAAACACGTCCCGCCCCGCCTCGACCATCCGCCGGCAACGCTCGATCATGAACCGCGAAAGCCGTACGTGCGTCTCCAAATCCTGATCGTTCGAGGACGCCACCACCTCCGCTTTCACCGACCGCTGAAAGTCCGTGACCTCCTCCGGACGCTCGTCAATCAGCAACACCAGAACGTGCACCTCGGGATGGTTCGCCGTCACCGAGTTCGCAATCTGCTTCAGAATCGTCGTCTTCCCCGTCCGCGGCGGCGCCACAATCAGCCCGCGCGTCCCCTTGCCGATCGGCGTCACCAGATCGATGATCCGCATCTCGAGGTTGTCCGGCGACGTCTCAAGCCGGAACTTCTCAATGGGATCGATCGTCGTCAGGTTCTCGAACCGCATCGACTTCGTGTAGTTCGCATAGGCCATCCCGTTGACCTCCTGCACCTCGCGCAGCTGGGGGCTGCTCCCCCGATGCGGCGGCTGTAACGCACCCTTCACATAACAGCCTTCCCTCAAAAAATGCCGCTTGATCGTGTCCGGAGTGACAAACACGTCGGTCGGCTTCGGATGAAAATGACCCTCAGGGGTCCGCAAAAAGCCGAACCCTTTCTCGGATATCTCGAGGAAGCCGCCCCCCACTTCCGGAACCGCATGCACGTTGCCCGGGTGCGGATTAGACACAGGTTTCTGACTGATCGGTTTCATAGTGGCTTCAGAACCACAAAGACGCTCACAACTTCGGGAGTACCGGCGACCTGAAGACATCATTCCCCAGCCTCATCTCGAATAGAGGCCGCACGGTGAACCTTCGACAGGCCCCATATAAGCGCAAATCCCGCCCGACGCAACAAGTATTTCGCACCTCCCCACCCCCAGGGACTTGACGCCCCCCCGCCCCTGCCCTTTACTCAACTCGCAAAACGCAACGCTGTCCTTATGAATAAGACCCAGGCCCAAAGCACCCGACGCGAATTCCTGCGCACCTCGACCGCCGTCACCCTGGGCGGAATCGCCGCCGCTCACCTCAATCTCGCACCCCAGGGCTTCGCCGCCAATACCGACACCCTCAAGGTCGGCTTGGTCGGCTGCGGCGGACGCGGCAGCGGCGCCGCCCGCGATGCCCTCGCCGCCGACCCCAATACCGTCCTCACCGCCATCGCCGACGTCTTCGCCGAGCCCTGCCGCGGCGCCGTCAACGCCCTCCGCAACGACGCCAAATTCCGCGACCGCGTCAAGGTCACCCCCGAAACCACCTTCGTCGGACTCGACGGCTACCAGAAGCTCATCGCCAGCGGCGTCGATGTCGTCCTCCTCGCCTCACCCCCGGGCTTCCGCCCCGCGCACCTCCAGGCCGCCGTCGCCGCCGGGAAACACGTGTTCTGCGAGAAACCCATGGCCACAGACGCCCCAGGCGTCCGAACCGTCCTCGCCGCCGCCGCCGCCGCCAAGGAAAAGAAGCTCAGCCTCGTCGCCGGCTTCTGCTGGCGCGCGGATACCGCCTGCCGGGAGTTCTATAAGCGCGTCCATGACGGCGCTATCGGCGACGTCCGCTTCGTCCACGCCACCTACCTCACCGGCCCCGTCAAACCCATGCCCCCCGCCAGCGCCCGACCCGCCGGCATGACCGACATCGAATGGCAATTGCGCCATTGGTACAACTTCGTCTGGCTCTCCGGCGATGGCCTCGTCGAACAGGCCTGCCATAGCGTCGATAAAATCGCCTGGGCCATGAACGGCCTCCTCCCCGTCAAAGCCGTCGCCACCGGCGGCCGCGTCGTCCCCAACAACGAAGGCAATATCTTCGATCATATCGACGTCTTCTACGAATACCCCGGCGGCGTCCGCGCCACCATGGCCCAGCGCCAAATCCCCAATTGCTACTCCGATAACTCGGACTACCTCCTCGGCTCGAAGGGAACCGGACAGTGCGGCTGGAACCCGCCCGTCATCCGCGGGGAAACCAATTGGCGCCAGCAGGGCCCACGCCCCGGCGCCGAAATGTACGTCCAGGAACACCGCGAGTTGTTCGCCTCGATCCGCAGCGGCGAAGCCCGAAACGACGGCGTCTGGATGGCCCACAGCACCCTCATGGCCCTCATGGGCCGCACCGCCGCCTACACCGGACAGGAGATCGCCTGGGAACAAATGCTCGAAAGCAAGGAACAGCTCGTCCCTGAAAACCCCACCTGGGACATGAAACTCCCCATCCCCCCCATGGCCGTCCCGGGCAAGACAAAGTTCGCGTAGAAACCGGACACAAGCACAGCGGCGCCTCTGCCCGGGGGCACTGACCGCGGCGGGCAGAAGGGCGAACCTCCGCCCTCTGTCCTCGGTCCTCGGTCCTCCGCCTCAACGGCGGCCGCGAATCGCTTCCTTCTTCGCCTCGAGCTCCGCCTCGAGCTTGCGCCTGCCCGACGCCCACGCCGTGCGCAGTTTCTCCGCCTCCTCCTCGTTCCCCGCGTGTTCGGCGTCCGAAATCCCCCGCTTCAACCCCAAATCGTGTTCTGCGATCTTCGCCCGGTACAGCGTGTCGACCTCGGCAATCTCCTGCTTCTGTTTCGCCGTCAGTTTCTTCACCGGCGCGGTCTTGTTGAGACGTTCCATCGCCAGCTCGTAAGCGGATTTCATATGGTCTTGGGAGCCGGACTATGGTGGACAAACGCCCCGCCGTCAAATCACTCCGCTGACCCGCCGGGCCGCACCCGGGGGAACTGCAGCCACCGAAAAAACCGTGGCCTGCCCTCCTCCCATCCGGTAGGCTCTCGAGTCAATGAATGCTCCCGTCTCCGAATTCCGTCGCGCCGCGCTGACGGCCCAGGTGGACCGCGTCGTGAACTCGACGCCGGTCCTGGACATTCACACCCACCTCTACGATCCCCTCCTCGGCGATCTCCTGCTCTGGGGCATCGATGAGCTGCTCATCTACCACTACCTCGTCGCCGAAGGCTTCCGGCACCTCGATCTCCCGTGCGAAAACTTCTGGATCCTCTCAAAACAACGCCAGGCCGAGATCCTCTGGAACACCCTCTTCATCGAGCATTCCCCCCTCTCCGAGGCCTGCCGCGGCGTCCTCACCACGCTCCATCGGCTCGGCCTCGATGTGAAGCAGCGCGATCTCCCCGCCCTCCGCGAGTGGTTCCGACAATGGAACGCCGAAACCTACGTCACCCATTGCCTCGAACTCGCCAACGTCCGGGCGGTTTACATGACCAATTCGCCCTTCGACGACATCGAGCGGCCCATCTGGCAGAAGGGCTTCCTCCGCGACGACCGGTTCATCGCCGCCCTCCGCGTCGACCCCCTCCTCACGGATTGGACACGCGCCGCCCAACGCCTCCTCGCCTGGGGCTACGACGTCGGCGAAGGGTTCTCCCCCGCCACACTCAGTGAAGTCCGCCGGTTCCTGGCCGATTGGACCCAGCGCCTCGAGTCCCGCTACCTGATGATCTCGCTCCCGCCGGACTTCTCCTGCGAGCCCGACAGCGATTGCACCCGCCTGATCCAGGGCGCCGTCCTCCCCCATTGCCGCGATTTCGGACAACCCTTTGCCCTCATGCTCGGTGTCCGCCGCGCGGTCAACCCCGACCTCCGCCTCGCCGGCGACGGCGTCGGCCACAGCAACCTCGACACCATCGCCCACCTCTGCGCCGCCCATCCCCAAAACAAGTTCCTCGTCACGGTCCTCGCCCGCGAAAACCAGCACGAGCTCTGCGTCCTCGCCCGCAAGTTCCGCAACCTCCATCCCTTTGGCTGCTGGTGGTTCCTCAACATCCCCCACCTCATCGACGAACTCACCCGGATCCGCCTCGAATTGCTCGGCGTCAGCTTCACCGCCCAGCACTCGGACGCCCGCGTCCTCGACCAAATCCTCTACAAGTGGGATCACACCCGCCGCGCCCTCGCCCGCGTGCTCGTCGAGAAATACAGCGACCTCGCCGCCACCGGCTGGGAACCCACCGCCGCCGAAATCGAACGGGATGTCCGCGACCTCCTCGGCGGCTCCTTCGAGCGGTTCCTCAAAACCTGAGAAGCAGGCCGCGATAAGATGGGCACGGGGAGTCGCCGCAAAAAGGCACAAGAAGCACAAGATCGAAATCCCCCGATCCTCTTCTTGCGCCCTCTGTGCCTTTTGGCGGCGATCCCTTCTCTCACACTTCCTGGCGGCCTGGTGCCGCCTTTTCGCGGCGAACCCCTTTCCTCTTCGCGGCCGCAACAAAGCTGACCTTTGCTCACCGCCCTTCGAGCTCGGCCAACCGCCGCTCGAGCTCGGCTACCCGCCGCAGCAGCTCCGGCAGTTTCTCGAGCGCAATAAACTGGCGCTTCATCTGCCGATCCGGCCGCGCCGGCGCTCCGAGCCATTTCTCCCCGTCCGGGATGTCGTGCATCACCCCCGACTGCGCCGCCACCACCGCCCGGTTGCCGATCCGGAGATGCCCCGCCAACCCCGCCTGCCCTGCCAGCGTCACGTAGTCCCCCAACCGCGTGCTTCCCGCAATGCCCACCTGCGAGATGATCAGGCAATGGCGCCCCACCACGACGTTGTGGGCGATCTGCACCAGGTTGTCGATCTTCGTCCCCTGCCCGATCACCGTCGGCCCCAAGGCTCCGCGGTCGATGGTGACATTCGCCCCAATCTCGACGTCGTCCTCGATCACCACCCACCCCACCTGCGGCACCTTCCGGTGCGCCCCCTCGTCAAAAACATACCCGTACCCGTCCGACCCGATCACCGCCCCCGCGTGAATCCGCACCCGATCCCCAATCCGCATCCGCGGATACACCGTGACCTGGGGGAACAGCCTTGTGTTCTCCCCGATCTGCGTCTCCGCTCCCACCACCACCAGCGCTTCGAGCACCGAACCCGCCCCCACCGCCGCCCCATCCCCAACCACGCACCCCGGACCCACGTGCGCCGACGGATCCACACGCGCCGACCCCGACACCACCGCCGTCGCATGAACCCCAGGCGCCGGTGTTGCCTCCGGAAAAAACAACGGCAGAACCCGCGCAAACGCCACCCGGGCGTTCGCCACCCGTATCAGGACCTTCTGCGCCGACTGGAAATCGCCGCCCACCAGGATCGCGCTCGCTGCGCTCTGGTCCGCCCGCGCGAAGTACGCCTCGGTTTCGGCAAACGTCAAATCCCCCGCCTTCGCCGTATCCGCCGGTGCAAACCCCCTCAAGACCACCGTCGGATCCCCTCGCACTTCGCCGCCAAGGTGTGCGGCAATCTCGGCCGCGGTATAGATGCTGGGCATGCGATTCGCCCTTCAAAGGCCGCGCGAGTTCACCACGGCGTTCTGGTGCCCCAGCACCACCACCCGCGGCGTCCACCCGACCGCCTCCGCCGCCTCGACCAGCGCGTAACTCATGATCGTCAGCCGGTCCCCCACCGCCCCCAAATGCGCCACCGCGCCGTTCAACACGATCTCCCGCTTCCCGCGCTGACCCGGAATCGTGTAGGTCTCGAACCGGGCCCCGTTCGCCATGTTCCCGCACAGAATCCGCTCGTACGGCATCAGCCCCACCTGGTCCATCAGATCCGCATCGATCGTCAGACTCCCCTCGTACTTCACATTGGCACCGGTCACGTGCGCCCGGTGGATCTTCGATTTCAACAGATGAACTTGCATACAAGGGCGGCCATCGACGGCCGCAGCCCGCCGATCAGCTAAACCGACGCGCAATCACGCACGCATTGTGCCCGCCAAACCCAAACGAGTTGTTCGCCACCGCCTCGACCCTCGCCTCCCGCGCCGCGTTCGGCACGTAGTCCAGATCGCACTCCGGATCCGCCGTTTCCTGGTTGATCGTCGGCGGCAGGATCCCCGTCTGCAACACCTTCACGCACACCGCCATCTCGACCGCCCCGGCCGCGCCCAGCATGTGCCCCGTGGCCCCCTTCGTCGAACTCACCGCCAGCCGTCGGGCGTGCTCCCCAAACACCGCCTTGATCGCCTGCGTCTCGCAGATGTCCCCCTGCCACGTCGCCGTCCCATGCGCGTTGATGTACCCCACCGCCTCCGGCGCCAGACCCGCCGACCGCAACGCCATCCGCATGCACCGCGCCGCCCCTTCCCCCCCAGGCGACGGCGCCGTCATGTGATACGCATCCGCCGTGTTCCCGTACCCGACCACCTCGGCGTAAATCCGCGCCCCGCGCGCCCGGGCATGCTCGAGCTCCTCGAGCACCACCGTGCCCGCGCCTTCGCCCATCACGAACCCGTCCCGCCCCCCGTCGAAGGGACGCGACGCCCGCGCCGGCTCCGCGTTCCGCGTGCTGACCGCCTTCATGCTGCAGAACCCCCCTATCCCCAGCGGCGTGATCGTCGCTTCGCTCCCCCCGGCGAACATCACCTGCGCATCGCCCATCACGATCGTCCGCCACGCCTCCCCAATCGCGTGCGACGACGTCGCGCACGCCGAGCAGGTCGCCAGGTTCGGCCCGCGCAGCCGGTGATACATCGAGAATAACCCCGACGCCATGTTCAGGATCAGCATCGGAATCATGAACGGTGAGAGCCGGCTCGGCCCCCGGCTGAGCAGCACCTTGTGCTGCTCCTCCGTCGTCGACAACCCCCCAATCCCCGAACCCATGAACACCCCGATCTCGTCCCGGTTGCACCGGTCCAAATCCAGCCCCGAATCCGCCAACGCCTGCCGCGCCGCCATCAGCGCAAATTTCGTGTACCGATCCGACCGCCGCTCCTCCTTCGGCGACGGAAACGCCGGGACCGCGTCAAACCCCCGCACCTCCCCGGCGATCTGGCAATCGAACGCCGACGCATCAAACAGGGAAATCCGGTCAATCCCGCATCGCCCCCCAAGGAGCGCGCTCCAGAACGTCTCGACATCGAGCCCCAGGGGCGTCACCACCCCCATCCCCGTGATCACCACCCGCCGGCGGCCAGCTTCACCTTGCATAGCAGATAAGCAGATTATCCAGTCTCGTCTGTTCCCGAGCCCGCCCCGTCCAACGGCCCGACTTCGGACCGCCGTCCGGCAAACAAACGGGGCAGCCGTCGCTCGCTCCCGGCGTGGCTGCCCCCTCATCCCAAACCGATCGACGCACAGCGCCCCCGGCGCCGCGCCCGCCCCTAACGCTGGGTCCGTTCCTCGATGTACTGCATCACCGAACCGACCGTCGTCAGTTTCTCCGCCTCTTCGTCGGGGATCTCCGACAGACCCTCGTCCTTGAAGCCGTCCTCGAACGCCATGACCAGTTCCACCACGTCCAGAGAATCCGCCCCGAGATCCTCAATGAACCTCGCCTCCGGCGTGATCTGATCCGGCTTCACGTTGTTCAGCTGCTTCAAGATGATCTCGCGGACCTTCTTCTCGATGTCTTCGCTCGTCATGGGCACTCTCGCTTTTTCCGGTGTGTCTCTAAGCGACGCCTCAGGCAGCGTCAAGCCCCGATTGGCATTTTCTCAAACCGCCCTGAGACCCGCTCACATCACCAACCCGCCATCCACCACCAGCACCTGCCCGGTCACGTACCGCCCCCCGGGCCCGGCCAAGTACAACGCCGCCGCCGCAATGTCCTCCGCCCGACCCAGCGTCCCCAGCGGGATCAGCCCCAGAATCGCCGACCGCTGCTCTTCCTTCAGCGTCGCCGTCATGTCGGTCTCGATAAAGCCCGGCGCAATCACGTTCGCCGTCACCCCGCGGCTCGCCAGTTCCTTCGCCACCGATTTCGTGAACCCGATCAGCCCCGCCTTGCTCGCCGCGTAGTTGCTCTGCCCCGCGTTCCCCATCAGCCCCACCACCGACGCCACATTCAGGATCCGACCCGACCGCTGACGCACGAACGTCCGCACCAGCGACCGCGTAAAATGGAACGCCCCCTTCAAATTCGTGTTCACCACCGCCTCCCAGTCCGCGTCGCTCATCCGCATCAGCAACCCGTCCCGGGTCACCCCGGCGTTGTTCACCAGAATGTCCACCCGCCCTGCCTCCGCCACCAGCCGTTCCGCCGCCGCATTCACCGCCGCCGCATCCGCCACGTCCACCGCATACCCCCACGCCCGACGCCCCAACCCGCGCACTTCTCCCGCCACCTTCTCCGCGTTCTCGGCCGTCCGCGACACGCACACCACGTCCGCCCCCGCCCCCGCAAACGCCAGGGCAATCGCCCGCCCAATCCCCCGCCCCGCCCCCGTCACCACCGCCACCTGGTCCTTCAAAACGCTCATGCCCCCTTTCTCCACCCACCCGGCCCCCTTGGCAATCCGTTTTTCAGCACATCCGTTCTTCTCTTCAGAAGCCGATCGCAACCGGTCCAGCCACAGGCGTTAGGCGAGGATCCGGCCCCCCTCCGCCTCTTGTGCCTCTTGCGCTTCTTCGCGGCCAGAGCCCTCGACTTGTGGAATGTGTGGTCAACAGGTCAAGTTTGGCCCCTTGCCGGTCCCAACCCCAGCCCCCCGCCTTCGAGGACTCTACATTAGCGAGGCGCGGGACGAAGGGTAGGGAGAGACAGCAGGGTTTTCATGAGCCTGGGGACTCGACTGGGTCTGAGGCGCGCCTCGCTAGCCCGCCAGCGCTTGCACCGTCGCCTCGAGCCCCGCCGGATCCGCCACGCTGGTCACCGCCGCCGCCGGCTCGATCCGCTTCATGAACCCTGCCAAGGCGCTCCCCGGCCCCAGCTCGATGAACCGCCGATAACCCTCCGCCAGCAATCGCCGCATCGACGCCTCCCACAGCACCGACGACGTCACCTGCTCGACCAGCCGACGCCGGATCGCCTCCGGCTCCTCGTGCGGTTGCGCCGTCACATTCGAGATCACCTCCACCTCCGGTGTGCGGAGAGCCACCCCGTTCAACACCTCGGCCAGCTTCGGTTGCGCCGCCGACATCAGCCGCGAATGATACGCCCCCGCCACCGGCAGCGGCAGCGCCCGCTTCGCCCCCCGCGCCTTGGCCAATTCGCACGCCCGCGCAACCGCCCCTGCCTCCCCTGAAATCACCAGTTGCCCCGGACAATTCAAATTCGCCAGCTCGACCCCGGCCTCCGCGCACACGGCTCGTGTCCCTTCCTCCCCCAAACCGATGATCGCCGCCATCCCGCCCCGGGTGACCTCGCACGCCTCCTGCATGAACCGGCCCCGGAGACGCACCACCCGCAGGCCGTCCTCGAACCCGAGCGCCCCTGCCGCGGCCAGCGCGGTGAACTCGCCCAGCGACAGCCCTGCCGTCGCCCCGAACGCCAAATCGGGCACCCGCTCCCGCAGCAGGGCCAGCGCCACCCAGCTCACCAGGTAAATCGCCGGCTGCGCGTTCTCCGTCCGGGTCAGCTCCGACTCCGGCCCCTCGAACGCGATCCGCGTCAAATCGAAGCCCAGCACCTCGTTCGCCTTTGCGAACCACTCGCGCGCGGTCGCCGACCCCGACGCGAGCTCCCGTCCCATTCCCACCGTCTGGGCCCCCTGACCTGCGAACAACAACGCCGTCTTTTCCATAGTGCCGCGAGGTCTACCACGCGAGCTGCCCGGCGGAAAGCCGGGAATTCGCCTTGCGCCTTGCCGCTGGTCGGCTATGGTTCCCGTACGCGGCAGGCGGGGTAGCCAAGTGGTAAGGCAGAGCTCTGCAAAAGCTCCACCGCCGGTTCGAATCCGACTGGCGCCTCCAACCTCCACTCAGACGGTCCCCGAATTCGGGGGCCGTTTTCGTTCTCCGCAATCCGGCGCGCGTACTGGTCACGAGCGCTACGATCCTCCCATGGCCCAAAGGCGGAACCCAACCGGGATCGGCTGCCTGCCCCGCGAGGGCTGCTGCCGGGTATGCGCTGGCGAAATCACCGGGCGGCAGGTGTTCTACTGCTCCGCCCGGTGCAGGGGCATCTACTACCGGAACCACCAGTGGATCTGGGCTCGGCGGGCGGCGAAGATCCGCGCCCGGCGGCGTGACGGACGCC
>JAKQDD010000012.1 GCA_029556615.1 Verrucomicrobiota bacterium | reverse complement strand
GGTGGGTTGCGCCGGATTTGGCCTGTGGCGTCGTTGCTCCTCAGTCACAGAGCGCTGGCGGCTATGCTCCTTCGTCGCGCCTCGCCACAGGCCAAATTGGGCGCAACGAACGTGCTCGTATTTGCGAATTGGACCACTTAGTGGCCCAGGCTCCCCAGGTAGTTCCCGTAGTCCAGCAACAGCTTGCCGGCAATCAGAAGCCCGAGCGCAAGCGCCAACGCGGCATACGTGCGCGGCCGGCAGTCTTTCCACTCCTTGAACACCACGCCAATGACCGTGCCGAGCAGGATCAGCAGAATCATGTGGATCGCCCAGCACGCCTGCTCGAATCCCGCAACCTTCATGATGTAGAAGTGGCCGAACCCATAGAAGAAGAACTGCCCGTACCACAGACAACCGGTCAGGATCGCCATCGCCCAGTTCACCGCCAGGCCCGCTTTCGTCCCGCCTTCGGGCACTGCCGCAATTTCGCCGAGCGTCTTGTGCCGCGCGTGAAGCCACAGACAGTAGAGCGCGGTGGTGACGAACGCCCCGGAGTTCGAGAAGGGATAGATCGCGTTGCTGCAGAAGGTGGCGGCGTCGATGCCCAACACGGTGTGCCCGGCGGCGTGTTCCCCGGCCACCTTCGCGATCGGGGCGCCCTCCGTCAGGGCAATGCCATAGACCGCGGACAGCATCCCCGCCAGCAGGCACAACGCGAGACCCGTCCACAGACTGCTGCTTCCCGCCGCCGCGCCCCCGGCCTGGGCCTGGTCGCGCTCCTTCCAGCGTCCCGCGACGCCGCAACAGATCACGCCGACAACGCCGATGCCAATGCCGAGGACGACCCAATCCGCACCGTTCCGGGCGAGAAAGTCCTGAACGTTCGCCCCCGCCTCCGCGAGGGTCGAATTCCCCTTGGCGATGGCGTAGGCGGTGCCGACCACGGTTGATATCCCGATCGCCGCCGCGTAGGTGATCGAGAAACCGACGTACCGAATCGCCACGCCAAACGCCGTGCCCCCGATGCCGTAGGCCATGCCGAGCAGGAAGGTCCGCAGCATTGCCTCGCGCGGCGCGGCCTGCACAACCTGCCAGAAGTCCGGCACCGTGAGAAACGCGCCGAGAATGGGCAACAACAACCAGCAGAACGCCGCCTGCGTCTGCCAGTACGATTGCCAGGACCAGCCGCGAACCCGCTTCTGCGGCACGTAGCAACATGCCGCCGCGGCCGCCCCGATGGCATGGAAGAAAATGCTGGCAGCCAGGGGAGGCATGAGTCTGACGATTGGGTTGGGTCTGAGGCGGCGCCTCGCTAGAGTCCTCGACTCGTGGAATATGGGGTCAACAGGTCAAGTTTGGCCCCTGCCGTTCCAAACCCGCCCCCCCCGCCTCCGAGGACTCTATGTTGGCGAGGCGCGGGAGAGAGGGTCCGAAGAGGCAGGAATGCTTCATGGGATCGCGGAATTCGTTGGGTCTGAGGTGCGCCTCGCTAAGTGGTTTCGTGGAATTCCGCCGGAATCGCGATCGGGTACCGGCCAAACTCGCGCACGAGCTTCACGATGTCGTCATACGCCGGACCCGAAACACCGCTGCTGACGGAATGATCCGACTGGAAGATGTACCCGCCGCCCCGGGCGGCGTTCAGCGTGCGAAACACTTCCCGGCGAATCGCCCCGCGATCCCCGGTCTCCCAGATCCGGATGTCGCTGCCGCCACAGAACCCGATGGCGTGTCCGTGGCGCCGGCGCAGAGCCACGACGTCCATCCCCGCCTTGGCTTCGAGCGGGTTGTAGGCGTCCACCCCCATCTCGATGTAGTCGGCAAAGATCGCCTGCACGTTGCCGCAACCGTGGTAGATGACGGGCAAACCGGCGGCATGCGCCGCGGCGATCATCCGGGCGACCCAGGGCTTGAAATGCGCCCGCCAGTAGGCCGGCGACATGAACGTGCTCTTCTTGTACGCCACGTCGCCCCAAATCACAAAACCATCGAGCCGACCCGCGCCCGCCTCGATCTCAGCCTCGGCCATCTCGAGATAGTACGCCCCCAACCGCTCGATCACCCCCCCCATCCGCTCCGGAAACTCCCCCATCCAGAGCAGCGCGTTGTGCTGGCCGACGAGCCGCGTCAGGCACTCGCTGACCTCGATCATGCTGCCATAGACCGGGAAGTCCGGCCGCAACGACCGCACGGTCTCGATCCACGGCGGCGTGTTCCGCTGGAAACCGTCGCCGACGCCCGCAATTTGGTTGTCGCCTGCTGCAAAGAAACGGCGCCGATCGCGCGGATCGTCAAACTGCGCCGCCTCGAGTTTCTGGAACGTATCCGTCTCCCAGGCGCGCATCTCGGGCATCGGATACTGGAAATGCTTGTGCAGGGTCGCACCGAAGCCCGTCTTGACCACGACCTCCTCCGCGTCCTCCTTGAGCATCTCGAACGGCCGGATCCAGGGATCCATGTTCGGCACCGTCACGATCCAGTCGAGGTCATAGTGGTAGTATGGGTTCGCGTCGGGGGAAAGGCCGAGCTCCCGACGCCAGCGCTCGATGAAACCGCCCCAAAAGAAGTCGCTGATCGGCACGCGATCCGGCTCCTCATGGCGCAGCGTCGCGCGCAGCCGTTCGAGCTTGCGGAGCGTGTTCTCCTTCCGGCCGGCGCCACCGCCGGTCTGGCCCCGCGTGTCGAACATGTTCATCGGACAGTCTCCTCGCCCCAAGCCGACCGATCACCGCGCCCCATCCCGCGGCGCCGGCAGCAGCCGGGCCTTGGCGGCCTTCCACGCCCGGATCGCCAGGGTGAGCTTCTCCTTGTCGTCGCCCTTGACCCCGTAGAACTGGTGCCCGATCGGCCCCCGATACCCGGCGTCCCGCACCAACCGCAGAAAGCCGTCCGTGTCGAACGACCCCGACCCCAGCGGCAGCGTGTCCCACGCTTTCGGCCCCTTGCCCGGAATGGGCGAGGCGCCGTTGATCGATACCAGGTTGAGATGCGGACCGGCTCGCTCGAGGACCTCGCCCAGGCGCCCGGCGTTTCCGGCAAACAGCTCATGACACAGGTTCACCGTGACGCCCACGTTCGGCAGGTTCGCCGCTTTCACGACGCGGACAGCGTCCTCCGCGGTGGCGACGTAGAACCCCGCGTGCGGATAGAGCGACACCCGCAGGCCCGACGCCGCCGCTTGCGCCGCGATGTCCCTGACCACCGCCGCCGCCTCGGCGTCCTGTTGCCCCGGCTTGCCGTCGCACAGGGTCATCCACAGGATGGTCTCGGTGCCCTCGAGCATCCGGATCACCTCCTTGATCCCGGGGTCGTAGGGCGCGTTGGTCTTCCCCACGTGCGTGTAGAAATACACCGCAACGATCGGTACGCCCGCAGCCCGACACGCGCCGAGCTTGGCCGCGAAATCCTTCGGGTTGGTGTAGTTGTAGTGGATGCCTTCGTAGCCGAGGGTCTTGACCGTCTCGGCCTGCACGGCCGGCGGCCAGACGCCGCGCCCCACACCGTTGTCAAAGGCGAAGAACGGCCAGGCGCCGCCAGCCTCGCCGGGTTCCGCCGGGGGCTGCGCGACCCCCCAACCCATCACGAGACACGCCGCCAGAACGACGCCGACGGTCCGGCTCTTGGCTTTAATCATACGAGGCTGGTCTGAATCGGTGATGCCGCGTTTCGACTGGGGAGGGAATACTCCCCGCCGTGCCGACGCGAGTCTGCCTTCCAGGAGGCCGACGCTCAAGCCCGCACTTGACCCCTGGATTCCGCGCCTCGCTAATGTAGAGTCCTCGAAGGCGGGGGGCTGGGGTTGGAACGGCAGGGACCAAACTTGACCTGTTGACCCCATGTTTCAGGAGTCGAGGACTCTAATCGGCGATCCGCGTTCCCCCTTTACCCGCCGCGGGAGGCGTCCATTCCGCCGGTTCGGGCACGGCCACGGCCAACGGAGCGGTGTCGCCGGACGCCCTCTGCAACCGCTCGAGGGCGGCGGTCAGCGCAGCGACTCGGTCCGCATGCGCCGGGTGCCCGGCGAGATTCGTCACCTCATGGGGATCCACCGCCAGATCAAACAGCTGGGTCCGATCCACCAGCGGGTACCGGATCAGCTTCCAGCGGCCATCGGTATAAGCCCGCTGCAGGTTCCGATAGGCAAACAGCAGCTCCCGGCGCGCCGGGCGGCTCGGGTCGCGCACCGTGGCGCTGAAATCGAATCCCTCGCTCGTCGCCGGCCCGGCCACGCCGCAGAGGCTGCCCAGGGTCGGCAGCAGATCATAAAGGTAGCACAGGGCATCCGTCCGCCGGCCGGCAACAACACCCGGCCCGGCGATGATCAGCGGCACTCGAACCGAGTCGAACTCGTACACATTCTGCTTCCCGATCAGCCCGTGACTGCCGCGCGCCACCCCGGAATCGGCGGTGAAAACGACATAGGTGTTCGTCGCGAACGGCGAGGCGTCGAGCGCCTCGAGGAGGCGGCCCACTTGATCGTCCAAAAACGAAACGTACCGGTAGTAGTCGGCGAGCATGGCCCGCACCGGGTCCGGACGACGCGGCCAGGGAAGCAGCTGCTCGTCGCGAACCGTCATTTCGCCGTTGTTCCACGGGTGCTGCGGAAGGAAACTCGGAGGCAGCGGCACGCGAGCCGGATCGTAATGCACAGGGAATGCCGGCGGGACGATGTGCGGGTCGTGCGGGCCGTTGAACGCCACGTAGCAGAAGAACGGCGCGCCGCGCTGCCCCGAGAGAAACCGGATCGCCTCGTCAACGAAGATCTCGCAGGCGTGCCGGTCGCCCACGCGGGGCGGCGTCAGAACGCCTTCCGCCAGATCGCTGACCTTCGCCTTCATCGGATCCGTCATCCCGCCGGCGAAAATCGAGCGGGCGCTCTGGAAACTGCGAGGCAGCGACGGGGCGCCGTTGTGCCATTTGCCGCTCATGAACGTGGCGTAGCCTGCGCGGCCAAACGCCGCCGGCCAGGTCTCGTCGCGCAGCAACTTCTCGTCCACGTGGAACAGGTTCCTGCCGGAGAGCAACATGGCGCGGGACGGCATGCACGTGGCGCCATGCATGCCGCCTTGCATGCAGGCCCGCGTGAACGCAAGCCCGCGCCCCGCCAACCGGTCGAGGTGGGGCGTCCGGATGGCCGGGTTGCCCAAGGCCGCAATCGTGTCGGCACGCTGATCATCGGCCAGGATCAGCAGGACGTTCGGTCGTTCAGCCGCATGCACCCCGCTCAACAGGGTGAGCCCCCATGCAAGGAGCGTAAATGTTCGCATCATAAGCCCGGCGCGCCTCACTCGATCTCCTGCACTTGGCCGAGAAACACCAACTGCTGCCGGCCTGGAGCGCCCACCAAGGCTACCGAACGCCCGGGAAACAGGTCGAGCAGTTCCTCATCCGAGATAAAACGCACCGGTGCCTTGCCGCCGGCGGCTTCCTCCACCCACGGCGCCCCAACAAGCTCCGCAGGAACCGACGACGTCGCGCTGGCCGCCAGCCGGGTGTCCATCGCGGGCGAGCGGCTCAGAAAGACCGCCAAGGCCGCAGCGCCCGACACGACGGCCCATGCCGCCACCCGCCGGACACGACGGTCACGCTGACAGCGCCTGCCCGATTCGAGCATCAACTCCAGAGACGATGCGCGACACGACGCCGCTTCCGCCCCCGTGAGCAGATCGTTCAGCAACGGATCCCATCTCGAGGTCTTCATCGTTCATCCTCCTTCAACCGACCCAGCAACCGCGCACGCAATTGGTGCCGGAGCCGGCCGAGACGGGATTCAACGGCCTTCTCCGTCGCGTGCGCGCGCTCCGCCAACTCCCGGACACTCCGGCCTTCCAGGTACTTGCCTTCAACCAGCGCGCGGTCTGCCGGGTCCAACTCCCCGAGACACTCCGCCGCCAGCGCCTCGAGCCGCCGATCCGCCTCCGCCTCCGACGCCGACTGCAGCACCAACCAGCGTCGGGCGTAATCCGCCAGGAGATCCACGTAGCGACGGCGCTTGCGCCCGGCATCCCGCGCCGCGCTCCGCACCACAGCGACCAGCCAGCACCAGAAGACTTCTTCGCTGTCAAAGCCCCGCACATGGCGGGACACCCGGCATAGCGCATCTCCCATCGCGTCACCGGCAGCAACCGGATCGCCCCGGGCCACCACGAGCGCGAAACGGAACAGACGACCGAAGTAGCGCCGGTGGAACTCGCGGAAGGCGTCCTCGTCTCCCGCCGCCATCGCCCGTGTCAGATCGGCCACTCCCCGGAGAGACGGCTCCCCCTTCGCCCTGTCGAGCGCGCCCACGGCAGGCGCGGACAAGACCGGTGTCACGATGGGCAGACTGTGCGTCACTTGAGTCCTCGACTTGTGGAACGTGTGGTCAACAGGTCAAGTTTGGTCCCTGCCGTTCCCAACCCGCCCCCTGCCTTCGAGGACTCTATATTAGCGAGGCGCGGAAGAAAGGGTTCGAAGAGGCAGGAAGGCTTCATGGGATCGCGGACTTCGTCAGGTCTGAGGCGCGCCTCGCTAGGGTTCTTTGCCCTCTTCCTTTCCCACTCCGCCGGCCGCATCACCCGACTCCCTCACCCGGAGGTTGCGGATCACCTCCATCGCCAGCTTGATCGCGTCCGGTTGCCCGAGGATGACCAGGACCCCCGAGCCTTCGTGGTAGTCAAAGGACCTGATGCGCAGCCGCTGCTGCAGTTCGCCCGAATCCCCAGCCATCGTTTGCAGGGTCTTTTCCGTGATCTTCTCGACCACCTCGAGGAGCTCTCGGGTCTTCTTGGGATCGTTCACCCGCAGGATGTCCCGCAGGTTCATCACCTGATAGGCCAGCGGCGCCGGTTGCGATGCCCCCCCCATCATCAGGCCCATTCCGCCATAGCCCCCTGGCCAACCCGCGACCGGTTGGCCGGACGCCGCGGGCTCGATCGGCCTCACCGGCGCCTCCTGGGCTCTCGTCCCAGCGCGTCCGCTCACGCCCACCATGCCTCCGCCGCCGCCCATGCCTCCTCCCATCCCGATACCATACCGCTGCGCAAGCTTCTGGAGGGCCTCGGGATCGGACGGCGGCGGCACGGATGACACACCGCTGGATGCGCCTTGGATGCCAACGCCGGGCCCGACCGGGACGGGCTCCGTCCGGGGACGCAGAGCCACCAGCGTGGGGCTCCGCACCTCGGACACCACGGCCCCGTCGGTGGCAATGCTGATGGCCTCGAGGATGTCCCGCAGGCCCGCGGAACGCAGCCGCAGGAACACAGCCGGGTCCGCCTCAACCAGGCGCTGGGGCAATACGACATTCACCTCGGGAAAAGTCTTTTCCAGCCAGGCGACCACCTCGCTCAGCGGCAGGTTCTCGAACCTGGCTTCGACACGCTTGTGCTCGACCGCCGCGTCGAACTGAATGGGCTCCGGCTTCGGGGGGAGTGGAAGATACAGGGGCTCGACACCGGCTCCCTCGATCGCAGGCGGCGCCGCTGGTCCTGACCCGGATCCGCCTTGGCCAAGACCATTGACGGCAGGGAGCAGCAACGACGCGCAAGCCAGAAGGGTCGCGCACGGCGAAAGTCTGGTGGGCACGCTTTTCATGATATTCATTCACCTTGGACACGCCTGCCAATCCCAAATCCCGCAGAATCACGCGATATTCGTACCGCATGGGCCCACTGGGAGCCTGTCACTCTGTCACCCGATTCCCTTTGACAGCCGTCGCGAGCGGGGTATACCCAGGACAAACCGAGAAACCCCCGTCTCCACACCCCCATGAATCCTCTGTCTGCCTTCGCGCTCGCCGTGCTGTGCGGCGGCGTCGCCCTGTCGTGTGTCGCCCAGACCGGACCTTTCGATCCCGAGCAATGGCCCGCATCGGTGGATCCTGCCCGCGCAGTCCATTACGTCGTCACGGACGGCGGTTTCTCACCGCCGGACGTCACGTGGATTGAATGCTGCACGATCCTCTCCGGCGGCGACCAGGAGACCGTGGACTTCACCATCGGAGGTCACAAGGGCAGGAAGGTCGCCGGTTCCTACCTGAACATCGCCGACCCCGAGTATGGCGAGTGGGCCGATGAGGAGTTCATCGACATTCTGGTCCAGGTGTACGGGGACGCCGGGCTGTTCAGCGCCAGCGGCCAAGCGCGCAACTTTTCCTTCCTCATCGGGACCCTGCCTGCGGGGTATCACACGGCGCCCGTCGGCGGCCTCATCCCACTCGAGGCGAAGAACAAGCGCTGGAACTGGGTCTTGTTCCGGATCCCCAACAACTTCCGGCCCGACAGCGAACGCTACTGCGGCACCATCCCCGCCATGGCTGAGGGCGACACGAGGGCGGGCGGCATCAACGGCGGCACGATCCGCTTCCAAATGGTGCCGGGCCTGACCGTGCGCGTCGTGGCGTTCGGCCAGCAAGGGGCTTTCGGCACCCCGGAGGACATCAACCAGTTCCTGCCGGTGGAAACGTGCGACCCCGAACCCGAGACCAATCTCGTCGGGATCGACGTGGCGGCGGGTACCAGCGATCACATGGTCGTGCTCGGCGGTCACGATCATACGACAACCCTGGTGGACGACGTCGGACCTCTGGACGACAAGCGCCGCGCAGTCGTCCCCGATGGCATCTACCTCAACTTCGGGATCACTGACAACTATCTCGGCTTCCCCTGCAATGATCCGCAAACCGTCAAGGTCTGTGTCGACTACTATGACGACCCCGCATTCGCCGGCGCGAACGTGAGCTTCGGCCCGGAAGCCTACGCCACGGATGACAAAGGCAGCATCGGCTTCTACCCGGCAGCCCAACGCGCAACTCTCGAAGGCTCGGGTGTCTGGATCCGCCGTTCCTGGGTCATCCCCTCCGTGAACCTCAAAGGGGTCAACGCGGACGCCTACACCGCCGGCCCGCGATTCGTGTCGAACAACGGCGCGGTGGCGGTGTCGCGCTTCGAGTTGGCCATCCTCCGAACGGGCACTCATCCCCTGGCCGGAGACGATCCCCTGGCCGGGTGTCTCGAGGACCCCAATGTCTGCACCGATAAGTACGGCAGCTTCGTCGAGTTGGACCTGGCCAGGGACGTGAGGAACGGACTCGACGTTGGGACCAGCGGCGCCGACCAGGAGATGATCATCGACGAAGCCGGCCCGGTGGCCGACCGCCGGCTCGCCGTGCGCCCGGCGTTCGACGATGGCACTCCCGGATTCACCCACCAATACCTCAACTTCGCGATTCTGGATCAGGCGCTGGGCCCGAGTTCCCAGCCGCCAGCTCGCCTGGCGATCTGCGTCACGTACTATGACGACCCGGCCCTGGCCGGAGTCCAGTTCAAGCCCGATGTCTACAGCAGCATTCGCAACGGTCTGCCCGCCTACGCCTACCCAGCCGACAGCTACCTGGTCACCCTCGAAGGGACAGACACGTGGCGAACCGCCTACTGGGAGATCCAGGACATGAAGTTCAACGGCGTCAACCAGGGCCCGCAGGCCGCCGCCCGGTTCGCCGCGTCCGGCAAGGTCTTCTTCGCGTCGGTCAAGTACGCTGTCATCCGCCCCTGCGGACCGATGGCCGGCGTGAACCAGCTCGAGAGCTGCAAACCGATCACCGATGTCTCGCTCACCGTCGAGCGCGTCCAGGATAGCATCCTGGTCAGCTGGCCCGCCGCCGCCCAGGGTTTCGCTGTCCAAGTCACGCCGAGCCTCGCGAACCCGGACTGGCAGCCGGCCGACGCCCCGGTCGAGGTTGTTGGCGACCGAAATGTCGTCTCCCTGCAGATCGGCCCGTCAACTGAGTTCTTCCGCCTGGCCAAGTGAAACACCACCGTGTTGGGACCTCTTGCCGCTCAGGGTGCCTACTCGGCGAAGTCCCGCAGCTGCAGGGCCCCTCCAGGTCGGGCCCGCTCGAAAGCGGTGCTGCTTGGGGCGCGGCACCGCACTCCACGACGCGATCGCGCGGGTCGGAGGGCCATGGAGTTCAGAATCGGCCCCCTACGGCACAGGCCGGGCGCGATAGAACCGATGGGCTGCGCCGGCTGCCTGTGAATCGAGGTACTCGACGCGCCCCCCAGCGCCCGTCGTGACAGCCGTCTCGATCCACTGCACGAAGTCGCCGGTCTGTTCCACGAGATGACCCGTGTCGGGTTCGCCGTCCAAGCGGGCACGGAAACCCTCGGCCGGCGTGAACCCGACAGCCGCCAACTGGGGCCGCCTCGGCTTGAACGCCGGCAACCGGGTCGCGACCTCAGGCAGGCCCTCGGCTTTCACCAGAAAATAGTCGAATTCGAGAACGCCCTGGTCTCCCGCCCCGACGGCAAGCCCCGGCAGGCCGGCCCGAGCCGGACTCGCAGGATGATAGTCCCACCACCCCGTCCATGCGCTGGGCTCGGGAGTCTCTCCGTCCGCCGCCCAGATTCGGGCCAGGACATCGGACGCGTTGGCAAGAGCATTCGTCTGATGCCGCACGCGTAGCCAGTACCAGCGGTTGGTGGTCCATTCGAAATTGAACGCCGATTCCCCGGACACGCCCTTGCCCTGCATGACGAAGCCCGGCGCCCCCGAGGCGGCGATCCTGAAGCGGCAGTCGATGCCCCGCACGTGATTCGTGTCAAAGGCCATCGTCAAACCGCCCAACACGGTGTTCGAGCCCGCAACCGACACCACCCGAACCCGCGCCAGAACCTCCTGAATGGCGCTGGCGCTCCCCGGCAGGTTGGCCAGCAAAACCTGGCCGGCCGCGTCGGCCCCCGCGACACTCAGCAGGCCACCCGCTTGCGTGAACCCTCCAGGCTCCCCCCCAAGTCGGATCCAGTTCGTCCCGAGAACACCTGCAAAGTCCTGCTGCCAGCCCCGGACAGTCGACCCAATCTCGGCCGGTATGCCGAGTCGAATCACCCTCACTTGCCGCACGCAGAACGGATCAGCATTCACGACAAGGCGGAAGTCCGCGCCGCCGTTCTGCGCATTGCCGAAGTGCGCACCCGTGAGGCGGAACGAGGCAGTCTTCCAGGCCGGAGTCCCACCCAGACGGACGCTTTGGGCGGTGGCGGTGTAGGCGCCCTGGAAGGGCGCATTCGTGTCGCTGCCGTCAAATTCGATCCTGAAGCTCCCGCTCGCGGCGTCCCAGTACTCGACCTCGACATCCACCCGCATCGGGTCCGCCCACTTGAACGAGTCGTCGATGCGGAAGTAGATGTAGCGGCCGCCATGCTCGGTCGACACCGCGGTCCGGCAACCGCTGCCGCCGACCTCGGCCGGGGCCGTGACGCCGTCCGCGTGCTCGATCTGCTCGAGCCCGCTCGCCACATTCGTGGATTGCAGGCGGACACTGACGCTGCGCACGTCCGTGTACGGCCCCTGCGGCCGCGGCGGGCGGATGCCGCGTCGGAAGAGGTCAACGTACTTCCGGTTCAGCTCGATGTACTGCCGGCCGTACTCCCGCGACGCCGCCACGTCCGTCCCCTCATGGTACTCGTTCCAGGTCTCGATCATCACAAGCAACGAAGGCTTGCGCAGAAATCGGGTCCACTGCCGCTCGAAGAACGCCCCGCCCTCGCGATCGACGATCAACGGCTGCCGGCCGGGCACCGCCGAGTGGTCATAGCCGGGACCAAGCGAGGCCACCCCCGGGTTCTTCAAACCCAGGGCGCCTCCCCAGGCGTACACGTTCTCCGTCTGCACCTGCCAGGAAATCTCCCGCACGACAAAGGGCTCCCGCCCGCCGAAATCCCGCGCGAAACTCGCCCTCAGAAAGTCGATGCAGCTCTGATCGTGCCGGGCGGCAAACCCGGCGGCATACAGGAAGACGATCGGCTTGCCCTCGATCATCGCCCAATGCTTGGGGGGAACCAGGGAGTAGAAATCGCGTACGGTCTCATAGAACCACTGCCGGCCGAAGTCGGTGGTCAGGTCGATCCGGCGACCCGCATTGTTGTACTCGAGCGTCGACGTGTCATAGAAGAGGCCAAGGGCCGGCGCGCGTTCCCCGGCGCTCAGGAGTTCCTCCCGCGCCTGGACCAGCGGCGGGATCCCGGCATAGCTCCAGGGATGGGCGCTCGCCGGTTGGTTGGGGATCCGCTGCGACGGTTCGCCCCAATACACCGGCAACAGCACGTCGATCCCTGCCTCCGCGAGATCCCGCAACTGGCCTGCATGCCACGCCTTCGACTTGTACGAAAAGCCCGCAAGCGTCGGCGGATGATCCGTAAGCGCATCCGAACCGTCACCATTGACGATGTGCGCCTGCGTGTAGACGTCGTACCAGTAGAAGTACGGCGTGAGCACGATCCGGTCAGCCGCGGTGAAGGTCGAGGAACCGGCAAAATCAGCCGGAGCCAGGTTGACATGCGGGCCGAGCGGCGGGTTGATCGGGGCCGGATTGGCGGCCCGGAGGGTCCAACCCAATCCCAGCGTCGACACCCCCAAGGCAACGAGGCACGCCATGCCCAACCGCGAACCGCCCCTGACCGGATGCTTCGCCCCCTTCGGCGCGATCGTCCAACGGCGACCCGTGGCTCCCTGACCCGCTCGACACCGACCGAGGCTTTTCATCCCTCGGATACTGGCCTTCTCGAGGCCCGTATGGCCAGCCGATTCGCCGTCGGCGTGCACCACGCAATGCGCCGAAGGGGTCCAAAGAGACCGTCGGGCTTGCCTGATCTCGCACGATGGATCACTCTGACGCCCCTGACCAACACGGTGACGCTGATGAACACGATGGGATCCGGACCACACTATCCGCACGCGATGACCTTCGCCGCAGTCGTTCTTGCCGGCTTTGTCGTGGCCTTGACCGGGCTGGCGCAATCCCCCGTTCCCCCTTCCGCCCCCGCCCGGATCCTTCTCGACGTGGACCTGGCCGAAGACGTCGACGACGCCGGCGCGCTGGCGTTGCTGCACGCGCTGGCCAATCGCCGGGAAGCGGAGATTCTCGGCATCCTCGTTTCGTCGCGGAACGAATGGGCGGCGCCCTGCGTGGATGCCATCAACACGTGGTACGGACGGCCAGACCTGCCCATCGGGTATCAGCGTGGACTTCAGTACGGCTATCGCAACACGACCGACCCGGATCGCGCGACCGACTCGAAATACACAGAGGCGGTCGCCCAAGCGTTTCCGCATGACCTGCAGCGGAGCAGCGAGGCACCGGCTGCCGCGCTGCTCGCCCGACGCCTGCTCGCGGCGCAACCCGACCACAGCGTGACCGTCGTCACCGTCGGCTTCCTGACCAGCCTGCGGGACCTGCTCGATTCGCGCCCGGATGACCACAGCCCACTCGACGGCGAAGCCCTCGTCCGCCAGAAGGTCAAGCACTGGGTCTGCATGGGCGGGGTCTTCCCGGACGGCCGGTTCCCCAATGGCCAGGGCGAGTACAATCTCATGTGGGATACCACAGCCTCGGTCCGCGCGATCAATGACTGGCCAACCCCCGTCGTGTTCAGCGGGTTCGCCATCGGCGCCCGCATCAAAGTCGGCGCCCGACTCCGGGAAACCCCGGAAGAGAATCCGGTCCGCGCCTGCTACCAGCTCTACAACGGCCTCGGAAACCGGGAGGCCTGGGATCAAACCGCCGTGCTGTACGCCGTCCGAGGCGCGGACCCCTATTGGACGCTGTCCGAACCCGGCCTTTGCCTGATGCACGCCCGCGTCCCGCACGGTCATAACGAGTGGATTCCCACGGCGGCAAAGCCGCATCGCTACCTCATCGAAGCCATGCCCCCGGAGGCTCTCGGCAAGATCATCGAAGACCTGATGATCGAACCTCCGCGGTCGGGCAATCCCCTCTTCCCCGGCTGGTATGCCGACCCGGAAGTGACGGTGTTCGGCGATCGCTACTGGATCTACCCGACGTTCTCGGCACCCTACAACCGTCAGCTGCACTTCGACGCGTTCTCGTCCCCCGACCTGGTGCGCTGGACCCAGCACGAGCGGATTCTGGACCACACCCGAGTCTCCTGGGCGAGGCGCGCCATGTGGGCCCCGGCTGCGGTCGAGCGGCGGGGCAAATACTACCTCTTCTTCGGGGCCAACGATGTCCATGAAGGGGAGCTCGGCGGCATCGGTGTGGCCGTGGCCGACCGCCCCGAGGGCCCGTTCCAGGATCTGCTGGGGAAACCGCTCATCGGCCAAATCGTCCACGGCGCACAGCCGATCGATCAGTTCGTCTTCAAGGACAAGGACGGCCAGGACTACCTGATCTACGGCGGATGGTCCCACTGCAACATCACCCGCCTGAAACCGGACTTCACAGATCTCCTGCCTTTCCCCGACGGCGCCCTCTTCAAGGAGATCACCCCGGACCGCTACGTCGAGGGACCCTGCATGTTCATCCGGAACAACAAGTATTACTTCATGTGGTCCGAAGGCGGTTGGACCGGCCCCAACTATTCCGTGGCTTATGCCATCGGCGACTCGCCCCTCGGCCCGTTCCAGCGCATCGGGAAGATCCTGCAACAGGACCCTGCCGTCGCCACCGGAGCCGGTCATCATTCCGTCCTCAACATCCCGGGCACCGACGAGTGGTACATCGTGTACCACCGTCGCCCCTTGACGGAAACCGACGGCAACCACCGGGTGACGTGCATCGACCGGATGGCCTTCGACGACCAGGGCCGGATCAAGCCGGTCGCCATTACCCACGAGGGCGTCGCGCGGCGTCCGCTGCCCCGGCCTCCCGGTCAAGGACGATGAAGCCGCTCGAGGATCGCCGGGTTCTCGGACAGCGGCGGGTTCAACACGAGCACCGGTTCCGCAACGAGCGCCTCAGCCAGCGCCTCAGCCCCGGCGTCCCCGCCCAGTTCAGCCCGCCACGCCAGGTCGAATTGGAATTCCATGACCCCCGGGCTGTCCCCCTGGAAGTTCGTGTACCAGAAGTTGTCGTACACAATCGCCAGCACCCGCCCGGTGCGGGCCGGAGGCGACGTCAGGCGGGCTTTGGGATGCGGGCCGTCCAGCGTGACGAGAGGCGCGTCGCGGGTGACCCAAAGCCAGTGACCGGCCGGCGTCGCATAGTGCGCCCAGCCATCGATGCCCAGGTAATCCCGACAGGCGCCGGTCAGCTGGCCCGTGAACGGCGTGAACCCAAGCCCGCCGCTGCTCACACGCGGCAGAGTGCCGTCGCACGGCAAGGGGTTCACCACGCACAGCAGCTCCGGATCGAACGAGGATAGCCGGTTGAACCGAACGGTCAGCCGCGCCCGAGGCTCCGCTTTCCAAAGCTCCAGCCGGCGCGTCGCCCACTTGAAACGCGGATGCTCGAGCGGTTGCGTGTAGGCGATCGTGTGCGGCGTCTCCTCGACGCTTGCCCCTCCCGCCGGCGTCGCGGTGATGAACTCCACCTTCTCCGCCAGGAGCTTCGCGTGCTGCTCCGCGTCCCGGGCATTCCAGAGGTCCTGCAGCGCCCAGCGCGGGGCAAATGCGTTGACCTTGACCGACACCACATCGCCCAGGCCCTCCGTGAACAAAGGCTCGCGCATGCCCGGCCAGATCGCCTCTCGAGGCCAACCTTGCGCGTCCGATTCCACCGCCGGCACAACCGCTGTTGACCGGGCCGCCGCCGCCGGCTCCTTGCTCAGCTCGAACCGCTTCACCGACGCGGCCTCGAGTCCATCAACCCAAAAGCGGGCGTACCGGTTCGGTGATTGGTCGGGGAACGTCGCCGAAACGTCTTCGCGGCTCAGCTCGGCCGGCTGCTGGGGACGGCCCCACAGCGGTCCCGGCTGGAAATGCAAGGCCGCCCGCCGCCCCGTGGCGGGGTCGACCACGGATCGATAGTCGTCGCGCAGGCACGATGCAATCAAACTGGCCCAGCCGGAGAACGGCGCCCGCACCGGGTTGGCCACCCAGAGCCCCTCGGCCTCCGGCACCAGCCGCGTGCGCGCACGCTGGCCCAACAACCACTCGGCCAAGGCCATCGGACGCCACGCCAGCCGGGCTTTTTCGTTCCATTGGCCCTGCGCATCCAGGCTGTAGGGCTGACCAACGCTCATGCCCGAACCCCAGGTGTGCTCGTCGAACAGGCAAAGATCGCGGGTCAGCTCCTCGATGCGCGAGCGGCACGCGGCGTCAACCGGCCCCCAGACCGGCGATTGCGCGGCCGACAGGAACCGCTTCGCGAACCGGCTGGCGGCCACCTCCCGGGGAGCGCACGCGGTGCCGTTGGCCCACCAATCGGTCCACTCGCCCTCATGCTCAGGCGCAGCCCCTCCCGCTGCCTGCTCGAGATCCCGCATCGCCTCCGTCACCGTCGTCAGTCGCAGCTTCGGCTCGAGTCCGCGCCGGTTCCAGGCCGCCACGAAATCCGAGAGCGGGGGGAAGGGCGGATCATTGTCGTAACGCCACATGCTTGTCATCGAGATCGGCAAGACAGGGTACCGGTAGCCATCCCTTTCGAACTGGCGCAGGCGCGCCACGCACTGGGCATGCGCCTTGCGCAGCGAGTCGTTGTCTGTTCTCAGGATGTCCCCCGCGCGCGGCGGGCGAAATCGCCCGTCAGCCGCCAGCGGTAGCGGCCCCCGGCGCCATTCGTCGCGCTCGAAGAAGAAGAAACCATCGCCGTAGGCCAGGCTCATCCAGACGAAGAGCCGACGGCCGTCGGGCTGCTTCCACCAAAAGGCCGTCAGCCGGGGCAGCGGCGGACCGCCGCTGTCGCTGTTGATCCCCGTAAACAAATACCGCACTCCGCCGTCCAGCAGGGCTTTCGCTCCCGCCCGGGGGAACCCGTTCACGTCGTTCTGGACCGCCGTCTGCGGCTTGATTTCCTGCGCCAGCTCGGGCGGCAGCCAGCGCATCATCGCCCCCCATTGGTCCCGGCTCAGGAACGGCGTGTTGTTGAATGGCAGGGCCGTCACTTCCACCTGGCCGCCCCGAACGGCCTCCAAGAACTGCACGCGCCGCTCCGGAGCAGCCTCCCGCCACCAGTCGTCCACCGCCACAGTCGTCTCGGCAGTCCAGCGGAACCGCGCTTCCTCCGGCAGTTGACGCGTCCCGAGCGCGGCGTCCACGGCCACATCCAGATAGCGCCGATGCAGATCGCGGCAGACCGCCGGGTGATCCGTGAACCCGTAGTCCGTGTGCGAAAAGTGGATGATGTCGAGCTGCTTGACGAACTCCGGCGCCTCCCGCTCCCCCGCCGCCACACGCTCGACATGAAGGAGATGAACCACCAGAACCAACAATACCCGCAGTCGGACTCCTGCAATTGTGCTCATTCGGATGAAGACTCCGGTGCGGTCTGCCCCAGGAGTCAGCGGATTGTGAAATCCGTAGTCAGCAGGTCAAGCCTAATGCCTCCGGCTCCAGGCGTCCTCCGAGGGGGTGCATGCCGGAATTCAGGGGCCTTGAGAGGGAACAGGTTCCGAGTTGCCCCCGGTTTTTCGGACCCTCTTTTCCGCGCCTCGCTAATGTAGAGTCCTCGACGGAAGTTGGGTCGGCCTGGAACCGCAGGGACCCAATGTGATCTGTTGACCGCACATTCCACAAGTCGAGGACTCTGGGCCCAAATCCGCGCGTAACCGTCCCTTGTGGCTCAACCTCCTGGGCTTGACCAGGCGCCTTGAGCCGCCCAGTCCGGGGTTTCCGCGGATTTGAAAGCCCGCCCCCAGGGCGGGCCCATCCCCTCCAATCCCTATAGAGCCCGCCCGCCAGCGGGCGGGCCTCCCCGGAGCCGACACCCCACGCGCCCACAAGGCAAATACCCACCACGAGCCGATGGCGAACGTTCGCGCCGCACACGTTAGGCGAGGATCCGGGTCGCACGAGGGGTTGCCGCCCCGGCCGACCTGTGTCATTCTAACCGGCAAGCGACGGAGTCCTCAGAGAGTGTGTCGGGCGAAGATCACGATCACGACCATGCAATTCAAATTCGACTGGTTTATTGTGCTGGAAAACCTCCGGCGGGGCATCATGGTGACGGACGCGACTCTCGATCCTCCCGCCGGCCCTCGCATTCTCTACGTGAACCGGGCCTGGCTGAAGATGACCGGCTACGGACGCGAGGAGCTCAGCGGCAAGACCCCACGCATCCTCCAGGGCCGGCACACCGACCGCGCCCTGCTGCGGTCGCTCAAAGTGAAGTTGATTAACCGCGAAGTGTTCCACGGCCAGACCTGGAACTACCGCAAGAACGGCGAGCCGTTCCTCATGAACTGGTACTGCTACGCCATCTACGGCGAGCGCGGCAAAGCCATCTACTACGTCGCCGAACAAGAGGATGTCACCGAGCTCAACGCCCTGAGGATGAGACAGCGCCTCCTCGTGAATCCCCAGGACGAAGAAGCGGCGGCTTTCTTCGCCGTCCTCAAGGAATGGAAGGCAATCCGGAAAGCCGGGTGAGTTCCGGGAGTCTCCTTCCCCAACGAGCGGGCAACAGGGTCAGACCCACGCTCTTTGTGCTCCGCCCCCAATCGGTCAGGCTTTCCTCCCAGATTCAGGACGGAACACAGATTGATGGGAGCATGACCCCGCAGACCGTGACGTCGTGGTGAATTCCGCAACCGATGACCCCCGTCGCGATGCGACTCCAGCACTATCGCTGGAATCTCGAGCAGGCGATGGCAATCTTGTGCCAAATGATGGGCGCCAGGTTGTCAAAGCCAAGGCGCCGGCAGTGTTCCTGGATCGAGGCATGCAGCGGCACCACCGTGTGCCTCCCGCCGTCCCGCCGGCGCCGCCGGTCGCCATCCCGCGATCGGTTCCTCCCGGCCCTCTTGTCATCCGCCTCGACGGAATTCGCGGGCTCTTGTCCGCAGCCCACCTTTGTGGTTAATTCCCTGGCATGAAGCCCGGAGTGTGGGGATGGAATCGGCGTCTTGGGATGGTCTTCTTGGCTGCCGCGGGGCTGGCCGGATGCATCACCGCTCCCGAGACCGGACGAAGGCAGTTGGTGCTCGTAGGTGCCCAGGAGGAGCTGCGCCTCGGCTTGCAGGCCTTCAGCCAGATGAAACAAGAAGTGCCCATCAGCCGGGACCAGGCTGCGACGGCGCTCGTCGAGAAGGTCGGCCGGCGGATCGCCGCCGTGGCCAACCTGCCAGGGGCGGAATGGGAGTTCGTCCTGTTCGAGAGCCAGGAGGCCAACGCGTTCTGCCTCCCGGGCGGCAAGGTGGGCGTCTACACCGGCCTGTTGCCCATCGCCCGGGACGAAGCCGGCCTCGCCACCGTGATCGGGCACGAAGTCGCTCATGCTGCCGCTCACCACGGCGCCGAGCGCATGAGCCGGGCCATGATCACCCAGGGGATCGGCAACGCGGCCACCGCCTACGTGGGCAGCAAGGACCCACGCTACGAGAAGACCTTCGGCTCGCTGTACGGAATCGGGCTGCAAATCGGCGAAACGCTGCCCCACAGCCGAAAACAGGAAGCCGAAGCCGATGAGATCGGCCTCCTCTGGATGGCCCGGGCCGGATACGATCCCGAGGCGGCGGTCGCTTTCTGGCAGCGGTTTGCGGATTACAACCGCGACAAAGGGAGCCAGACACCCCGTTTCCTCCGCACCCACCCCCTCGACCAGGACCGCATCGCCAACCTGCAACGCCTGATGCCCAAGGCCAAGGCCGCCTTTCGCCCGGTGTCGTGAACCGCGAGATCCCAGGTGGTTCAATTCGCAACTACGGGCAGGTTCCCCGCGCGTATTGGACCACCAAGCTTCATGGACCAGGCTGTTCCCTGGGAAACCGTGAACTGGCGACAGTGCGGAAAGTCCCGTCCGGGTCCCGAAGGACGAACAGGGCCGCCGCGTTGGTCAGGGTCTCGACGAACTTCAGGCCGGCGTCCGGCCCCAGCACAAAAAGGGTCGTGGAAAGTCCGTCCGCCCAGGCACACGTGTCCGCGACCACCGAAACGCTGCCCAGCGCGTGCCGAACCGGCCGACCCGTGCGCGGATCGATAAGGTGAGACTGGCGGCGTCCCTGCGCATCGACAAAGTACTTCTGGTAGTCGCCCGACGTCGACACCGCCCGCCCGGAGAGCGGAATCACCGTCAGCATCGGATCCCCCGGTCGCCAGTCGTCCACAGGGGCGGAGAGACCCACTTGCCAGTCCGTGCCCGCGCCGTTGTGGCCGCTGGCGTAAACCTCGCCGCTGATCGACACATAGAAGTTCGTGAAGCCATGAGCACGCACGGCCGCCGCCATGGTGTCCACGCCGAAGCCCTTGGCCACCGCGCTCAGGTTCAGTTGCAGACCGGCGATGTCCTTCACCAGCCGACCCTCTTCGGTGATCCTCAGGTGGTGGCAGCCGACCCGTGCTAACGCTGCCTGCAGTTGTGCCTCCCCGGGCACGGCACGCCGGCTCGACGCCTCGCCAAAGCCCCAGAGGTTCACCACGGGACCCACCGTCGGATCCAGCGCGCCCCCGGATCGAAGGTTCAGCTCGAAGGCCAACTGCAGGACGCGGGCAAAGTCCGCCGACATCGTGAAGGGCTCTCCCGCCGGAGCGCGGTTGAAACGAGACAGCTCGCTTTCCGGCCGATAATGGGACATCTGCCGGTTCACCTCCTCGAGCCGATGCCGGATCGCCTCCTTCAACGTCTCGAGAGGTGCGGCGTCCAGGCGGACATCCGCGATCTTGACCGTGTAGACGCTCCCCATCGTCTCCCCCTGCCACGAAACCAACGGGCGCTCGGCAGCGAAGCCCGCCCCGAGGCACACGACGAGGGCCAGAGGAAGCGCGGCCACCCACCCGTGTCGAAACCGGCCACGGGCCCTCGGTGCCCGTTCGGGCCTCGGCGGTTCAACGGACGCTGATGATGTAGAACGCTGCAGCACCAGGGGTTGGATCGGTGAAAGTGTTTAGCGGCGGTGTCGCCGGAATATGGTCCTGCACCACGACGAAGCCGGACGTCAGGCGGACGGCCTTGTGCACCGCATAGGTTCTCCCCGCCACACTGCTCCACTCGAGGACGCGCGGCCCACCCCCGGTCGCTGGCGGCAGCTGCACCGCGAATCGCGAATGGCTGTCTGCAGGCCCGGTGCCGGCAATGAACTCCGCCCGGTTCGTGAGACCGTCGCCATCGAAATCGTCCGCCGGATCCACGTCCTCAACGGCCCGCAGGTCGTCGACGGAATCGGCGTCAATGATCTGCCGCTCCCAGTCGTCCGGCAGGCCATCCCCGTCCCAATCCGGCCACAGGGTGGCAATCGCCATCCCGGCGTCGTCCTCGGCCAGGAACAAATGATCGCCATGGGCGTTGATGTTAAGCGCCCGAACCAGCGCGTCCAGGGAATGCCGCGGCACCGGGGTCAGCGGGACCGTGAAGTCCAGCATGGTTGCCCGGTTCAGGCCGTTCCCGAGGGCCACCAACACTCCTGCCGCCGACACGTCGCGAACCGGCCCTTCCCCTGTCCCGGACTGCACCAGAACCGGAACGACACCGGAGACATCCAGAACCTTCCACCCGTCCGGTCCATCCGCCAGATACACCGAGGAGCCCGCAACCGACACGCCAGAGGCAAAGCCCGGGCTGTCGTAGACGCCAACCTGGTGGAGCCCCTGCAAACCGATCTCGACGACAATGAGCCCTGCGTCGCCACACGCCAGGTAAGCGCGGGACGCATCAACCGCCATGTCAAAAACAAATGCCGGAGCCGTCTCGTAACCAACAAGCCTCGGGTCCTCGGGAGTCGACAGGTCGATCAGCCCCAGCCGCCAGCCATCGCTGGCCACCGCAAGCGAGCCGGTCACACCCACGTTGCGGAGGCTCCCTAAGCCGGCGCCGTTCCACGACCCCAGGAGCACTGGCGATGCAGGATCAGCCACACGCACCACCTTCAGCCCGTGCGGGCCGTCCCCCACCACCGCGATGTCGCCCGCCAGCGCCACGCACCGGGCATTCATGGCGTTCGCCAGCCACCCCACCCAGACCGGGGCCGCGGGGTCGGTGAGGTCGTAAAGTCGCAGCCCGTTTTCGCCGGCAGCCACGCACGCCATCGCTCCATCCATCGCCACACCGCACGCGCGGAGGGCTACCGGCATGTCGGCGCGGAGCACCGGATCCGCGGGGATCCTAACGTCGTAGACCTGGAATCCTGCAAAGCCATTGGCCAGAACCAGCGTCGTGCCCGACATCGCCGAGCTCACCGACTGACCCTGCGCCGCGACAGGCACGTCTCGGATCCGGGTGATCGCGGTCGGATCTCCCACGTCGAGCACCAGCAGACCGGCATCCAGGGCGGACACATAGGCGTGGCGGCCATTCAGCACCACCGAATGTCCGACCGCGCCCTCGATCACGTGGGAACCTGCCAGCACGGGAGCCGTCGGCACACGCGTGTCGATCATGAACAGATGGTTGTTGCCGTCCACAACGCAAGCGACGCCGTTCGCCACCGCGATCGCCTCGCCCGCGTGAAAAGCCACCTTCCCCAGGAGCGACGGCGTGACGGGATTCGAGAGGTCGAGCACCAGCAGACCTTCGTGGGCGTCGACGACGTACGCGCGCGACGGTTCCACGGCCACCGCCCGAGCGGGACCCCGCGTGTGATACACCCCTTGCAGCCAGGGCGACGCCGGGGCGGCCACACTAACAACCCGCAACCCGCCCACACCATCGGCAATCAGGAGCGATGTCCCGCTGACAACCACGTCGTAGGCGTGCCCTGACGTGTCGTAGGTCGTGACATGAACCGGCGCGGAGGGCACGGTCAGATCGACAAAATGCACTCCGGCACTGCCGCAGGCCACGTAGGCGTGCGACCCCGCGGCGGCAAGGCTCTCGATCGATCCGGGCAGACGCACCTGACCCGCTCGCACCGGAGCACCCGGATCCCGGCCATTCCAAACCTCGAGCGTGGCTCCGGTTCCCACAAGCCACCAATCCCCCAGGAAGGCGACGGCGCTGCAGCGTCCTCCCAACGAGCCGCGGATCCCGGTCGGCTTCGGGCCGAACCCGGTGCCGGACAACGTCGCCCTCGCGCTGGCTGTCCCGAGCAGGTTGGTCACACCATCGCGCACCGTGAATGCGACAAGCTCATGGCCGCCCGGGACCGCACCCAGCGTGTTCCATTCAAGTCCGACCGTCGAGACGCCCCCGACGGGAAGAGCGGCAACCAAAGCACTCGCCAGGTTCTGGCCGGTGCTGGCATCCGAGAGAAACACCGTAAACGTGTCGGATACGTTCCCGCGGTTGGTCACCGTGACCGCCACGGGCAACAGGTCGCCGACCCGCGCATCCGCCGCCGGTTCGACGGCCAGGACGGACAGGTTGTGGACCGGCGCAGTCAAGGGACCGATGCCGATCAACTCCGCATCGAAGCAGAGGTCGTTGTCGGCAGGATCCGCCGTGTGCACCTCGACCGCCAGCACATTGGGGCCGACGGTCGTGTTGGTGACTGCGATCTCGGTCTCAAAATACTCGAGGGCGTCCGCCCCCTCCACCGCGGTGCTGGCCCAGGAGGCATACGGAACCGGGCCGTCAGCCAGATTCACCCGGTGCACCTCGACTCCGTTTTGATAGACCACCGCGCCGTCGTCACGCCGCAGACGCAGGCGCATGCTCACGGGCAGAACGTCCACCGCAAACGTCGTGCGATAATAGAGGGTCGGGTGCTTCTGACTCGGATCCGCGCCGAAGCGGTTGGTCGTGGCGACCGGCTGGCCGTAGCCGAAAGGCCCCAGCCCGGAGGACCAGGCGCCGTCGTAGAAATCCAATGCCTTCCACGGCACGGAGCCCAGGTCGACCCCGTCGTCGCTGTAGCGCCAGACGCTGCCCCGGGCAATGAACAGGTTCGTCGTCATCGGCGGCCGATAGGGCGGCTCCACCCCCAGGACCTCCAGATCGAATGACAAATCGCTGCTGTCTCCCGACCTCTGATGGACTTCAACGGCCACCAGGTTGGCGCCGAGGACCACGTTCGTTGCAGGGACGCTGGTCTCGAAATACGTCGTTTCATTGGCGCCGCTCACCGTCTCGAGGGCCAGATTCGTGTAGAGGATCACACCCGCCGGCAGATTCGTGCGATAGGCCTCCGTCCCGTTCAGGTAGACGACAGCGCCGTCATCCCGTCTCAGCCTCAGGATCAACGCGCTCGGCAGGTTGGTGACGTTGAAGCCGGCCCGGAAGTAGTAGGTCGGGTGCTTCGAATTCGCATTCGAGCCGAAGCTCAGCGTCGTGTTCAGCGGGGGATCCTCGTACCCGAGCGGACCGCGGCCGGAGGACCAGGCACTGTCGTCGTAGCGGGTCTCCCGCCAGGCGCTCCCAAGATCGGTCCCGCGGTCATGGTACCGCCAGACGCTGCTCTTCGCCAAATAGACGTTCGTCGAGAGCGCTGGAGAGACGATGCTCGAAACCGTGAGCGAATTGTCAGAGACCGACGTCTCGCCGGCCACCACGCCGGCGACCGCGCGCAGCACGTGCGGTCCCCAGGAGGCGTTCGTCGTGCTCCAGGCGAACACGGCCGTGACCGCTGACTGGGGTGCCAGCCCGGCAACCTCCTGGGTCCCAATCCCCAGGAGGTCCGTGTCGTCAAGCAGCGTCACTGCCAGCGTCTCGGTCACATCTCCTCGGTTCGTGACGGTCACCGCGATGTTCGTGAGCCCCTCCGCGAACACAGCCGCGGGCGCTTCGATTGCGGCGATGGCCACGTCGTGCACCGGGTGGCGCAGCGTGATCCTCCGGGAAAACGTGTTGTCCGAGAGCAGAGTCTCGTTGGGCACGGCGCCAGCCCGGGCCTCGAGAGTGTAGTCGCCGACGTCGAGCCCGGCCGTATTCCACGCCAGTGTCAGGTTGGTTGACGCGTTCCCCGCCAGAAGATCGACGGACTGGCTGCCGACGGCCACGCCACTCGTGACATTGCTCAATGTGACCGTGAACGTCTCCGGAACACTCGTCTTGTTGGTCACAGCGATCGTCACCGGCACCACCGAACCCACCGCGGCAACCGCCGGCAGGACGTCGGTGATCGCAATGTCGTAGGCCAGCAGGGGCGTGTAGACCAGGCTCATGCTCTTCAAATACGTCTGGTCCGGGTAGCCGAGGCTCGCCCCGGTCAGCCCCTTCTCGAAGGCAAGACCATTCGTGGTCCATGGGCCCTGGCCATTACGATCCGTGAACTCGACATAGAGCTTGTACGTGCCGTCCGGAACCACCCGGTTGTTCGTGTCCCGGCAGTCCCAGTTCACCGTCACCGGTGTCCACGTCGAGATCGTCGCGCCGCTGTAGCCGTCGATGACCGTCGTCTTGCGCGCTGCCGCCCATTGATACAGATACTGCTGCCGCGTCCCGGCGTCCTTGCGGAGGTTCTGAACGAATTGACCCGAACCATCGGTCACCCAGAAGGCGTCCACCCGCGCGCTATAGTTCCCTGACGGATCCCTGAAAGTCACATGGAACGTCACCGTGCCGTCCGTGCTCGCCGCCGCCTGCCCGGACCCCGGAGACACCGCGCCTAACAGCACCAACAGGAAGAGTGACAAGAGACTCTGGAGATTCATGGCCGTCAACAAGCCTTGGCAGAGGCGCGGAGTCGCCCCGCCCAATCCCCCGGCCCGCCGCCGGCATCGCCCGAGCCCCGCCAGCCCGCAATCGTCCTGCGGACCAGAGCGACCACCCGAGGGACCGCCGCGCGAACCGGATCGGTCAGCCCGATCCCATACCCGATCGTCTTCGGTTCCACCCCGATCAATGCCAGCCGAGGCATCGGTTCAATGGAAAGAAAACGCAATGCCTCGCGCAGACCCAGCGAGTGCATGGAACAGCACGCCGGCAGAGCCTCCGCCCCCACGGCGTCGTCGACATAGAGAGTCCCCGGAGGGCAGCCCCCGTGCACCGCGTCAATCAGCAGCACACGGCTCGCACCCTCGACCTCGCTCAGGGCGTGCAGCACCGCCGTCCCCATCTCAACCAGGGTGGCGCCGGGGATTGGCTCCTCCCGCAGCACCGCCAGCACATGCAACCCCACGCCGTCATCCTGCATCAGCAGGTTGCCCGCCCCGACCACCACGACGGACGCTAAGGCCGGCTCGAGTCCCGGGCGCCCCGACTCCCGCCGGGGGCTGCGGCTCGACGAACGCGGCGACGGCGCCTCCGAGCACGACACGGACGAGAGTCCCGGCACCTGCGGTTGCGTGCTCACGTGGGCAGCCCTTGGGGGACCAGTGCCGTGGCGCCGGGATCCGCGCGGGTCACGTGGGTGGCACAGTCGAGACACGGATCAAACGAGTGGACAACCCGCAACACCTCGATCGGTTGGTCGACATTCGCCACGGGCAGATTCAACAGCGCCTGCTCGAGGGGCCCGCGCTGCCCGCCGTCATCCCGCGGCGAGAGATTCCAGCACGTCGGAGTCACCACCTGGTACTTCGCGATCCGCGCATCCGCCACCTGCAGCCAATGGCCGAGAGCGCCTCGCGGGGCCTCGGTGAGCCCGTCCGAGGTGGCGATACCCGGGTTCTCACGGTGCGTGTACGCTCCCCGGCCTGTGGGCAACTCCCGCAGCCAGACCCGCATCGCCAAAGCGATCTTCAAGGCTTCCCGCGCCCTCGCCAGATGCCGGTCCATCACCGACACGCCTCCCCGATAATCACCGGAGACCGTCATCCGCGCCAGCGACCCAACTTCGTAGGGCACCCCCGCGTAGCGCGGCGCCTTCAGCCAGGAATAGGCTCCCGCCTTCGGATACACCGGTTGGGTGTCCGATTCCTGGACCGGCTTGCTGCCATCCGTGTCCGCATACCAGGAGTGGCGAACCTGCTCCTTGATCTTCAACGCGTCCACCGGCAGTACCTCCGGTGCACCCCCGACTTTCCGACCCCGGCTCAACAGGAGCGTCGGCGCCGCTGTGTTGTCCTGCTCGAAGACGCCAAAAGCGAGCAAATGCCCGTACCCCTTGCCCAACTCCTGGTACTCGTCCCAAAGCGAAGCCAGCAACTCGACGTCCGGCACATACGTCCCCTCGATCCACGTGATCAGGGGCTCGAGATACTGCTGGAACAAGGCCTTGTCCTCTGCCGTTGCCACCGCCGTGAAGCCCCCCATGATGAACGCCGGAGTGTGCGGCAGCTTGCCGCCATAGATCGCCCCCATCTCGTGGCAGTGCCGCCGTTGGGCCAGCGCCTCCAGGAAATGCGCCGTGAATCGCGACACCGTCCCGGAATCCAGTCGCCGACCCACATCCCAGCCCGGCAGCCAGGGGGCCAGCGGCATGCCCGGAATGAAGTCCGGCAGCGAGAGCGGATAGAAATGCAGGATCGCCGACTCGATGAAGCACGCCCCATGTACAAGGTTCCGCAACAGGCGCGCCGCGGTCCGGGCCTCGGTGTCGCCCTCGACGCCGTAGGCGTGATCGAGTGCCAGCGCCGCCGCATGCGCGTGCGACGTCGGGCAAACCCCGCAAATCCGCGAGGTGATCAGGGTTGCATCCCGCGGATCGCGGCCCTCGAGCAGCTTCTCGAAGCCGCGAAACAGGGTGCCCACCGAGTAGGCGTCCACCACCTGCTGGACTCCGTTGACTGTGTCCACCTTGACCTCGACCTTGAGATGGCCCTCGATACGGGTGATGGGGTCGATGACCGCTGTGATGACTGGCATGGCTCCTCCCGAAATCGGTCACTCGAAGTACGGCTCGAAAAACGACCGGGGCCCGGGAAAGGTCTTCTCGACACACCCGTGACAGGGCGCGTTCACCCCAATGCACCAATGGCCCGGATGCGGCTGCCCCAGACGGCGGCCGCCGATCCCGCACCAAGCTGCCTCACACCGCGCCTTGGTGAACGGCCCCCGACACCCAAGAGCCACCAGACATTGGCCCTGCTCCCCAAAGCGCACCGCCTCGACCGCGCCCGTCAGCGAGGGGTTCCGCGGACATTTGTCGTGAATCAACGGCACCTCGTCGGTCCCGGCGAAGCTCTGGCTGTAAAGCGCTAACGGCCGGCCGTCCTCATCCAACGCCGGGCTCCGCCCGAGCAGCAGTTGCACGATCGCCCACACCACCCAGTCGGGTTGCGCCGGACAGCCGCTGATGTTCATCACGGGACGGCCCGTGAAGGCCCCCACCCCCATCGCCCCGGTCGGATTCGACCCGCTGGCCGGGATCCCTCCAAAACAGGCGCACGTGCCCACACAAATGGTCTTCAGCGCCTTCGGCACCAGATTCTGGACCGCTTCCGCAAACGTCATCTCCCGCCCATGGTCGCTCCAGACCACACAGGGCCGACCGCGAAACCGGGTCGGGACCGCCCCCTCGAGCACGAGAATGAAGTTCCCTGCCTCCGCCGTCCGCTGCAGCGCCGCCACCGCCGTCTCCCCCGCCGCTCCCATCAGCGTCGGGTGGAACACCAGGTTGATCGCGCTGCCTACGACGTCCACCACGTCCGCCGGTTCCCCCGGCGTTTCGGAAATCCTGTTCAGGAACGAGATCGAACAGCCCGTACAGGCGCTCCCAATCAGCCAGATCACCGAGGGCGCCGATGGATTCGCCAACGCATCGCGCAACAGCCCCAACGTCCCCCCGTCCAAACCCAGGGCCGCCGCCGAGAGACTGCAGCACCTCAAAAAACTCCGACGTGAGACGGACATAATCACCTCAACCGGCTTCGAACCCGATCCTGCCACAGGCACACCTCCCGGACACCTCCGCGGCGTCGTGGCCTCGTGCATCCGGCGCGCAGAGTAGTCAAGAGTCGGCCGATGACCAGGACAAATCGCCCAACAGCGCGAGAGGCTCCCCGGCAGTCCATGCCAGGGAGCCCTTGACTCCTTCGTCTAATCTCCCCGCACCGCTTGCCAGGCCTTGAAGTAGGACAGGATCGCCCCCTCGTAGTCACCTTGCTGCCGGGCCGCGTCGCCCTCCTGCAAGCGCGCCGCAGCAACAGCGCTGCCGCCGGCATCCCGAATCGCCGTCGCCGCCAGAATCCGATCCGCGTCGGTCAGCTTCAGGGCAACGTCGGTTAACTGGACCTTCAGCGCGAGGGGCAGACGGGATTCGAGTAACCCCTGCACTTGGCGTATGGCGGCCAGTTCCTGGGCGACCACCGCCGCGCCCCCTGCCCGGACAAGGCGGCTGTCATCGGCCCAACCCTTGGGCTGCAGCGCCTTCTGAACGTGCTTCGCCGCCGCTTCAAGGCGGTTGCGCAGGGCCCGATCCCCCGTCTGCGGCGCCAGCGCCGTCAGAATCGCCTGCGCATCCTGTTTCAGGTTCCGCGCCGTCTCACGAACGATGACCAACTCCACGTGGTTCCGGTTCGCCGGCGCCCAGGGATCCGGCGCGCCCAGGTCAAAGGCTTCCACGATGAACCCGATCGCCTGTCCCGGGAGAAGACCCGACAAGTCCACCTCGATCGGTACCAGCACCTCTTCACCCGGCTCCAGATGGACCACCTCGACAACCTCCTTGCAGGGGTGCGCCCCGTCCACCACGCCCCCGGCGTCCTTGATCTGGCAGCGCCCCAGCACCAACAGGTCCAGCGGCGCGTCGCCGTCGTTCCGGACCGGCACGTCATACGTAAACGAATCTCCCGCGTGGATGACCTCCAGGTTGATCTGGCCTCGGTCATCGTTGAGATCGTCGTTCTGATTCGCCCCCACAATCAGCGCCTCGAGACAGGTGTGCGCCTGGTTCTGAAAAACATGGTCAAACTCCGCCGTCGCCGTCCCCCCGGCGGGAATCGACGGGATGATGACGGTTCCGATCGACTGCCACCCGGAGAAGGTAACCCCCCAATCGTTGAAGGAGACCTGAACCTGCACGTTCGAGGCCGGCTCGTCCCCCGTGTTGCCCACCACCACTTGGATGTGGGTGTTCTCACCCACAATCGGATACGCCGGCGTCGCAGTGATCGATCCCCACCCGTAGAAGGGAACTTGCGGATTCACCCCGGCCTGAATTGCGGCGAACCCCGCCGCCAGACCCAAACCCACCGCCACCGCTGCCGACACCCGGCTAACAACTGAACCTCGGTATTGTGTATTCATAGAATCTATATATCCCATCATTCTATCCTATCATGATATATTCTCATGTCAAACAGTACCGCGTCGAATGTTGACAGGAGCAGCCTGCGGCCGTCCGCTTCCCTCGCCCCCGCGGCGCGCCGCCGTGGGCGGCCGCCGGCTCCCAAAGTCCAACCTCCGGATTCGGGGGGGGCGCGTGCGCCTCTTTCGGCTCGCCAACCGCCGCCAACGCGCCATGGTTGAGCCGCTGGCAGACCGGCACACCCACGACGCTCGGGATCGCACATGAACATCCTCATCACTGGAGCCACAGGCCTTATTGGACGGGCGCTCGCCGCCCGCCTCGAAGGGCGAAGACACCGCGTCGTGCCGCTGCGCCGCGCGCCGGCGCCCAGGAGCGGCGAGCCCACCTGGGATCCTGAGCGCGGGCGCGTCGATCTCGAACCGGCAGGCCCGCTGGACGCCGTGATTCACCTGGCCGGAGAGACCATCGCGCAACGCTGGACGCCGTCGGCGAAGTCGCGCATCGGGTCCAGCCGCATCGATGCCACCCGCCGCCTCAGCGAGGCCCTGGCCGCACTCGCTTGCCCACCGCGGGTCCTGGTGGCGGCATCCGCCACGGGCTTCTACGGCGACCGGGGGGACGAGGTCCTCGACGAGCAGAGCGCTCCCGGCCGGGGTTTCCTGCCGGAGCTCTGCCAGGCGTGGGAGTCGGCGACCGCACCGGCTCGCGATCGTGGAATTCGAGTTGTGTGCTTGCGTCTGGGAATCGTCCTGGCGCGGGACGGCGGCGCGTTGGCGCGGATGCTTCCTGTGTTTCGGTGGGGGCTCGGCGGGCGCATCGGCAGCGGCCGCCAGTATTGGAGCTGGATCACTCTCGAGGACTTGCTGGGCGCCATCGAGCGCTGTCTCGAAGAGAGTCAGTTCAGCGGCGCCGTCAACGCCGTGGCGCCCGGGACCGCCACCAACGCCCTGTTCACCGCGGCCTTGTCACGAGCCCTGCGCCGCCCGGCGCTCCTGCCCGTGCCAGCGTTCGCCCTGCGCATCGCCCTGGGCGAAATGGGCCGGGAGGTGCTCCTGGCCAGCGCCCGGGTGCGTCCGACACGACTCCTCGAGGCCGGTTTCGCGTTTCTCGATCCCGACCTGGATTCGGCCTTTCGCCACGTGGTCTGAGGCGCTTACGCGTTGCCGTCCAGCGGCTGATGGTCGGCGACCCTCCGGGGCCACCCCGCCTTCACGCTCCCGTCCAATAACAGACACCCGTCTGGCGAAGGGGATCCACGTTCAGGAGCAACGAACCGCCCGCCGGCTCCGCCCCGGCGTCCACCACGTGGATCACGTCGGCCAGCCCCGCCGCCGAGGGCAGAAGGTCGGCCAGCCGGTTGGGCCGCGCCAGAAGCGATGCCTCGTGGAATTCGTGCCCCGGACGGCCCGGGGAGAGCGCCAGGTAGAGCATGTCCATCTCGACCAGGTCGTTGAAGAAATGCGTTCCGAGCGAGACTTCCGGGGTGAGATTCTCGTGCATGACCGCGAGCTCGCAGATCACCGAGACGGTGTTGATCTCCGCGAACGACACCGGCACGCCCAAGGCGGGCATCGTGGTCCCCCACCGCCCTGGGCCCAGGATCAGGATCACCGGCCGTTCCTGCGGATCGCCGAGGTGCGTGAGACGGCCGACAGCCCGCGCCACCGAGTAGCGCCGGCTCATCCCCAACTGGCTGTAAGCCGAAGGCTTCACGTAGAGCACCCGGTCGATGGCCGTCGCCACGCCGTGCCCGACGATCGGCCCCCGGGTGCGAAGCACGAGCCGGGCAGGCTCGAGGATCTCCGGCACCTTGACGCGGCCGGCCTCGCCGCCGATCCGGACCTGGAAGGGCCGGCACTGGAGGAGATTGATGCGGAACCCGCCCTGGGGGTTGAAGTTCGCCGTGAACTCGATGTCCACCGGACAGTCATACGCCTCCTGCAGCGTCCGGCACAAAACGCGCATCGTCGGCACAAAGTCGGTCTCCGAAAACAGACGGTCGAAATCCAGATACCCCCGGAACTCCGCCGTCGGCGCCATCGGGCGCGGGTCGCTGAGCCGGCCGTCCTCCCAGCGTCCGAACCAGGCGAGCATCGGGCCGGGACACAGGCGCGCCACCTCCTCGAAGTCGCGGCTCAACAGCGCGTTCGCGCGGGTGTCGAGGACATCGACCCGGCGCTGGGTGAACTCGCGCTGGTGATCGGCGCGGCTTTCCGGGCATTTCAAGGGCGCGTTCAGCGCCACCAGCCGCGTGTAGTCGTCATCGGCCCGGTCCACCGCCCGCGTTCCGAGCCCAAACACCAGCCGGAGCAGCCCGGCCTCGGCCTGGATGTCCTCGTGCCAGACAAACGGGTTGAAGGAGAATCCCACCCCGGCAACGTGCGGGAAAAACAGCCCCCCGTGCAATTCACCCGACACCCGCTGGATCAGAAGGGCCATCTGCTCGTCCCGATCGAGCAGGCCATGGTGATGCCGGTACCGGAGGCTCTCCTCGCTCAGGTCGCTGGCGTACACCGTGCGCACGGCGTTGAGGAGCGCGGCGAGCCGCTCCTGGCGCGTCCCCTGGTTCACACAAAACACGCTCTCGTACTTCCCCGAGAAGGCGTTGCCGTAGTTGTCCTCGAGCAGGCTGCTCGACCGGACGATCAACGGCGACTGCCCGAAGTAATCGAGCATCTCGGTGAACTGATGCAGCACATCCTCCGGAAATGTCCCGGCCAGGATCCGCTCCCGCGCCTGGGCCGCCCGCTCGAGACAGACATCGAAATCCCGATGGCGGCGGCGGAGCCACCAGCAGCCGTTCCGAACCAGGTAGGTGTAGAACACGTCCGAGCCCACATAAAACGAGTCGTGGCTCTCGAGAACCTGCGGCCATCGCGGCGAGGCGCCCCGCAGAATCGCCCGCGCCAGCAGCATCCCGAGCGACTTCCCCCCGATCAGCCCCGTCCCCACCATCCGCTGCATGATCTGCACGAGGTCCTCGAGGCTGAAATGCCGCCGCACCAGCTTCTGAAACCGTGCGTCCCGGCTCGCCACCATCGCCATCAGCCGCTCGAACAACGCCTCCGATTCCCGCGTCGGCGGCCGGGGCGCGCCCGGCTCCGGCATCGCCTGCTGCGCTTCCCGGAAGGCCCGCGCCCAGAGCCCCGGCCGGCGAATCGTGAACTCGAGCCACGGCTTGGGCATGCTCGCCAGGATGTCCGTGATCGTCGCGCTGCGGGTCACCGGCCGGAACACATCCCCGTCCCATTGGTGGAGCGTGTACATCGTCGGCGTGTGCCGCTCCCACACTTTCAGCGGATGGATGTACCGCTGGTCATGCTGCCGGTAGACATCGATGATCACCTGGGCCGTGTCGAAAATCGACTGGGTGGCATGGACCGAGTGCGCGTGCTTCTGCAGCGCGAAATAGGCGACCGTGTCCAGCTCGTACAAATAGGGGCACGCGATCCGGAAAAAGCTCCCCAACATCCGGTCGCTGAACCAGTCGGCCGCCAGATCGGACAGGTTGTCGAACACGTAGTACGCACCCCGCCCCGCCTCCTCGATGAGATCGAGGATCCGGGTCAGGAACCGATCAAACCCCTCCTGCGGATCCAAAGCGTGGACCCGGGCGCCGCTCGATGCGTCCAGCAGCGGCTCGTGCCGGGCAAAATGAAAGTAGACCAGCGGCCGCCCCAGCCGCCCAGCCTCGCCAACCAGCGGCCCAATCACCGGCCGATAGTCCCCAAGGTCGTCAACCTGCCAGACCACATTGTCTCCCGGACGCAGCCCGTTGAGGACCTCGTCAAGCCCAGGCAGCCCGGTGCTCAGGATCGGGACGTCGGCGTTCATGGGCCCCGTTCTGGCACAAGTCGCCTCCGCTGGAAAGCCCAGGCCTGGCGAGGCGCGGAAGAGAGGGTCCGGAAAGGCAGGGAGGCTTCACGGGATCGCGGACTTGGTTGGGTCCGAGGTGCGCCTCGCTAGAAAAACTTATGGACGAAATCAGCCGCCCCCGCTATAAGTCCGCCCGATTTATGCAGGTGGGCGCATCCGCCGGACCGAACCGGCACGATGACGAGTTGTTCTCGTCGGCAGGCGTCAGTTTCCTTCCCTCGTCTTTGTGCGCACCCGGCAAGCCTCTCGGGTCCTGGGACCCGAAGCACGCCGGGCTGTGGACAGGCCGGGACGGCCGGCTCCGGACGAGCGCCCCCTGCAGGATCTGAACCTCAACCTCCACACCATCCGCGCCTCTCCCCCTATGGGCACCATCCACGACACCCTCGACATCGTCCGCCACCGCAATCCCGGCGAGCCGGAATTCCTCCAGGCCGTCACCGAGGTCCTCGAGTCCATCGAGCCGGTCATCGAGCGGCACAAGCAATACCGCGACGCCATCATCCTCGAACGGATTGTCGAACCGGAGCGGGTGATCATGTTCCGCGTCCCCTGGCAGGACGACCGGGGCCAATACCACGTCAACCGCGGCTATCGGATCCAGATGAACAGCGCGATCGGCCCCTACAAGGGGGGCCTGCGGCTGCATCCCACCGTCAGTCTGAGCATTCTGAAGTTTCTGGCCTTCGAGCAGGTGTTCAAGAACTCGCTCACGACGCTGCCGATGGGCGGAGCCAAGGGCGGTTCGGAGTTCGATCCCAAGGGCAAGAGCGACGCCGAGGTGATGCGCTTCTGCCAGTCGTTCATGACCGAGCTCCACCGCCACATCGGACCGGACACCGACGTTCCCGCCGGGGACATCGGCGTCGGCGGGCGCGAGATCGGGTTCCTCTACGGCCAATACCGCCGGCTGGCCAATGAGTTCTCCGGGGTGCTCACCGGCAAGGGCCTCGGCTGGGGCGGCTCCCTGATCCGGCCCGAAGCCACCGGCTACGGCTGCGTTTACTTCGCCCAGGAAATGCTCAAGTCCCGAGGCGAGTCCATCGAAGGCAAGGTCTGTCTGGTCTCCGGCTCCGGCAACGCCGCCCAGTATACCATCGAGAAACTGCTCCAGTCCGGCGCCAAACCCGTCACCGTCTCCGACTCGAACGGGTTCATCCATGACCCCGAAGGCATCACCGAGGAGAAGCTCGCCTGGATCATGAATCTGAAGAACCTCCGCCGCGGCCGGATCCGGGAGTACGCGGCCAAGTTCCGGGCCACCTATTACGAAGGCCAGCGACCCTGGGGCATTGCCTGCGACTGCGCCTTCCCCAGCGCCACCCAGAATGAAATCACCGGCGAGGATGCCAAGACCCTTCTCGGCAACGGCTGCCAACTCGTCGCCGAGGCCGCCAACATGCCCTGCGAACCCGAGGCCATCCACCTCTTCCTCGGACGCAAGATCCTCTACGGCCCGGGGAAGGCCGCCAACGCCGGCGGCGTTGCCACGTCCGGCCTCGAAATGACCCAGAACTCGATGCGCCTCCCGTGGACCCGCGAGGAGGTGGACGATCGTCTCCACCAAATCATGATCACCATCCACAAGAACGCCTTCGAGACCGCCGCCGACTATGGCGCTCCCGGCAACCTCGTCGTCGGCGCCAACATCGCCGGCTTCGTCAAGGTCGCCGACGCCATGCTTGATCAAGGTCTCGTCTAGCGAGGCGCACCTCGGACCCAATCCGGTCCCTCGGACCTTCCTTTCCACCAGCCCACGCCGTATACTGGCCCAGCCTATGAACAACCCCATCTGGCTGATGACCTCAGCCCTCAAGGCCCTCGACTTCGACGGCCTTGTCCGCACCACCGCCGCCGTTGGAGCCCAAGGACTCGAGCTCTGCGTGTTCCGCAGGGACGGCACCCGCCGCGATCACGTGGCCACCCACCTCGATTACGAGACGTTCGGCCCCGAGACCGCCCGCCACCTCATCGATCGCTGCCGCGCCGCGAACATCCGGTTCTCCGTGGGCGCGTACGAAAACCTCATCGGCGGCGATCCCCAAGAGCGCGTGGCCAACCAAAACCACCTGCTCCGGCTGATCCGGATCGCCCATCTCTGCGGCGGCGACCGCAACCAGGTGGCCGTCGGCACCTTCGTCGGCTACAACCACGACCTCGGGACTCTCGACCGCGGTTTCGAGCGGAACCTTGACGAGTACACCCGTGTTTTCGCCCCCATCATCCGCTACGCCGAGGACCTCGGCGTGACGGTCCTCTACGAGAACTGCCCCATGGAAGGCTGGCGACCGGCCACCTCGCCGACCACCTACAACAACCTCCCGGGCTGCCTGGCCGCCCGGAAGCTCATGTACGCGCTCATCCCCAGCCGGGCCCACGGTGAAACCTACGACCCCTCCCACGACGTCTGGCAGAACATCAATCCCAGCGACGTCATCCTCGCCTCCGACATGAACCGCATCCACCGGGTGCACATCAAGGGCACCCGCAACCGGGCCGGAGCAGGCCGCACCCACTGGGGCGCTCTCTACCCCATGCAAGCGGTCCGCCCCGACCTCGCCCAACACGCCGGCGTCCCCATCCCCGCCCACGAGTGGGATCGCCATCATTACGAACCCATGCTCCCCGGCTTCGGCGGCAACGACAGCATGGACTGGCGCGCGTTCCTCGAAACCCTCATGCAACGCGGATTCAACAACCCCTTCGTCATCGAAAACGAAGCGGACAACTCCGCGCACACCGGCAACCTCGGCGCCACCGTCCAGGGCTTCAAAGCCGCCGTCCTCTGCCTCGCCCCCATCGTCTGGCCCCTCGTTCCCAACGAAGGCTACTGCTGCGACACCGCCCAGTTCCCGGTTCTCGTTGACCCGCCATCCCGCGATGTGCCGCTGAAGACCATGGCCGACCTGTAACCGGTGATCCCGCCCCGAATCGGTGCGGACTTCCCCCCGCCGATTCGGGACGGAGCACACACTACAGTCCGCAATGCGATGCTAGCCGCCCTCGCTGAGGGCGGCACGAGACCGACGGCCGAGAACAGTGCGTCAGTGCGTCGGTGGGCTGAAAGGTTGTGTGCTCTTGCCACTTCGCGCTTTGCCCTCTAACCCGCCGCGGTCACCGCCCGCGGCTACAGACCGCTCCCCGCCAAGCCCACGGCGCCGCGGGAGCAACCTCACTACAGCGGCCGCACCCGGGGCCACTCGAGCTCGATCCCGCGCTGGCGCAGCAACTCCTGGAACTCCGCCCGACGTTTCAGGTCCTTCCGGATCTGGCGCGGCGGCTCCTTCCGCTGGAGCGCGGATACGACCAACCACCCCACAGACTCGCCGATGTTCCACTCGACCGGGTGCAGCCGGTAGGCGCCATTGGTGATGTGGGTGGTCCCGATGTTCTTGGCGGCCGGCAGCAGATTCTCGACCCGCTGCGGCAGCAAGCACCCCAGCGGGATCTGAAACGGCAGTGAGCTCAGATCAAGGTAGTTGTCCTTGCCGGTGCTCGGGTGCAAGTCGATCCGATACGCCCCGATCCCCACGCTGTCGGCAAACACTTCCGCACTCACGTCGCCCTCCGCCCGGCCCGTGGCCTGCCGTCGTGCCTCGGTGCCCACGTGCTGTTCCTTGACGGTGAACTCCGCCCGGATCCGACGCGCTTCGCGAATGTAGGGATACTTCGCCAGACCGTCCGCAGTCCCCAGGATCCCCGGGCACAGTCGCAGCCCCGGCCACCCGGTGCCGCCATCCGGCCGCGGCGCTTCGGTCTGCATCCAGTAGAGCAGCGACCGACTCAGCTGCCGCGCCCGGTCGAGGTGCCGCGCGACTTCCTCGGCCGTCCCCCCGATGATCGGTCCGAGCCAATAGTCGTTCTGCGGCCAGTTCACCAGCGAATAGCCGCTGCCATAAGTTCCCGATAGAAACTGCGCGGGATCAATCAGACGCCGGTACGTCCAGAGATTCATCCCCGATGCCTTGAGCGTGGGATCAAAGATCATCGGACGCTTCTTCAGGGTCTTCGGATCCATCAGATCCCACTGGAACAGCGGCCCGCCCCATGGGGGCGTCATCTCCGGCACATACCCCCGCCAGAAACCGTATTCCTCCGGACGATCGATCGTGTGGGTTTCCCCGGGACAATGCTCGATTGCAAAACACCAGGTGATCGCCTGCTGGCTCTCCGGAGCCGCCTGCTCCCGAGCATGCGGCTCTCCCGTCTCAGCCCGCGACTCCGCGCCGATCACGTGCTCGGTTCCCGTCAAAGCCAGGAGATCGCCCAGCTCGGTCGCATCCACCACATACGGCGCCCTCAGAATCACCGTGCGCCCCGTCTCCCGTCCGCGCACCGCCACCGCCCGGACCCAGTCGCCTTCCACCTCCGCCCGCACCGGTTCATGCTCGAGCAGAACCCGGAGCCGGCCGGAGCTGACATGCGGCGCCAGCATCTGCTCGAGCACCGCCAGACTCACCCGGGGTTCATGGCAGATCCTCGAAACCCAGCCGTTGCCCGGGTTCAACCGCGGGTTCGCCCGCGCCTCCGCCGTCAGCGGATAGTGCTCCCGGTAAAACCTCCGCACCGCCTCACGATACTCGCGGTAGCTCCGGGTACACCCAAAGCTCTCGATCCACGGATGTTCGTCCGGCGGAACCGCCTGCGATGTCGACTGCCCCCCGATCCAGTCCGTCTCCTCGGTGAGCACCACGCGCAGCCCGCCCCGGCATGCCGCCAGCGCCGCCGCACACCCGCCAAGCCCGCCCCCCACAATCACGACGTCCGCAGCCAGCTCGCGGTCCCGGGCCCGGTCGTCAGCCGCAGCCAGCAACGGCTGCCAGCCCAATAACGGCAGCGCCCCCACGGACCGCTGCAAAAAGGAACGACGGTTCATAGACAATCAGGTTTTCGAATCCCACCAATACGCCCCGCACCCGCCTGCCTGGCAAGGCGCGACTCTGACGGAACACAGTCCCTTATCTCCCTCTGGATCCCCTGTCCCGCGTCTCGCCACTCTAGAGTCCTCGCCGGAGGGAGGCAAGAATCCTGGCGAGGCGCGCCTCAGACCTGACGAAGTCCGCGATCCCATGAAGCCTTCCTGCCTCTTCGAACCCTTTCTTCCGCGCCTCGCTAATGAAGAGTCCTCGACGGAAGGTGGGGAGGCCTGGAACGGCAGGGGCCACACTTGACCTGTTGACCACACATTCCACAAGTCGAGGACTCTAGCGTCGCGACAGGATCCTTGCATCTCACCTTCGAATGCGCAGGATGAAGCCGAGCTCTATGTCCCGCCAGACCGACCCCGCCATCCCCAAGCCGCCGCCCGAGCCCTCGAGACCCGACCCCTCCCCAGGACCGTCGAAGGCACGCATTCAACGAACCCCCCGCGCCATGCGAAGCGCCATGCGCCATCTGCCTGCGCTCTCCTGGCTCGCGACCGCCCTCGGCGGGGCAGCCATTGCCCTGGCCCAACCCGCCTCCGTCTCCCCAAGGCCCTGGAACGAGTACCGCGTGATCCTCTGGGTGGGCGACACCGCATCGCGCCACCCGGACCGATTCCCTCTCTTCCTCGAACGCCTTCGGGAGCTGGGGGCCGACACCGGCATGGTCCATGGCGGCGGCGGCGATCCCCAACACTATCTCGCCCATCAGACGCCCTATTACGTCGAGAACATCGTCAACCGCGGCCTCTGCCTCAAATGGAATTCACCCGTCCGCGACTGGGACTCTTTCGTCACCGCCTGGGCCAAGGGCGGACGTCCCGAGAGCGCCTTCCTCCGCCCGTACTGCCTCGACGACCCCGACTGGCAGGCGATGGCCCTCGATCAGATGCGCGCTGCGGCCCGCAAACACGCACCCCATCGCCCGCTCGCCCATGACATCCGCGACGAGCTCTCGGTCACGATCTCCGCAAACCCGTTCGACTACGACTACTCCCCTCGTGCGCTCGAGGGTTTCCGCGCCTGGCTCCAATCCCAATATCCCTCGCTCGAAAAGCTCAATCGCGAGTGGCAAACCCCGTTTCCCACCTGGGACGACGTCCGTCCTTTCTCAACCGATCAAATCAAGAACCGCATGGCGTCCGGAGACTCTCTGCCCCGCGGCCAGCCCGATTGGGGCGCCGTCCAACGCCTCACGTTGGATCCTGGCGCCGCCCGACAGAACCCCGCCCGGTGGAACTTCGCCCCCTGGGCCGACTTTCGCACTTACATGGACGTGTCGCTGGCGCGGACCCTTGACCGCCTCCGCAACGCCGCCCGCGACATCGACCCTCTCACCCCCGTCGGCATCGAAGGTACCCAGATGCCCCACGCCTTCGGCGGCTACGACCTCTGGCGGCTGGCCCAAGCCGTCGATTGGATCGAGCCCTATGACATCGGCAACGCCCGCGAGATCTTCGGCTCGTTCATGCCCGGCAAACCCATCCTCAGCACCGTGTTCGAGAAGGACACCCGGACCGCAAGCCGCCGGCTCTGGCATCTCCTGCTCGAAGGCGACCGCGGCTGCATCGTCTGGTGGAGTGAGGACTGCCTCGATTGGACACAACCCGATTGGCCCCTGACCGCCAAGGCCCGCGCCCTCGCCCCGGTCTTCAGCGAACTCAGGCAGCCCATCGCCCGCCTCTTCCTGCGCGCCATGCGGGTGCGCGATCCCATCTACCTCCTCTACTCCCAACCCAGCATCCAGGTCGACTGGCTCCTCGAATCCACCGTGGACGGCTCGACCTGGCACCGCCGCTTCTCGAGCTACGAAGCGGACCATAACCGGATGGCTCGACTGCGCAATGCCTGGCTCAAGGGGTTTCAAGACCTCGGCTACAGCCCCCAGTTCCTCTCCTCCGCCCAACTCGAATCACGAGCCTTCCAGCAGGATGAACACTTCGTCCTCGTCCTCTCCCAGGCCTGGGCCCTCTCAGACCGCGAAATCAACACCATCCAACGCCTGATGCAGGAGCCCCATGGCAACGCCATCCGCCGCGTGTTCGCCGACGCCACCCCGGGTCTCTTCACCGAGCATGGCCGGCTCCGCGAAAGCAACCCCCTCGAATCCCACTTCCCATGGGCCGGTGCCACGCCCACCCTCCACGCCTGGACCGATCCCGCCCAGCGAGCGACGTCAGCCCGGATCGATCTCGCCCGATTCCCCGCGGACCGGCTGAGCACGAATCCGCCACCGGCATCGCTGCCGGAGTTCCTGCTCGCCAGCGGCCTTCCCTCGCTCGAAACCCGCGATCCGGCCTGGAACAGCGCCCATCGGATCCGTCTCCACCGGTTTCGTCTCGGCGCCGCCCGCTTGTTCGCCGTTGAACGCGGTGTCGACTACCACATGAGCGAAGACCTCCGTCAGGCTGGCGGAAACGAAGCCCTGGAAAAACCCGTCACGGTAACCCTCCGCTTCGGCTCCGGCCACCTCTACGACCTCCGGCGCCAAACCTACCTCGGCCACAACCTCGACCACACCTTCGTCCTCGACCCCTGGCAACCCGCCCTGTTCGCCCTCCTCGCAGAGCGACAACCTGCGGAGAACCTGGTCCGGAACCTTGATGCAGCGCACTAGCACACGCCAGACCCCGGTTTTCTCGACGACCCTGTCAGTAATGTGGCTTGGCCCACGCCATCCTCAGGGGCCGATTCTAAACCTGTCGCCCTGTCGTCGCCGGCTGAGTTCATCCACCCGTCCGGAAAAAACGGCAGGGGGCTGCCGCACTCCAAAAACTGGCGTCCGCGCCATGGCCCCGCGATCCGCACGTCAGCGTCGTGGAGTGCGGTGCCGCGCCCTGAGCGGCACCGTTTTCCAGATGGGTGTCAAACATGCCGGCTAAGGGTCTGTCCGCACAGCCCTCACGGCAGACGGCCGCGATCCCCCCCCACGCGGTCACTGGACACCCGCGCCGGGATTGGCGTCCTTAAGCCCCTTCATCGCTTCCATCATCAGCCGGGCGGCCTCCTCCATCTTCTTCACGGAGGCGATGGACTGATCCATCCGATCCAGATCCATCACCGGGATGCGTCCATTCTGCAGCGGCATGCCGGAGTTGCTCCCTCGGGCCTGACGCGCCTGGGCTTGCTCCGTCGCTCGCGCCGTGATCTCCGCCAACTTGCCCTGTTGCTCCGGCGTGAGAATGGCATTGAGCTGTTTCGCCAGTTCTTCATTGCCCAGGATCTGCGTGCCTCCCCCCGCGGCACCTCCCCCCATCACGAAACCACCCAGGTTCTGGAGCATGGCTCGGGTCTGCTGCGTGATCCCATCATACTCCTCTTGCGTAATCTCGTTCCGGGACAAGGCGTCTCCGGCCAGGAACAGTTCCATCATCTGCTCCGGTTCGCTGCGCATCGCCGCCGCCAGCTCCGTGACGGCACCGACCCGCTCCGTGACCGCCGACTCGATCAGCGCGGCTGCTTTGTCCCGCTGCTCGTCGCTCAGACCCAGTTGGGTCGTCATCCGCCGCAGGACTCCCCGGCTCGCCGCCTCGGCCACGGAGGCCGAACCCGAGTTCTGGGCCCCCGTGCTGGCCAGCTCCATCCCGGTGTCGATCACCTCCGCAAGATCGGTGGTGATCTTGGCCGAAAGCGCTGTCCGCTGCGGCCCGTACTTCGCCTCCAGCCGAGCCCAGGCACTCTGGGTGCCGGCCGCCCCAGGTGCCGCCGCCGAGGCTGACGCCTGCTGCCGAACCGGTGCCGACACAACGGCTTTGGGAGCCCCCTGGCCCGGGCCGGCTGCAGGTGCCTCGGTCGAGGACGCGACTGGAACCGCCGCCGCCGGCGCCTCAGTCTTGCCCGTCTTGCTGGCCACCAGGTACACCAATGCCGCCCCGAGAAACAAACCCGCGGCGACCCATATTGCTCTGCGGTTCATAGCACAAATCCGTTCTTTCCACGCTTTCCCACCCCTATTCGCTTCGCATCCGCCGCCGGTTACACTTTTCTTTCGCCCCTTCCCTCTCCCCAATCCGCGGCCGCGAAGCGGTCCAAAGGCGTTGGGGAGCGGGAGACAGGGAGAGGGGAGCTGTGCCACTTTCGAACCCTGCAGCATTGCCTCCGCCGGAGGGGTTGAGGGTTGTTGCACTGCATTGGCGTGTTCCTTGCCAAAGGCAAACCCGGACTTCAAGACCCAGCGGTTTCCCCTTCGCCCCCCCGTCCAAACGCCCGGCCCCGCGCGCCGTCCCATGCAAGGTACGCCAGAAACAGCGAGTTGTACTTCACATAGCGGCCAACCAACCGGCGTGGCTCGGACGCCATCCGAAACAGCCAGGTCAACCCCCACCGCTGCATCCAGGCCGGCGCATCCCGCTTCGTGCCGGCATTCACGTCGAAGGCGAAGCCCACACTCAATAACATCCCCCTCGGGATCGCCGCCTTGTGCCGCTGAATCCAAGCGTCCTGCTTCGGCGTCCCCAAGCCCACCCAGACGAAATCCGGCTCGAATCGGCGCAGATCCTCCTCGACTCGCACCTCCCCCGCCCCCTCGAGCCGCCCGTCGAGACCACAGCGTCCATGAAAACTCCCTACGAACTGAATCGCCGGGTTCAATCGCAGCATCCGATCGCGCAGCGCCTGTCCGCAGGCTTCCGATCCCCCCAGCAGATAATGCCGATACTCCGCCGTGGTTCGCGTCAAGCACTCCCGCATGAAGGTGGGCCCGTAAACCCGCTCCCGAAGCCGCGCCCGCTGCCAGTTCAAACACCAGACCAACGGCGTGGCGTCAGGGATGAAATGATCGTAGCTCGACGTCAGTTCGCGAAACCACGGTTCGTGCCGGCGTGCGGTCACGATGTGCACATTCGCAAACTCGATCGCCACGCTCCCAGGCTGGCGCGCGCGCCAGTGGCAGAAATCCGAAAGCGCCGCATAACTCGTCGCCGCCAGCGGGGTGCCCAGCACCCCGAACCGCCCCGCATCGAGCGCCGGCGGCCGCTCCGGCCCGGCCGGAGGCGACCCCGCCCCTGGTGAAAGCCGGTCGTTCACGGTTCCTCGACCCGATAAAGATGCGTCCGGGACCTCAGAATGAAGGCCTTGCCCGCCACCGCCGGCGAGGCCATGAACCCGTCCCCAAGCTGGCTCTCGCCAAGCCGCTCGAATGCCCGTCCCGCCCGAAGCACCGCCGTCTTCCCCTCCTCGCTGAAGCAGTAGATCCGACCCTCCGCCGCCACCGGCGCGGCCGAGTAGTTCCCCCCAATCCGCTCATTCCAGCACACGGCACCCGTCGCCGCTTCCCAGCAGGTCGCCACCCCGTTGTCGTCAATCCCATACAGCAGTCCGTCCAGGTACAGCAGCGACGGCTTCTTCGGAACATTGCGCTTCGTCTTCCAGACAACCCGAAGCTCGGTGCCCGGCGGCGACTCCCCGTTGGCATCGATCACCTCGCCCTTCCGGCCCGGCCGCACGGCCAGCACCTGCCCGCTCGACCATCCGGTCGGCACGAATACGAGCCCGCCCCCAACTGCGGGCCGCGTGCTGGCCGAGTGACTCGTGCGCTCCTCGACCCGCCACCATTCCTCGCCAGTCCGGGGATCCATCCCGTACAAGGCCTTCGACCCCTGGCTGAGCAGCGTGATGCGTCCCCCAAGAACAGCAACGTGGCACGTCCCATACGCCTTCCGCAGGTCGCCCTCGAGCTCGGGCAGGCCGTCCGGACCCAGATCGCGAAAGTCGATCCCCCGATTCCGCTGCCATACCGTCCGACCCGTCCGTTTGTCCAACGCCACGACATACTGACGATCGCTGCCGTCGAAGTTCACGAGCAGCAGGTCCTCGTGCAGGATCGGCGACGATCCCGCGCCGCGATAGTGGTTGCACGCGAAATCCCGACGCTCCCACAGCACACGCCCCGTCGCCGTGTCCAGGCAGGCCGTCCCAGGCGAGCCGAAGGTCACATACAACCGGCCCGCCTCGATCACCGGCGTCGGCGAGGCATACGTGTTGAACTTGTGGGCGTACTGCGGATCTTCAACCTCGAAGAGCTTCAGATCATGCCGGACCTGCCCGGACTCGAGATCAACCCCGAGGGCAAACAGCTCCCGCCCGTCCTCGGTCGCCGTGCTGACCCACACCTGCTGTCCCTCGACCACCGGCGACGACCAGGCACGCCCGTGAATCGCCGTCTTCCAACGGACGCCCCGCTCGTCACCCCATGTGAGCGGCAATCCCCTGGCCTCCGCAATGCCATCCCCCCGCGGCCCCCGGAATTGCGGCCAGCCGGCCTCCCCGGCCAGCACAACCGCACCCAGCAACACAGAGCTCAAGCCTAGCGAGGCGCGCCTCAGACCCAGTGGAGTCCTCAGACTCATGAAGACCCTGCTTTGCTTGCCCACCCTCCCTTCCGCGCCTCGCTAATGTAGAGTCCTCGGAGGCGGGGGGTGCGGGTTTGGAACGCCAGGGGCCAAACTTGACCTGTTTGCCACATATTCCACAAGTCGAGGACTCTAGTTGCTTCCCGCTCCCTTGGCTACACCGCTGTTGGCGCGCTCGAGCACCAGCACGACGTTGTCCGCCAATCCAAACCGTGCCAGGAGCGCTTCGCTTGCCCGGTAAACCCAGCGCATGGGGCCAAGCCCTCGGCGCTGCTTCCACGCCGTGGTGCGCCGCAAAAGCCGGGCCCGCTCGGCATCCGGCACGCGCTCGAGACCCCCGCGCCAGTCCTGCCAGATCACCACCGGATTGAAATGCGTAAACCCAAGCCAGCGCCCCTGCAACCGCCGTTCCCGCGCTGCCAGCGCCGTCAGCGTGCGGGCGCTGAAGTAGTTCACATGGTCCGGCATCACATAGCGATACCGAGCGCCACAAAGACGCACCGCCAGCGACGCGACATTCGGAACCAGCACCAAGAGATGGCCGCCCGGCCGCAGCAGATCGGCCGCTCGACGCACATGAGCCAGTGGATCCACCAAATGCTCGAGCACAGCCCAGAACGTCACCGCATCGTAGGGACCCGACGGAAACTCGGGGTCGAGCAGGGACTTCCGAATCACGCGGATCCCGCGGCTCGCCGCGTGATCCAGGGCGTCGCCGGTCACATCGGTCCCCGCCACGTCATACCCCCCCAGTTCCCGAAGCTGATGGAGAAAGGCCCCCGTCGAGCACCCCACATCCAGGACCGTCCCCCGCGGGCAATACCGGCGGAATACCTTCAGTTCTCGGGCGAACCGCACCGGAGCGAAGTCGCTCTCGAGCTTGTCCGGAGCGCAATAGAACGACCGGCCGCGCTCGTCGTAGAACCGTCCCGACGCCAGATCGGCATGCACCGGGCTGGCGTAGACCATGCCGCAATCCTGGCACGTGACGACCGCCACCGCCGGCTTCCGCCACCGGGTCCGGGCAGACGCGGAGCCGCACACTGGACAACCACGCTCAGGCTCCGCGCCCGATGGGATCTCATCGCTCATTCCACAGGTCTAGGACTCTAGCGCACCCCTTCCCGGAAGTCAGCGGCCAATTGCCATTCGCCAAGGCCGCCACCCCCGGTGTACACTGCCGCCGTTCGCACGTGGGGAATCCCGGGCGCGCCAGTCCTCTGAGTCTTTGGTCCGGGGTTCGTTCCCTTGCGCGCATGGTTATGCCTGGTGCAGGTGCTGATCGCTATTTTAATCGGGAATTAAGCTGGCTCGAGTTCAACCAGCGGGTGCTCGACGAGGCCTTGGACCGCCGCAATCCGTTGCTCGAGCGGCTCAAGTTCTTCTGCATCGTCAGCTCGAACCTCGATGAGTTCTTCGAGGTCCGGGTCGCCGGAATCAAGCAGCAGATGCAGAGCGACGTCGCCCGCCCGTTCCCGGACGGACTCACCCCCAGCGAGACGTTTCGGGCCGTCACCGCGCGGGTGCGGCGGATGGTGGACGACCAGTACCGCTGTTGGCGGGAACAACTCGTCCCGGAGCTGGCACGGCACGGCATCCGGTTCCGGCAGCGCCACGAGGTGGCGGCCCAGGACCAGGAGTGGCTGGACGCTTTCTATCGGGCCGAGGTGCGGCCGGTGCTGACCCCGTTGGCGATCGATCCCTCGCACCCCTTCCCCCAATTGCTCAACAAGTCCCTGAACCTCATCGTGCAGGTCGAGGCGAAACCGCGCGGCCGCGGCCGCCGCCGCCGCCTTGCCGTCGTCCAGGTTCCCCGGGTCCTCCCCCGGCTGATCCGCCTGCCGCGAACCAACGGCTCCCAGGACCACGTCTTCCTCGGACATCTCATCGGGCATTACCTCGCCGATCTCTTTCCCGGCACCCGGATCCTCGGCTACTGGCTGTTCCGGGTCACGCGCAACAGCGAGCTGTACATCGATGAGGAAGAGGTCGCCAACCTCCTCAAGGCCGTCGAGACCGAACTCCATAACCGGGTCCGGGGCGAGGCGGTCCGGCTCGAAGTCGAGCGCGAGTGCCCGCTGTCCATCCGCCACGAGTTGCTCCACACCCTCCACCTCGATGAGGCCGATCTCTACGTGATCGACGGCCCGCTCAATCCGGGCCGGCTCATGAGCCTTTGCTCCGGCGATCATGCCCCCGAACTGCGCGACCCGCCCTACCTCGCCCCCGTGGCGCCCCCGCTGCGCGACGCGCCCGACGTCTTCGCCGCCATCCGCAAACAGGACATCCTGCTGCACCATCCCTACGACAACTTCGAAAGCGTCGTCGCATTCCTCCAACAGGCCGCCGCCGATCCCCGCGTGCTGGCAATCAAGCAGACGCTCTACCGCACGGGCGGGGACCCGCGCATCATCGGCGCCCTCCGCGACGCCGTCCGCAACGGCAAACAGGTCACCGCGGTCGTTGAACTCAAAGCACGCTTCGACGAAGCCAACAACATCGAGTGGTCCCGCCGCCTCGAAGAAGCCGGCGTCCACGTCGTCTACGGCCTCGTCGGCTACAAGATCCACTGCAAGGTCACCCTCGTCGTCCGCCGGGACGATGACGGGATTCGCCGCTACCTGCATCTGGGTACCGGCAATTACAACCCGGTCACCGCCCGGCTCTACACCGACCTCGGCCTCCTGACCTGCCAGTCCGACCTCGGCGAGGACGCCACCAACCTCTTCAACCTCCTCACCGGCATCTGCCAGTTCCAGGGCATGCGCAAGATGATCGTCGCTCCCTTTGAGCTCCACCGGCGCGTGATCGATCTCATCCGGCGCGAAACCGCCTTCGCCCAACGCGGCATTCCCGCCCGCATCATCGCCAAGATGAATTCCCTCGTCGATACCCAGGTCATCGACGCCCTCTACGAAGCCTCGAACGCCGGTGCCCGCGTCGACCTCATCGTCCGCGGCATCTGCTGCCTCCGCCCCGGCCAACCCGGCCTCAGCGACGCCATCGCCGTCCGCAGCATCGTCGGCCGCTTCCTCGAACACAGCCGGATCTTCTACTTCGAAAACGGACTGCAACCCGAGATCTACGTCGGGAGCGCCGACTGGATGCCGCGGAACTTCCGGCGCCGCATCGAGGTGATCTTCCCCATCGAGGACGGCAACCTCCGCGACCGCTTGCTCCGGGAACTCGATGGCGTGTTGCTCGCGGATACCGTCAAGGCGCGGTTGCTGCTGCCCGACGGCTCCTACCAGCGCGCACCCTGCCCTGACGGCTCCCGCCCGCTCAACGCCCAGGAGGAGTTCATGCGCCTCGCCCTCGCCGCCGAAGCCGCACCGGACCCGGGCTCGAAGCCTCAACCGCATCGCCCCCGTATGCGCCTGGCCCCACGCCCGCCATCCACCCTCACCGCGCCGGGATCGCCGCCTCCGAAAACTCCGCCCGGTAGTTGAACCGGTCGTTCGGCGCCACGTCGCCGTTCAACGTGAAATCCGTCCAGTCCCCCGTCCCCGCCAAACCGTCCGCCCACTTGAAATCCAGGGTGGACGGGATCGCGTCCAAACCCAATGCCGCGGCGCTCAGCGCCACTTCGATCTCGGCGCCCACCGCCTGGAAAGAAGCCTGACCCGCCGGCGCCCACTCGAACCGGCCGCCCACATTCCGTTCGACACTGGCGCCGCCCTCCCGCCGCGTCCGGCCCACGAGCCAGTCGTAACCCAGCCAGCCCGTGCCCGGATTGCAGTCCGTGTCCAGCAACAACCATGGCCCGCTCGGTTCCGTGCCGGAAACCAGCGGCTCGCGCGTCCGCACGTAACACGCCAGCATCGAACCGTCCCGGCTGACTTTCGCGGCGATGAAATCGTTCCGCCCCGAAGCGTTGGCGTACGTCACTTGGGGGTCCCACCCCCGATGCCGCCGCTGCACGGGATCGCCCGCCGTATCCCGGAACTCCGGCTCGATCGACCGCCAGTCATCGAAGCGACCATCGACCCGCACCGGCCCGCTGCGCACCACCGGCGACGGCCGAACCCCCTTGTACCGCCGGACACTCGCCGCCAGTTGATAGTAATAATCGTCCCCGTGCCCGCCACGCATCGGCTCGATGTCCCGGCTGTGCTCCTGATCGAATTGATCGACAAACATCACCGGGTAGCGGATCCCGGCAAACTCGGCAAACCGCCCCGCAATCCACTCGTTCCACCCCGTCACGAAGACAAAACGCGGATCCTCCCGCAGCACCCGCTCCCATTGCTCGGCCGCGTTCAGACCGTGGCGAACCGCCGACGGCCGCCCGTCGGCCGAGCCATGGTGAAAACTGCGACCCCGGGCTCCGGGCTCGCTCATCGACCCCAGCCGGTTGCCCACCGCGTTCTGCGCCACGCCAACCGTCATCTGCTCCTTCTCGCCCCGGGCATTCCGAAACACATGCTGCGGCGAGACCTCAAGCCAACCCCACATGTCAGGCTTGGTCGGACCCAGGAAGTAATCCGGCTGCGGACTCCGGAACGTGAAGAACGCCCGCGCCGCCAGCGCGTCCGCATCCAACCGCCGCAACGCAAGCGTCCGATCCCCGGCCGCTGACTGCCCATCCGCCATGGCCTGCCCGCGGGAATCCGTGTCGTCCGTGTGGCTCCACCAGCCGACCTTGCCCGCCGGCTCGGAAGCCTCGAGATAGTAGCTTCCCGCCGCCAGCGACGGCCCAGCCTCGATCCAGAGCCAGGCGTTGTCCGCCACGTCGCGGCAGCGGCGCGTCGCCAACCGTTCGCCCCCGGGGCCCCCGCGATACAGGGTCAGCGTCACCGCCGCGCCCGTCGTCCGCCACGTCGGGAACCGCCCGGCCACCGCGTCGAACGCGTGCTCCGCCTCGAACAGGCACCCGAGGGTGTGCCCCGCCTCGAGGACCACCGCCGTGTTCTGCGCCCCGCGCTCGGCCACCGTCCCCAGCCGCTCCGGATCCGCGAGGATCAGCGGCTTCCCCTCCCACTCGAACCACAGATCCCGCGACAACCCCGGTCGGTACAGATCGCGCCAAAGCTCGAGAACAACCTTGCGCGGCTCCCAAAACGGACAGAGAAACGCCACCTGCGGCGTCCGATTGCCCAGGGAGCGCATCTCGGACCAAACCCGAAGCAGCGCCCGATACTGCTCCGGATACGTGAGCTGGTTGGTGACATCAAACACCACCGTGTCCACCCCCGCGTCCGCCAGCATCTGCGCATGCTTGCGCAGGACACCGGCGTCGTCAGCCAGGTAATACCCGAAGATCGATTCCCCCCAGTGGTGCGGTGCGTGCAAGGGCCCCCACAGCGGACTGGCGGCGTTGGTCATCGCGCCGGGATCCTGGGCGAGAATCCGGCTCACGTCGTACGGCCCGCCGTTGATGTGCGGCCCGTGCCACAGAAAGTAGAAGATCCCCACCGTCCGATCCGCCCTCGGCGGCCCAACCTCCGCAAACCGCGGCAGCGAGCGCCCCAGCGCGTCGGTCGCAACCCACGTGTCGCTCCGCAAGTCGGTCAGGGACGGCTCGGTCGCCACCGCCCAGGCCATCCCCGCCGCGACGACACCCGTCGCCCTGACCATCGTCCAAACTGCCGGTCCCACCCACCCGGTCCCCCGATGCGTCGTCCTCATGCAACCCGAGTATTCCAGACGCCGTTCCCGCGGCCAAGACCCGAAGCAACACCAGGATCAAACCCGCCCTGCAACACGGCTTGCCCTCCGGGTGTTCTGCCAGTAAGGTCCGCTCATGGTGCGACGGGTTCTGGCACTCGGTGTGCTCGCGGCCGCGGCTCTCGGGCCCGCGGCGGCCGACGTCCTTCATCTCAAGGACCAAGCCTCCATCACGGGCAGGATCCTCGCGGAAAAGCAGGACCAGATCGTCGTCGACGTCGGCTACACCGTGCTCCTCGTCCCACGCCGCGAAATCAGCAGGATCGTGCGCGACCCATCGGCACCAGCCGCCCCCGCCCCGGACACTCGACCCACACCAGCCGCCAACTCCAACCCGGCTGCCGCCGCCACAGCCCCAGCCGTCGACCCCGCCATCGACCCCGCCCGCCCCGACACCCCCTCGCCTGACTCATACCAGGAACGATCCGTCCGCGATTGGGTCGTCGAGTTGGGCGAAGCGGTGGTCCAGGTTCGAACCCCCAGCGGGTTGGGCTCGGGCTTCTTCCTCGATGCGGAAGGCTACCTGATCACCAACTTCCACGTGATCGAAGGTGAAACTCAGATCGCCCTCGAGGTGTTTCATCAGGAGAACGGCCAGCTCGAGCGTAAGACCTATAGACAGATCCGGATCGTGGCGATGAACAAAGCCGATGATCTTGCCCTCCTGAAAGTCGAGGACGCGGGCCCGGCCCGGTTCCGCTTCGTGCGACTCGGGTCGTCCGAGTCCATGGCCGTCGGCGAACGCCTGTTCGCCATCGGCAGCCCCCTCGGCCTCGAACGGACTGTCACCGAAGGCATCCTCAGCACCAAGACCCGCCTGATCCAGGGCGATCTCTTCCTGCAAACCACCGCCCAAATCAACCAGGGCAACAGCGGCGGACCCCTCTTCAGCCTCCGCGGCGAGGTCGTCGGCGTCACCAACATGAAACTCACCTACGGCGAAGGCCTCGGCTTCGCCATCCCCGTCGAGCGCGTTCGACACTTCCTCGCCCACCGCGACGCGTTCGCCTACGACAACGACAACCCCAGCAACGCCTACCGCTACCTCGAACCGCCGCGGCGCCTCCGCCATGCCGGCGGCCCCGACGCACACCCCGTTCCGGATCTTCCCTCAAACCCTCAACGCCAGTGATCCCCAAGTCCATGAATCGAATCCTGCCGCTGCTCACCGCCGGGGCCCTCGCCGCCGGCTTCCTCCAGACGCTCGCCGCCGCCATCCCACCGGCGGAAAAACTCCTCTCGAGCGATACCCTCGCCGTCCTCTCGGTCCCGGACTGGAGCAAGGTTGAAGCCGCCCGCAAGGACGCCCCCATGTACCTCCTCTGGAACGACCCCGCGCTCCGCCCGTTCCGAGAGAAACTCGTGGCCAAATTGACCAATGACGTCATCGGTCCCCTCGAACGCGAATTGGGACTGCACCTGGCCGACTACGCAGATCTGCTTCAAGGCCAACTCACCGTCGCCGTCGCGCAAAACGGCTGGACCGGCGGCGAAAACCCCCTCCCGGCCCTCGTCCTTGTCCTCGATACGCGCGACAAAGCCGATCTCCTCACCAAGAACCTCGCCGACGTCCGCAAGAAACTCACCGAAACCGGCCGCACCGTCCGGACCGAGAAGATCCGTGACGTCGAGTTCTCCGTGCTCACCCTCGATACCGAGAACTTGATGAAAACAGTGGCCAGCATCACAGGCCCGGACGCCAAACCAGCACCCCCGGCCCCCGGAAAGTCGGACGCCACACCCAGACCCGAGATCGCCTTCGGCCAGTCCGGCCCCGTCCTGCTCGCCGGCACCAGCACGAAAGAACTCGAGAAGATCCTCGCCCGATTGTCCGGCGCCGGCTCAGCAAGCCTCGCCGAACTGCCCGCATTCGAGTCCGATCAGAAAGCCCTCCTGCAAGATGCCCTCTCCTTCGGGTGGATCCACTTCTCCCCCATCAATACCATCCTCACCGAAGTCGTCGGCAAGATCGAGACCGACCCCGCCCAACCCGCCCCCGTCAAGCCCGACCAGGCCCTCGCCGCCCTCGGCCTCTCCGGCCTCAAAACCCTCGCCTTCCGCAACCGCCAGAACGCCGAAGGCACCACCGCTGACCTCTTCCTCGGCGTTCCCGAAGACCAGCGCAACGGCCTCTTTCGCCTCCTGGCCACCGAAGCCAAGGACGCCGCGCCGCCCCCGTTCGTGCCCGCCGACGCCGTCCAGTTCAATCGCTGGCGCCTCGACGGCCAGAAGTTCTGGGCGTCCCTGAACGCCATGCTCAACCAAATCGCCCCAGGCATGCCCGGCTTCATGATCGCCCAACTCGAAGGCATCCTCAAACAGAAGGACCCTGCCTTCGACTTCAACAAGAACTTCGTCGCCAACCTCGGCGATGACCTCATCATGTACGAAAAAGCCCCGCGCGGGAACTCCTTCGAGGAAATCGCCTCGCCGCCCGCCATCACCCTCATCGGATCCCCCAATCCCGACCAGTTGTTCCAGGCCCTCAAAGCCGCCACGCTCCTCCTGCCCCCCCCGTTCGGCGGCGCCCAGTTCAAAGAACGCGAGTTCCAAGGCCGGAAGATCTACAGCTTGCCCCTCCCCACACTGCCCACCGAAGGTCAGTCCGGCGAGAATAGCCTCTCCTTCGCCACCGCCGGCGGGTACCTCGCCCTCACGTCCGATTCCGGCATCCTCGAGGAATACCTCCGGAGCGGCGACGCCAAACCCAAACCGCTCACCCAAACGCCGGGACTCAATGATGCCGCCCAGAAAGTCGGCGGAACCGCCACTGGCCTGTTCGGATGCCAGAACGACGCCGAGAATATGCGGTCCCTCTTCAATCTTCTCCAGAAGAACCCTGACCTCATCTCCCAACTCTTCGCCCTCACCCCCATCGCCCCCCAGGCCGGCGACGCCGACAAAGTGCTCAAGGAATGGCTCGATTTCTCGCTGCTCCCACCCTTCGATAAAATCGCCAAATACTTCCATTTGAGCGTCTTTGCGGGACAGATGACTCCCAGAGGCTACGCCCTCCGCATCCACACCCCGCAACCGCCGCAGCTCAAACGCTGAACTTCCCCGCACCGATTCGGGCCGGATCACCGATTGGGGGGGCGGCAGAGCCAGCTTCGCGGGGACGGCAATCTGCGCTCCGTCCTGAATCGGCGAGGGTCTATCTCCGCGCAGATTCGGGGCGGATCACAGATTGGGGGGGCGGCAGAAGCGGCTTCGCGCGGCCTCTAATCTGCGCTCCGTCCTGAATCGGCGAGGAATGATCCCCGCGCAGATTCGGGGCGGATCGCCGATTGGGGGGGGGCGGCCGAGCCGGCTTCGCGCGGCCTCCAATCTGCCCTCCGTCCTGAATCGGCGAGGGGCTATCTCCGCGCAGATTCGGGGCGGATCACAGATTGGGGGGGCGGCAGAAGCGGCTCCGCGCGGACGGCAATCTGCGCTCCGCCCTGAATCGGCGAGGGACGATCTCCGCGCAGATTCGGGGCGGATCGCCGATTGGGAGGGGCGGCCGAGCCGGCTTCGCGCGGCCTCCAATCTGCCCTCCGTCCTGAATCGGCGAGGGGCTATCTCCGCGGAGATTCGGGGCGGATCACAGATTGGGGGGGCGGCAGAAGCGGCTCCGCGCGGACGGTAATCTGCGCTCCGCCCTGAATCGGCGAGGGATCATCCCCGCGCAGATTCGGGGCGGATCGCCGATTGGGAGGGCGGCAGAGCCAGCTTCGCACGGAGGGTAATCTGCGCTCCGTCCTGAATCGGCGAGGGACGATCTCCGCGCAGATTCGGGGCGGATCACAGATTGGGGGGGGGCGGCCGAGCCGGCTTCGCGCGGCCTCCAATCTGCCCTCCGTCCTGAATCGGCGAGGGAACAACTACGGCAGCCGCAATCGAAAGAACCGCTCTTCCGGTTCGAGCGGGAGCGTCACTTTCCAGAAAGCGCCTGCCTGGGTCGGCACGTTCGTCACGGTGCTCCAGTTCGAGATCGCCGTCCTCGTCGCTTCGAGCACCACGATCGGCGAGGCGTCTGCGGCCCATTCGAGCGTGGCACTCGTCCCCGACACCGAGAGGGTCAATTGTGGCATAAACGCCTCGAGCACCCATTCCGGGCGATCCACAAACGGATTCCGGTTCCTCTGGTAGTCGCGGTAGATCGCGTCATTCCGACCGGCCTCGGCAGCATCCACCGGATCCTGCAGGTGCCAGTGCACCAGGACGGTGTGCCGCCCCATGGAACTCCCGGAGGCTGTGATCTGCCCAATTGCATCGGTCAGCGTCAGGGCCGGTTCCCCGGCTGCATCCCCCATATACCGGACCGCCATGTAGAACATCGCCCGCGCAATGTCCCCTTTCACAAACTCCGGCGGCTCCCATGAATCGCTGTCCGTCGACGACAACAACGCCTCCGCGCCTGCCGGATTCGCATACTCGGGGTCGGAGGGATTGCTTTCGTCGAAGTACTTGTTCCCCCGATCGCTGTTGACCGTCATGTCCTCGGCCCGGAGGTTGTGCAGGTCGCTGTACGCGGGCTCGCGCGACTCGATGCCGTAGCCGTTGCACCAGAGGTGCTCCCGGTTCCAGCCGGCCGCCAGCCCGAAACTCGCCTTGGACCTCGAGAGTCTCGAGTAGATGCCCACCACGTTCCCCGAATTCGCCGGGTCCTGATCCAGCACCCGCAGCGCGTCGCTCGTGTCCAGCTGGGCGCCGCTCGCATACGGGATGACGCGGTGATTGCGCACGATGCCGTGAAGCGCCTGGCGCAAGGCCAACCCCCGCTTCCCCTCGGCCGCCGCGTAGTATCCAGGCGGCGGATCCGCCCGCAGCAACAGCCCAGACCCCACCAAGCCCAGAACGAAAGGCAACAGCTTCACTTGGCCCGATCGTCACTCGGTCAACGCGCCGAACCGGAGCCGCACGAACCGAACATCGCAGGGCTTCAACGCGATCGACTCGATGCCGTCCTCGAGGACAGCTCCAAGCGCGTTGACTTCCGCGGCGGCCTCGATGGGCATCCACGTGCGGACATTGCCGGCATCGAGCGTCACGCCCTCGCCGGCAACCTCTCGAACCTGCAGCACAACCCCGCCGCCCGCCGCAGGCCGCGTGTCCACCACCACCACCCCAGGCACGTCCACCGTCACCAGCGATAGCGCCGGAGGCTCCACCGTCTTCCCAGCTTTCAGCGGCGTCAGCACCCGCGTCGCCAGCGGAATCCGAAAACCCCAACCAAGACGCGTCGCGGCCGCGTTCCCCGGATCGCGCGTCGTCGTCAGACCGTAGTTCCACCGGAAGTCACCCTCCTGGGTCGGCCGGAAGTTGGTGAACCAGTAGTTATTCATCACCCACGAGTAGACATGCGGCTGTGCCACACGCGTCACCCGCTGCCACTTGCCCAAATTGAGATCCCCCAATTGCACGAGCGGCGCCCCGGCACTGCTCCAGATGATCTGCCCCTGCGGATGGCGCACCGCCAGAAAGCCCTGCACCGTCTGCCAGTCCGACGACGAACCCGGGATCTGATCCGTCCCCGGACGCACAATCCCGCCCTGGGCCTCGTACGCGATCTGCCCGTCCCTCGGGGCAAACGGAAACGCCACGTAAACCGCCTCCGCGCTCGCCACCGGCAGCTTCCGGATCATCCAATGAAACTCGAGGCGCTTCTCCGTCTGGTAGAGACGGATTTCAACCCGGGCTCCGTTCTTCTCGGCGCACCCCTCGAGCCGACCAGCCAGCACCAGACTCTGCCACACAGGCCCACGGACCCCCGGTTCGACCGTGACATTCGTCCACGCCGCCCGACGGAACCGGTCCGCCACGAAGTCCCGCTTCTCCGTCAGCGTCTCGCGGAACAACTGGCCAAACCCCCACGGCGCCGAGGCGTCGACCAAGTTCAGCCCCGTCTCCTTGTCCACCAGACGCGTCACCGCCCCCTTCCCGGGGTCCACTTCGATGGCGTAATGCCCGTTCTCGAGGGCCGTGCCCGCCACCCGCTCCTCGGCAGGCCGCGGCCGGTCTGCCGTCTCAATCCGGAACAGCCGATACCCGAGCGCGGGAACATCCCGGGCCCAAAACGCCCAGTAGGCGCCCTCCGACCGCCGACCCAACGGCTGGGCCGGGACCGCCTTCCCCGTCTCCGCATCCACGATCCGAACCTCGCGGTCCGGCGGCAGCATCTGGTGATCGATGAACACCTGCGCCAGACCGGACCGCGGCCAATTGAGCGTATTGACCACAACCAGGGTCGGAACGTCCGCCCGCGGCAGGAACTCCTGGAACAACCCGAAGGCATCCTCCCGAAGCAGGCTCCCCTCCTTCACCGCCGTCCACACATAGGCCGATTTCTCGCTCCATTGCACCTGGCTGTTCTCCGCCAGTGGATCGTCCACGCTCTCCGCCGCGCCAAAGGTGTGCTCGTCATAGAACATCAGGGACTCCTGCACATCCGCCGCCCGACGCAGTATCGCCTCCGGAATCCGCCGCCCCCGCAACGCCGACATCGCCAGCAGCGCCTCAGTCACCTGCATCCCCGCGTGCATCTCCCTCGACGCCGCCGTCTCCCGGGCCGCCGACCCGAACCCGTCCGTCCACCAGTCCGGCCAGGCCTGACGATGCACCGGAAGCTGACTCCCATGTTCCTTCTCCACGTGCTCGAGAAACTCCCGCGCCACCGATACCCGCAGCTTCGGCCAGACATGCCGCTCGTTCCACCGCCGCACCAGGTCGCTCGCAATCATCGACGGCGGCGAGTTGTCCGTGTGATAGCCCGAAAACTGGACCGCCGCCCGATCCAACGGATACCGCCGCTGCTCGAGCGACCGCAGATAGCGGATCAGCCCCGCCCCGAACTTCGCCTCGTCCCCCGTGTGGATCCCCCAGAAATTCCCCGTGTGATAGTGGTCGGCCCGATACGCCAGAATCCGCCGCCCCGACGGCGCCTCCCACCAGAAGGCCGTCGGCTGATCGAAGGGGAGGATCGATCGGGTTTCATTGATCCCCATCGTCAGGTACCGGATCCCGATCCCGGGCAGATAATCCGGCAGACACCACGCCGCCCCATTCACGTCGTTCTGCATCGCCGTCACCACCGGCAACCCGAGGTCGCCCCCCACCGCGCGCAGACTCTGCAGCGAGGCCCAGATCGAGCTCTCCGTCGCAATCTCCGAGAGGTTCAGCAGCAGACCAGCAATCTCGATCCGGCCTTCCTGCACCCGGCGCCGGAGACGCTCGATCTGCACCGGTGGACGCGACTTGAGGAACTCCCGCACCGCCCAGAAGGTCTCGCAAGTCCACCGGAACCGGGCGTCGTCCGGATAGCCATCCGTCAAATCGCAGTAATCCAAAGCGTAATCCAAAAACCGCAGGCTCTCAGGCAGGATTTCCGTCTGCGGCCGCGTGTACCCGATGTCGGTATGCGTGTGTTGCGTCAGATAAACCGTCCAGGCCTTCGGGGACGCGAGCGTCGTCGCCTCGAATTCCTGCACCCCGCCGTCGGAACGGATCTGAACCCGGAGCGGCTCGGCTTCCTTCAGCGGCGGGACCTCGAACTCGATCTCCGACTTGCCGGCGCCCACCTGCCCCTTCGACTGGGGGGGTGTCTGCCCCCACGATGCCGCGGTGGCGGTGACCACCACGTTGCTCAAACCGGCGCTCTCGATCCGCGCTGTGATGACCCAGCGCTCTCCCCCCGGCGTCCGCAGCACCTTCGGCGCACAAGCGAACGTCGCCGACTGGATCAACTCCGCCGCTTCGCAGCCGAGGGCGGCACCGGCCAGCACGCTCAGCGCCCAACCAACCGCCCGGCCCCCTGCGCCCAGCCGGCAAGTCGCCCCGTCGTTTCCTCTCCTGGAGTTCATGGCCCGCGATTCTCGGCGTATTCCCTGCGGGACACAAGTCCGGGTTCAACGCCCGGATCCTTGCTTGACGCCTGTGACTGGGATGCCCGCCATCGGCTCCCGGGGGCTAACTGGTAGCCTGTCACTCTGTCATGGGTTGACCGTGGCCCCCTATCGCCGCAGTCAGCGTCCGACGGCAGCCGACTGTGAACCTGTCCCCCTATCCCGTCCAAACAAAGGCGGCCCCGACCATGTCGGGGCCGCCGTGAGCTATCTCAAATGAGGCGAGGTCTGGCGAGGCGCACCTCAGACCCGGTCGAGTCCTCAGGCTGATGAAGACCCTGCTGCCCCCCACCACCCCAATCTCGCGCCTCGCTAGCGCTTCACGCGGTAGAACTTGCCGGTGCCGCCCGGCGTGACCGGGTACGGAGACGCGGCCCCGCTCACCGTGCTCCAGCCGCCCATGATGCTGCCAGACTCCTCGAGCGTCCCACCACCCTGCCAGGTGATCTCGATCCCGGTTGCGCCACGGGTGATCGACAACTGGGCCGGAGCCGCGGTGTCGAAGGACAAGCCGTGGTTCTTGGCAACGTAGTGGATCGCGTAAGCATCGTACGCCGTCAGCGTCCGCCGCCACACCCCCATGTCATCGACCTCCGCCTCGCCGGTCTCGGGATACGCACCCGTGGGATCCTGGCCAATGTTGAAGACCCCGTCGGTCGTGTCGACATTCCCCAGGGTCGACGCCGACCGGGAATCGACCTGCACGCCGTCGAGGTAAGTGACGACGTTGCCCTTGCGGTTGACCGCATGCAACAGGTGATGCCAGTTGCCGTCGTTGATGCTGCCTGCCGCACCATAGACCTGGGCAACACCGTTCAAGCTGAATGACCAGCCGCCCAGATTATACGACGGCGCAAACGTGAGCCCAGGGTTGCCGTACGAGTTGGTGGCGCTGCACAGGAACGGCAGGTCTCCGTTCGTCATCCCCGCCGGCGTGCGCACCCAGTAGGCCACCGAGAAGTCCACATCCGTCCCGAACCGCAGGTCGCCCGGCGACCCGAGGGTGACGTAGTTGAACTCGCCGGCACCCGTGTCCGTGTTGAAGTGCAAGGCCTGACCCAACTGGCCCGAGACCAGCGTGGGCGTACCCACCGCCGTGCCGTTGTTGTTCCGGCCGGACGCGTCGTTCATATTGCCGTCGAACTTCAGATGCAGCACCAGGCCGTCGGTGGCGCTCCAGGACGCCGGCGCCGGTGCGTAAACGGTCAGGGTCGCCACCCGGCTGTAGGTCTCGCCCACCCCGTTCTTCGCCAGCACCTTGTACTCTTCCGAACCACCCGGTGTGCTCGAGGCCGTCACGGTATAGGCGGCCGTCGTCGCCCCCTCGATTGCCACGCCGTTCTTGTACCACTGATAGGTGATCGGGTAGCTCCCGTCCGCTTGCGACTCGAACGTCACACTCGTCGACGGCAGAACTGCCTGGGTCACCGGCTCCCGCACGAAGAACGGTTTCGTGCTGGGATACAGCGCCGCCTGGTAGTGGGCAAGCACTCGATCCTGGCTCAGCGCCTCGGTGTAGACCGCCACCTCGTCGATCTGACCTGTCCAGAACCAGTTGTCGCCGCCGAGCACCGGCTCATACGCACCAATCCGAAGCGGCGCATTCCTGTTGCGGGAATGGTCAATGTAGGCGCTGCCATCCCAGACGCCGTTCACGTAGGTGATGTGGCCCGCCGACGCCGAATGCGTCACCACCAGGTGCGTCCACGCGCCCGGCTGCACCGCGCCCACGGCGGAGGAGCGGCGATCGACACCGATGTCGAGGTCGCCATAACCGTCCCCACTGCGCCAGTTGGCCCCGTTCTTCCAGAGAAACACACCGAACTGCGGGCGGAAGGAGGACAACGGACTGAGGTCCAGCGCGATGTCGTCCGTTTTCACCCAGCATTCGTACGTGTAATCGCCCATGGTCACGGGGGTCGGATAGACCTCGCCCCAGGCTTCGTCCGTGTTGAGGAACGTGGCCGCCGTGTTCGCATCACCCGCCAGCGCCCCCGCCGCGCCCAAAGTCACCGGCGTCCCCATTCGATTCGTGTAGTACCCATCGTATCGCCCTGTCGCATCCAGCATCAGATCCAGGCCCGCCGGGTCGTCCAACCGGAACCACGCCCGCGGCGCGTCGGCAGCGATCTCGGCCTCATACGATCCCACCGCCGGGGCCGCCACGAGAACCGTGGTGCTCGCACTGTCCACGCTGCCCGCCGGATTGCTCACCGTGACCATGTAGGACCCCGCATCCGCAGCCGTGATGTTGTCAATGACCAGGGTCGATCCCGCGGCGTCCGCGATGGGGCTGCCGTCCTTCTTCCAGGTGTAGGTCAAGCCGCCGCCGGCAGCCACCACGCCCAGCCGGATCGATCCCCCGGCGTAGAGCGTCCGGCTCGGAACCCGCAGATCCTGAACCAGCGTCGGCACCTCCTGATCCGCCACATAGAGCGTCGCCGCGACGCTCGTGACCTGGCCGAAGCTGTTCCCCACCAGCACCGTGTAGTCGCCCGCATCGGACAAGGCGAGGCTGGGAATCGCCAGGGTGCTCGACGTCGCCCCCGGAACCGGCGTCCCGTTCTTGCGCCACGTGTAGGTAATGTCCGGCGTACCGCCGGCATCCACCGTCATGGTGAAGGGATCGCCCACATACAGCGTCTCGAACGGCGCGACGGGATGGGCGAAGATCCTGGGCGCCAGGTTGCCCAGGGCCGCACCGTACTGCGTGTAGGCTTCGCCCACCGACAGCGCGCGGCCGAACACCGCGACTTCATCGATCGATCCCACAAACCGCCGCGTCGTGGTCGTCGGGTCCGTGAACGGGTCCATGCCGATGTAGGTCGCCCCCTCGAACTCGAGCGCCGCGTGACTGATGTCGTCCCCTTCCCGCGTCACTGGATCCGGGTTCGTGCCGCCCGGGGCGAAGAGCATGGCCCGCGTCGGCTGCACAATCAGCGCCACGAAGTTCCATTCGTCATTGACGAGTTCCAGCTCACTGTCCCAGTTGTACGTGGCCCTGTCCCCGTCCCAGTTGTAGCTCAAACCCAATCCCTCGACTGCGTCCATCTTGATACCCGCGATCGTGCCGCTGGCGCCCGTTGCCAGGCGGGCCCGGTGGAACACGACGCCGGCGTCCGCAGCCTGGTTGCCGCTGGGCTTCACCCAGCAGGTGATCGTCACCCCGTTCGTGTTCAGGTTCAGGCCCGGTGCCTGAACGTAACCGCCCGTCGTGAACTGGACCGCCTTGTTCCCCGCCTCGAATCCCGTGCCCGTCGGCCCCGGCACCGCCACCGTCGTCGGCGCGATGATCTTCGCATCCGCCGGACTCCCCAGGGTGCCCGCGTTCGCTGCAAACACATCGCCCGCTTCGTTGAAACGCCAATAACCCGCCGGGGCATCGCCCAGAATCGTCTGCTGGTACGAGGTCGGCGGCGACACCGCCACCCCCGCCTCATAGTGGGCGAGAATCCGGGATGGCGACAGCGCCGTCGTGTACACGGCCGCTTCGTCGATCGTGCCGTTGTATTCGTAGTAGCCGGAGACGCCATCGGCCCGCGCCCCAAACGTGAGCGGGATGTTCGAGTTCGCATTGGCGCTCACCGTGGCCCCGGCGGGCAGCGCGGTGCTCATGCCCAAAGCGCCGTTCAGGTAGATCTTCATGGTCGACCCATCGTAGACGCCCACCACGTGATACCAGGTGTCCGTGTTCAGCGTCAGATTCGTGTACGCCCCGGTGAACGCGGTGGCACCAGAAGTGTTGTAGTGGCGGAACGTCCAACCGTTGCCATCGCCCAACCCCGTTGCGCTGGTCGACTTCGCCTGATAGAACAGCCAACCGTAGCGGCTCAGCGGATCCGCGATGAACTCGACCGAGGCCGCCGGGCATTGGATCGCGCTCGTCTGGCCCGGCTTGGCCCAGAACTCGATCGTGAGCGCCGTCGCCGAATTCCACGCCTCGTTCCACGGGATCCGAACCCGGTTCCCTGCCGCGCCCGGCATCCGCACGGCCATGTTCCCGGGATCGCTGACAATCGCCCCCGCCGCACCCCGCTCGACGCCGTTCCGGAACTCGCCGGCCCCGGCCGAGCCGACACTCCCCAGGTTCGCCGCCGTCACTGTCAACGGCGCCGGCTGCGTGGTCTCGTTCAGCCGATAATAGGCCGACGGACCCTGCGAGAGCACGGTGGCAGGATAGTCAGCGCGCACTGATACAACCGCACCCGCCGCCAACAAGACGGCTCCCATGATTCGGAGCATTGGCACTTTCATGGTTCTTAGCATTGGATTTGAACAACAACGGTGATCTTGTATCAAACCGCTGCCCGCCAAATCGAGAGAAAAAACAGGAAGACTTCACGGACGGGATTGCGGACATGACGGCGTCCGAGGCGCGCCTCGCTACAGTCCCCGACTTCGCTTCGCCCTGCGCACCAGTTGGTACGACCCCCAGCTCAGGCTCATGAACAGAGCCAAACCGACCGCATGCTTCAGACCCGAGTGATACACCACCGGCGCCACCCAGCCGGCCATGAGCGCAAACACCAGCGTGTGCGCAAACCCCTGAAGCGATGAGGCCAGCCCGCGCTGCTGCGGGAACCGGTCCAGTCCTTCGAGACTGATCACCGGTGCCGCCAGGGAGAAGCCAAACGTGTAAACCGTCAGCGGCAGCACCGCCCAGGGCACCCTCGGCGCGCCCCAAAGCCAGACGCCCAGGTTCAACGCCGCGCCCAAAGCCATTAACACAAACCCATACCTGACAAAACCGGCCGGCGACAGCCTCCCGGCCCATCGGCTCGCCACCGCCGAACCGAGGACCAAACCCGCGACAATCGGGAGAAACAACCAGCCAAACTGCGTCGAGGACAATCCCAGCACATGGATCGCCATGTCCGGTGCGGTCGCCACGTACAGCAGGAATCCGCCGCTGCCCAGAGCCAGCGCCAGACACAGCAGCACGAACGGACCATCGCCCATCGCTCGCACGTAAGCCCGGAACAAGGGACCCGGCTCGAAGGGCTTCCGCAAATGCCGGGGCAGGCTTTCCGGCAGTCCCCACTGACACGCGCTCCAGAGCACCACCCCGAGCAGGGCCAGAAAAACGAACGGCCCCCGCCAGCCGAACCCCGCATGCAGCCAACCCCCAATCACCGGAGCAATCGCCGGCCCCAGGCCGCTCACCATCATGACCTCCGCCATGAACTTCTGCGCCTCCGCACCCTCGAAACAGTCCCGGATCAACGCCCGGCTCACGATCATCCCCGCGCCGGCTGCCAATCCTTGAATCGCGCGCAAGGCGAGCAACGCCCGAAAACCGGGCGCCACCGGGCACATCAGCGCGCTCGCCGTATACACCCCCAGGGCCGCCAGAATCACCCGTCGCCGCCCCCAGGAATCCGACAGCGCACCATGGAACAGATTCATGCCCGCCAGCGCCGCCAGATAGACGCTCAGCGTCGACTGCACCTGGATCTCGCTCACGCCAAAATGAGCCGCCATCGCCGGAAACGAAGGGAAATAGGTGTCGACCGAAAACGGTCCCAGCATGGCCAGCCCGGCCAGAATCAGGGCAATCCGCCGGGGATTCAAAGCCCGGTCGATGCGCGGGTTCACGGCACCCGGGTTCATGGAGAGGCCGACGCCTTGAACTCGGGATTCGGCCGCGGCATCCGGGCTCCCACCGCCGCACGCCATTCCTGCAACTGCCCCCGCAACGCCTCGGCCTTCCCCGACAACCGGGTCGCCAGGTCGCGCTCCTCCGACGGGTCCTCGCGCAGGTTGTAGAGCTCGACCCGGTTGTCCTCGAACCACTCGATGAGCTTCCACTCGCCCCTGCGCACGGCGCTCGCCGGGGTCGAAGGGGGGGCGTGATAGTAATGAGGGTAATGGAAGAAGAGGGCCTCGCGGTCAAGCCGCCCGCGCGGATTCCGAAGCAACGGCCCGAGGTCCAGCCCGTCCGACGGCTCGTCGGCCGAGGCCGCCTGGCGGGCCAAGACCGCCAGCGTACGAAACAGGTCAGTCAACACCACCGGTTCGTCGCACACACCCCCCGCGGAGGTCACGCCCGGCCACTTCACCAGCAACGGCACCCGCAGGCCCCCTTCGTACAGCGTCCCCTTGCCGGAACGCAACGGCCAGTTGTCTGTCGCCGGAATCGCCCGGCCCTCATAGGGAGCCGTCCCCAGGTAGCCACCGTTGTCGCCGGCAAACACCACAATCGTGTTCCGCCCCAGACCGCGGCGGTTCAATCGCGACAGCACCCGCCCCACACTCTCATCGAGACTGCCCACCATGGCGGCGTACACCGGGTTCTGGTGCTTGAGACCCGGACGCAGCTTCGCCCGATACCGCGCCACGGCCGCCGGCTTCGCCTCGAGTGGGGTGTGCGGCGCATGATGCGCCAGATAGAGGAAGAACGGCCGTTTCGCTTCCGCGGCATGATCGATCACCCGCAGCGCCTCGTCCGTCAACCGGTCCGTCAAGTACTCCCCAGGCCGGCCCATGCCCAGGTGCGGCACGTACCGGAATTCTCCGCCAAAGCCACGCGTACCGCGATACGGCCAGAAGTACGTCTGCGGAGCGCCCCAGTGAGTGCCCCCGATGTTGACCTCGAACCCTTGCGTCTCCGGGGCGTGCGCCGCGTCGCCGAGATGCCACTTGCCCACCAGCGCGGTAAGATACCCGGCAGCCTGCAACCGCTCGGCCAGCGTGACCTCCCCCAGCGGCAGGTCGTGCCACGAAGCAGCCTGCAGGAGTCTCCGGTCGGTGGGCCCTCGCACGGACCCCTCGGACCAGATCGTGATGCCGAGCCGGGCGGGATGCTTCCCCGTCAGCAAGGCCGCGCGCGTGGGAGTACAAACCGGCGAGGGCGCATACGCCTGCGTGAAACGCACCCCTTCCCGCGCCAGCCGATCCACGTGCGGCGTCTCGTGCAGGTCAGCCCCGTAACAGCCGAGGTCATGGGCTCCAAGATCATCGGCCAGGATCACCACGACGTTGGGCTGCGCCGCGGACGCCATGGCGGCCCCGGACACGAAGGCCGCGATCACCACCGCCGCCCACGTGTGCCTCGCGTTGTTCATGCCCACCAGTCTCGTCGGTCTCGCCTCGCGACGCAGCAACGATTTTGCGTCGGCGAGCACCTCCCCTGCGCCGGTGTAGTAGGCAGCCTCGTAACCCGGGTGCCCATTCGACCCGATTCAATAGCAATACACCGGCTCTGCCGCATGGACCAACGGACATGTTGCGTGTTGCCTTTAGCCACATCGGGATCACCTTGTCGAAAACAAACCCGGCGAACCGCTCCTGCCTGCCTGCTGACACCTTCGACTCGAACGCCCGCCAGCGGGTGCGGGTGGGTCTCGGCCTGGGACGCGCGTGGATTGGGGGCGGGAATCCGACTTTGACCGGATACTGATTCCCTGACACCTTCTCTTCATGCCGCTCGAGAATCTGAACCGAGCGCGGATCGTCCAAGCGCTCAATCGGCTCGGCCAGTTGGCCGAGGAGGAGGGCGTCCTCGTGGAACTCTGCCTGTTCGGCGGGGCCGCGATGATGCTCGCCTACGCTGCCCGGGAGAGCACCAAGGACGTGGACGCCATGGTCAAACCGACCGACGTCGCGGCTCGGTTCGCCCGCCAGGTTGCCACCGAACTGGGCCTGGACGAGAGCTGGCTCAACCGTGAGGTCGGGCGGTTCGCCTCGGAATGGGGCACCTTTACGCCTCTCGAAATCGAAGAGCTGGAATCAACCGCGCGCCGCCATCTGAAAATCACCCGGCCGTCAGCGGGATATCTGCTTGCGATGAAGTGTCTGGCATGTCGCCCGGAGCTTCCCGGGCACCCGGGAGACATCTCCGACCTGCGGTTCCTCATCCGGAAGATGGGAATCCGGTCCATCCAGGAGGTGGAATCGCATCTGGACCGGTTCTACCCGCACGATGTGCTCTCGCCGCAAGCGCGTCTGGTGATCGCCGATCTCCTGCCCAGGCACCAGGGAGAGTCAGCATGAGTCAACGCCCTCGAACACTCCTGGCCGTGGCGATCGAGAGCAGCCGCTATGCAGATTTCGGTCGCAACCTGAAGGACTTTCTTCACGCTTTTGCCGAGGCGCGTCAGCGCAGCGATCCCCTCGAGCCCATGCTTGCCCCTGCGCCACCCCGCTTGGCTGGGCTCTTTCCTGAAGGGGCGATCTGTGACGCTTTTCTCGCTGCGACCGCCGACTATCTTGCACGACGGAATCGGATCCCCACCCCGGATTGGGCGCTGTCGACAAGCATAGCGCTGGATCAGCCATGGTTCTCGCCGGATCTCCCGAGCGTGCGGGCCATGCTGCTGCGGGATTCCCCATCCGCCTTCAAGGACAAGAACCTCTTCGTCCTCGATTCCATCTTGGACGTCGCTTGATGGGCTTCGGTCCGCGGGAACCCGGCAGACCGGTTGGCAGTCGATGCGGCATGCGATTGAGGCTCGCCTCCGGAGGCGGGCTCGGGCATGCTGGACCCAGGATGTTGAACAGCGCGAACACCACTTCTCGAAGGGCGCCGAAGACCCCGCTGCCGGCGAGCGCACGCTTCCTTCAGTCCCTTGCCCTGGGTTTCCTGGCCTTGATCGGCTCATCGGCTCTTCTCTCCGGCGCGGAACGCCCGAATATCCTCTGGCTGGTCAGTGAGGATAACCACACGTTCCTCGGTTGTTACGGTGATCCGCTGGCGCGCACGCCCACACTGGACCGCCTGGCCCGCGAGGGACTGCTCTTCGAGCGCTGCTTCGCCCAGCCGGTTTGTGCCCCCTCCCGCTTCACGCTCATCACCGGCATGTACGCCGCCGGCCACGGACCCGCACACCACATGCGCGCCCAGGGCAAGATTCCCCCGTGGCTCAAGGGCTTCCCCGTCTTCCTGAGCGAGGCGGGCTATTACACGTCGAATAACGCGAAGACAGACTACAACGCGCCGATCGATCCCGCGGCAACCTGGAACGAATCGAGCCGCACGGCTCACTGGCGCCGGCGTCCTTCCCCGGAGACGCCCTTCTTCAGCGTGTTCAACCACGAGGTCACCCACGAAAGCTGCCTCTTCCCCACCAACAGCCGGCCTCGGGACTTCACGCCCACCGACCCCGCCAAGGTCCGCATCCCACCCTACCAGCCGGACACGCCGGAGATGCGTGCGGATTGGGCGCGCTACTACGATTGCATCGCCCTCATGGACGGCCAGATCGCCGCCAAGTTGAAGGACCTCGACGAGGCCGGCCTGGCCCAGGATACCATCGTCTTCTACTACTCGGACAACGGCGGCGTGCTGCCCCGCAGCAAGCGCTTCCTTCAGAAGAGCGGCACCCACGTCCCGCTCCTGGTCTACTTCCCTCCCAAGTGGCGGCACCTTGCACCCGCCCCCCCGGGCTCACGAATCAAGGACCCCGTCAGCTTCGTCGACTTCGCCCCCACCGTCCTCTCGCTCGCGGGCGTCCCCATCCCCGATACCATGCAGGGCCGCGCGTTCCTCGGACCCGCCCGGACCTCATCCCGCCCGTGCGTGTTCGTCACCCGCGATCGCATGGATGAGCGCTACGACATGATGCGCTCGATCGCCGACGATCGCTGGCTCTACATCCGCAACTACCGGCCGGACCTTCCCTACGTTCAGCCTCTCGAATACATGTTCCAGGCGCGCGGCTACCAGTCCTGGGCGCGCCTCGCCCGCGAAGGCCGGCTCACGCCCGCCACCGCCCAGTTCTGGGGGGAGAAACCCACCGAGGAGCTCTACGACCTCGAGACCGATCCCGATAGCGTCCATAATCTCGCCGCCAGCGCCACACACCGGCCCACGCTCGAACGGATGCGCGCCGCGCTGAAACAGCGCATCCTCGACATCAAAGACAACGGCTTTCTCCCGGAAGGCTCGGCGCTGGAAGGCTACGACGCGTCGCATCGCCCGGACGCCTACCCCGTGGAACGGGTGGTCGATCTCGCCAATCGGGCTTCCGAGCGGAACGCGGCGAATCTGCCCCGGCTCATCGAGGCCCTCGAGGATCCGTGCGAACCGGTCCGCTGGTGGGCCGCGCAAGGCTGCACGATGCTCGGCCAGCACGCCGCAGCGGCGGAAACCGCCCTCCGCCGCCGACTCGACGACCCCTCCGGCGCAGTCCAGGTGGCCGCCGCCGAGGCCCTCGCGCGCCTGAAGGCCCTCGACTCCGCCCTGCCCACCCTCGAACGCTGGCTCACCCATACCGCCTCGCCCCCGTTCGCCCTCCAGGCCGCCAATGTCCTCGATCGCCTCGGCGAACACGCCCGGCCCGCCCTGCCCACCATGCGCCGCGTGCTCGATCAGGCTGACGACGCGAAGAACAACGCCCATCCCCTCCACTACCCCGCCCGGATCCTCCGCCATACCGTCGCCGTCCTCGACGGCGCCACCCAGGCGCTCGTCTATCCCCAACCAGCCCAATCGGCGTCTCAACGCCCTGCCGCCCAACCCAACATCGTGTTCGTCCTCGCCGACGACTTCGGCTGGGGCGACCCCGGCAGCTACGGAGGCGCCTTGGTCCCAACGCCCTGCCTGGACCGCATGGCGCGAGAGGGCATCCGCTTCACCCAATACTACGCCGCCGCGCCCATCTGTTCCCCCTCCCGCGCCGGCTGCACCACGGGCATGTTCCCGGCGCGATGGCGCCTGACCAGCTACCTCCAGACCCGTAAGGGCAACGCCGATTGCGGGCAGGCCGACTCCCTCGATCCGCAAGCCCCCTCTCTCGCCCGCCTCCTCCAGTCCGCCGGCTACGCCACCGCCCACATCGGCAAATGGCACATGGGCGGCGGACGCGACGTCACCAACGCCCCCTCGATCCGCCGTTACGGCTTTGATGAATACGTCAGCACCTGGGAAAGCCCGGATCCCCATCCCGACCTCACGGCAACGAATTGGATCTGGTCCGCCCACGACACCGTGAAACGCTGGGATCGCACCGGGTTCTTCGTCGACCAGACCCTCGACTTCCTCCGCCGGCATGCCAGCCAGCCCTGCTACGTCAACCTCTGGCCCGACGACACCCACACCCCCTTCGTCCCCAGCCCCGCCATGAAACGGAAACATGCCGCCCGTGACAACCCCAACGGCGAGCGCAATTTCAAAGGTGTCCTCGACGACTTCGACCGCCAAATGGGCCGCCTCCTCGATGGCCTCGAACGCCTCGGCCAGACCCGCCCCACGCTCGTCCTCTTCACCGGCGACAACGGGCCGCTCCCAACCTATTCCCACCAGCGCACCGGCGGGCTGCGCGGATCCAAGCTCAGCCTCTACGAGGGCGGCATCCGCCAACCCCTCATCGCCTGGTGGCCCGGCCACGCGCCCCAGAACCAGGTCAACGAACAGACGGTGATCGCCGCCACCGATCTCCTGCCGTCCCTCGCCGCGATCGCCGGCGCCCAGGTCCCCGAGAGCCTCGCCACGACCCTCGATGGCGAAGATCTCAGCGCGGCGTTCCGCGGCGGCGCACCCCGGCGGACCAAGCCCCTGTTCTGGGAATACGGCCGCAACCCCCGGTCGTTCGCCTACCCCACCGTTGCCGGCGATCGCAGTCCCAACCTCGCCGTGCGCGAAGACCGGTGGAAACTCCTCGTCAACGCCGATGGATCAGGCCCTGAACTGTACGATCTCCTGGCCGACCCCAGGGAAACCCGCAGCCTCACCACCCAGGAACCGGAGCTGACCTCACGCCTCTCGAAGAAGGCCCTCGAGTGGCGCACCGCCCTGCCTTGAACCACGACCACCGGCGACGGCGAATCGCGCACCGTCTCCGGTCATCCGTTTTCTGGTCGCTGGCTTCTGACGGTCCTACCACTTGCCCGTCCTGACGACCGGTGGCCGCGGCAGACCGTTGAGCTCGAGGATGGCGCTCCCCATCTCGCTCTCGGGCAGCACGTAGTTCGTGAGTTTCCCTTGGAAGTACCGGTCGTACCCGGTGAGGTCCATCAGACCATGACCGGAGAACCCGAAGAGGATGACCTTCGCTTTCCCCTCCTCCTTGGCCTTCTTCGCCTCCTGGATCGCGGCGGCGATCGCGTGGCTCGTTTCCGGTGCGGGGATGATGCCTTCGGTCCGCGCAAACAACACGGCCGCCTCGTAGCACTCGATCTGGTCAATGGCGCGCGGCGTCAACAGCCCCTCGACGATCGCCTGGCTGACCAGCGGCGCCATCCCGTGATAGCGAAGACCGCCCGCGTGAATCGGCGGCGGAATAAAATCATGCCCGAGTGAATGCATCGCCAGCAGCGGCGTCATCTTCGCCGTGTCCCCGTGGTCGTACACAAACGGACCCCGCGTCATCGTCGGACACGAGGTCGGCTCGACCGGGATCACGTCGATGGCGGCGCCGTGGATCTTGTCGTTCACAAACGGGAAGGAGAGCCCGGCGAAGTTCGAGCCGCCGCCGGCACACCCAATCACACAGTCGACCTGCTTCACCCCGATCTTGGCCAGCTGCTTCTTGGCCTCGAGCCCGATGATCGTCTGGTGCAGCATCACATGGTTCAGCACGCTCCCCAGCGAGTACCGGGTCGACCCCGTCGGATCCGTGACCGCCGCCTCGATCGCCTCGCTGATCGCAATGCCCAGCGACCCGGGGGTGCCCGGGTACCTGGCCAGAATATGCCGGCCGGCATTCGTCTCGGACGACGGGCTCGCCACGCAGGTGGCTCCCCAGGTCTCCATCATCAGCTTGCGGAACGGCTTCTGGTCAAAACTGATCCGCACCATGTACACCTTGCACTCGAGACCCAGCAGCGCGCACGAAAACGCCAGCGCGCTCCCCCACTGGCCCGCTCCCGTCTCCGTCGTCAGCCGCTTGATCCCGAATTGCTTGTTGTACCACGCCTGCGCCACCGCCGTGTTCGGCTTGTGACTTCCCGCCGGCGAGACGCTCTCGTTCTTGTAGTAGATCGCCGCCGGCGTCCCGAGTGCCTTCTCCAACGCGTGCGCCCGGTGCAGCGGCGACGGCCGCCACTTCGCCAGAATCCCCAGAACCTCCTCCGGAATGTCGATCCACCGCTGCGTGCTCACCTCCTGCTCGATGATGTTCATCGGGAATACCGGGGCCAGCATCTCCGGCGTGATCGGCTTGCCCCCGGGCCCCAGCGGCGGTTGCACCGGCGACGGCAGGTCCGCTGCCAGATTGTACCACTGCCGCGGCATCTCGTCTTCGTTCAGTACCACTCGTGTCTGCATGGCGTTTGGTTTCCTTAGGATGCACCTTGCGACCGCGACCCCGGACGCTGAAAGACTCGCTTCAGAACGGATCCCCGCTGCTTCAGCTCCCGCGCCCCGCGCGTGATCTTGCAGAGGCTCACGCCCCACTGCCGGGCAATCGCCCGCTGGCTCTTCCCCTCGGAAAGAGACCGGACGATCTCCCACCGCAGCGACAGCCGCTCCGCCTCGCGCTCCGTCAACAGCTCCCGGAGAAGCCGCTCCACCGTCTTCGCGTTCCGCAGTCCTGCGAGCACCCTGGCGATGTCCGCAACCCGGTCCACAATGTTTCTCCTTGTAGAAACATGCCGCAGCCCCCGCGTCAAGACGAAAACTGGCATCTTCCGCCGTTGTGAGGGCCGCTGGCTCGATTTGCAGGAGCTTGTGCACGCCGCCCCCGCTTGTCTCCTCTACACCGTCAGTGATGCCGCTTGGCCCACGCCATCCTCAGGGGCCGATGCCGAACCTACCGCCCCGTCGCCACGGGCACGAATCCACCCACCCCTTGAGCAAAAGCGGCAGGGGGCTGCCGCACTCCAAAAACTGGCGTCCGCGCCGACCGCCCTTCGTCCCGCGCGAGAGCGTCGTGGAGTGCGGTGCCGCGCTCCAAGCGGCACCGCTTTCCAGGGAGCCCAGCCCCGGAGGACCCCGCCGCCGCGGGCCTTGGCCGGGACGGCCTGCCCTGAGGGCCGTCGAGGGGCCGGGCGTTGGGCGAGCTGGTGCTTTGGATTTGCCGACAGACTGTAAGCCCGGAAGGATCGGCCTTTCACCTGGCTTCTGTCTGTAGCTCCATCCGGGCGCGGTCTTGCCAAAGCCCGAGAATCCCCGCACCGGTTCTTCTGTGAAATTGCCGGGCTTGGGCGAACCCGCTCGCCTATTCGACGAGGAGCACCCGATAGACCCGCTGCTGGGGCCTGGGCTGGCGTGAGTCCCGTTGCGACGTGGCCGCGCCTTCCGCGAGCGTCTCATCCCCCACGTTGATCCAATCCTCGTCGCTCACCGCCGCCTTCGATTGGAGTTGGTACCGAATTCCCGGTGCGGACGCCCAGGTCACCACAACGCCGTTGTCGGCCTCGGGCCTGGCCTCGATGAGGGCAAAACAGGAATCCCGGTTCCCGGGATCCATGCCGGCCCGGACCTCGACCCAGTCGGTCTGCCCATCGCCGTCGCTATCCTCTTCGAACGCCGTCGACGCCTGATCGATCTGGACCGACACCATGCCTTCGTTGACAACGGCCGCCTCGATGCCGGCGGGCTGGGCCTCGGTTCCGGCCAGGTCCACCGCCACCAAGCCGCCGATGCCCCCGATCGGTACCGTGGCCGCCAGCGCCAACCGGACCCGACCCGGCTGACGCGTGTTGCTCGCCCACGCCAGCGTCTTCGCCATGGGTCCGGCCCAGACCGCACTGACGACGGAGCCCGGCGACGGCAGCGTCACGGTCAGATCGAGGCTGTACACCGTCGGCTCCGCGGCATGGACCAACACCCAGAGCCGACTGCCCGCGGAATGACTCCGCGCCACCGGCTTGACGGCGAGCACCACGGGCGTCTGCGGGCTCGCCAAACCGACGCCACCACGGTCGTGGCTCGCGGTGCCCGGCAAACCCGCCCCTCCCGACTGCCAGTTGCCGGACACATCCCCGAGCAGGACCGCCGCGAAATCCTGGCCGGTCATGTCGGTCGTGAGACTGGGATAAACCCGACTCCTGGGTGTGAAATCCCAGACCCGACCCGACCCGGGGAACGGCAACTCGACCAAGCCCACCGCCGCCTGCAGAATATAAAAGGCGTCCATGGCCGTCACGCCGCCGCTCTTGTCCACGTCGGCCGCCAGCGCCGCGTCGCCCCCCAGGGGATTCAAGCCGGCGGCATGGCGCAGCACCAGCGACGCATCGAACGCCGTAATCCCCGCCACGCCATCCGATTTGCCCGCCGTGAGCGTGTAGGCGCCGACCGGGGCTCCGCTCACCGTGTAGAGCCCCCCCGCATCGGTCACCCCCGCAAAGACGCGGTCTCCCTCCAGGCTCAGCTCCACACCCGGGACGGGCGCGCCCCCGTTCCAATAGCGGACCTTGCCGCCGACTTGGTGGGCGGGTGCGACCGCGAAGGAGCCGTCCGCTGCCTCGACGACGACAGCGCCGTCGTTGAGGGCCAGACTGGCGATCTGCAGCGTCGAGCTCAAACCCGTCGACCCCACCACCTCGAACTCGAGGATCGCGAGACTCCCTTCCCCGGACGCAGTCCCGCCGCCGCCCGCCATCGAGAAGCGAATCTGGCCTGAGATGCTCGTGTTGACCGCCAGCGTCCAACCCGGGGTCAGGCTCCCCGTCCGCACGCCAAGACCCTTCAGAACGCTGGCGTTGAACGCCACCGTGACATCCGCCGCCGCCAAACCCCGGACATTGGCCACACGAATCGGCACCAGCACAACATCATGCGCCGCACCGCCCGTGGCCGGCAGGCTCAGCGAGACGATGTCGCTCTCGAAGGTGAACCCCCGCAGCAACACCCCGCTCGCGCCGTCGGGATTCGTCACCCGAACGTCCGCGGCGGCAGGGAAATGAGCGGGCGTCAGACACGTCACATGACTGGAATCCACCCGGACCACCTGCGCTGCAGCCAGTCCGCCCAGGGTGACGGCAAGACCCGGCTTGAAGTTGGCGCCGACGATGGTGAGGGGAGTTCCTCCCAGGGCCGGTCCCTGCGTCGGGCTCACGGTGGTCACCACCGGGCTGTCCGCCACAACGACCGCGTTGGGATGCTCCGGCCGTCCCATCTGCACGGTGCTGACACCGTCCGTGGCGCTGATGTAATACTCGAGGCCCGGCGCACTCACGAGCGATCCCTCCAGCGTCGCAGCGTAACGGTTGGCCGCGCCCGGCGTCATCGATCGCTCCTGGTACCCCCCGGGGCCTCCCGTCGTCCGGAAATACAGCGTCACCCCCCGCACCGCGACGTTGTCCGTCACATCCGCGAACAAACTCAGCGCCAGACCCGCGGACGCCCGAGTCACGGGACCATGGACGATCACCGGTGGAATCGTGTCCACCGGGATGCCCTGGGCGACGTTCGAGAATGCGGACTCCGTCATGTCCGTCTTGACCACCGTGAACGCGTACCAATAGGGCTTGCCCGGAAGCACGGCGGTGTCACGAAACGCCCTCTCGCCCGGCGGAATGAGCTTCGGATTGATCCGGGTGAACCCGTTCGTCCCGTTGGTCGATCGGTAAACATTGTATCCCGCCAGGAGATCGAAGTCGTCCTGCATCCAGGCCAGGTCGACCCGGGCCTCGCCGGCGGTGGCCTGGAGATTCATGGATTCCGTCCCAGACGTGACGATCTCGAACCGGAAACGCCCCGCGTCGTCCCCCGTGACCAGCCACGGATCATCGGCGGCAACCGCTCCCGCCACCCGGATGAACTGGTACCCGTCCCCCGTGGTGGGCGTGATGGTGAACGTCCCGGTCCACGTGCGCGGGCTCTGCCAGCCGCCGTCGATCGGATGGACCCGATAGTCGGTCACCGGCGCCGCCGGCCCGAAGGAAACCTCCGGTGGCACCCCGACGTCCATATCCCGGTTGAAGGTCACAGTGAAGGTCACGTCCCCCGCGCCCACCTCCCAGGTGTCGGGAGATCCCTCGCTCGACAGCGTGATGCCCGCAACGAAGGGGTAGCACTCGACCGGCGCGTTCGTCAGGACCGGCTGGTAGAGGTAACGCGACCAGTTGAAGTCATCGTGGTAGTCGTAGATGGCGGCATCGATGAGCGTGGTCGACGTCGTCCCCCAAAAATTGTCGGTCAAATACATCCACTCCGCCCGGCTTCCCGAGGAATGAGGCCGCAGCCAATGCGTCAGGTTGGCGTCCCACCAGGGGTTGAGGAGCGCGTTGTTCTTGAACGTGTTGAACGACCCCCGCTCGAGGTAGTCCCGGCGAACCGCATCGATCTGTGCCTGGGACCACACCCCGGGAACCTCCGCCACCCACGGCCCCGTTCTCGGACCCGCAATGCTCCAAAGCCCGTTGGCATTGGCCATGGCCACGTAGGGCGCGCCCGTCCCGGGTTGGCCCGATTCCCATGCCGTATACTCGATCGGTTCGCCGCTCGCCCACGCATAGTCGCCAGGCCCGCCCGCCGTCGTCAGCCCCAACATGAAACGGTCCCCAAACTCCGTCCACGCGTTGAAAGGAACGGGCGTGCCGGCGTCCGCGGCCGGAATCTGGGTCAGCTCCGGATACAACCGGGCAAAGGTCGCCGCAGTCGCGTACTGCCGATAGCCGTTGAGAAAGGCCTGCTCGGCGGCATCGTTGACCGTCACCAGGTGCCCGCCGAAGCGCTGCGCAAACGCCTCCGCCGCCTCGAAGGTCGAGGAGCTGGCAATGCAGAAGTACGTCTTCTGGCCGGTGGGCCCGCCGACCACGTTGGTCGGGAACACGCTGAGCACGTGCGTGTGGCGATTCAGGCTGAAGCCGACACTATAGACCGCGGAGCCGGATACCGAGTTCAGGAACACGTTCCCCTGACCCACCTTGATCCGGCTGTCGAGGTAGACCTTGCACCCGTCGTACAGGTTACCCACAACCGTCGGCGACATCACCCCCAACTGAAAGTCGCCGCTGATCTTGCTGTAGATCGAATTCGACGCGGACGTCGGTATCCCGGCGCCGACGGAATCCGGCCGCTCGCCGTAGCGCGTGCTCTGTTGGGTGAAGTAGCAGTGGTCAACGCTCCCCGCATGGATGTACGGGTTCCGCACCCGGGCGTAGCGGAGCGACACCCAGCCCGGACTGCCGGGGACCGTCACGTTCACCACGGCCTTCGGCAGGAGACTGCAGTTGAACAGCTCGACCGGTTCCTCGAGCGTGCCCTGCACGTCAAGCGTGCCCTCGACCTGGATCAGCGCGTTGGGATTGGGATAGTACGGGCTCCCCGGGCCGCCGCTCCAGAATTGCACCTGGGTCCCCGCCGCAATCGTCACCGTCACCCCCGACTCGATCAGCGTCCGGTCCGGCACGAGCCAGTAGTAGTCCTGGGTCAGCGTCATGTCCTCGGAGATGATCCGGGGCAACTCGCGTCCCCGCTGGACCATCATCGAGAACCGCGAGGTGAACGTGTACAGGGTCGGATCCCCGGGATCCAATCCGTTGCGGGCGGTGAGGGTCAGTTTGAAGGGGATCACGTGATCGTTCGGGCAATCGGCCGCGATCGTGAAACGAAAGGGATGCTCGACGCCCGTGATCGCCTGCTGGGCATCGTAGATCAACCCGTTGTCGTCGGAACTGAACGCGCCCACCGCGCCATAGTCCACGGTGTCCGTCACCCAACCGACATACGGGTCCGCTTGCACCGCGCCCTCGGCCCGGGCCTCGAGCCGGGCCTGGACCGAGTCCGCCTTGCCCCATCGATTCCGGATCACGATGGCCAGGTCGATCGTCTCGTTCGCGTCGGCAATCCCGTCCTTGTCGTTGTACGGCGATTGCAGCGCGGTGTCGAAAAGCCAGTGCTCGAGGTGGACCAAGTCGGGCTCGGGCACCGTGGTCAGGGCGGCCAGCGCATCCGCCGCTTCATAGAAGGCCACCGGCGTTCCGTCCGGTGACGACCGCCCCTGGAGCGCAGGCCCCGTCGTGGCGATCTGCCCCATGATGAACCGCGACGAGTACTGGTCCTTGTCACTCCACAACGTGCGCGCCAGCGCAGCAATCCCGGAGACCACCGGCGCCGCCATCGACGTGCCATCCCACGACGCATACTGACCGCCCGGCAGCGTGCTCCAGATGTCCACGCCCGGCGCCATCAGCTCATACTCCAATGTCGTGTTCGAAACCCCGTCGAAATTCGAGAAGTACGCCAGACTGTCCCCGCGAGCACTCGGGTTCTGAGTCCGCGCCATCACTCCCAAGACCCAATCGTGCGCGGCAGGATACATCGGCCGCGGCGGCGTGGTGCTCGCACACGGCTCGTTCGGGGCGGCGTCATTGCCCGCCGCCGCCACCAGGACCGCCTGGCCAAACGCCACCGCCAACGCCTCTTCTTCGACCGGCGACGACGCGTACCCGCCGAACGACATGTTGATGATGTCCGCCCCTTGAGCCACCGCATACTGGATCGCCTCCGCAATGTCCGAGCTGGCCAGGACCCCCGAGTATTGCGCCGCTTTGATGGCCATCACCTGAACGTTGTACGCGACGCCGACGCCGCCCTCGCCGTTGCCGGCTTGTGCGGCAATGATGCCGGCCACGTGCGTGCCGTGACCGTGATCGTCCATCGGATTGCCCGAATGCGAACTGGCGCTGGACACGACCGCGCAGCCGTGGACGTCGTCCACAAAACCATTCCCGTCATCGTCGACGCCGTTCGCAGGGATCTCGCCGCTGTTGACCCACATGCTCGCCGCCAGGTCCGGGTGGTTGTAGTCGACCCCGGTGTCGATGACCGCCACCACGATGTCCCGGTTACCCCCCGGAGACCCTCCCTGGCTCTGCAAATAGGCCCAGGCGGCCGGGACTTGTGCCGCCCCAAGATGCCACTGTTGGCCATAGAGCGGATCCGTCCCCGGCCCCGGGATGCTGTGCAGCCCGACGGCACGGGTCCGCCCCGCCCCCGCGACCATTCCCGTCCCCCCCACGCCCGACACCGGCCCTGCCTCCCCCACCAGCCTCCGCAAATAGTCGGGCTCAACCACCTCGATCCCCTCAGCCCCGCGCAGAGCTTCGATCACCGCCTCAACGGCACTCGTCGACACCGCCCGATACCACCGGCTCAAATCGGGCGCCGCCAGCCCTGTCGCGGCCGACTGCAGCCGAACTGGCGACTTCGTGCCCGGAAAAACCGGTTCGAGCGCCCTGATCCCCAGCCCGGCCAGCTTCTCATCCAGGCTGGCGTCACCCGTCAACCGGACACTCCCGCCCGGCAGAGCCGCGTCGAGGCGCACCGGGGCGCGCGCGACGACGTTGACGGCCGGCGTCACCTTGATCACCAGATGGCCCTCGAGGTAGTCCCAACCGGGGCGCGGCTGGTACCGAGGCGGAGCGCTCCGGTTGTCGAAGGGGGAGTAGGCATGACGTCGGGCACTCGAAGCGCTGTCGCCGCGCTGCGGACCGTACGGCGTCGGTGCCGCCAGACCGCCGCTGCGGTCGATCCCAACGGGACCTGCAAGGACACCGCCCATCGCGAGCACCATCCCAAAGGCCACCCGGCAGGAGGAGATCATGTTCATAGGAAGAGAGAAGACATGCCGTCACTCGGCCCCGTCGAACTAACGCACGACGCGAAAGAACCTCTTTTGTACCGCCTCTGTGACATAGGGGCTCGAAACCCCTTCGATGGGTGTGAACTGAACTCCAAGAGCCTCGGCGGATTGAAGCACTCCCCCCCCTGTCCAACTGACCCTGACTTTACGCTCCACGATTTCGACGGCCAGGCTGGGCGGCGGCTTGGGAACAAGATCTGAGACGTCCCAGAGCAACACGGCTCCATCCCGGCTGCCGGTCGCTGCCACGGCGCCGTCGGGAGAAAACCCAGCCGAGAACAGCCCGTCGCTGTGGCCTGCCAGCGTCCGCAACAGACTTCCGTCGCTGACTCGCCACACCTTCGCGGTGTAGTCTCCACCGTAGTTGGCGCCCGCACCGGTGAGAACCAAGCTGCCGTCCGGCGAAAAAGCCACCGCTGCCACCCGTCCGGCATGGCCGGTCAGGGTATGGACCAAGCTGCGGTCACTGACCCGCCATACTTTCGCGAGGTTGTTGTCACTGCCGGTAATGGCCTGCGTGCCGTCCGGCGAGAACGCGACCGAGAGAACAGATCCTCCGGCAGCAAACGCTCCAGCCCAATCGCCGTTGCCGATCCGCCACAGCATGGCACTTCCCCCAGTCAATCCAACCAGCGCCAATGTGCCGTCCGGCGAGAACGCCACGGCGCTTGCGCTCCCTCCCATCGGCCATGTGCTGCGCACAAGACTTCCATCACCGATGTCCCAGAGGTTGACGCTCATGTAAGCACTGACCAGGTATCTTCCATCCGGGGATACAGCCATGGAGTAGGCACCACCCTCCAGAGTGCGCAGCAGGCTTGCATCACTCACCCGCCAGAGTTTGATGCTGGAGCAGTCCCCAGAGACCAGTATGGTGCCATCGGGCGAGAACGCAATCGCCTGCGCGGCATTCTTGTGGCCGGCACAGTCGCGCAACCATCGCCCATCGCTCGCCCGCCATAGCCGGACGGCTCCGTTAACATGCGCCGTAGCGATGGAACTGCCATCCGGGGAGTAGGCCAGGGCCCATACCTGATCGGAGTGGCCAGCGAATCGCTGCACCAGAGTGGCGTCACTCAACCGCCACAGGTTCACCGAACCATCCCGGCTGCCGACCAGTCCGAGGCTTCTGTCCGGCGAGAAATCCACAAACGCCATGCCGCACCCCTGCGTCGGACCCGTGTCGCCCGGCAGCGTGCTCCTCAGAGCGCCATCGCCCACCTGCCACTCCCGGGCCGTGTTGCTCCCGATTCCGCTTCCGGTGAGGAGCCGTGCTCCGTCCGCCGAGAACGCCACGGAAAGCACCATCCCCGAATGGCCCGTGAAGGTCCGCACCAGACTCCCATCCTGCACCTGCCACAGCTTGGCCGTCTTGTCCTTGCCGCTCCAATCGCCACTCCCGGTCACCACCAACGTCGCGTCCGGAGAGATGGCAATGGCGTCGATCGGACGGTCCTGCGCGGCGAAGGTCCGGAGGAGTTCGCCATCCGCCGCCCGCCACAGGTGAGCCCCTCGGCTCCCGGCGGTCACCACGAACTGCCCATCCTTCGAGTAGGCCCCGCCCTCAAGGGACCCGAGACCACACTGCCGCAGCCACTGGGTCGCCGTGTCCTGGGCACAAAGAGCCCACGAGAACGCGACGACAAAAGCGACCGCTTGGCACCATGTGCGGGGAACCGACCCTGCGAACGCGGCAGGACGCGCAATTTCGATGTGAGGGATCTTGGTCTTCATCATCTGAACCCCTACATCCTGCGCCACTCTCCCGTGCGCTGCCTATCTGCAAAAGTGTAGAGGGACCTGGAGCCTCGCCTAACGCCTGTGGCACGGACGGGCGCCGTCGGTTCCCGGTGGTTTCTCGCCTTGAACAGCGCGTGCGGTGTCGGCTCCGGGGTGGCCCGACCGCGAGCGGGCGGGTGCTGGAGTCGTCGACGGAAGGAGGGCAGGCCTGGAACGGTCGAGGCGAGGCGAGGATCCGGGCCCGAACACAGGTCTTTCCCTCTCCTCGCGATTCTGATTAGCATTTCCCCGTGAACCAACGGTGGACACCACGATTCCCCAGTCCCCCCCGAACGCCCATGAACACGCCCCGGCCCCGCTGGCGCCTCCGCGTCTGCCTCGTCGCCTGCCTGACGCTCGGCCTGCAACGCGCCCGTCCCGCAGACGCCCCGCCTCCCGACCCGAACCCGTCCCCGGCATCAATGTCCGTGAATGCCGTCGTGGACGAGGTGGTCCGCAAGAACCTCGAGCTGGACTTCTACCGCGCGGAGATCGCCGCCGCCCGGGCCGGCCGGCGCACCGCAGCCCAATGGAACAACCCCGAGCTCTCCGCCGACCTCGGCAGCAAGCGCGTCTGGGAACGGGGCGGCGGCACCCTGGGCGACGGTGTCGCCTGGTCCGTCTCCGTGGCCCAAGCGTTCGAGTACCCGGGCCGGATCGCCCTCCGCAAAGCCATCGCCAATCAGCAGGTCGAGCTGGCCGAACTCGGGCTCGCCCATTTCCAGGCCACCCTGGCCGCCCGAGCCCGAGCCCGGGCCCACGAAGCCCTCGCCGCCCAACAGCGACTCGACGCCACAGACGAGGTCGCGCGGCGGCTGCGCTCCCTCCTCGAAGTGCTCGTCCAGCGCGAACCGGCCGGTGTCACCCCCATGCTGGATCAGCGGATCATCGAGGCCAACGCCATCACCCTCCAGCGCCGGAGCGCCGAGGCCTCCCGCGATCTCCAATCCGCCCTCCTCGAGCTCAATCTGCTCCGCGGAGCGCCGGCTGGATCCCCGCTCCGGGTGACCGGCGACCCCGGATTGCCCACAGCCGCCCCGCCTCTCGCCACCCTCCTCGAAAGGTCGGCCACCAACAACTTCGAGCTCCGCATGCGCCAGGCCGAGCTCGTCCAGCAGGGATTCCAGGTCAGCCTCGCCCGCAATGAACGCTATCCGAAAGTCACCGTCGCGCCGTTCTACGCCGCCGAAAAAGCCAATGACGAACAACGCATCGTCGGCGTCGGCGTCAGCCTCCCCCTCCCGCTCTGGCACCAGAACCGCGGCAGTGTCGATGCCGCACTCGCCCGCGAACAGCAGGCCGAGGCGGCCCTCCGGGCCGCGCAGCGCGAGATCGAACGCCAGGTGACGGGACATGCCCTCGCCCTCGAATCCCTGCTCCGGGAGATGGCCGACTGGCGCGCTGACGCGCCGGCCCGGTTCCGCGAGGCTGCCGAGCTCGCAGACCGGCATTTCCGCCTGGGCGCGGTGCCCGTCACCACGTACGTCGAGATGCAGCTCAAGTACCTGGACGCCCTCGAGGCCCTGCTCGAAGCCCGTCACCAGGCCCTCGAACACCGGCGCCAGCTCGAAGTGCTCGCCGGCGGCCCGCTCGATCCCCTGACCGCACCCTAAGAGGACGCACCATGCTCCACCGGCTCATCGACGCGTCGCTCCGCCAGCGCCCCTTCCTTCTGCTCGTCGCGACCGTCTCCCTCGCCCTCGGGCTCTGGTCGGCCCTCAATCTGCCGATCGACGCCGTGCCCGACATCACCAGCCCCCAGGTCCAGGTCAACACCGAAGTGCCCGCCCTCGCCCCGGAGGAGAGCGAACAGGCGGTGACCATCCCGCTCGAAATGGAGCTGGCCGGCATCCAGGGCGTCGAGGAGATGCGGTCGCTGACCAAGTTCGGACTGTCCCAGGTCACGCTGATCTTCCGCGACGGCTCGGATCTCTACCGGGCCCGCCAGCTCGTGGCCGAGCGTCTCCAGGCGGCGGCCGATCGGCTCCCGCCCGGCCTCACCCCCAAGCTCGCCCCGATCAGCACCGGCCTGGGCGAGATCTACTACTACACCGTCGCCTGGCGCGAGGGGGCCACGAACCGTCCCGCGGATCGCATTGATCAGTTGCGCGAGCTGCGCGAGCTGCACGAGTTCACCATCAAACCCCTCCTGCGCACGACGCCCGGCATCGCCGAGATCAACGCCAGCGGCGGCTACGAAAAGCAGATCCTCATCCACCCGCGCCCGCGCGACCTCGAACGCACCGGGCTCACGTTCGACGAGCTGGCCCGCGTCGTGGGCGAGAACGTCGAAAACACCGGCGGCGGCGTGATCCACAGCGGCGTGAACCAGCTCACCGTCCGCACCGTGGGCCGCGTCCGCAATGCCGAGGAAATCGCCGGGCTGCCCCTCAAGTTCGCCGCCGGCGTCCAGCCAATCCTCGTCCGCGACGTCGCCGACGTCGCCATCGGCTCCCGCTTCCGCACCGGAGCCGCAACCGAGAACGGCGAGGAAACGGTCCTCGGCACCGCCATGATGCTCGCGGGCGAGAACAGCCGGATCGTCGCCAAACGCTTCGGCGCCCGCCTGCGCGAGATCGCCTCGCGCCTCCCCCCGGGCATCGAGCTCCGCACCCAGTACGATCGGGCCGATCTCGTCGACCGCACCGTCGCCACCGTCAAGAAGAACCTGTTCGAGGGCGCCATCCTCGTCATCGGCGTCCTCCTCCTCATGCTGGGGAACTGGCGCGCCGCGCTGATCGTCTCCGCCGCCATCCCGCTCTCGTTCCTGTTCGCCCTGACCGGCATGGTCCGGCTGGGGGTTTCCGGCAACCTGATGAGCCTGGGCGCCGTCGACTTCGGCCTGATCATCGACGGCGCGGTGGTCATGGTCGAGAACATCGTCCGGCGCCTGGGCGAGCGCCAGAAGGCCCTGGGCCGGCCCCTCACGCCGGCGGAGCGGCTTGACGCCGTCGGCGCCGCGAGCCGGCAGGTCGCCAACCCGATGTTCTTCGGCGTCCTGATCATCACGCTGGTCTACGTCCCCATCCTCGCCCTGACCGGCATCGAAGGCAAAATGTTCCATCCCATGGCGATCACGGTGATGCTGGCTCTCGGCGGAGCGCTCGTGCTCGCGCTGACCCTCATGCCCGTCCTTTGCGCCACGCTGCTCGGCGGTCGGGTCAGCGAGGACGACAACGTCCTGATGCGCCTCTTCAAGCGCGCCTACGCTCCTTCCCTGCGCCTCGTCCTCGCCCGGCCCTGGCTCATCGCGGTCAGTACCGTCCTCTGGACCGCCCTCTCCGTGCTCGCCTTCCTCGGCCTGGGCGCCGAGTTCGTCCCGAAACTCGACGAAGGCTCCCACACCGTCATGGTCTACCGCACGAACAGCATGAACCTCGACGCCTCCCTCGCCATGGAACAGGCGACCGAGAAGCTCCTCCTCAAGATCCCCGAGGTCGACCGCGTCTTCTGCCGGCTCGGCACGAGCGAAGTGGCCACCGACCCCATGCCGCCCAGCCAGAACGACCTCTACATCTTCTACAAGCCCCGTGATCAATGGCGCAAGGTCAACGGCAAACCCATCTCGAAGTCGGCCCTGGCCGCGGTCCTCGAACAGGAGATCGCCCGGGAGCTCCCCGACCAGTCCTTCCTCTTCGCCCAACCCATCGAGATGCGCTTCAACGAGCTGCTCGAAGGCGTCCGCTCGGACCTGGCCGTGAAAATCACCGGCCCGGATTACGACGTGCTCGAGCAGTTGGCCGCCCGGGCCAAGGTCCTCCTCGACCAGGTGCCGGGCGCGGGCGAGGTCGAGTTCGAAGCCCAGGGGCGCGCTCCCGTGCTCGAGATCCTCCTCGATCGCGAGGCCCTGCGCCGCCACAACCTCCACGCCGCCGATGTCAACCGCACCATCGCCACCGCGCTCGCCGGCCAAACCGTCGGCCTCCTCTACCAGGGCAACCGCCGGAACGCCGTCGTCGTCCGCCTCGCGGGCAGCCTCCGGGAACGCCTCGAGGAGATCCGGGCCCTGCCCATCCGCGTCGGCGAACACGGACTCGTCCCGCTCGACAAGGTGGCCGAGTTCCGCACCGTCGCCAGCGTCGATCCCATCGTCCGCGAGGAAGGACACCGTCGCGTCGCCCTCATGGTCAATCTCCGCGACCGCGACGTCGAAGGCTTCGTCCAGGACGCCGAAGCCCGAATCCGGGAGCAGATTTCGTTCCCTGACGGCTACACCTACGAGTTCGGCGGCCAGTTCAAGAACCTCCAGGAAGCGCGCCTCCGGCTCGCCATCGTCGTCCCCGCCGCCCTCATCCTGATCTTCCTGCTCATCTTCGTCGCGTTCGGCAGCCTCCGGCACGCGTTCCTCATCTACACGTGCGTCCCGCTCGCGATCACCGGCGGCGTGCTGGCGCTCTACGCCCGGGACATGCCCTTCTCCATCACCGCCGCGGTCGGCTTCATCGCCCTCAGCGGCGTGGCCGTGCTCAACGGCGTCGTCATGATCAGCACCTTCAATGAGCTGCGCGAACAAGGACGCTCGTTGCGCCAGGCCGCCTTCGAGGGCGCCATGGCCCGGCTGCGGCCGGTCCTGATGACCGCGTTCGTCGCCAGCCTGGGCTTCGTGCCCATGGCCCTCGCCACCGGCCCCGGCGCCGAGGTCCAGCGCCCCCTCGCCACCGTGGTCATCGGCGGCATCCTCAGCTCGACCTTCCTCACCCTGGTGCTGCTGCCCGTGCTCTACGCGGCATTCGGAGGAAACCGCCGCGACGATCGCCCGCCGCCCCCCGCCGCGGATGTCGGGGATGCCCGCCAACCCTCGACTCCGCAACCCGCGTGAACCGCGCGCGAGGGTCGTGACCAGCGGGGAGTCAGCGCGCCGGTCATGATCCCTAGCGAGGCGCTGCCTCAGACCAATCCAAGACAGCGATCCCATGAAGCATCACTGCCTCTTCGAACCCTCTCTCCTGCGCCTCGCTAATGTAGAGTCCTCGGAGGCCGGGGGTCGGGTTTGGAACGGCAGGGGCCAAACTTGACCTGTTTGCCACATATTCCACAAGTCGAGGACTCTAGGGCCCCATCGACGGCAGGTTGAGCTTCTCCTTGGGCAGCTTCTTGAATGTCATGAACCAATCCAGCGCGTAGGCGCCCGCATCCGGCTTCTCGACCCGCTCCTTCGCGGTGCCGCAGGAACCCGGCGGCGGGACGATGACGTCGTCGCCGGGCTGCCAGTCGGCAGGCGTGGCGCAGCCGTGTTGATCGCTCGTCTGCAGGGCGATCAGCAGGCGCTTGACCTCGGGAATGTTCCGCCCGTTCGAGAGGGGGTAATAGAGCACGGCGCGAATCCTGGCCTGGGGATCAATGATGAACACCGCCCGCACGGCTTCCGTGCTGCTGGCGCCGGGTTGCACCATCCCGTAGGCCTTCGCCACCTCCATCTTCACGTCCGAAATCAGCGGGAACGTCACCTCGATGTCGGCCAGGTTCTTGTAGCGGATCTTCTCCTTGATCGTCCGCAGCCACGCGATGTGCGCGTAATGGCTGTCGATCGAAAGACCGATCAGCTCGCAGTTCAATGCCTTGAACTCCGGCATCATCGCCGCAAAGGTCATGAATTCCGTCGTGCATACCGGCGTGAAATCCGCCGGGTGACTGAAGAGAATCACCCATTTCCCCTGATAATCCTTCGGGAACTCGATGGGGCCCTGGGTGGTGTGCGCCTTGAACGCGGGCGCAGTCTCGCCAATCAATGGAATGCTCACGGTGGATGCGGTTTCGGACGGGTCCGGTGTCATAATCATGCTCAGCTTGCTGGCTAATAAGTCGCGCGCCTTTCTGAAAGGCACACACACTGCCGAGCCGCCTGCAACCCAAAGGTTACAGACCCGGTCAACCGGCGATCAACACCGGTCCCACGCGACGATCTTCCGGGCCACGTTCTGCCCGCACAAGACCACCATCGGCATGCCGCCCCCGGGGTTCACCGAACCGCCCACGAAGAAGAGGTTCGGGTACTTCGTGCTCTGCTTCGGCGCCTTGAAGGCGAGGTTCTTGAACCGGTCGCAGACCACGCCATAGATCGCCCCGCGGTTCGAGTAGTACTGCTCCCGGATATCGAGCGGCGTCCAGCAATGCTCGAACACCACGTGCCGCCGCAGCGCCTTCAGCCCCATCCGCTCGAGCTTGTCCATCACCCGCTCCTTGAACTCGAGATAGTCCTCCCGCGTCAGCGGATGCTCGTCATCGATGTACGGGATGTGCGGCAGGACCTTCAGGCAGTCACAACCCGCCGGCGCAACCGTCGGGTCCGTCCGCGAGGCGGCCACCAGGTAGAGGGTCGGGTCGGGCGGCAGCTCCCGCTTGCGAAAGACGGTGTGAAAATGCCGGCGCTGGTCCCCCGAGAACAGGAAGTTGTGATGCGCCAACTGCGGGTACTGGCAGTCCAGGCCCAGCTCGAGCACCAGCCCCGAACAGGCGGGCTCGAACCGCGACAGCGACCGCAGAAACGACGCGTCCTCGCGCAAAAGCCGTTCGTAGGCCGGCACCACCTCCATGTTCGAGACGAGGATGTCCGCAGCATGCACCCCGCCGTCGCGGGTGACCACGCCGGCCACCCGCCCGGCTTCCTTCCGGATCTCCGTGACCTCGCAATCGAGGTGCACCGCGACGCCCAGCTCCTCCATGAGCCGACCCAGGGCAATCGCCAGATGATACAAACCGCCGTCCACATACCACAGGTCGTGCCGGAACTGGATCGTCGGCAGGCAGTTCATGAACGCCGGAGCGTGGTAGGCCGAGGACCCGACATACTTGATGAAGTAATCAAAAATGTCCTGCATCGCCCGGGTCTTCAGATACCGCTTCGCCCCGCCGTGCATGGTCCGGAACAGGTCGAACTTCGGGAATTGCCCAAGCCCGTAAAACCGCCTGAACTCGCCCGCGGTGTCCAACCCCTGCTCGAAATAACCGGCGGTCACCAGGTCGTAGAGCCCCCCGGCATACTCGAGAAAACGCCGCACCGCCTCCGGGTCCTCCCCGACCTTGCGCGCTTCGGCCGCCATCCGGTCCGGCTCCGGATACAGGTCCACCACCGTGCCGTCCTCAAAGAAATTGCGCCAGTGCGGCCGCAGGGGCCGTATCGAAACGTAGTCCCGCATCCGCTTGCCGGAGCGCTCGAAAAGCCGCTCGAACAAGTGCGGCAGGGTGAGGATCGACGGGCCCAGATCAAAGCTGTAGCCCCCCTCCTGCAGCACGTTGAGCTTGCCCCCGATCCGCCGGTTCTTCTCGAACACCTCGACCGCGTACCCCGCCTGCGCCAGCGAGATGGCCGCCGATAGGCCGCCCAACCCGGCGCCAATCACAATGATTCGCTTCGTGCTCATGCCTGCCTGCGCTTTGCGTTCCCGGTTCGCCCCCGACACCGCCCCGGACCACGGAAGAACGCTCCGGGATTCGATTCCGGCCGCGTTCGCGCCTTCGGGAATTGCATTGGCTCCCACAATGCCCTCCCGCCCCCCGCTCCGCAAGCCGGCGTTGCAGTGTCGGCTTGCGAATGTTCCCCACTCGCCTTATGAAGGGGACATGCCAAGACGCGTCGTCATCGTCGGTGCCGGCCCGGGTGGCCTGGCCGCCGCCCTCCTGTTGGCCAAGGCCGGTCTCGAGGTCACCGTGGTCGAGAAACAACCGCGCGTCGGTGGCCGCACCTCGGCCATCGAGGGGAATGGCTACCGGTTCGATCTCGGCCCCACGTTCTTCCTCTACCCCCAGATCTTGCAGGAGATCTTCCAGGAGGTCGGCCTCGATCTCTTCCGGGAAATCCCGATGACCAAGCTCGATCCGCAATACCGACTGGTCTTCGGAGCGGGCGGCGAGTTGAACGCGACGCCCGATGTCGAGCGCATGGTGGCCGAAATCGCCAAGCTCTCGCCGCCGGACGCCCCCCGGTTCCGGCAGTTCATGACCGATAACCGGGTCAAACTCGAGAAGTTCGCCCCCTGCCTGCAGACGCCGTTCCCGAGCTGGACCAGTCTCATGAGCGCCCGGTTGCTCGCCGTGCTCCCCTACCTCAAGCCGTGGACGTCGCTCCACGCGGAACTCGCGAGCTACTTCAAGGACCCCCGCCTGCAACTGGCGTTCACCTTCCAGTCCAAGTACCTCGGCATGTCCCCCTTCCGCTGTCCGAGCCTCTTCTCGATCCTCTCCTTTCTCGAATACGAACACGGGATCTGGCATCCCACCGGCGGCTGCAACGCCCTCACCCGCGGCATGGCGCGCATCGCCCAGAACCTCGGCGTGACCCTGCGCCTCGAGACGCCGGTCGAGGAAATCCTGTTCGATCGCCGGCGCGCCGTCGGAGTCCGGACCGCCCAAGGCGACCTTGGTGCGGATGCCGTGGTCGTGAACGCCGACTTCGCCCACGCCATGTCCCGCCTCGTGCCCAACGCCCTCCGCCGCCGCTGGGACGACGCCACCCTCGCCCGAAAGAGCTACTCCTGCTCGACCTTCATGCTCTACCTCGGCGTCGAAGGACGCTTCGATTCCCTCGCCCACCATAATATCTACGTCGCCGCCGATTACCGCCGGAACCTCGAGGACATCGAACGCCGGCACGTCTTGTCCGAAGACCCCTCGTTCTATGTCGAAAACCCCGTGCGCACGGACGCCACCCTCGCCCCGCCGGACCACAGCGCCCTTTACGTCCTCCTCCCCGTGACGCATCAGCACCCGAACGTCGACTGGAGCCGGGAACGGACCCGCTATCGCGAGGTGGCCATCCGGCAGCTCGCGAAGCTGGGCCTGACCGATATCGAACGCCGGATCCGCTTCGAACGCATCATCACCCCGGCGGATTGGGAGCAGCAGGTGGATGTCTTCCGCGGCGCCACGTTCAACCTCGCCCACAGCTTCTCCCAGATGCTCCATCTCCGACCCCGCAACCGCTTCGAGGAGTTCGACCGCATGTACCTCGTCGGCGGCGGCACCCACCCCGGCAGCGGATTGCCGGTCATCTTCGAGTCCGCCCGCATCAGCACCCGCCTGCTGCTTCAAGACCTCGGCTAGAGTCCTCGACTTGTCAAGCATGGGGTCAACAGGTCAAGTTGGGTCCCTGCTGTTACAGGCCTTCCCTCCTTCCGTCGAGGACTCTACATTAGCGAGGCGCGGAAGAGACGGTGGGCAAGCACAGCAGGGTCTTCCTGAGTCTGAGGACTCCACTGGGTCTGAGGTGCGCCTCGCTATGGCTGCCGGACGCCGTCGAGCCCGCTCCGGTTGTCCACCTCGATCGTGTACCCTGCGGGCGCCACCACATGGTACCGCAAGGCGCCGCCCGCCTTGCGCCACCGCAGGGACACCGGCCCGTCCGGCGTCGGCACCCAGCCTTCGCACCAGTCCAGCTTCAAGTCGGTGAACCGGACCCGCACCAACCGGTTGACCGGATCCACGCGGTGCAGCCCCAGCACGTCCCGATACAGCAAGTGCACGCCGCCGTGCGAGGCAAACCCGTGGTTGCAGCTCGCGTACGCGCCGTCATTCTCCCAGAGCGTCCCGGTCTGTTCGACCATGTAAAGCTGGTAGGCCAGCGACTCGTCCAGCAGCTGCTGGCAGAGTCCATACCGGGAAAGCAACTCCAGCCGCAGCACGTTGCCGACAAAGGCGTTCGCCGGGTGCACCCCGGGATGGGCCCGCGTCTGCTTCCGTTGCGGGCCGAACTCCCGGGTCAACACCTGCCAGAGCTTGGGGTGCGTCTCCGGCGTCGCCACATCGAAGAAGAAGGCGAAGTACTGGCAGACCTCCGACCGGTTGCGCGTCGCCTTCAGCGCGCTGCCGCTCCGGTTCGCGTTGTCCACGAAAAACTCGCCGTCGAAGGACTGCTGCCGGATCACCTCGCGAATCCGCCCGGCGTCCTCGGTCAGATCCGGCCGCCCATAGAGCCGGCCCGCCGCCGCCAGCGCCCGCGCAAACAGCATGTTCGACGGGTAATTGACCTCCTGCACAAACTCGTTGGCCTTGGACCACTCGACGAACACCCAGCTCTCGAGCTTCTCAAGCAGACCGTCAGCGTTGCGGAACTTCCTGAAGTAATCGAACAGGCGCAGCACCCGCGGTTCGAGCGCCGCCACCAGCTCGCGATCCCCGCTCCGGGCCAGATACTCCTCGAGCTCGACCACAAACCAGAGCGACCAGTTGGGAATGAACACCCCGTCGTTGTGGTCCGCCGGATAGCACATCGGCAACATCCCCTCCGGCAGGTGCTCGAACCGCTCCGCAAGCAGATAGTTCTCGAGGAAATTGCGCTCGATCCGCGTCTCCCCGCACAGGTCGAACGCCGTGCGCGCCGTGAAGAAGCTGTCGCAAAGCCACCCGGCCCGCTCGCGTGAGGGACAGTCCATGAACACGTCGATCGCATTTTGCCGGAACGTCTCGCGCCCCGCGGCAAACAGCCGGTTGAAACGCTCATCGCTCGCCGCAAATTGCGCCGACGCGCTGCTGCTGTCCGCATACTCCCGCAGCCACAAACGCTCGACCTCGCATTCCCCCTCGAGCGCCATCAGCTTCAGGTACCGCAGCGTGTAAGGCTCGAAGGACTCGATCTCGTGCCTCCCCGGCCCCAAGTCGCACGCGATGATGTTGACGCACCCGAGCCGCTTGAAATCGACGTCGCCCCCGACCAGGATCTCGTCAAAGGTCAGAAACAGCCGGGCCCGGCTCCGGCAGTGAATCGTCGCCCCAACGAATCCGGTGAGGTTGCATCCGAAGTCCACAATCTCGTACCCACCCGCCTTCAGCGGAAAGGACCGGCCCGCAACCCACGGAGCGTCCACGGCCCTCCGACTGCTGTTTCGAATGGTCTGCAGTTCCATCGAGGGAATCGTCGCGAGCTCGCTTTCCGGATACCCGCCCAGCTTCGGCCCCACCCCCGTCAGCGAGCGGTCCTTCCACGGCTGATCCACCTTCACGCCCGTCTCGAGGTCGCCCCGAGAAACGCACCACGAGGGCTGCCGCACGGTGAAGTCCGCAAACGCCACGCCGCGCCCCAGCAGCCCTTTCGGGGCTTGAACCGCGCACACCGCCGTCGCCAGGGCCGAGGTGAGATCCGCACGCCAGCGATCGTGGCCGGCCGTGAACCGGTAGACTTCCGAGAACGGCCGCTGAAAACTATAGCGCTGCACCTTCTGCACCCGCTCCGGCAACACCGCCGCCTCGAAGGACCGCCCCGCCACCCCGGTGGCCGCCAGCACCTCGCCCCCAGCCTCGACCTCCGCCTGGAGAAACGACGGCTGATCCAACACGTAGTAGCTGTTCGCGTTGTAGCCCGCCACCTCGAACGCCACCACGTTGAGCCCCGGATGCAGACGCGGCGTCATGTCCCATTCGTCCACCCGATAAAACCCGTGCGGGCCCCGCGCCGGACCATGCCCGAGAAACTCGCCATTGAGAAACACGCGGTACAACGTCGACCCGGTCGCTCGCAGGTGAACCTTGCGATCGGCCGGTACCGTGAAACCGGCCCGGAACCCAACCCATAAGTTCTTCTCCTTCTCGCGGCCTTCAGGCCAGACCGGCTTCGCCGCCACAAAAGGGTGGATCGCCGGCGTTGCGGCCAGCGCGCCGCCCACCCACACCACCGCCAGCAAGCCCGCCCCACACCGGATCCGTCGTGCCAGGGATGTCATGCCTCCCGAATAGGCGCTCTCCCCCGCGAAGTCAATGCAAGGCCCCTCAAGCCGGTGCGCCGGTGCGGCGGTAGCCGCGGGCGGTGACCGCGGCAGGTGGAAGGGGGCAAGCGCCAAGGGACAAGAGCACACAACCTCTCAGCCTGCCAACGCTTACCACTTGCCGACTACCGACGCACCGATTTCTGCTTCTACGGGACCTTCACAAGCAGGAGCCCCCAGTCGGTCAGCAGTCTCGCAGGTCTCGCGCAGCGCCCTTGACGTTTCCTCGTGTATCCCTCGCCAAGACCCCTATCCTCCCTTGCGAGAGCCCCGGGGCCTGGGCGGACAATGACAACCGATCCGGCGCGCCCGCGGTGGGTCCCAAAAATGAACGTGAACACGGAAGTGCGAATCGGTCTGCTGGGCGCTGCCCGCATCGCGCCCCCGGCCCTCATCCGGCCCGCGCAGAAACTGCCCGGAGTGCAGGTGCTTGCGGTCGCCGCCCGTGATCCGGCCCGGGCCCGGGCTTTTGCCCAACGCCACGGCATCCCCCGGGTTCACGACACCTACCAGGGCCTGATCCAGGACCCCGACCTGGATGCCGTGTACATCCCTCTGCCCAACAGCCTGCACGCGGAATGGTCGACCCGGGCGCTCGAGGCCGGCAAGCACGTGCTCTGCGAAAAGCCCCTGGCTTCGAACGCCGATGAAGCCAGGCGCATGGCCGCCGTTGCCGCCCGCACCGGCCGCACGCTGGCCGAGGCCTTCCACTACCGCTACCACCCGCTCGCCTCCCGCCTCAAGGCCATCGTCGATTCCGGCGAACTGGGGACCATCCGCCACCTCGAAGCGCATTTCTGCGTCCCCGTCATTTTCCCGGGCAATATCCGCTACCGCTATGACCTCGGCGGCGGAGCGACCATGGACCTTGGCTGTTACACCATCAACCTCCTCCGCTACCTGAGCGGCGCGGAGCCTGCCGTGGTCCGCGCCCGCGCGCGGCTTTCGTCGCCGCAGGTCGATCGGTTCATGGATGCCGAATTCGCGTTCCCCGGCGGCCGCACGGGGCGCATGGTCTGTTCCCTGTTCTCGCTGGTTCCCCTCCGCTCCCGGGCGGCGGTTCAGGGTACCGAGGGCGAACTGCGGGTCAGCGGCCCCTTCCACCCCCACCTGTACCACCGGCTGACGGTGCGCCGGGGTTCCTCGGTTCGCAGGGAACCCATGCCTCGGGAGTCGACTTTCACCTACCAATTGCAGGCCTTCGTCGAGGCGCTCCGGACCGGGGGCGGCATCATGACCAACGCCGCGGACGCGATCGCCAACCTGCAGGTGATCGACGCCGTCTACGAAAAGGCGGGACTCAGGCGCCGGGGACTTCCTCCGTCAGCTTCATGTCCTCGGTGATGAATAACGGGACGACACGCCCGCCGCTCATGGCCCCACTCGGGCGTGGTAGAAACGCCATCCAACCGCCCCGGTGTCAGGATCGCTGAAATGCACGGGCTCAGTCCCCGCCGTGCTGGTTTGAAGAGGCACCCAGGCCAGGAAATCCATCGAACCCTCAATGACCACGAGCTCGCCCGGGGCAGCCGTGACGTCGAATCCAAACCGGCCGGACTTGATCCCGAAAGCCGGGTCGTCGACCAGGATCACCGGGGGTGTCTGCGGGCCGAGCGCGAGCGTGCTCTCGACAAAGCCGTTGTTTCTACGCTCCAGCATCTTCACTGCCTATCTGCAAGAGTGTAGAGGGACCCGGATCCGGGGTGCGACGACCCGAGGGTCAGGAGTGCGCCGGTGCGGTCGGAACACGCGCCCGCGATCCCCAGCGCGCCACCGCCGACGGTCTCAGCAGCAGCGGGACCGCCACTCTTCCGGACTGCTATTCCCGGCCCGCTTCGATCGTGCGGACTTCGCCGTTGACGCGGACCTTGACCGCTCGCGGGGATGTCGAACGGATGCTGACCTCGAGGACCTTGCCGTCTTTCCAGGCGGCGTCGACCGTGAAGTTGCCGCGGGCCTTGAGCCCCTTGAAAGAGCCGCCCGCCGCCCAGCCCTTGGGAATCGCCGGAATCACCGCGATCTCCCCGGCATGGGACTGGAGCAGCATCTCGGCCATGGCGCCAGTAAGGCCGAAGTTCCCGTCCATCTGGAACGGCGGATGGTTGCAGAAGAGATTGCCGAGGGTGTTGTAGGTGAGCAGTCCGCGCACCATGATCCCCGCCCGCTCGCCCTCCCCCAGCCTCGCCCACACCGCGGCCCGCCAGGGCCAGGTCCACGAGCGCCGGCTGTCGCCGACAGTCGTCTCCACCCCGAACGGTTTGTCGCCGCGATCGTTGCTCCGCGCCTTGAGCGAGACCGCCGCCGCCCGGGCAAAGTCCGGCGTCCGCGCAGGGCTGATCTGCCGGCCGGGATAGACGGCGAACAGATGCGACGTGTGACGGTGGGTGTTGTCCGGCTCGTCCCGGTCCGCCTGCCATTCCTGGAGCTGGCCCCATCGGCCGATCCGGTTGGGAGCCAGATGCGCCTGCAGATCGGCAATCCTCGTCCGGTAATCGGCATCGGCGCCGAGCGCCCCGGCAAGATCAAGGTAGTTCTCGAACAGATCCCAGATCAGCTGCTGGTCATGCATCACGCCGTCCTCGCGCGGACCGTGCTCCGGCGACCAACCATTCGGAGCGACCAGAGTGCCGTCCGGCAACCGCTTGAGCCGATCCTCCCAGTACTGGCAAATCTCCTTGACGACCGGATACGCCACGTTGGCCAGGTACTCCCGGTCCTGCGTGAACGCCCAGTGCTCGTAGACATGCAGGGCGTACCAGGCGCTCGCCGGGATGTTCCATTCCCAGCCGTTGCCCCCGAAGATGCTCTGGCTCGTGCGGGCGGTCCAGCCGCGGGTCTTCTCGCCAAAGGCCTTGCGCGTGGCGATGCGACACGGCTCCCGGGCCGCCACGACAAAGTCGATCAGCGGCCGATGACACTCTGACAGGTGGGTCGATTCGGCGCCCCAGTAGTTCATCTGGACGTTGATGTTGTTGTGATAGTCGCTGGCCCAGGGCGGGTTGTTGCTGTCGTTCCATAGCCCTTGCAGGTTCGCCGGCAGGCCGCCCGGACGCGAACAGCTCGCCAGCAGGTAGCGCCCATAGTGGAACATCGTCTCCTCGAGATCGGGATCGGCCTGGCCGGTGCCATAGCGCTTCAGGCGGGCGTCCGTGGGCAGCGCCCGAACCTCCGGCACCGTGGCGCCAAGGTCCACCATGACCCGGCCCACCAGCCCGGACAGATCGCGGCAGTGCGCGCTCCGCAGGACGTCGTAGGACTTGGCCTGCGCCGCCGCCAGCTCCTTCGTGAGCCGCGGCCACGGATCGTCGCCGCGCCAGCCGGAGCCGTAGTCCGGCTTGTAGTCGGTCCGGGCATTCAGCAACAAGGTCACGTCGTCGCAGCGGTTGAAGACCAACTCCTCGCCATCCACCGTGACCGCGCCCCCCGCGTGCCGCAGCCGAAGCGCGCCAGCGTGTCGGAGCGCGTTGGGCATCTCGCCCGCAAACGACAGACCCTCTTCGGTCGCACGCGCCTTGGCTCCCTGCCCCGATTTCAGGCTGACCCTGCCGGAGAGCATGCCCGGCTTGCTCGCCGTGTAATGAAAGACCATCACCTGGTCGGGGTGGCTGGCAAAGGCCTCGCGCCTGTACGTCACACCGCCCTGGCTGAAGGTGGTCCGGTGAATCCCGGTCTCGATGTCCAGCTCGCGACGATAGTCGGCCGGAAGCGGACCGCCATCGGCCAAGCCGGCTGGCGGGCCGCCCCCTTGCGCCTCATCCCCGGCACTCCACAGAATCAGCACATCCCCGAACGTCCGGTAGGCGCCGAACCCGTGATCGCCGCACTCGTACTTGCCATCCCAGTTGTTGTCGCCCGACCAGAGGCTCTGCTCGTTGAACTGGATCCGCTCGCGGGCGACGCCGCCCGTAAGCAGGCAGCCCATGCGCCCATTGCCCAGCGGCAACGCTTCCTCGAGCAGCTTCCCGGGATCGCCGGGTTCCCGGTACCAAAGGACCAAGTCAGAAGCCCGGCCCGGACATGCCGACAGGGCGAGTGGCAGGAGAACAGCCAAGAAACGGTTCATGGTGTCTGGCCGGCATATTTCACGCCCTTGGCGGATAATTGCCAAGCGAATAACTCGAGTTTCGTCCTATGCCGGCCAGAAAGCAAAACCGCGCTCTGACTGCAGGAAGAGGGGGTGAAGCGCACCCGGGACACGCACGCTCGTCCAGACACGGCGCCGTCTTTCCCCCCCGCCTTCGCTTGGGCGCGGTGTTGCATTTCCAGCCCGCATGGGTTGAGCAATGAGCGGCACCGGCTGGGCGTTGACAGGCGGCCCTCAGTCCTCCGCGCGTTCGCCCGGCGGCGCCATCTTCACGAGCCGCGGATCGAACTGCCCGAGGATGGTCACCAGGTCGCTCTGCGCCGCCATGACTTCCCGGATGTTCTTGTAGACCATCGGCGCTTCATCCAGCCCGGCCGATATCAAGGTCACGCCCCGGTCCCGCAAGTACGCGTTCACCGCCTTCCAGTGGAATGTCTGGTTCGCCTGCGCGCGGCTCATCACACGGCCGGCCCCATGAGATGCCGAGTTCAACGACGCAGCATTGCCCTTGCCGCACACCACAAACCCCGGCGCCGCCATCGACCCGGGAATGATCCCGAGCACCCCCGCCCCCGCCGGAGTCGCACCCTTGCGATGCACGATCACCTCCCGCTCGAGCCCCCCGATGACGTGCCGCTCGCGCCAGGCGAAGTTGTGATGATTCTCGAGATCAAGCAGCACCTCGGCGCCAAGGTGAGACGCGATGTGCGCGTGGATGCACGCGTGATTCGCCGCCGCGTATTGCCCCATCAACGCCATCGCCTGCCAATACTCCCGCCCTTCCGGCGAGTCCAGAGACAGCCACGCCAGCCGCTTTAGTTCCTTCGGAAGTTCCGGCAGCCCGCTGATCGCCCGCTGGCTGTAGTAATCACACACCGCCGCCCCCGTGCCGCGACTGCCGCTGTGCGACAGCAGCGCCACGTAGGTCCCCGCCGGCAACTCGCCGGCCCCACCCGCACCCGGGATCGGGCCGTGGGCGGTGAACAGACCGAACTCGACGAAGTGATTCCCGCTGCCGCTGGTGCCCAGCTGCGCCCAGGCCTTGTCCTTGTGCTGTCGCGTCACCGGGCTCACCGACCAGTCCGCGTCCATCACCGCATGCGTGCGCCGGTGCTTGAAGGCAGACCCGACGCCGAAGCGCGTCTCGGCCTCGATGGCGCGCGTGAGGCGGTCCTGCCTGCGCTCGAGATGGTCCAGCGGGATGTCGAGCACCGTCATCTTCATGCGACAGGCAATGTCCACGCCCACGGCGTAGGGGATCACCGCGTTGTCCGTGGCCAGCACCCCGCCAATCGGCAGACCATAGCCAACGTGAGCGTCCGGCATCAGCGCCCCCGCCAGCGCCACCGGCAGCCGACACGCCCTTTCCATCTGTAGCACCGCTTCCGCCTCCAACCCCACGCCCCATTGCCGGTGCGGCACCGGCTCGGCACGGGGCGGCGGCGGCGCCTTCAGCAGCGCCTTCGCGAACTCCCCCCGCAACGGGTCATCGATGAATCCAGCAGGGTCGGCAACAACGGCCTGGACCTCGGCCGCCAGACGCAACTTGTCCCCGCCAGCCAGGATGAACCGACAAACAAAATCCGTCGCCCGCCGGGTGGCTTCGCCCGACGGCACGCCCAGCCGCAGCAGGTCCTTCGCATGCATGTCAGTGCCTTCTTCTCTACCACAAATATGCGGCCAGGGCTAGCGAGGCGCCGGCCTCAGGCCTAACGAAGTCCGCGATCCCATGAAGCCTTCCTGCCTCTTCGGATCCTCTCTTCCGCGCCTCGCTAATGTAGAGTCCTCGACGGCGGGGGGTTGGGGTTGGAACGGCAGGGACCAAACTTGACCTGTTGACCGCATATTCCACAAGTCGAGGACTCTAGCGAGGATCCGGGGAGCGACCGCAATTGCCCCCTTGACGTTCGGCGGCCCCTCTCGCAGCGTCGGGCCATGTCGATGGACCCTGTGCAAGCCCATGGCCGGTTCCTCCAGCCCGGCATCCGGATCTTGAATCGTGCGTTGGCCATGCTCCTGGCGGGTCTGCCGGGGCTGGCGGCAGAGCTCCCCGCCCCAACGCCGGCAGCCCACCCCGTCTTCAAGGAGGGTCAGGCCCAGATCGTGCCGGCTTTTGCCGACCCGGCCGAGTGGATCCGCCAGTCGCTCTGGGTCGAGACATGCTTCGATTCGGACGGCGACGGCCGCCGGGATCGGGTCTTTGTCGACGTCACCCGTCCGGCACAAACCGCGACCGAGGGACTCAAGGTCCCGGTTGTCTACGAGTCCTCGCCCTACTTCGGCGGCATGTCCGGGGACAAGGAGATCCTCTGGGACGTCCGCCAGGAGCTGGGCGAACCGCCCCCCCCGCGCACGGCCCGTCCGCACGTTCCCCACAACCCGAGCCGGACCAACGTATCGGACGGCGAGGTCAAGACCTGGGTTCCCCGCGGCTTCGCCGTCGTCCACTCCGACGCGCCCGGCACCGGCCGCTCCCAAGGCTGCGTGACGATCGGCGGCGCGCCGGAATGCCTGGCGCCCAAGGCCGTGATCGATTGGCTGAACGGCCGCGCCAGAGGCTTCACGACGCCGGACGGTACCGAGGAAGTCACGGCGACGGATTGGTCCACGGGCAAGGTCGGCATGGTCGGCACTTCCTACAATGGCACCCTCGCCGTGGCGGCAGCCACCACGGGCGTCAAAGGCCTCGAGGCCATCATCCCGGTCGCTCCGAACACGTCCTACTACCACTACTACCGCAGTCATGGCCTGATCCGACACCCGGGCGGATGGCTCGGCGAAGACATCGATTCCCTCTACGACGCCGTCAACAGCGGCGAGCCCGGCCGATGCGAGGTCTGCAACCAGCGCTACCGCGACGGGCTGTTCGCCCAGGGACACGACCGACAGCACGGCGACTACAACGCCTTCTGGGCGGAGCGGGACCTGCTGACCCAGGTCGGCGGCATCAGGGCCGCCGTGCTCATGGCTCACGCCTTCAACGACTGGAATGTCGTGCCGGAACACAGCGTCCGGATCGTCAACGCCCTCAAGGGCAAGGTCCCCCTCCTGATGTACTACCACCAAGGCGGCCATGGCGGCAATCCGCCGCTCGAAATGATGAACCGCTGGTTCACCCGCTTCCTGTACGGCGTGTCCAACCGGGTCGAGCTGGGGCCGAAGGCGTGGATCGTCCGCGAATCCAGCCGCGGCCGCGACCGCGAACGACGAGCGCCGCCAACCCTCACACCTTACCCGGACTATCCCAATCCCCTCGCGGCCATGGTGACCCTGCGCCCGGGCATGGGCGGAAGCGCCCTCGGCACCCTGGCCCCAAATACCGCGCGCTCGCAAGGCGCGGAGAAACTCGTCGACAACGTCGCGTTCAGCGGCGTCGAGCTCGCCAAGGCGGAACGGTCGGAGAACCGACTGCTCTACGCAACAGCCCCCCTGCGCACGCCGCTGCATCTTTCCGGCACACCCCGGATCACCTTGAAGCTCGCCGCGAACAAGCCCGCCGCCAACCTCTCGGTCTGGCTGGTCGTCCTCCCCTGGACCGAGGGACCGATCGGCCCCGCCAACATCATCACACGCGGCTGGGCCGACCCCCAAAACCACCAATCCCTGAAGCGCGGCGGCGATTATCATTCCCGGAAACCGGGCTCGCCGCTCACGCCCGGCCGCTTCTACCCGCTGACCTTCGACCTGCAGCCGGACGACCAGATCATCCCCGCCGGCAAACGCATCGGCCTCATGATCTTCTCGAGCGATCGTGACTTCACGCTCTGGCCGGCACCCGGCACCGAGCTGACCCTGGATCTCGATGCCACGAAGCTGCGCCTGCCGGTCGTCGGCGGCGCCGCCGCGCTCCGGGAAGCCATCCACGGGACCAGACCGCCGAGATTCTGATCGTCGCCATGGATCGATGCACGGTCATTGCAAGGTGATGGACCCGTTCCTCTGAATGCGGATGCCGCGTCCGATGGGCGCCGCGAGGCTCTGGCCGCCCGAGAGCACCTTGAACTCCCCCTCGCCGAGCTCGATAGCGAAGACCGCATCCCGGATCCGGACGCCCCGCAGGGCCGCGCGCGGCGCCCACGCGGCCGGTCTCGGATGCACCAGCACACTGCCGTCGAATTGCGGGTCGACACCGAACATGCCATAGATGAAAAACCCGGCCACGGCCACGGCATCGAGGGTCGATTGCAGGGGTGTGTCGCGCCGGTAATCCACGCGGTCGGCGTATATCGAGTCGCCCCAGTACGGCAGCCGGCTGCCCCACCAGACACAACGGCGCATCAAGTCGTTGGCCTCGTGCGGACATCCCGCCTGGTCGAGCAGCAACGCAATGTTCGGCGGGAACGACGTGCACGCGCCCGGGCCGCCGTTGTCGACATCCGCCGGGTCATAGGCCGGGTCGTTCCTGGCGAGGCTGTGCAGGCCGTGCTCGCCGAGGAACTCGCGGTCATTGAGGTGGCTCACCAGTCCCGCCTGCGTTGCCTCGTCCAGCACGCCGCTGCCCAGCAGATAGAACATCTGGACCGTCCACCGGGTCTCCCGTTCCCCCTGGGCGTTGATGAAGTCAAACCACCGGGTTTGCGGATTCCAAAGCTTCTGGCTCAGCAACGACTTGAGCGCCGCCGCCCGCTCGCGAAGCAGCGGCGCCGATGCCGGTCGGCCCGCGACTTCGGCCAACCGCGCGGCCAGGAGATAGTTGGCGTACCGCCGACCGTTCAGGTCCGGCATCGTGTGGTGATAGCGGTACTGCCGGCGCAGCTCGAGGTGGCTGTTCGAGGGCCCATAATCGATCAAGGCGACCGGTTTCGACAGGTCATCGCCATGCAGCGCGCTTTCGAGGACGTGATCGATAATCGTCCGGCCCGCCACGCGTTCCTGCAGAAAGCCGGTCTCCCCGGTGATCCGCACGTGATGGTGCACGAGCCCGATCAGCTTCTCCTGGTTCACCATGTACCACGGCCCGTGCGCCTTGCCGTCCACCGGGTTGAAGGCGAAATGCGCGGTCATGTCGCACTTCAGGAACTGACGGATGTGCTCCCGATGCGCCGCCGGGTCCCAAAGCGGCAGCACCAGCATCGATTCGCCGTAGTTCCAGAGGTACTCCGTCACACACCCGCCCCGGATGCTGCCGGTCGAGTAATACGGACGCAGCACAAACTCCGGCACGTCCCAGCGGTTCAGGATCAGCGCGAGCAGGGACCGGTTGTAGAAGGCCTCGACCGCCGGATCGGCGCAGGTCAGGCGCGGGATTCGCCGGAATAAGTCCGCCACCTGCCGGCCATGGGCGGCTTCCGCCTCGACCCTCATCGCGGTCGGATCGGCGGCGATCGCCTGGCACGCGGCCGCAGCCTCCGCCGCCGGGCCCATGGCAAAAGCCAAACCCGCCGCCGCAGTCCCGCCCGGCTCGATCGCCGCCGTCCGGGATCCCGTCCCGCTCGCCGCGTCCCACACCACACCGTCATCGGTCCCCCGCAACACCAGGCTCCGATCGCCGGCCACCAGGGCCAGCGCGCCGTTCGTGAAGACGCGCTTCGGGACCGTCGTGCTGCGCGGTTGACTGAACTCCCAGAAATCGCACCGGTCGAGCGTACCGCCGGTCTTGAACACGAGCGGCACTTCGATCCGGTTCGAGGCGCTGCTGCGCAGTTGGATCCACAGCAACCCGGCGCGTTGACCCGGTGCCAGCGCTATCGTGGTCAATACGTGGAGCCCGTCGACCGACCCGCCCTGCTCGAGCTGGTACGGCCACCAGCGAATGACGGGCGCCGGCACCTCCCGGCCGCAGACCTCGACGCGCACGGCGAAGTCCGAGCTCACAAAAGGCGGGGCCCAGAGCCCGTCGATCCGGCCCGCCAGGTCTCCCGGCGTGCCGATGGCCAGTTTGCCGTTGTTCACCCCCAGGTGCTCGGGCGCCGTCACGATGTCGTGCCCCGCCATCGCGAACAGGTCCGACCCCGCAGCCGGTTGTCCGATGGCAACCGCGGTGTTCAGCAGGCTCAACCCCGTCAGGGTCGCCATCATGGCCCGTCGCATGCCCGGACAATAGTCTACCCGGACGTGCTCCGGCAATGCGAGCCCATGATGAACGTCGATCCGAGGCACCCTCCGTGGCTGGGCCGACCGTGAAGTTGTCATTTCGTCGGCGCCCGCGGGGCAGTTTGTTCTCGCCCCCGCGCCCGCGCCTCTGGCGGCTCGACAGCAACCCCGAGCGCAACTACGATAGGACGGTGATGAAGACGATGTCGCCCGATACGGATCCCGCGGCCGAGTGGGTGTTGATTCAACTGCTGCGGCAGGCGCCTGCCTGGCGGCGGTTGCAGCTGGCCGACCGCATGAGCACGACGGTGCGCGAGCTTTGCCTGGCGGGAGTGCGGTCACGGCATCCCCAAGCCAGCGAAGCCGAGGTCCGGAGACGGTTCGCCGACATTCATCTTGGCATCGAACTGGCCGCGAAAGTCTACGGCCCTGCGCCTGTCGAATGATGGAAACCGAGCAAACCCAAATCAACCTGCTGGTGGTGCGGGCTTTCGAGGCGTTGCGCATTCCGTATTTTCTCGGGGGTTCCATGGCGAGTTCCGTGCATGGCATTTACCGCGCCACCGCGGACGCCGACTTTGTGGCTGCTGTTCGCCCAGAACACGCTGAGCCGTTGGTGCGCCTGCTCCGGCCCGCTTTCTACGCTGACCTTGCCGCCATCCAGCCTGCGGTCGCAGCTCACCGCAGCTTCAATGTGGTTCACCTTGAGACTATGTTGAAGGTGGATGTCTTCGTTGCCGGCCCGAACCCGTTTCATCGGTCGCAGATGCGCCGCCGCATCCTCCAGGCAACCCGTCCTAACGGGACGACGAGCCTCTACGTTGCTTCACCGGAGGACACCGTCCTGGCCAAGCTGCAATGGTATCGCGATGGTGGCGGTGTCTGACCGGCAATGGAGCGACGTCCTGGGCGTGCTGAAGGTCCAGGGAACAACGCTGGATCGGGCTTACCTGCGCGAGTGGGCGCGGGACCTGGGCTTGGCGGCACTGCTGTGCCGCGCGGTAGAGGAAGCAGGGTTGCCGACCGCCGGGGAAAGTGCTTGAGGAACTGGATCGAGCTCCCCCGGAGCCGACACCGCACGCGCCAATCAAGGCCCAAACCCACCAGGAGCCGATGGCCCAGGTTCGTGCGCAGGCGTTAGGCGAGGATCCGGGGCTCCATTTCGTCCCTTGACAGGAATCCGCCCAAGCGGTTGAGTCTCCGCGGTCGCGCGCGTGGCGGAATTGGCAGACGCGCTAGATTCAGGTTCTAGTGGGTAAAACCGTGCAGGTTCAAGTCCTGCCGCGCGCACCAATCCTCACAAGCTGTTTCAGAACAACACTTTGCAGAAGATCATCCGAGCCGGCCACCCCCGAGTTAGACTACCCAGTAAGACAACGACTCCCGAAGTCGGGGGCGTCTGTCAATGTTCGGCATTATCTCCGCTCACGTAGCGCCGTCCGCGCGGCCGGTCGGTTTCGAGCATGCCCGCCCCGTTGGTTTCCCGTTGGTTTCCAGCCTTGTCCGGCGCCTTCCAGCCTTTTCCAGCGTCCCCTGCGCCGGCGCGGGCGGTCAGAAAAGCAGGTCAACCCGCGCGAGCACATTGCCCTTGTCATCCCTGACAACCCACTTTCCGTCTTCGTCCTGCTCCGGGGTGTCGCCGATCAGCACCGCATAATCCCATGCGGTTTCTTCAGGCAATCCCTGCTTCATGAGCCCGTGCGCGAGCTCTTCGAGGCCGTCCGGCGGCATGTCTGCAAGCTCATCGGGGGGCATCATGTCCGGAACCTGCTCCCGCCGCCGGGATCAGTTCAAGCCGGAATCGCCAGCGGCATCGGGCCGCCGGCCTTGCCGGGGTCGATCGCCAACAGGACACCGCCGGCGCTCACGGTTGCCCCCCGGCTTTCCGCCCCACAGAGCGTCCGGAACAGTGGGGGGCTGTAAATGACCCGCTCAGGGAACGTTCCACGCCCGGAGGGGCCGCCTCTGCGCGTTGGTTGCGTGCGGAGCGCCTTCTGTACGGGTTCAGGGACCAGAGCCCGCACGTTCCGACCGTACACTGCTGCTGAAGAACTCGGTCGTGCGCCCCCCGTCGCGTGCTCCCCCCCAAATCCGCGCGTAAGCGTCCCTTGCGGCTCAACCTTCTGGACTGGACCAGGAGCCGACGGCCCACGTTCGAGCCGCAGGCGTTAGGCGAGGATCCGGGCCCCCTCTCGTAGCTTGACACCAACGGCAACGCCATGGATGCTGTTGTCCATATTTGTCTATTATGAGTCATGCTTGACAAGCAACTGGCACAATGAATCTTTCTGTGAGAGATGTGTCCGTTATGCTGGGGGTTTCGGAGAAGACGGTTTATCGTTGGATCAACGAACAGAACCTCCCCGGATATCGCCTGAGCGGTCAGTATCGGTTTAATCGGGCTGAGATCCTCGAATGGGCCACCGCCAACCGCATCAACGTCTCCCCGGCTGCGCTCGGTGAGCTCGAAACCGAAGCGCAATCCCTGCCAACGCTGGCCGAAGCCCTCCAGGCAGGCGGGATCTTCTATCGGATCAGCGGCCGGGATAAGCAATCGGCCCTTGCGGCCGTGGTGGAAGTCCTGCGTCTGCCGGACGAAGTGGACCGCGAGCATCTGCTTCAGGTGCTGCTGGCACGCGAGCAACTGGCCTCGACGGGCATTGGCGGCGGCATTGCCATCCCGCACGTGCGCAGCCCGATCGTCCTGCACGTGCCGAAGCCGACCATTACGCTCTGCTTTTTGGAGACGGCGGTGGACTTCGGCGCGCTGGATGGGAAGCCGGTGCGCGCGCTGTTCACGTTGGTCAGTCCGACCGTGCGCGCGCATTTGAATCTGCTATCGCGGCTCGCCTTTGCGTTGCGCGACGCCCGGTTTCGGGCCCTGGTGGACCAGGAAGCGACGCGGGAGGCGATTCTCTCGGAGGTTGAACAGCTGAGTCAGGCCTTGGTCGCCGACTCGGCCGGCAACGCCCAACGCCAGGGGGCAGACACCCCATGACACTCCTGCTTTGGGCCCTGGCACTATGGATCGGCACCGGTGCGCTGGCGGGGTTGATGCGGCGCCGGTCGGCGGCGGCGTGGACGGCGGCGTTGGGGGTGGCGGCGGGGGCGGTGCTGGCGGCCATCCCGGCGGTGAGCGTGCTGATCCACGGCGAGGCGCTCCGCTACAGCCGGCCGTGGTCCATCCCTTCAGCGGCCTTCGCGCTGCGGTTGGACGCGCTCTCGGCGTGGTTTCTCCTGGTCATTGTGGGCGTATCCGCCCTGGCGGCCGTTTACGGCGTGCAGTATCTCGAGGCGGCACCTGCCGGAAAGCCGGTCCGTCGCGCGTGGTGTTGCTTCAACCTGCTCTTGGCGAGCATGGCGGTGGTGGTTGTGGCGTCGAACGCGATGCTCTTTCTGGTGGCCTGGGAGGTCATGGCGGTGGCGTCGTTCCTGCTGGTGACCTTCGATGACGAACAGGAATCGGTCCAGACCGCCGGCTGGATCTACCTGGTGGCCACGCATCTGGGGGCGGCGTTCCTGCTCGTCTTCTTCATGGTGCTGGCCCGCGAGACGGGCACGATGGATCTCGAGCAATGGGCGGGAGCGGGGATCCAGGCGCCGCAGTGGGCGGGTGTGCTGTTTGTTCTCGCCCTGGTGGGATTCGGTTCGAAGGCGGGTTTCATGCCGTTGCACGTCTGGCTGCCGGAGGCGCATCCAGCGGCGCCCAGCCACGTATCCGCCGTGATGTCGGGAGTGATGATCAAGACCGGCATCTACGGCCTGGCCCGGGCATTGACTTTCCTGGGACCGCCTCCGCTGTGGTGGGGCTGGACACTGGTGGGAGTAGGGCTGACGTCGGGCATCCTGGGGGTGCTCTTTGCGCTGGCGCAGCACGACCTGAAACGCCTGCTGGCCTATCACAGCGTCGAGAACATCGGGATTATTGCGCTCGGCCTCGGGGTGGGGCTGATGGGCATGAGCCTTCAGGCGCCGGTGTTGACCGTTCTGGGTCTGGGCGGCGCGCTGCTGCATGTCATGAACCACGCGGTGTTCAAGGGCCTGCTGTTTCTGGGGGCCGGCAGCGTCCTGCACGCGACCGGCACGCGGGATCTCGAGCAGTTGGGCGGCCTGTTGAAACGGATGCCCTGGACCGGCGTGACTTTTGTGGTCGGCGCGGCGGCGATTTGCGGGCTGCCGCCTTTCAACGGATTCGTCAGCGAGTTCCTGATTTACGTGGGCGCCTTTCGCGCGGGCGTGGCGTCGGGATCAGCGGCGCTCTGGGGCTGGCTGGTGATCGGCGGTCTCGCCTTGATCGGCGGATTGGCCGCGGCCTGTTTCGCCAAGGCATTCGGCATTGTCTTCCTTGGGGAAGCCCGGAGTGAGCTCGCCGGCAAAGCCCACGAATGCGGGGGGGCGATGCGCTGGCCGATGGTCGTGCTGGCGGCGGTCTGCCTGGGGGCGGGCCTGGGGGCGCCGGTCGTGTTGCGCGGAGTCGCCCCGGCCGTGGGCACGTTGAGCGGGCTGCCGTTGCCGGCCGTTGCCGAGCCGTTCGCGCAGGCTGGCGGCTGGCTGCGGCCGATCACGACGGCCGGCCTTGTTCTCATCACGGCCATGGTGGCCCTCGCCTGGCTGCGGCGGCGGTTGCTCGAGGGACGCGAGATCGGTGCCGCGGGGACCTGGGACTGCGGGTACGCCCGCCCGACGGCGCGGATGCAGTACACCGCCTCCTCCTTTGCGCAGCCCCTGACGGCATTGTTCCGCTCTCTGCTGAGAACTCGGGATCACGCGGCGGGACCGTCAGGGCTGTTCCCGGTCCAAGCCCGGTTCGCCTCGCACACGCCGGACGTCTGCCAGGAGGGGTTCTTCGCGCCGCTCTTCCGCGGGGTGCAATCGGGGTTGAGCCGACTCCGCTGGCTGCAGCAGGGCACTGTGCAGCTTTACCTCCTGTACATTGCGCTGGGCCTGGTGGCGCTCCTGATCTGGAAACTCCGGTGAACTCCCTCTCGATCCTGCCCCCCGTTCTCGCGTTGGGCCTGTCGCCGCTGCTGATCGGCGTCATCCAGCGGACCAAGGCCGTCTTTGCCGGGCGCAAGGGTCCGTCGCTGTTCCAGCCCTACTTCGACCTGTGGAAGCTCTGGCGCAAAGGCGCGGTCTACAGCCGGACGACGACCTGGGTGTTTCGGGCGGGGCCGGTCATGGGCCTGGCGGCGGTGGGGACGGCAACGCTGCTGGTGCCGATCGGGAGCGTGGCGGCGCCGCTGGCGTTCGCCGGCGATCTGGTGCTCTTCGCCTACCTGCTCGGCCTGATGCGGTTCGTCACGGTGCTGGCGGCGCTGGACACGGGCTCGGCCTTCGAGGGCATGGGAGCCAGCCGTGAAGTCTGGGTCTCCGCCCTCGCCGAGCCGGCGCTGCTGCTGGCGTTGGGGGTTGTCGCCCAGGGGACGAACGCGCTTTCCCTGAGCGGGATGTTCGCCGGACTGGCAGACCAAGGGCTGAAGATGGGCCCGGCGCTGGCGCTGGTGCTGGTCGCCCTGCTGATCGTGGTGTTGGCCGAGAACGCCCGGATCCCAGTGGACGATCCCGCCACGCACCTCGAGTTGACGATGATTCACGAGGTCATGGTCCTGGACCACAGCGGGCCGGACCTTGGCTTCGTCCTTTACGGTGCGGCGGTGAAGCTGTGGGTTCTGGGCCTGCTGATCGTGAACACGCTGCTGCCGCTGGGCACCGGCTCGGCGACCTGGAGCCTGGCGATGGCGCTCGGCGGCATGCTGGGACTGGCGGTGGTCATCGGCGCGATCGAGTCGGTCATGGCCCGGCTCCGGCTGGTGGTGATTCCGCAGTTGCTGGTCGGCGCCGGGGCCTTGGCAGCGGTGGCTCTGATGTTAGGGATGAGGTAGGCCAATGAAGATGGACTTTCTCCTGGTCCTGGTGATTCTGACGAACCTGCGCCTGCTGGCGGCCGGGCGGCTGGGCGCATCCATCCGCGTGGTGGCTTTGCAGGGCGTGTTGGTCGGGCTGGTCCCGGTGCTGGCGCCGGAGCACGGGCCGGGCTGGCGAGCCTGCGTGCTGGCGGCTGGCAGCGTGGCTTTGAAAGGTTGGGTAATCCCCTGGCTGTTGTTCCGGGCGTTGCGGGAGGCGGAGATCTCGAGGGAGGTGGAGCCGTACGTGGGGCACGTGACCTCGTTGCTGGCGGGCCTGGCGGCTCTGGGCGTGGCATTCTGGCTTAACGACCGGCTGCCCGTCCTCGAGGGCACGTCCGCGACGCTGCTCGCGCCGACGGCGCTGTTCATGATTCTGTCGGGGCTGTTGCTGCTCGTCAGCCGGCGGCTGGCGGTCAGCCAGGTGCTGGGCTTCATCGTGCTCGAGAACGGCGTGTTCACCTTCGGCGCCGGGGTGATGCCGGAGACGTCGCTCCTGGTCGAGGCGGGGGTTTTGCTGGACGTGTTTGCGGCGGTGTTTGTCATGGGGATCGCGTTGTTCCACATCAGCCGGGAATTCAACCATCTCGACGCCGGGCGGCTGAGCGAACTCAAGGACGTCTGACCATGATGTTGCTGGCCCTGGTGCTGATACCGACGGCGGGCGGAGCGGCGGCGTTCGCGGTCCGCCCGGCGGCGTGGCGTCGCGGTCTGTTGGTGGGGACGGCCCTGATGCACGCGCTGGTGACAGCCCTGGCGTGGGCGCAACGCCCGGCGCCAGTCTTCGGCGGCTGGCTGGCCCTGGACGCGCCCGGGCTCCTGTTCCTGAGCATCACCAGCGCGCTGTTCCTCGGCGCTGCCATCTACGCGGTGGGCTACCTGCGGCGTGAGTCGCACGGAGCGCAGCAGGATTTCGAGGAGGGCCTGATCTTCCGCAACGAGCCGGAAGCGGTGTTCATCGGGTGTCTCCTGCTGTTCCTCGCCACGATGACGCTGGTCATGGTGAGCCAGCACCTGGGCGTGCTGTGGATCGCGGTGGAAGCGACGACTCTGGCCAGCGCGCCGCTGATCTACTTCCACCGCCATCACCAGTCGCTCGAGGCCACCTGGAAGTATCTGCTGGTCTGTTCCGTGGGCATCGCGCTGGCCCTGCTCGGCAACTTCTTTCTCGGCGTCGCGGCGGCCGGCGCCGGAGCGGACGGCGCACCCGTGCCCCTCATGCTCGCCGATCTGCTCCGGGGCGCGCCGGCGTTGCACACGCCGTGGCTGAAGGCCGCCTTCATCCTGTTGCTGGTCGGTTACGGCACCAAGATGGGCCTGGCGCCGATGCACACCTGGCTGCCGGACGCCCACAGCGAGTCGCCGTCGGTCGTGTCGGCGCTGTTGTCGGGGGCGGTGCTGAATTGCGCATTCGTGGGGATCCTGCGCGCCTTCCAGGTGTGCCATGCGGCGGGCCAGGCGGCATTCGCTGCGGACCTCCTGGTGACGCTGGGACTGTTCTCGATGGGCATCGCGGCGGTCTTCATCGTGTCCCAGACCGACTACAAGCGGCTCCTGGCCTACTCGAGCGTCGAGCACATGGGCATCCTGGCCCTGGGCGTGGGCATCGGCGGCGCCGGCGCCTTCGGCTCCGCCTGGCATGCCGTCAATCACTCGCTGACCAAGGCGATGCTGTTCCTGGTGGCCGGCAACATCCTGACGGTCTACCGGACCAAGTCCATCCTGGCGGTGCGAGGCGTCCTGCGGGCAGTGCCCGCCACCGGACTGCTCTGGTTGGCCGGATTCCTGGCCATCACCGGCACGCCGCCCTTCGGCTTGTTCTTCAGCAAGCTCTCGATTCTGAAGGCGGCCTTGGACCAACAACGCACCGGGATCGCCGCCTTGTACCTCGGGTTGCTGGCGGTGATCTACATCGGGCTGGCCACGGCGTTCCTGCGGGCCGCCCAGGGAGAGCCTCCCGCCGAAGCCGCACCCGAGCGGTTGGAGCATCGGTGGCTGGCGCACGCTCCTCCGGCGGTGTTCGGCCTTATTGTCTTGTGCCTGGGACTGCACCTGCCCGGCGGACTGCGCCGGCTCCTCGAGGAAACCGCGGCCCTCCTGGGAGGCGGACTCTGACCGGCGCGCCACCATGAAGCCCTCAGCAAGCCTTCTCTTCCCCAACAGCCGCCTGTTGGCCCAGGCCGACATTCCCGTGCTGCCGTTCGACGAGTTCCGGTCCCACGTCGTGCACGCCATCGGTCGCGGCGCACGCCTGGCGGCTTACTACGGCGAACCTCGGACGGACGGCTGGATCCGGGTCCACGCCCTCCTGGCGGACGGGCGGCAGGGTCGTTTGGGGTGGTGCGCTGCCGACGTCAAGGATTGCTACCCCGCCTTGACCCCCGACTGCACGGCGGCGCACCTGTTCGAACGGGAACTGGCTGAGCAATGGGGAGTGCGACCCGAAGGCCACCCCTGGTTCAAACCGGTCCGCTTCCACCGCGCGTACCGGGACGGGGCCGACGCCTGGGGGCGACCCCCTCAGGCCCCGTTGGAACCTTGCGTGACCGACTTCTTCCGCGTCGAGGGCGAGGAGGTCCATGAAGTGGCCGTCGGCCCCGTCCACGCCGGCGTCATCGAACCGGGCCACTTTCGGTTTCAATGCCATGGGGAGCGGGTCTTCCATCTCGAGATCTCGCTCGGCTACCAGCACCGGGGCATCGAACGCGCCTTGGTCGGCGGCCCCACCCCCCGCACCCTGCCCACCATGGAAACGCTGGCCGGCGACACCACCATCGGCCACGCGCTGGCCTACGCCCAGATCGTCGAGGCCTTGAGCGGCGCCCAGGTGCCGGCGCGCGCTCACGCCCTCCGGGCGATCGCGCTCGAATTGGAGCGCTTGGCCAATCACACCGGCGACCTGGGGGCGCTGGCGGGCGACGTGGGCTTTCTCCCTACCGCCAGCTATTGCGGTCGGTTGCGCGGGGATTTCCTCAACCTGACAGCCTTGCTGTGCGGCAACCGGTTTGGCCGCGGCTTCGTGCGTCCGGGCGGCGTGGGCTTCGATCTGAATCGGGACCAGGTCCGCGAGCTCGATCGCCGCCTGGGACAGATCTTTGACGACACCGCCGACGCCGTTGAACTGCTGTGGCAGACCTCGTCGGTGCGGGCGCGCTTCGAAAACGCCGGCCCCTTGTCCCGGGAGACCTGCGTCGCGCTCGGCCTCGTCGGTGTCGCCGCACGCGCCTGTGGCCTCGAGCGCGACGCGCGCCACGAGTTTCCGATCGGCCTTTACCAGTTCGCGCAGATCCCCGTCTCGACCCTTCCCGCCGGCAATGTTTTCGCCCGCGCCTATGTGCGCTGGCTCGAAATCCAGCGCAGCACCGCTTTCATTCGGGAACAGCTGGTCATGCTGCCGGAAGGACCGGTGCGGGTCGCCACGCGCCCGCTCGCGCCCGGCGCCGCCGTCGCATCGATCACCGAGGGTTGGCGGGGGGAGATCTGCCATGCGGCCCTGACCGATGGACGGGGCCGCTTCGCCCATTACAAGATCGTGGACCCGTCGTTCCACAACTGGATGGGCCTGGCCCTGGCCTTGCGCGACCAGCAGATCTCCGATTTCCCGCTCTGCAACAAGAGCTTCAATCTCTCCTACTGCGGCCATGATCTCTGAACTGCCCATCCTCAACGTCATCGCGGCGCGCCTCCGCCAAGGCCACCGCACGATGGGTTTCCCCAAGGAACCCCCCGCCTTGCCGGAACGATTGCGGGGACGCCCGACCTTCGATCCCACCCAATGCCCGGCCGGCTGCCGCCAATGCGCCGAGGCCTGTCCGACTCACGCCATCGACGCGAAACACGGCACCCTCGAACTTGACCTGGGCCGATGTTTGTTCTGTCCGGAATGCGAAGCCGCCTGCCCCCGCGGCGCCATCCGCTTCACCTCCGAGTACCGCCTCGCGACGCGCCGGCGCCAGGACCTCGTCCTGCGCGACCCGGCTGCCGCCTACCCCCTGGCTGAAGCTCTCGAGATCACGACGCGCCGGCTGTTCGGCCGATCGCTCAAGCTCCGCCAGGTCAGCGCCGGCGGCTGCAACGCCTGCGAAGCCGACACCAACGTCCTCGGCACCGTCGGCTGGGACCTCGGACGCTTCGGCATCCAGTTCGTTGCCTCCCCCCGCCATGCGGACGGCTTGCTCATCACCGGCCCCGTCACGAAGAACATGGCTCTGGCGCTCCAAAAGACCTACGAGGCGGTGCCCCCGCCCAAACTCGTCATCGCCGTCGGCGCCTGTGCCATCTCCGGCGGGCCCTTTCGCGAGCATCCGGAGCAATGCGACGGCGCCGGTTCGCTCGTCCCTGTGGATCTCCAGATTCCCGGCTGCCCCCCGCATCCGGCAACCATCCTCGACGGGTTGCTGCGGTTGCTCGGACGGCTCGGCCCGCCGCAGTGAGGTGATCCGTCCGATGGTTCGGGCGTGTCGAGGGTGGGAACGGACCCCGGGATCTCTACGGCAGCGCCAACCGATAGAACTGACGATGCCCGGTCGATGATGGCACGTCGTTGGTCTCAAAGGGGGCAGCCTCGAACGTGAGGCCGAACCAATCCAGCCACCTCTCAAAATCGGAGCTGCGCTGGACGCGTCCGCTCCAACCCGGCGGGCCGAGGATGTTGAGATGGACGGCATCGGTTTGCCGTTGGATCAGGAGTTCGAGGGGCTCGACCGTCAGCTCACGGATGGCCACCCCGGCATTGGAGAAGACCGCGGTGGACGCGCTCGACGATGCGCCGTAGCCGAGCCGGGTCTTGCCATCCGGGAAGAGGTGAGCGTCGAAGGCGGGTCGGCCCGCGGGCGAATTCGCAACGCGCCACTCCACGAGCAGGTTGCCTTGGGCCGGGTCGTAGACAAAGGGCTGCTGAAACGGGATCCCATAGTCGAAGGCCCGGGGACCCTGGGTGGGGCCGGCCCCTTGGGTGAACCAGGTCACGTCGCCCGAGAAGACCAGCGTTGTATCCGGTCCCAGGTTGTCGCTGAACTTCGAGCTCAGGCTTCCCGGCCCCCGCTGGGTCGTCGAGAGCCTCAGCTCAAAACTGCGCAGTTCCACCTGTCGCGGAGCGGTGACGGTACGATCGGGGCGGCACGCCATTCGCACCAGGACTGCCGGCCGCGGCATCAGGTTCGTGAAGTACGCAGCGATGTAGACCTCCTGGAACCGGCACCCGGTCGAGGGCGGGGGAGTATCGGCATACATGTCGTTGCCATCCACGGCCGCGAAGTCCGGCGGCACGACCAGAGTCGCTGTCTCCGCGCCGGGCGCACAGAGGCAGAGGAGGATCAGCGCCAGACAGAGAGAGTTCAAAGTCATTGAGCCGAAGCATTGGTTCCTTCCAGTCAGATTCTTCATATCTCCTGATGGGTTTGTTTCACGGCCCAGCCGTCCACGGACTTGCACGCCATGCTCGTGCCGCCCTCCCGGGAGAACACGATCGCCGGCACTGCCCCTCCGGGGCCGACGAGACGTTCCATCAGGGGTAATACGGAACCGGGATGGGAGGTTACGGATCCGGCTCCGGGCTCTGCCGGGTGCCCCGCCGTCCCCGCGGTTCCTCTGGACGGCATGCTCCATGGGATCGCGGACTTCGTCAGGTCTGAGGCGGCGCCTCGCTAGAGTCCTCGACTTGAGAAACATGGGGTCAACAGGTCAGGTTTGGTCCCTGCCGTTCCAACCCCACCCCCCTGCCTTCGAGGACTCTACGTTAGCGAGGCGCGGAAGAGAGGGTCCGGAAAGGCAGGAAGGCATCACGGGATCGCGACTTCGTTAGGTCTGAGGCGGCGCCTCGCTAGGGATCAGGCGTGTGCCAGATCAGCAGGTCGCCCGACCGGGTGCGCCCCACCAACCGGGTTCCATCCGCCGTGAACGTCAGTTCCTCGAGGGTGGCTCCTGCCGCCTCGAGGGTGAGCAACTCCTGCCACGTCACTGTATCCCAGAGCTTCACCGCCTCCCGGCCCTGGCTGCCGGTGGCCAACCGGCGCCCATCCGGCGAGAAAGCGAGTGCCGACGTCGAATGCGGGTGGCCGCTCAGGACCGGGAGTTTCCGGAAGGCCGCCCCCTCCCAGACCGAGACCGGCCCTGCCATGCTTGCCGCAGCCAGCAGCCGGCCGTCGGTGGAAAACGCAAGAGCGGTGGTGGTCTCTTTCGCGTGCAGGAGCGAAATCCGTTGGTCTCCCGTACGGGGATCCCAAACACAGATCCTCCCTCGCTCGTGGCCGGTCACAACCACGCTGGCGTCCGGGGAAAGAGCGCATGAACGAATACCCGCGCAACGCCAACGGGCCTGCACCTGTCCGGTCTCAACCTGCCACACCGTGACCCCGTCGGCTTCATCCACGATCACCGCGAGCTCGCCGCCCGGGCTGGCCCGGCAGAAACGGACAGCCTGGTTTACCGGCAGCCGACGCACCGCTCGGGCTCTCCCGCCGTTCCAGAGGACCAAGCCGCCGTCCCGCTTGACGACGAAGAGCGAGCCTCCGCCTCCCGCGTACTCAGCGCTCACGTTGTCTCCTCCCAGATCCGGCGAGAGATGGATCCGGCCGTCGGCACCCGCGTCAAAGAGGAAAGCCTCGCCGCTGACGCGCACGCCGGCCAGGCCCCGTCCGCTGGGTGACGGGCTCAGGTCCGAGAGGTTGAGGTCTCGACGCTCGGGGCCAACAGGCCGGGGAGGCGCTGCAAGGGACCAAGCGCAGACCAGACCGTCCCGGCCCACGCTGTAGAGCCGACCGTCGGGAGCGAATTGAACGCCATACACTTCGTTCTCATGTCCCTGCAGCCGACGCACCTCTCTTCGGGAGGCGAGATCCCAGACCCGGATGGTGTGGTCGGCACTCCCGGAGGCCAGGAGTCGGCCATCGGGCGAGAAGCTGAGGCTCGTCACCCAGGCCTCATGCCCCAACAGTTGGGCGGAGGGCTGAGGCTCCCGGTCACCCTGCGCCGCGTTGATTGCGGTCCCGAAGTCCCACAAAAGGATGGCAGTGCCACGATAGGCCTGGGCTGTCGCCATGATTCGAGCATCCGGGGAAAGAGCCACGGCGGAGATGCCGCCGTCGTGGACGGGGATGGAGGCCAGGAGCTTCAGGTCTCGTGTGTCGAACACCTTCACCCTGCCGTCCAGATCCCCCTGCAGCAGACGTCCACCATCGGGCGTGAACCGCAGATCGCATCCGGCGAACAGGTCACCCCCGGTCGTCCCGAGCCGCGCGACAGCGCGGATGCTCTGGGTCGTGAGGTCCCACAATGCCAGCCGCCGGCTCCGATCCGGGCCGACCAGCCCGGCCTCGATCAACTCGGGGCGCCCAGGCACGAAGAACGCTCCTCCCAGCCCATTGGTGGGGACCAATTCCATATGCACCGCGCGCGTGCTGACGTTCCAGAAGACAAACCTCAGAGGCTCGTACTGGATGAAAGCGACGAGACGGCTGTCGGCGGAGAAAGCGGCGAGCGTGGCCGAGTCATACTCCCGGCCCAGGACGTCGATCCGACGGCGGGTCGAGAGGTCCCACAAGTGCACCTGACCATAGCGCAGCGCCAGAGCGAGGAGCCGCCCGTCCGGGGAGATCGTGAACTTGCAGACCGTGGGGAGCCTCTCCAGCACCTGCTCGACGTCCCCCCGGGACTGGAGGGTCAAGTAGTGCCATTCCCACCCCCGCGGATCCGCAGTCGCGGACGAGTGGCGGGTCGCCAGTTCGAGCAACTCCCGTGTCCGCCCGAGGTTCCCTGCCCTGAGGTACTGTTGGGCCGAGTTGACGTGAGCCGCATAGGCGTGCAACTCGGCCAACCGGGTCTGCTCGACCGCAGCGAGGCGTTGCTGATTGATACGATAGCCTGCAACCGGAGAACCCACGCCGATCACCAGCAGCAAGGCCAGGACCAACGCACCGAGGCAAGCCAGCCGCGGATTGCGGCGGGCCCATCGCCACACCCTCCCGGTCAAACCGATCGGCCGCGCCAGAATCGGTTCGTTGCGCAGACAACGACCCAGTTCCTCAGCCAGCGCCTGGGCGGTCGGGTAGCGCCGGTCGGGGTCCTTCTCGAGGCATTTCAGACAGATCGTTTCGAGATCCACCGGCACGGCAGGATTCAACAGCCGCGGTGATGGCGGTTCCTCGTCCAACACCTGCCGGAGCGTGTCGGACACCACTTCTCCCATGAACGGCGGACGACCCGTCAGGAGATGGAACAAGAGGGCGCCCAGAGCATAGACGTCGCTGCGCCGTCCCACCCTCCCTCTCCGGCCCGAAGCCTGCTCGGGCGGCATGTAGCTGGGCGATCCCAGCACCTGGCCACTCACCGTGAGGTCGACCGCCGACTCGAGCCGCTTCGCGAGCCCGAAGTCCGTCACGTGAGGCCGGTCATGGACGTCCAGCAAGACGTTGGATGGCTTCAGATCCCGATGGAGAATGCCGTGCTCGTGCGCAAAATGAACCGCCTCCGCAATCACGCGAACGTACCGGACCGCACGCACTGCAGGCAGAGGCCCACGCTGTGTCAGTTCGGCGAGGGTGGTCCCAGCCACATAGTCCATCACCAGATAGTGATGCCCTTGCCAAAGGCCGACTTCGTGGATCGACACGATGTTGGGATGCTGCAGGCTGCCGGCGGCCATCGCTTCCGTGCGGAACCGGTGGATCTGCTCCTTGCCCGAGCGTTGGCTCAACACCTTGACCGCCACCAACCGATCCAGGCTGATCTGCCGGGCCTTGTAGACGACGCCCATCCCGCCGCGCGCGATTTCACTGAGGATTTCGTAATTGCCGATCCGGGGAGCCGGGGGAACGGGGAGCGCTTCCTCCTCAGAGATCTTCGTCACGGTCGATAGCACAGGTCCGCTGATCTGTAGCGGAACCGTCTCGTTGGCGACGTGCGACCGCAAGCCGGCGGATTCATCTGGTACAACCGGCGTCCGGGTCGCGGAGTCTGATCGTTCCGGTCTGTCCGACGGCATGGAACTCCGCGTGTGGTGAGATTCATGCTTATCAGGAGCGGCCATCAGCGTTCTCAAACTCATGCGGTTTGCTGATTCCGGAACTGAGCTGCAACCGCCATCGCCACAGTTTGCA
>JAKQDD010000010.1 GCA_029556615.1 Verrucomicrobiota bacterium | reverse complement strand
GTAACTGCCTCGCGGACCCTTTCTGCCAGGTCGGAAATTTCGACGCGGACCTCGGTAAATGCGTCCTTTCGGCGGCGTCCCTCGCCCAGGCGGGATACATCTTCAATCCCGGCCTTGACCGGTTCGAACGGCCGCCGTCCTGCCCGGACGGGAGCTCGTACTCGAATGCGGCGGATCTCTGCACGGCTCCCGCCGGTCACGCGTGTCCTTCCCCCGGCGTTTACAACGCCTCTTCGGGAAAATGTGAGGCCGCGGGCGTACCGGTATGCCCGGCCGCGGGCATGACCTACGACGACGCGGCCGGAGCCTGTTACGCCCCCGCCGCCTGTCCTGGCGCCGGAGCAATCCTGAACGGCGTGACGGACCTGTGCGAGGCGGCTTTCACGCCCGCGTGCGCGGGAGGATATTCATGGAACCCGGCAAGGTTGCTATGCGAGATGGATCCTTTCTGTTCCCCGGGGACGTACAATCCCACAAGGGACCGGTGCGAATCGGCCCCGTCCGGGACGTCCTGCCCGGCGTCTTACGCCTGGAACGGCTCGGCCGCTAAATGCCAGGCGTCGCCATCCTGTTCCGCCGGCGCCTATAATCCCGTCACCGATCGGTGCGAACAGTCCGCGACGGCCAGCTACGCGTGTTCACTCGGAGGGAGTTATCCGAGCCTTCCCGCGTGTTCTTCCTCGTGCGCGCAATCGGCCGCCTGCAGCACCGTTACCCCGAACGTGACGCTGTCGGGACCGCAGGCCTGGTGTCAGCCCAGCCGCATCGTCTGTTCCGGCGGCACTCTTACCTTCTATTGCAGCCAGGGCGGTTCCCTGTCTTACAACGTGACGGGCATGAACTGTTCATCGGACGTATCCCTTCCCAGCGGTTACTATATTTCCTACCTCGTGGGATCGGGACAGGGATTCACCATTTACGGATGTCAAAACGTGTACGATCCGGAATTCGGATACTACCCCAACGGGATTTGCGACTTCACCGGTTACGTAAGCACGCAGGGCGTCAACGTCACGGGTTCGACTTATCCCGGCACGCCGGGTTACTGGAACGCCCTGGACGCCCTGGGCGTAAACACCTTTCCCGGCTACCCGAACGCGCTTTGGGGGCATGATTCAACGATCTGGACACCCTGGTACCCCCTTTACTTCAACGGCATTCCTTACCAGGTCTGCCCTCTGGGTAATTATGCCTGCGGCGGGGGATACTGCTCAGCACCGGGGGCCTGTTCCGGCCCCACCTATTCCTGCCCGGTCGGCTGGACCCTTTCCGGTTCCACCTGCTACCAGGCCGCAGGTTGCCCGGCGGGCGGGAGCCTGAACGGTATCTCCGAGAAGTGCGAGGCGGCCGGCACGCCGACTTGTTCAAGCGGCACGTATGATCCTGCTAATGGGGTCTGCTACCAAGCCGTAACCTGTCCCACCGGCGGCAGCGTGAACAGTTCGGTCGATAAGTGCCAGCTCGCCCCCTCCAATTCCTGCCAAACCGGTTATACCCTGGATTCGGGAAGGGGCTTTTGCACTGCTCTTCCGCAATGTGCGGCAGGGATCTATAATTCCAGTCGCGACCGGTGTGAGCAGGTGCCCGCTACCGGCTGCGCTGCCGATTATACCTGGAACGGCGGCAGGGGCCTGTGCGAATCCAATCCCACGCATGACTGCTTCCTGTACGGTTTCTCTTACAACCCGGCGATCGATCTCTGCTCGAAAGAGGTCGTCTGCCCGGGCGGCGGATATCTCAGCGGCGAAGCCGATCTTTGCGTGGTCCAGATGTATTCGGGAATGTGCCCCGCGGGGTTCGTCTACAACCCGTCGGCTGATTCCTGCCTGCGCGATCCGTCCTGCCCGGCCGGCGTTTTCGATCCGGCGACTCGGAAATGCATTGCACCGCCGGCCGACGGCTGCGCAAGCGGGTACGCTTACAATTCCGGTACCGGAACGTGCCAAATGCCCCCGGTGTGCGAGACGGGAACATACGACGGCGGGATCGACAAATGCGCGGTTCCCGGTTCAACCCTCTGTCCGACCCAGTACACGTTCAATTCCCTTGAATCGCGGTGTGAGCGTCTTCCCTCCTGCAG
>JAKQDD010000004.1 GCA_029556615.1 Verrucomicrobiota bacterium | reverse complement strand
GCGTCCCCCACCACCTTCCAGACGCGGCCGCGCAGGTCCTCGACCTCCCAGGGGTCATAGCTGCTGGGGATGCCGACATGGCGGACCGTGCCGCCCACCACCGAGTGGATGGCCCAGGCGATCTGCTCCCGGGTGCGTTTTACGGTCTCGATCTCGATCCCGTAGTGGATCTCTTTCAGGTTCATGCGTGCCTCCGTAGTTCATGGCGCTTCTAAGTCGTTGTCTGGCAAGGCTTTTTAGCCTCCGCTTACACCATGAATGCTTCTTTCCGGACACAAATCAAGTAGAAGAACAGCAGAAGCCGACATTTAACACGTTTATTTTCAATTACTTGCGAGCTTGGCCGGATTGGGCGGCGCACGAGCGGCAGAAACCCCGGAACGGACTGGCCGCATCCGGGGTTTCTGGGTTGGCGGTGGCAGTGAGCGGGTCAGCCGGAGGCGGTATCAGAGGTGATCAGGCTGGCGTGCAGCTCGAGGTTGCGCGACTCGTCGGCCCGCATCCGCGCCAGCAGCGCCGTGAAGGCCTCCGCTTCGGCGGCCGGGAGCTTTGACGCCCGTTCCAACCGCGCCAGGCGCTGGTGCAGATTCTCCAGCAGGCCCAGGGCGTGGTCGCGGATCAGCCCGTCGCGCTTCTCCTGCGGCGAAGGAATGAACTCGGTCAGGCCGCCTTTGCGTCGAACGATCATGGCCGTGCCTCCTTAGCTTAGGGTCGCGCCCAGCGAATGGATGCGCGGGTAGATCAGCGGCGTGCCGGTCATCTCGGCCTTGTAACGGACCTTGTTGCCGGTGTTGTCGGTGAAGGTTCGCACCAGGGTGTACTCGGTCCAGTTCTCGTCGATGGGCCGGGTGTTCTGGATGGTCATCGCTTCCCAGGTCAGGCCGCCGTCGTTGCTGGCGAACCATTGCAGTGTGGTACCGCTGGGGATCTGCATCTGCACATAGGCCTTGGTCGATTCCACCCCCTGGGTCAGCTCGTTCTCACGGGTCAGATAGGCCCCGGTGGTTTTGTTGAGGTAGCCCACAAGGTTGACGTCGCGGAAGTTGATGGCCGGGGTGTCGTTGGAGAGCGAGCTGCTCAGACGCACGCGGATCTGAACCCGGGTGGCGAGGTTGGGCAGCCGTTCCTCCTCGGCGGGAACCATGGCGTCCCAGGTCACGCCGCCGTCGGTGGAGTATTCCCAGTCGAGGCCGGTGCCCTGGGGGATGGCCGAGTATTCGTCGAGGTTGATGTCGGAGAACTGCACGCCGGTGATCGGCTGGAAGCGGATCATCCCCTCGGACTGAAAGTTGTAGCCGTAGATCTTCATCGCCAGGTCGGAACCGTTGAGCGGCGTCCAGGTCTCTGCGTTGGAGCTTTCCAGCAAGACGCCTTCGGCATAGCTCTGGCGGGTGATGACACCGTTTTGTCCCATCTGGCCCAAGGTGGCGATGCGAACCCGGTAATTGGTGCTGTTGGTGAGCAGCACCACCGCGTAGCTGGTGTTCGCCTCCGCGTAGAAGGGATCGTCGAAGATGATCTTGGTTTCCGTGCCCAGGTTGATTTCGGCCGGGGAGATGACCTTTTCGGCCAACACGACCTCGTTGGGCAGACCGGTGGTCACGCCGCGGATCTGGACGGTGACCGGAATGGACGCGTCCTTTTGGGTGAACTGCACACCCACCGCGGAGATGACGCGGTTCTGCGTGAAACTGAAGGTCTGCGCCAGGGGATCGCGCCGTCGGGTTCGCCAGCGCCAGCGCCAGACGGTGCGGACCACCGGCACGCGGATGATGCGCGGCGGCACCTGCTGGACGATGGTCTGCCGTTGGACGATGGTGCGGTTCACCACGATGCGCTGGATGCGGGTGATCACCAGCGGATCGTTGACCTGCAGATTGGTCTGCGCCGAATACGTGCCGTCGTTGACTTCGACGATGCGGTTCCCGTTGCGGACATTCGAGGGAATGGTGAAGGAGGCGATCACCCGTCCGGCTGCATCGGCGTTGAGGTTGGAAGCGACCACCTGTCCGTCGCAGCGCACGGTGACTCCGGTCGCGCTGGGCGTGAAATTGGAGCCCACCACCGCGATGCCGGTCTGTCCCCGGCGGCCGATGTTCGGTGTGATCTCAACCGCCGCCTCCGGCTTTTCGAACACCGCGTACGGATTGATGTTCTTGTCCTCGGACCAGTCGGCCTGTTCGACCAGGACCTGTTCCGTTCCGGGAAGCAGCACGAGGCTTCCCTTGAACAGCGCGTCGCTTGCGGCCTGGTCCACTTCGAGCACCTGGGGTGAAGCGGTCCGGTCCGGTGCCACGAACTGTTGAACACCGTCGATGCGGGCGCTCCATTCGCTGTGATAGATGTCTGACTGGGCGTCATTGGAAAAGTCGTCGGAGTAAATGCCTTTCTTGGTCTGTGCGTCCCGGTTCTGAAGTTCGTTGTTCATCTGGAACTGGGCGTCGTTGTATTTGAGGTCCTCCACATCCTTGATGATCTCGTGGATCTGATCCATGGTGATGCGGGTCAACCCGAAGTTGAGCACCGTCATCGCCGTCGAGTCGGGCGGGCAGTCAACGCTGCAAAGTCCCAGCGTCCCCTCGGGCACAACCGGCAGCTTGGGAAAGTCGGCGGGCGCGCCTTCCAACCGTTTGATCTCGCCGGTGGTGGCATAGATGATGTCCTTGCGGCCCAGGAAATAGTCGTAATCGACGCTGCAGTTCGAGCCGTCCACCGGGTCGTCGCCCAGCCCGGTCCGGCCGAAATTGATGAGGCTCAGACCCGCTGGCAGGATTTGGGCCGCCGACATGGTCAGTCCGCTGGTGTTGGACGCGGGTGGATTGCCGCCTGCGATCTCGTCCACGCCGTCATCCATATAGGTGGTGACGCCCGCCGCGACCTCCTTGAGCCGTTGAAAATCAGCGCGACCGGTGTTCTGCGTGCCGCGGTAGATGCGGTATCCCGTAGCTCCGTTCACGGGGAGCCATGTGATCTTGTTGATCTCTCCCACCAAGGTGTCTCTGGAGATCACCTCCGCAGAGTCATATTCGGTCTCCCCGGAGGCGCTCAGCGCCGTGACCAGGTAGAAATATTCCCCGGCCGCCGGATGACCGGACTCGCCGAACCAGCCCCCGTCCACATAGTCCGTCCCCTTGATCATCTGCTTGGTGTAGGTCCAGCGGACGGTGTAGGTGGTGCCGATGGCCGGCTCGTTGCCCGACCCGAGCCAGTCCACGTAGTTGCCGGACTGCTGCCAGTCCACGCCCTCC
>JAKQDD010000231.1 GCA_029556615.1 Verrucomicrobiota bacterium | reverse complement strand
CGGGGTGAGAGGTCCCCGACGGGGAGATGGCGACAACCGAAGCTGAAGGCTAAGGCGGAACCGTAAGGAACCGACTGAAAGAGCCGGAAGCGAACCTTCGACCGTAGGAACACGAACTGGCAGTGAGGCGGGCGACCGGGGCACGCGACTTTGAGTCTGTCACCCTATCGACCTGTCACCCTATCGCCCACGGCCTTCCCGCTGAGGCCGCCCGTTCATTCACTCTTTCCAACGGGGACGGGCTGGCGTACGGTCCCTGCCGCCGACGGCCCATGCCAAGCGTCTATCTCAAGACTTACGGGTGCCAGATGAACGAGCGCGATTCCGATGCGATCGCGGCCCGGTTTCTCGCGTCCGGCTATTGCCTCGCCGCGTCCGACCAGGAGGCGGACGTGGTGTTGCTCAACACCTGCAGCGTGCGCGACATGGCGGAGCAAAAGGCCATCGGCAAAATGACCGCCCTGGTCGGCGCCGCCCGGAAACACCGCTCGCCGGTCGTCCTCGGCTTCCTGGGGTGCATGGCGCAGAGCCGCGGACGCGAGTTGATGGACCTGCTGCCCGGGGTCCGGGTGGTCCTCGGCACGCGGAAGCTGGATCGGGTGGTCGAGGCGGTCGAGGCGGTACGCACGGGGCGCCTGGCGTCGGTGGTGGACACGGGAATGGACACCGAGGCCCGCGGCGCGTCGATTCTCAGCGAGCACGTCCTGCCAGCCCCAGGCGGTCCGCGCCCGGTGACCGCCCTGGTGAGCATCATGCAGGGATGCGATCAGCAGTGCGCGTTCTGCATCGTCCCCCAAACCCGGGGACGCGAACAGAGCCGATCGCCGGCGGACCTGGTCGCGGAATGCCGGCAGTTGGTGGCGCGCGGAGTCCGGGAGGTCACCCTGTTGGGCCAGATCGTGACTCGGTACGCGCCGCCGGGCTTCCCCCCGGCGAACGGCCGGAGCCCGTTCGTCCAATTGCTCGAAGCCCTCCACGCCCTTGATGGCCTCGATCGCATCCGGTTCGCGTCCCCGCACCCCGGAGGCTACGGCGCGGATCTTGTCGAGGCGTATGCCCGGCTCCCGAAGCTCTGCGAGCACGCGCACCTGCCCGCCCAGAGCGGCAGCAACCGGGTGTTGAGCCTGATGCGCCGCGGTTACACGCGGGAGCGGTTCCTCGAGGTCGTCAACCGCCTCCGTCAAGCCCAACCCGGCATCGAGATCACAACCGACCTCATCGTCGGTTTCCCGGGTGAGACGGACGCTGACTTCGAGCAGACGCTGGACCTCGTGCAGGCGGCCCGGTTCCAGAACGCCTTTGTGTTCAAGTATTCAGCCCGCCGCGGCACGCCGGCCGCCGCGTTTCCGGATCAGGTCTCCGCAGACGTGATCGAGGCCCGGCACGCACGGCTCCTCGAGCGGGTAAACACGCAGATGACCGCCGCGTACCAGCGAATGGTCGGCCGGCGCGTCCAGGTTCTGGTCGAGGGGCCCAGCCGGAAGAACCCCGCCCGGCTCGAAGGCCGGACCCGCTGCGGCAAGATCGCCGTCCTCACCGCAACCCCCGATACCATCGGACGATTGGTCGAGGCTCGCGTCGTTCACGCATCCTCCGTGACCTTGTACACCGACCCTGATACGCTCAACTCGAATTGAAATGAAACTCTGGCTCATTGCGGTGCTCCTGGGTCTGGCCGGTGCCGGCGTGCATGGCTACGGACTGCTTAAGCCGGCGGAGTTCGGCGCGGCGTTGCGCCGGTTTCCGCGTTCGATGGCCTGGGGGTACATCCTGATGCCCCTGGCCACGATCTGGTTCCTCTACAATCTCAAGACCGACGACATCGCCGACTTCGACGCGTTCAAGCCGGTGCTGTTCATCGGGTTTGCGGTCGTGGGGTTCGGGGCCTGCGCGTTCGTCCGCGACTTCCTCGCGGTCCGCGGACTTTCGGTGCTGGCGCTGCTCTTCGCGAAGCTGGTGTTGGACGCGGCGCGGGTGGTGGACACCCCGTGGCGGCTCGTCCTGGTGGTTTGGGCTTACCTTTGCGTGATCCTCGGCGTGTGGTTCACCATCTCGCCCTGGCGCATGCGCGATCTCATCATGGTCGCCACCGCCAACGAGCGCCGGGTGCGGATCACCAGCGCTGTCCGGTGCACGCTCTCCTTGTTCTTGATCATCCTCGGTCTGACCGTTTTCCGCGAGTCGGGTGCGCTGGCGGGCACGCCTTAGCGCCTGCTCTGTGTCCGCGCTCTGCGGGAAAACCTGCAAGCAGGTGCACCCAATCGGTCACCGGCCTTGCTGTTCTACCGCAGAGACCGCAGCGCCCGCAGAGAGGAGGGGGAAAACACTTCATCATCAGTCCTCTGTCGTCGGCCGTCCGTCCCCCTCTGCGCTCTTCGTGCCTCCGCGGTTGATCCGCCGACTCATCCCACCACAGACACACAAAACGCAGAGAATTCCCTCACAAACCCCAACCCGACCCCTCGCTGTGCCTTTGCGTTGACTGCCCTCGCCCGGAAGGGAACGCAAAGCAAGCTCGAAGGCTTGAAGGCGCCAAGGGAATCTGTGCTTGGCGTTAGCGTTAGCGTCTGCGTTGACCCCCGCGGCCGGCCCCGGGGCTACTTCGCGTTGCCCCCCCTGCACCCGCCGCGGTCACCGCCCGCGGCTACAGACATCGCATGCGGCTACAGACCGGTCCGCTCACTCGGTCTCCTGCCCTCCACTCCAGACCTGGAGAGTCCGGATGGTGCCATCTCTATTGGTTTGGATCACGCAGAAGTCCGCAGGGGCGCCTGGAGAAAGAGTGCTCGGCAACCCCATCCACGCGGCCGGAAGAGTCGAGAACCGATCCCACGCAGCCGCCCAGGGCGCACCGTCTCCTGCCCGCCGTTCGGCGCGAACCGCGTCCCCGAGCATCGCCACCGCCCGTTCCACCCCATCGACCGGCCGGAGTGCGGATCCGGCGTAAAGCTGTGTGCCCGGCAGTCTCACCCGCTGGTCGCGTCCCACCGCCAGCTCGAGTGACCCCAGCCGGTACACACCCGGACCCGAACCGGCACCCGCCATGGCGTCGCTGACGTAGATGATCCGGTCCGGCGGCAGCAACCGGTGGATGATCCGAAAGAGCGGCGGGCTGACGTGCACCTGGTCCGGGATCAGGCTCACGGTCAGGTCGGTCCGCTCGAGGATCCGCCACAGGATGTTGTCGTGCCGATCGAGGGCTGGCGGGCATCCGTTGCCAAGGTGCGTGAATCCCGTGGCCCCGGCGGCCGCGGCGGCCTCGAGACACGCCGCCGAGGCGTCGGTGTGTCCCAGGCTGACGCGCATACCGAGTGCCACGGCCTCGCGGATGGCGGCGATTGCACCCCTCCGCTCCGGCGCCAGGGTCAGGAGAATCGGGCCGGGCCCGGCGCAGCGCCGCAGCTCGCGGATCGCCTCGAGGCTCGGATCGCGCATCGCCTCCGCCGGATGCGCGCCGCGGAACCCCGGCGCGGCGGAGAGAAACGGTCCTTCGATGTGCCAGCCGACCACCGCGCGCAGAAAACTCGGCGCGTGCTTGCGCAGCGCGCGGAACCGGCGCAGCCGACCCAGCAGGGTCTTCCAGTCCTCGGTGAAGAGGGTGAGCAGGAACCGGGTGCAACCGGACCGGTGCAGCCCCGCGATGGCTCGCGCGAGATCGGCCTCCGAGACGCTGTCCGCGCGGAAATCCGTCCCGGCAAAGCCGTTGACCTGGAGATCGACGAGGGCAGGCGCCACCCATGGGTCCCCTCTCCCGGCGCCAGGCTCGGGGGTGACTTCGCGAATCACCCCGGCTCTCCAGACCAACCGGACCCGCCGGCCCGTCCGATAATCGCGGGCCACCAGCGCCGAACCCTTCATCGCACCCATTCGAAGGCGTATCCTTTCAGGTACTCGGTCTCCGGCACCACCGGCAGCACCGGGTGATCCGGTCCCTGGGTGAAGATGGCGGTCCGGCGCAACAACCGCCGGGCGTCAAACGCGGCTGCCAGGATCACGTCCTGGAACGTCACGGCATCCACGTGGTGCGAGCAGCAAAACGTGGCCAGGACGCCGCCCGGCCGGAGCAGCTTCAGGGCGCGCAAGTGGATCTCCTTGTACCCGCGCAACGCATCCGGAACCGACGACCGGTTCCGCGTGAACGACGGCGGATCGAGGATGATGAGATCGAACTGCGGAATCAGCTTCTCGTGAGGCGCCGTTGCGGACCGTGCCTTGAGCCAGTCGAACACGTTGGCCGCCTCGAACGTGCAACGATCCGATAATCCGTTGAGCGCCGCGTGCCGCCGGGCTGCGGCCACCGCCTCCTCGCTCTGTTCCACGGAATGCACCTGGGCGGCCCCGGCACGCGCGGCGTGCAGCGCGAACCCGCCGGTGAACCCGAAGCAGTCCAGGACCCTCGCCCCCGGGATCCCGGCGGCGAGCTCCGCCACCCGCGCGTAGTTCGACTGCTGATCCAGGTAGAACCCCGTCTTGTGGCCCCCGGTGAGATCGACCTGGAACTTGAGGCCGTTGAGGACCACATCGACCGGGCCCTCGATCGCACCGTGCAGCACGCCATTGGCCTCGGGCAATCCCTCGAACTTCCGGGAGCTGATATCGTTCCGCTCGAGGATCGCCCGCGGCGCCAGCGCCTCGATCAGCACCTCGGCGATCAGGCTCTTCCGGCGGTCCATCCCCAGGGAGGAAGTCTGAAGGACCAGCACGTCGCCGTACTTGTCCACGATCAGACCGCTGAGCAAATCCCCCTCCGCGTTGAGCACCCGATAGGACGTTGCCTCCGGCATCCGACGCCGACGGAGCGCCAGGGCCGTTTCGAGGCGTTCCTTGAAGAACGCGCGGTCCGGCTCGCGCCGGTCCGCTCCCAGCATCCGGACGTGGATCTTGGAGCGGCTGTTGAAGAACCCCAGCCCCAGGAACCGCTGCCGATGATCCTTCACCTGGACGACATCGCCGTCCGCCGGAGCCCGGCTAACGCGGAGAATCGAACCGGCGTACACCCAGGGGTGTCCCGCCACAACCCGGTCCGCTTCGCCGGCCTTCAGCCAGACTGTGGGCCATCCTTCGACCGCTTGTGTCATAAACAGGTCATTCCTCGTCCGTCCACTCCTGCCCGCTCCGTAACGCCCCATCAAGACAGAGTGCCCGGGTCAGGGAAAGCGAAAAGGAACGACCCCGCACCGATTCGGGCCGGATCGCCGATTGGACGAGGCGGCACACCCCGCTTTGCCCCCCTTCCAATCTGCGCTCCGTCCTGAATCGGCGAGGAGCTATCCCCGCGCAGATTCAAGGCGGATCGCCGATTGAACGAGGCGGCACACCCCGCTTCGCTCCCCCGCTCCCAATCTGTGCTCCGTCTCGACAGGAGAGGGTGGTAGGTTCAAAGTCGGACCTCGGGAATCCTGTCTTGCACCCGCACCGATTCAGTGCGGAGCACTGATGGGGTGGCGGGAGGATAAGGGAATGAAGAACAAAGGAATCCAGGGGCGGGCACCAGTCCGGTCTCCTCACTTCGTGCGCGATAGCGCCATCGCAGCGCGGCGACCGGCGTCGCCGTCGGAGCCGGAGGCCAACGCGAAGATTCTGGGCCTGGGTTGCGGCCAGGCCGCGCTGCGCCTTCGTTGCGTTGGAACCGCAGCTCTTCTCCTCCTGCTTCAGCTTCATGGCGTCCCCTCGATCGCCGGCGCCCAGTCCCCTCCCCTGCTCGTTCTCGAGAACCCGCTGGTGACCTACACCATTGCCGCCAACGGCCGGAACGTAGGCTTTGTGAACCGCGCCACCGGGGAGAACCTCCTCGATACCCGCGCGCCCTCCTCCTGCGCCCGGGTGCGAATCGGCGATCGCGAACACCCGGCCGCAGCCGCCAGATTCGACGGCCGGCAGATCACCCTCGAGTTCGGCGAGGCCAACCTGAGCGCCCAAGTCACCGTCGAGATCAACCCCGTCGCCATCGTCCTGACCCTGGCCTCCGTGACCGGCGGCGATCCCGAGGCGCTCACCTTTCTCGATGTGCCCCTGACGCTCAAGGCCACTCCCGATGAACCGTTCGGCGCCTGCGCTCTCGCTCTGAGTCTCAACACCCGGATCGACGCCCTGCCTGCCCTGCAAAGCCGGCTCTGTGCCGCCGCCACCCGCCGATTCGGCTTGACGGGCGCCCGGGCCGCCATCGTGGGTGCACCCATGCCCCAAGTGCTCCCCGCGCTGCAACAAACGCTCGCCGGGGCCAGCCAGCTCCCCGTCTGCCGCACCGCCGGCCCCTGGGCCCATGACACCGCGTTCAGCCACGGCTCCTACCTCTTCAACTTCGGCGCGCTCACCGAAGCCAACGTCGAGGACTGGATCGCCATGGCCCGTTCGCTCGGCTTTACGCAGATTGACAATCACGGCGGAGGCTCTTTCTTCCGGTTTGGCGACATGGTCCCCGACTCCGCCAAATGGCCGGACGGCTGGCGCGGCTGGGAACGGATTGTCGCCCGTCTCCACCGGGAGGGTATCGGTTCGATCTTCCACACCTACGCCTTCTTCATCGATAAACGCTCGAAGTACGTCACGCCTCTGCCCGACCCGCGGCTCGATGCCTTCCGCACGTTCACCCTCGCCGAGCCGGTAAGCTCGGAGGCCAAGGAACTCATCGTGAGCGAATCGACCGCCGGCCTCAGCACGGTCACCGGCTTCTTCGAGCACAACAGCGTCCTTCTTCACCTCGGCGACGAGCTCGTCACGTTCGGCGGCGTGAGCCAGCAGCCGCCTTGGCGGTTCACCGGGCTCCAACGCGGCGCGCACGGCACCCGGCCCGCCGCCCACCCGGCCGGCACCGCCGCCCGCCATCTCAAGGAGTGTTTCGGCCTCCTCGTCCCCAACCCCGAATCGTCGCTCTTCGAGGAGATCGCCGCCAACCACGCCGAGGTGGTCCGGCAGTGCGGCTTCGACGGGGTCTACCTCGACGCGATCGATGGCAGCTCGATTCTCCGCGGGCCCGACGAAGCCTGGTACTGGGCGAGCCGATTCGTCGTCGAAATCCAGAAACGGCTCGATCGGCCGGTTGGGATGGAAATGAGCGCCATGTGGCATCACTTCTGGCAGTACCGCACCCGCTGGCAGGCCTGGGATTACCCCCAGCGCGGTCACTTGCGGTTCGTTGACCTCCACGCGCAGTCGGTCTACGGGGGTCTCCTGCTCCCCCTTCACCTCGGCTGGTGGGGATTCCAGTCCTACAACCCGCCCCAGATCGAGCCGACCTTCCCCGAAGTCATCGAAACCCTCGGCGCCCGCCTCGTCGGCTGGGACGCCGGCATTTCCCTCACCGCCGGCGTCGACCGCAAAACCCTCGAACAAACCCCCCTCTTCCAACGCGCGGTCAGCCTCCTCCGCGCGTGCGAGAACTTCCGCCACACCAATACCCTCGATCGCGCCGCCAAGAGCCGCCTCCGGGAACCTGGAGCCGAGTTCGCCCTCGTGCAGGAAACCGACGGCACAACGCGGTTCCGCCGGTCCCAGTCCCATCCCCACGCCATCGCCGCCCTCGAACCCTGGACCCGCTCCTGGTCCGTCACCAACGCGTTCGCCGAACAACCGCTTCGGTTCCGCCTCGAAGCCGCCGTCGCGACCCCACCTTTCGCGGACACCAACGCGGTCGTGCTCGCCGATCCCACCGCGCTCGCCTCCGACGCTTGGAAAGCAACCCAGGCCCGCGGCGTCAGCGTGCGGTGCCTGTCCCCCGCCGACCCCGCCCATCCGCGCGCCCTCCTCGTGGCCACCAACGCCGGCCTTGTCCCCCGCAACGCTGCCTGGGCCCGATTCGACCAACGCTTCGCGCCGCCCCTCAACCTGAAGGACCACCCCGCTCTTGAGATCGAGATCGACGGCGACGGCTCCGGCGCCCTCCTCGCCGTCCGCCTCGAAAGCCCGCACGCCACCTCCTTCGGCGCCATCGCCGACCGCTATGTGCAGGTCGATTTCACCGGCCCGCGCCGCTGCACGCTCGTCGAGACCGAGTCCGCCCGCTGGAGCGATTACGTTTGGAACGACGGCAAGCACCACTACAACGTTTACCGCGAGACGATCGACTTCGCCGCCATCGAGTCCGTCACCCTCTGGCTCCAGAACCTGCCCCCCAACCGCGAAACCCGGATCGGCCTCGGCCCCATCCGCGCCCGCCCGCTCCGACCCGCCACCCTCCGCAACCCCGCCATCACCCTCGACGGCCGGCGAATCCAGTTTCCAATCGCCTTGGATTCCGGTTCCTGGGTGGAAGCGGGCGGACCCGACGATTGCATCGTCTACGGCCCCAAGGGCCAGACGCTCGGGCGCGTCATTCCCCAGGGCGCCTGGCCCGTCCTCCGGACCGGACCCGCCGCCGTCGAGTTCTCATGGGACCCGGCGGACGGTCCTCCCGCACGCGCCCGGCTGACGCTGTTCACGCGCGGACCGATGATCCGATGATGAACTTCAGGCTTGCGCCGGCCGCCTGATCGCTCTTTACTTTCCCCCCCTTCGTGGTGGGCCAGTGTAGCTCAGTGGCAGAGCAACGGTTTCGTAAACCGTAGGTCGTCGGTTCGACCCCGACCACTGGCTCCAGCTTGATAATCAAGGACTTAGGAAGGAAGCCAAGACTTCAAAGAAAACCCCGACTTGACTTTTCCAGACGGTTTCCATACAGTTAAGGCGCAATGAGAGCGAAAGCACGCGCCACCAAGCGGGAGGAGGTCTGGCCGGTCGAGGTTCGACGCGGCGGGGCTTCCGTCAAGGTCTACCAGAACCGCAGCACGAAAGGCGGGGTCGTCTATATCGGCTACGCCGTCGCCGACTACTCCAGCGGCAAGCGCAAATTCCTGTACTTCTCCGATCTGAGCAAGGCCAAGGAGAAGGCCGGAGAACTCGCCGACCGGATGGGGTCGGCAGAGCGCGACGTTCTCACCTTGACATCGGCCGATCGCGCCAGCTACTTGCGAGCGCTCGAGATCCTCAAGCCAAGTGGGGTCGCGCTGGAGATCGCCGCCGTCACCCTCGCCGAATGTCTCAAGGTCCTCCCCGACCACCAGGCCGTCATCGCCGCCGCCCAGCACTGGGCACAGAGGCTCCGCACCGTCACCCCGAAACCTGTCTCGGAGGTCGTCACCGCCATGCTCGAGGTCAAGCGGTCCGACGAGGCGTCCCCGCGGTACTTGCAGGATCTACGGTTTCGGCTGGGCCGATTCGCCGACGCCTTCCACAAAGACATCAGCGACGTGACGACCGCGGAGATTCAGCTCTGGCTCGATTCGCAGAAGAACATCGGCCCCCAGTCGAAGAAGAACCACAAGCGAGTCTTGCACGCGCTGTTCGCCTTCGCCGTGGCCCGCGGCTACGCCGCAGACAATCCGGTTGACCGGGTCGAAGTGACTAGGCCGAAGGGCGGCGACACGGAGGTTTTCACGCCGGATGAAATGGCCAAGCTGATCGACGCCTCCGACCACGACTTCCTGCCCTGCATCCTTCTCGGCGCCTTCGCTGGATTGCGCTCCGCTGAAATCGAGAGGCTCGAGTGGAAGGAAGTCGATCTGGTCAGGAAGCATATCACCATCGGCCGGGACAAGAGCAAGACCGCCAGTCGTCGCGTGGTTCCGATCTGCGATGCACTGGCCGCTTGGCTGGCGCCATACGCCGGCCGTCAAGGCAAGGTCTGGATCAGGAACCACAAGTCCTTCTACTCCGCCCAACAGGCCACCGCCAAGAAGGCGGGCATCGCCTGGAAGTCTAACGCCCTGCGGCACTCGTACGCCAGCTATCGGTTCGCCGAACTCCAGGACGCCGGCCGCGTCGCCGGGGAGCTGGGCAACTCCGCCGCGATCGTTCATCGCCATTACCGCGAGCTGGTCACGCCGCAGGATGCAACCCGATGGTTCTCCCTCCGCCCCCAGGCCCCCGCCAACGTCATCGCCATCCCCACCGCCGCAAACGCCTGATCCCATGAGAGCGAAAAGAACGCAGCTCTACCACGGCGCACTCCTCGCGCTTTGGCCAGCGATGCACAGGCAGCTTGATCGGATCGCCTGGCGCCTGTCTCCTGCCGAGAAGCGATCCGTCCTCGAGCTCGCCATCCGGCCGCACCTGGCAACGTGCAGAGGCGGGTCAACCCCGCCGTTTCTGTGGGCCCTGGCACGCGAGCCGGAGCTGACCGCGCAACTCCTACTCGACGCACGGCGCATCCTCGAGCGCATGAAGCGGACGCACTCCGGCAAGGCCACCATGTTCTTCCGCACGCACGCGCAGACGGCCCCCGCGACGCCTTCCACGGACGCCGCGGTTGCCAAGCGCCTTGGGATCAAGTACGGCGACGAGGACGTCAAGAAGGCCCGCCAAGTGATCGCCGCGCAAGACACTGAGCTCGCCGTCCTACTCGACAAGCACGTCGCCTCCTACCTAAAGACCGGCAAGGGCGTGGTACGCGCTAAGAGGCGTGCAGCACGCATCCGAGCCGATCGCAAGTCATCCTCGAAGTAACTCCGTTTTTTGACTCAGACGACCGCCAAAGGGAAAAAGACGCCTCCTACATTTCCCGTTGTAACTGCGTCGTAACTGTTGACCTACCTTAGCCGAGCAGTAGCTTCCGGCTAAGTTATGGTTGACTCGATCACCAAACAACAGGCTGCGACCGAAAACCGGCCGCAGAGGTATCTCGACAAGGCGGGCGCCGCTGAGCTCCTTGGAGTATCGCGGCGCACAATCGACGTCTGGATTCGACGCGGCATCCTTCCTTACTTCCGGCTGGGCCCGAAGCTGGTCCGGTTCTCGCCGGACGACCTGGCCGAACATCTCCAGCGGAACTTCCGCGTCGCCGGCCGCACGAAGGGAGGCCGCTCATGATCCCAATGCTTCTCGCCGCCGTCGTGTTCATTGCCTTGGTGCTTACATTCGCCGCTTCCTCTGGAGGTGCGCGTGAATGACTCCAGCATCCGCAGATTTGATCTAGATCAAATTCGCCCCGCGCCGGAGAACGAGCAGCTCTACCATCGCGTCACAACTGAGTCCGTGTCCGATCTGATTCCGAGCATCCGCGAGCACGGCATCCTGGAGCCGCTGGTCGTCAGCGAGGATGGATTCATTCTGAGCGGTCACCGGCGCTACCACGCCGCAGGAATCATCGGCCTGGCCACCGTCCCCTGTCGGGTCGAGCCCATCCGACGCGATGAGGATCGCGACGGGTTTCTCCTTCTCCTGCGCGAGGCCAATCGCCAGCGGGTCAAGACGCTCGACGAGGTAGTGCGCGAGGAGGCTATCAGCTACGACCCCGACGACTGCTACACCGCACTGATCGAGGCTCGCAAGAAGCTGCGCGGTCGGGCCATGCGGGTCATGGAGTTGGGCGAGGAGCGCAAGCGCGCGCGAATCTCCGACGCGAAGCGGCCGCTGCTCGAGGCGCTGGTCCGCATCCTCGACGGTAATCAGGGCTGGTGGCCCTACACCGTCCGGCAGTTACACTATAACCTCCTCAACGACCCGCCATTGATTCACGCGGGGAAGCCTGACAGCACTTACCGGAATGACCTGCGATCCTATCGAGCCTGCGTCGATATTTGCCTCCGGGCCCGGTTCTGCGGGGCGATACCCTGGAACGCGATCGCGGACGAGACGCGCCCGATAATCACCTGGACCACGTGGGCGGATCCCGCGTTGTTTGTCCGCGACCAGCTCGAGAAGTTTCTCAGCGCGTACTGGCGCGACCTGATGCAGAGCCAGCCCGCGCATGTCGAATTGATGGTGGAGAAGAACACCGCACTCGGCCCAGTCAAGGAGGTCGCTGCGCGGTACTGTATCCCCGTCACCAGTGGGCGAGGCTTTGCGTCTGGCCCACCGCGTCACGCACTGGCAGAGCGATTTCGAGCATCTGGCAAGGATCGCCTCGTGGTCTTGTGCCTGTCCGACTTCGATCCACCAGGGGAGGAAGTCGCAACGTCATTTGCGAGGACTCTCCGCGACGACTTCGCGATGCGCCGCATCGAGGCGCAAAAAGTCTGCCTGACCCACGATCAGGTCAGGAACTTGAAGCTGGCGCACTCATTCGATCAGAAGGCGAAGCCGAAAAGCCAAGGCTACGACCGCTTTGTCAGGCAGTACGGGCCCGACGTCTACGAGCTCGAGGCGCTGCCGGCGGAGACGCTCAGCTCGATCCTCACGAAGGCCATCGACCGGGTAATCGACGTGGACCTGTTCAATGCCGAGGTCGAGCGGGAGAAGGTGGACTCGACCGGCCTTCAGGCCGTTCGTGAAACGGTGAAGCGGCTGCTGGCCAACGTCAACATGGGAGGGCTGCAATGAAATCCTCACTCCGATGGTCACGCTGTAGCGGCAGCACGAAGTCCCGCGTCCGCGCCTGCATCGACGCCGGCTGGCTGCCGGGAGCACCGGCCGCGCCGAAGTACTATCGTCCTCGAGCAGAACGGAAGAACCGCAGGGTCAGCAGCAACCACGAAAGGCACCATGACGAGTGACGCGCCGACGCAGCAGCACAACCCCAGGTCGCACGGATGGTTCAAGGCGCAGCGCAACCCAGAGGCTTTCGAGCTGATCCGGGCTTGTCCTAACGCCTTCGTCCTCCTCTACGTCATCGCCTTTCGAGCGCGCTGGCGGCACGGCTTCAATCAGCACCAGCTCGCCGCCGGCCAAGCGTTCTTGGGCGACTTCGAGAGCTACGGCATGACGGAGAGAGGCTATCGCACAGCAAAGTCTTTCCTCGCGAAACACGGTTTTGCGACGTTCACGGCGACGAACAAGGGGACCGTCGCCACCATTGCAAGCACAAGCGTGTTCGACGTTTTCTCCCTCGCACGCGACGGACAGGCCGACAGGCAAGCGACGAGCAAGCGACGGACAAGCGACGGACAGGCGACGACTAACGAAGAAGGAAAGAAGGTAAAGACAGAGAAGAACAGCACGCCACCTCTCCCTCCCCATCTCGTGCCAAGCGTAGCGTCGTCACCCGCCCGGAACGGGGGGGGGAGGACTTCGGCAAAGCCTCATAAGGACTTCCCAGGGACCGAGGACGAGGCTATCGCCAGAGCTGAAGCCGCTGGTGTCCCGCGGGATTTCGCCTTCCGCATCTGGAATGAGTGCATGGCCCGCGGTGGGGTCGATCACACCGGGCAGACGATCACGTCTTGGAGATTGTACGCACGGGCACGCTGGACTGGCGAGCGTGCGAGGCTCGAGGAGCGGAAAAGCCTCCGGCACCGGCCGTCGAGGACAAGCCGGCCGGATCACGAGAAGGGATTCTGACATGAAGCGTGACACGCAAACCGAATTTGATCTTGGTCAGATTCGAGGATCCGCACCAGAGATTGTCGAGGTTGCCGGCCCCGACTTGCACGCCGTCTTGGATCGCCTCGAAGGCGAGGGCCTGAGCGTCTGGCGCATGGACGTGGTACGCTGTGGATCGTGGCGTCTACACCTGCGCCGCGAGCCGAAAAGCACCATGCCGTCTATCCAGGCACCGAAACAAAATGCGTCCTAGAGGCGCCTAGAGGCCATGAATTCTCGCCACCTATCCGAAAACCGCAAAGACACAAACAGAAAGGACACACCACAATGAGAGAGAAACGTCCCCAGATCGAACTGCAGTCCATGAGACATTGCACTGACCGTGAATGCGTTCTATGCAAGCGCCATTACACAAACGAGCTTCTTTCCTTCTGGATCCCCACCGACTACCACGGGTCCATAGCCCCCGTCTGCGACGAGTGCGCCTACAAGCGGGGATTCACCGTTACTCCCCGCGACCTAGACTACTTGCGGGAGGCTGTCGCGCGCGACGACAGATGGCTGAAGGCGCAGCCGGACTACCAAGAATGCCCCTTCTGACAAGCCGCCGTGGATCCAGGGACGGCCGCGCCGGCTGTCGGCACCATCCGCACTCCCGCCGGCTTGCGATCGCGCCTGAGGCGACTGTGAAGCATGGCGAGGTATCGTAGGACATCACCATGAGCACGGACCCTGACAGGCTTGATCGAGCATTGAACCTACCACGCGATACCATGAATGACATCGAAAGCGAGTTACAAGCCATCAGCGAATTGGTTCACGCAACCAGCATCGCATCGCAAAAGCAAGCGGTTCGTCTGCGCCATGAGCTGCTGGCCGGCGCCGCGACTCTCCTTGCCGTAGCCGGCGCACTCATGCGAGCACGGGAGCTTTGTCCGAAGCGGAAGTTTCGCCAATGGCTAGTCGAGGCGGCGCCTGAAGTCTCAGTGCAGGATGCACGGCGCCTGCTGAGGCTGGTGGAGCTTCAGCACCAGGGGAGAGAGGGAGAGGCGATCGCAGCGGCGCTTAGGATGCTGCGCGTGATGCCGGGTTGCCACCAGGAGCGGCTTTGATGCGCGACGAGTCACGTCATAGCGGATCGCGTGGCCGATGCGCTGTAGGTCAACGTGGGAGCACCGAGAGGCATCCGAACCACCCCCCGCTAAGGAATCTACTCGCCCATGAGGGAAACGGGTGACCGTGCGCACCAATGTTCGTCCATGCGACCTTCCAAAACCTCATGCGCCACCACAACGGAACCAGCACCGGGACAACGACTTGCAACGTCGAAACGTCGAGTGATCGAAGCGCCGAGTCTAGCAAGGTCCGTAGGGTAGAGAGTGAACAAAAACCG
>JAKQDD010000227.1 GCA_029556615.1 Verrucomicrobiota bacterium | reverse complement strand
GTGCCGCGGCCGCCCGCCACAGCCGCTCCGGCATCGGGCCCAACCGCGCTCTCCGCGCCCGCCAGGCGGCCACCGCATTCCGCGCCTGCTCCAGCTTGGGATCATTGATTTCGAATCGTCGCTGCATCGGCGGTCCTCCCTCATCTCAAAAGGTCCGCCGTAAAGGTTACAACCCGAACGCCGCCAAAACACGCAGGCTTGCCGAAAGCTTACCGGCTACCGCATCCTAATCGAGGAGTCGCGGCAGGAGATCGTCAAGAAGCTGGGTGGAGAAATTGTCAAGAGTTGTGGATGAGGTCCACCCCGATCGCATCCCGTTCCTTCCTTTTTAAGCTGCTGATTCGCACATTGATTGCTTCGGGGGCGGGACGAGATTCTCAGATTGGGTGACACGGAGAGACCCCGCGTACCCCGCTCGGGAGTCCCCCATCATACCCCGCGTCGGAATAAGCGAAGTACCCCGCCTTCTCCGCTGATCCCCGCCTCAATCCTCGCCCGTATCCCGCCTGCGATCTCCGTCTCATACCCCGCCGTTTCTGCGCGGTCCATCGCCGGCGTGCATCCACGGCGTCAGAGCTGCGGGTTCCGGAAATTCTGAGCCATCCCTTTCCGGAAATTCTGAGCCGCCCTGTAGGCGGCGGGCTCGGCGTACGTGATCCCACCACTTGGCACATCCTTCGGGTGCCCAGTAAACGTCTTGCCCAGCGTCACGTCAAAACCACTGTCCGCCTGTCCGGAATGCCCGGAATCGGTGTCCGGAATGGCGCGGAATGGCTGTCCGCTTTCGGCGGAATACGCACCAACGAGAGGGGCTGTTGTGCAAATCGGAAACACAACTTGCGTTTTGCACAAGAAAGCGGTGTCATCCCCTCATGATTACGCGAGACATCACAGAAGAGCTGATTCGGTCCGCCGCGGAATATCCGGTGGTCACCATCGTTGGACCCCGTCAATCCGGCAAGACCACGCTGGCCCGGATGACGTTTCCCGACAAACCGTATTCTTCCCTGGAAGACCCGGATGTCCGGATCGCCGCCGAAGCCGACCCGAGGGGATTCCTCGGCCAGATGCAGGACGGCGGTATCCTGGGTGAGGTGCAGCGTCTCCCGGCGCTGCTTTCCTACCTCCAAGGGATGGTGGACCAAAACAAGAAGCGCGGGCGCTTCATCCTGACCGGAAGCCATCAACCGCAACTGCATGAGGCGATCAGCCAGTCGCTGGCGGGCCGGACGGCGATGCTTACTCTGTGGCCATTCTCATTCGATGAACTGAGCCGTTATGACCTCCGGCCGCCCCCCTTCGACCTGATCGTCCGCGGGTGCTTCCCTCGTCTTCACGAGGAGAAACTCGAACCCCGCAGGTTTTTTAACCTACATTCCGCAGCTCTTGACGGCGACCCGGGGGAATTTCCGAGCATCTCGACGCGGCCCTTCAGGCATAAGTTGAGGCGTTCATGCCGAGGAGCCGAAGCAATTCCTTCTGCAGGGCAGAGAGCTGGATAGGGAATGTG
>JAKQDD010000122.1 GCA_029556615.1 Verrucomicrobiota bacterium | reverse complement strand
CGCCCAGCGCCCCAGGTGCGGGCGCAGCAGGAGGCCGAGCAGGCCCGCCGTCCCCGCGGTCGTCCCGTACAGGATGATCTCGCGCAGGGACGCCACGGGGGACGCCCCTTGCCCGAACGTCGAGACCAGGTACACGACGGCCGGGTCGAACAGGAGAGGCACCGCGGGCAACCCCTGCACGTCCTGTCCGGCCACCAGCACGTACACATAGTGGTTCGTGCCGTCGTCTCCAAAGATCCTGATGGCTGGGCTCTTGGGAAGCTGCTCGACCGCGAGGTTAGCCCGGACGGCCGCGGGCACCAGGTAGTGCGTGCGGAAGTCCAGGGCCGCGTTGCTGCTCGGCAGCACGACCGCCACGTCGGTGCGTCCCTGCACGGCAGCCCGTGCGATCTGGGTGGTCGACCCAGTCCGACGCGCGTCTCGTACGATGTCCCGTGCCCACGTCTTGATGTCCTTCATCACTGTCCTCCTCGCTCAGCTCTCTTGAGGGTTCATCAGGCCACTATGCAAGACATGTACCCAACATCCTTCGACCGGGACGAAGCGGTCGCCCGGATACAGCACCTCATCGAGAGCAAGTTCGCTCGGGACGGGCGCATTGCGCCGTTTGGCTTCGTGATGTGGCGAGACCTCTTGGGACAGGTCCACGCGGAGGTCCCCTCAGACCTGTCCCGCATCCCTCGGCTGGAGGACCAGCGAGAGGCCCTCCGGGCGCTGTGCCACCAACTCGAGGGGGCCTTCGCGGTGTTCCACGCGGCCGAGTGCTGGATGCCCAAGGTCCCGGACGACCCCGCCGAGGAGCGTCGTATCGAGCTCCTCTACCTGGATGGCCGACTCGACGAGGTGCCTGGATGTCAGGACGGGGTGCTGCTGCTCAGCGAGGCCCGCGGGGATGGCGTCTCCGTATGGAGCGGCCTCATCGAGCGTGGAGAGTCCTGCACCCCGCGCATCACACGCTGGCAGCCCACCAGGGTCGAGGGAGCCTTCCGCTCCATGCTTCCTCAGGAGGGAAGGCTGCTTAACTGAGCGGACGCGACGAACTGCGCCAGCCCATCTCGCAGCATGGTGGCGTCCGCAAGGTCGAGCGCCAGGTCAGCGACGCGGTCGCCAAGACCCACGCACTCGTGGCCTTGCGGCTCGTCCACGACGAGCCCGAAGCTATCGACCAGGTCGGCGCGGTAGGTCGCGAGCGACTTGCAGGTGTAGACCCGCCCGCTCGGCAACGTGACGAACTTCCCAAGCGTCACGTTGCCGTTCGAGTGTATGAGGGGGTACTCACCACGGCTCGGATGTAGCTCGTACCTGTTACGCAACCCCCCGCACATCAGGTAGATGTCCAAGGCCGCGCCCAGGGCCTCGGCCTCGGGCCGGGTTAGGGACAGATCGCAGATCAGGGCTGCCTGTCCGATGTGGAGATCGGTTCTGTGGACGCGCAGGAAGCTCCGCTCTCCCGTGAAGGAGAGGCGGTACTTGTAGGCGTAGGTGTTGCTGCTGAAGTCGGTGAGGAGGACCTCACCGGGATGGATGGAGGGTTCCCGCATGGGAGGGAACCCGGAGAGTGAGCCCGAACCGGAGCTGAGAGCTAGTAGCGTGAGCGACGGTTGCCGTCATCGTCGTCGCGGCGACGGCGATTGCCGCTATCGCGACCACCATAGCCGCCCCCGCCACCGTAGCCACCGCCTCCGCCGCCGCCACGGTCCTCACGAGGCTTGGCCTCGTTGACCGTCAAGGTGCGCCCACCAAGCTGCGTGCCGTGCAGCTTGTCGATGGCGGCCTGCGCCTCCGCGGCGGTCTCCATCTCGACGAACCCGAACCCCTTGGACTGGTCGGTCGTGCGGTCACGGATGACCTGGGCGCTCTTGACCGCACCGTGCCTGCTGAAGGTCTGGGCGAGTTCGGCGTCGTCGACGCCGTAGGGGAGGTTCCCCACGTATAGCTTCTTACTCATGATCTAAGGTCCTTTTGTTCATCTGGGCACACATCGCGCCCCGTACGTTGGGAGGATACCCAGGTGGAGCGGGAGCTGTCTATCGTATGTGTGCCAGGTTTACTTCCGTGAAGTGCAGCATGTGGTTCACACGCTCCTTGACGCGCGCGCTGGGTCGTCCCTCCGCGAACGCGGCCCAGCGCGCGCGGTCGTCCCACGCCATCGAGTCGCACGACCTGACGCGAGGGTTGTTCTTGAGGTGGGGAAGCGCATCCCCCTTGACCCCGTAGAGGTGGAACTGGGTGTTCTTAGGTAGGATCTGGTCGAGGGCGTCCACGATCGCCAGGATGCCGTCCGGCCCGTTGACGTGGCGCGTACACATCGAGCCTATCCCGACGAAGTTGGGCAGCTTGCCCCCCATCACCTTGGTCGCGAGCTCCGCGCTGTAGGCGTAGTCGTCGGGCCTACGGCCCTGAAGGACAGGCACCGGGTCCTGCATCCACGGGTACCGACCGCTATCTCCCCGCTGCCGCCGAGCCTCCAGGAGGCACAACTCGAGCAGGCGGGCCGTCTCCTCGACCCGCGCGCGCACGGCCGCCTGGTTGGGCGCGAGGGCCTTCTCGCATGGCAGGTCCATCTGGCTCCACCAGTCCCAGCCATAAGCGCAGGCGAGCGTCACGAACTGCTCGACGGTCCAGGGGAACCCGCCGCGGGTCGCCGCGACGTACCCGCCAGAGTCGAGCGCGAGCTCCATGCGCAGCGCCAGCAGGCCCGGCGAGGCGAACTGCTCCCGGTCGGGCCGCCACAGGGCTCCTGCGGACACCATGCCGGGCTGACGCAGGCGGTGCAGGGTGCGCGCGATCTGGCCTGACAGCTTGGGGATTCCGACACGAAACAGCATGAGGTTCATCCTACGTGAGTTGGGTTTTGCGCCTACTGATCTGGAGGAGCATGGACTTGACGCGTCGACCATACGGCATGCGACTGGCGGGGGAAAACAGGACTTCCCCGGCGAGCCACCTCTCTAGCGGCTCGTCAGGTGGAAGATGGGCGACCTCGGCGAGCGCACGACGCAGGAGCAGCGGGCGAACGTCCAGGCCGCGCTCCCCAAAAGCGATCGTCGCGCCCCCGATGACGCTGCGGGAAAGCATGCGGACCTCCCCGTAGTAGTGGTGGCTCCCCCTAGGCTGGGCACACTCCTCAGCGCTCGTCGAGTTCTCCCCGCGGCACGCGGCCGGACGGGCCGCGTACGCGACGCATCGGTTCGCCACGAGGAGTGGACATGCGACCCGCCCCTCCGCGTCAGCGGAGGCGGAGGCGCGGACCCTCTCCTCGTAGCCCGGCAAAAGGCACGAGGCGCGGTGAAGGATCGTGACCTCCACGGGAGACACCTCCACCGGGATGTGGCAGCAGTGCGCGCAGCCAGGCCCACACGCGGTGAGGGGCCAGTGGGACGCAGTGGCCTCCTGCTCCATCTCGACGACCGTCTCCGCCCACGCGAGGATCTCCTCGCCCGTCGCGGCAGCGCGGGCGACCCGATACGACTCGCGGGCGGCCCGCTGCATGACGGGCTGCTCCGCGAGGGTGGCCTCGGCGGGGTTCACGAGTGCAGGCCGGGAACGAACCTTAGGGCCGTCGGGAAGCGGGGGAGGCCGTCGTCGGTGCGCTCGAAGTACTGGTACTCCAGGTTCTCCCCGATCCCGGTCTGCTGCTCCCACGCGGCCTTGCGTGGGCCGAACTCGCCCGTCGCCGTGACGAGGATGGTGCGTCCCTCGGGTGTCTCGCACTCGTACACGGCGACATGGCCCAAGAGCTTGCCCGTTCCCTCGATGAGCTTCTTGACGCGGGCGACCGCGTCAAGGAACCCCTTCATCTTGAGGAGGAACCAAGTGCGCTTGCCCCGCTTGTAGCCCTCACCGAGCAGGCGCATCATGAGCCCCTCGTAGCCGAGGGACACGAAGTGCGCGAAGGCTTCCGCGGCCTCGGCCTCGTTGTTCACGAAGATCGACTCGACGCGGACGACCTTGGTCTTGTCCCCGTGCTCCTCGATGAACGACAGTCGTGCGTACCGCTTCCGGTAGCACTCGTCGGTGATGATGTCGTAGATGTGGTACTGGACCTTCTCGCTCTCGCCGGGCCGATACTTCTTGATGAACTTCGTGAGCAACTGGAACCCCATCCCGTGGATGTAGAGTTCCCCGTCGAGGAAGCAGTCCTTGATGCCCGCGAGTGCGCAGACGCGTTCAAGCTCGTTCTGGATGTGAGGCATCGTCTCGATAGGGCGACGCTCGCGCGACCACAGCGTCACCTTGCCTGCCTTGTCCACCTGCGCGATGCAGCGGTGCCCGTCGTACTTCTTCTGGATGACGGCGGGGTAGACGACCTTGTGCGCGTGGTCTCGAAAGACCTCCGCCAGCATGGGCCACTCACCGCCCTGCACGAGCGCGTCCACCTCGCCGGCCTCGGCGGAGTCGATCGACTCGACGTAGCCCGACTTCTTCTTCTTGGTGTGCTTGGCCTCCGCCTCCAGCATCGCCTGCTGCTCGGGGGTCGTGGCGTTCGACTTGCCGAGGTTCTTGCCCTCCGTGATGGGGTCGCTCGTCTTCTGGAGGGCGCCTCCCTTGAGGCCCCACTCGGTGGTGATGACGTTGCCATCCACCGAGATGGTCCACTGCTTGATCGCGCCCGTGCTGCTCTTCTCGTACAGGGTGGGGAAGGTGTGTTTGCTCATGGGGGGTAGTAAACACGAGCCGTCTGACGGGAGCTGAAGTTCCCGACGAGGAGGGCGATCTAGCGTGATTCCTTCAACGCCTTCTCGTAGGCTGCGTTTCCCTGCTCCTCAAGGAGCTTGAGGTCGGGACGGGGGTTCATCTGACTGGCGGCGTACTCCGCTCCGATCTTGGAGAGGTCAACCCCGTCATCACCGACCCACAGGGTCCATACGGGCCGCTTGACCTGGTACAGACCCCCCACCTTGCGGCCCTGGGAGTGCGCGAACTTGAGTCGCGCAGCACTCCCGGAAGCCAGCATCTCGTCGATCATCTCGCGCAGGCTCTGGACCTTTCCTTCAAAAGTGCGAACCAATGAGTCCAGGTGCTTGTTCCGTCGGATATCAGCGATGTCGCTCATGAGTTCACCTTGTCGATCTCTGCGATCAGGCTTCGAGCCAGCAGGATCTCACCGTCCGCGCAACCTAAGTCGTAGGCTGCTTCCGGATCTCCCTCGCTGGCCTCCGGGACTCGAAACTCTTTTCCCTGCTCCTCGGCCTGGTCAAGCCCCGTCTTGTCGCTCGCTAGCTCACGCAGGCGGGTCAACAACGCGTCGCTAATGGTGATCTGGTGTGCCATCTCGTTCCTCCCTAACAGGTAGAGAGGAACGCAAAGATCGGAGCTGACTTATTTCGTCAACCCTCTCGCTGGAGCCCGATATCATGAGGGCATGAAGGGCTTACGAGTCGCGCGCCGCACCTACCTCAAGCCGTGGTCGAAGATCAAGCGGGAGCCCCTGACACCCCGTGAGGTCCAGGCGATCGGGAAGCTACTCGTCAAGGTCTTCGCGGAGGAGGCCCGCAAGGACTTCGCCCGCCGCAACTGGAGCCTCAAGGCCCCCGGCTCCCACGGGGGGAGCAGCGCGTCCGCCCAGATCGGGGGGGTCGATGCGCCCAAGCGGGTCCACCACGCGCAGGAGGGGCAGCCGCAGGGCGGGCCTCCCATCGACAAGTCCTTCTCCTTCCGGGTCGTGGGCAACCAGGTGGAGGTCACCTCCACCTACTACGGGCTCGACGAGCTGCTGTCCAAGGGTGTCCCGCGCCACCCGATGCCCTGGCTCACTCAGGAGATGGCGCGTCGGCACGACCCGAGCCGCAAGGGTCCTCTCGTCGTCCCCATGCGAGGACCCTTCGGGACGACGCTGTTTCGCGTCGCCCCCGAACGCATCGCGGACGCCTGGGTCCACCCGGGCATCCGCCGCCTGACGTTCGGAGACCGTGCCGTGCGCCGCGCGCGACAGGAGATGGCCGAGCTCCTGCTGGAGGTCGCCGCGAGCCGCCTCGCTAAGGGTGACCCGTTCCGCTAGCGAGTCGGATCGCGCCCCGCAGCGCCTCGGGCACCCCCAGGCGGGCCTCCGCCTCCACCGCGTCGGCCGCCACCCGCAGCAGGGTGGGGTCCTCCCCGTCGTCGAGCCGGGCCCGCAGCGACCTGTACACCTTGGACACTCGGTCGGCGATCGCCCAGACCTCCTCGTACTTGCCCTCGCTGATCCGCCCGCTCGCCACCAGGCTGCGGAGGCCGATGAGGCCCAGGAGCAGTGGGGCGACCACCACCACCAGCGTCTGATGCCCCCACAGGTGGACGACGAGTCCGCCCGCGGCGGCAACGACGGGGGGCGCGCCCGCCCCGATCCACTTCCACCGGCGCTCCCACTCCAGGCGTCGGTGCCACTTGCGCTCGCGCCTCGCCCACTCGGCCGCGTTCTCCAGGATGTAGCTGCGTGTCGCGTTGTCCGCCATGCGATCCGCTGGGGGAGAGGCGACCTACCGACAGATCCTGGCGTGTGGGGTATTCAGAGGAGGCAATCAGAGAGGAACCCATGCCCACCACCCGCGAGATCGAGCTAGAGAAGGAGCTTCGCGCCCAGAAGGACCGATCGGACCTCCTGGCCGCGTGGCTCGCCCGCTACGTCGTTGACTACAGCGTCGAGCACCTCAAGGACTGCCCCGAGGACGACACCTGCAAGTGCCCGCACGTCCGGTACATCAACGCGATCCTTGAAGGATCAGAGACCGTCGATGACAAGGATGATCCCTCCTACCTGCGCGGTCAACTAGCGCTCGCTGAGCGCGACCGTAACGAGGCGATTCGCGTTCGTCGCCAGTCCGAGCAGCGCCGACTCCTGCTGGAGGGCACCATTCGCAGGCACCTGGACGATGACAACCTCATCGAGGACGAGGTCGACATCGTCACGCGCATCGGCCGTGAGGCAGCCGCCCATAAGGCAGAGATCCGCCGACTCACCGAGGAGGTAGCTCGCCTCCAAAGCGAGCTCACCCACGCCGAGAAGACCATGCGGGCCATGAACGACGACGCCCGCGGGGTCCTCGACTCCCTTCGCGCGCGGCTCGGGTCAGCTCTGAAGTCGTAGGGATCGTTGACAAGTGGGTATGAGCCCACCTTCGACCCCCTCCCGCCCCATGGACGTCGTTCGTCCGTTCTTCGACGCGATCCGCGACCTTGCGTGCCGCCTCGCTGACCGCTGGCGCGACGAGTCCGAGTACGAGGACATCGAGGAGTACCGGAAGGTCCTGCAAGAAGCCTGCACGCCCTTCAACGTGCAGGTCACGCGCATGCTGCGTCGACCGTTCGGCTTCGTCTTCACGACCCCCGCACTCCCTCAGCCGTGGGCGATGAAGATCCTGGCCCGGCGCATTCGTTGCGAGCCAATCCCCACGGCTAGGCGCTCACGGATGAGCGCCTAGACCTTCCTGGGGGACCTAACCGCTCAACGATGATCGGTTACCAGTCGCCGCGCTCGTAGTCGCGGTAGGTCCACCGCCGGCCCCAGGATGTTTTTGTGCTGGGTTTATGGCCAGCGTAGAAGTATGAACAAGAAGACAGCCTGGCAAACCGCCAGGCGTAAGTCCCTCCAAGAGGCCGGACTCTGTGTCAGGTGTGGGACGAACCCGCCGCGTCTTGGTAAACAGACATGTGGTTGCGCTATTGAGTATGACCGGCGGAGGAAGGCCGCGCTAGTCGCGTCAGGAAGATGCGCGGATTGTCGAGGTCCGCTGGACTCCCCGGGGAAGCTCTGCACCGCATGTCGGGAGAAGTACCAAGAGAAGGGAAAGACGAGACGCGAAGCCCACCAAGTCGACCCTACTTTATGCCCTCGATGTGGGGCGCCAAAATGTGAGGGAGAGGGACCTCGTTGGTGTGATCGGTGCAAGCTCCGACTTCGGAAGCGCGAACAGACCCTGAAGGTTGAGGTACTGACGGCCTATGGGGGACGTTGCGAATGTTGCAGAGAGGACCGAATCGGGTTCCTAACCATCGACCACGTGATGGGTGGAGGCAAGAAGCATCGTATCGACCTCCACGGGAAACTATATAGGTGGTTGAAGAGGCAGAAGTATCCAGACGGGTACCGAGTGCTATGTTTCAACTGCAACTGCGGACGCGCGGTCAACGGAGGGGTATGCCCGCATGCTGCCGCCTAGCGGCCTACCATCCTCCTCGCTCATACTCGCGGTAGCTCCAGCGTTTGTTCAGTCGGTGGTCGACAACCTCGTCGCGCTGAACGGCGACCGTACGGATCTTATCTCCGCGACACCCTCTTCCAACTTGATCACGTCGCAGCTTGGCTCGGCCTGCTTGCGCACCCTCTTGGCTCTGGGTTCTCAGCTTGAACAGGAGGAGGGACATCGCGGTGCGTCGGTTGCTGTGTTGGCTGCGTTCCGATTCGCAGCGGACCACGATTCCCGTCGGTATATGACGCAAGATGACGGCTGAGCTCGTTTTATTGCGATGCTGGCCTCCTGCTCCGCTGCCTCGGGTGGCTTGCCATTCAAAGTCGGAACTTCGTACATCTACCTCAGCGTCTGTCGCTACAGGAAGGATGGCGACCGTCAGCGAAGAAGTATGGACGCGCCCCCGCTTCTCGGTCTCGGGGACCCGCTGCCACCGGTGCCCGCCGGGCTCGTCCGCAAAGGCTGCCTCCGCGCCGGCGCCGGACACCTCAAGGATCGCGATCCCCGGTCGCTCCTCAACGAGAGCCGCGCTAAAGACCCCTCCGCTCGCAGCGTCGCACATAGATGCGTACCTGCTGGCGCACGAGGTTCTTCGCGTCGTCGCCGCCCTCGGCGGCCCTCACTTCTACCAGGATGCTGTTCATGACGTTCCTCCTGGGCCTGGCTGGGCCCTTCTCCGAAAAAACATTGCAGGTCGGACCTCGTACCCGAAAAAAGATTACGAGAATGGCCTCTAATCCGAAAAAACATTGCAGGTCGGACCTCGTACCCGAAAAAAGATTGCAGAGGGTCAAAAGGAAGGGCCGTGTCAGGTCACCCCAACACGGCCCTTCGGAGTTAGGGTGCAAGCATCACACCTCAACCCGTTGCGTTACCTGTGTACTCCTCCAGCTTGCGGAACCAAGCAACGCAGAAGCCTGTTCCGGCAGCCCTCCTTAACGCCGAGGTCGGCGAGGCCCTGGCGATCCCGTCGGACCCGTGACCAACTGGTAAGTTATCTGTCGGCAACCTTGGCTGTCAAGGTTTGCTCTCGTCGCCGGGCGAGCCACACCTCCGTGTCGTCCCAGGTGGCGCACCAGGGTCGAAACTCCAGCTTGTCCCAGTCGGGGAACGCAGTCACGGGCCGGATGTTCGTGCACGGTTCGTGGTGCAGCTTGTAGAACAGCACCCCGTCGACGACGTAGAAGTCGTAGATGACACCCGCCTCAAACCCCTCAGCATACGCTTGCCAACTCGCATGGAGGAGCACGAGGTCCTTCGGGGGGAGCCCTGGTCGGTACGGGGTGAGCGCCTGGTCGATGCGCTCCCTCTTGGTCGTCAGGACTAGGCTGAGCACCTCGGAAGACGCGTTCCCCTTGTAGGGAGCCAAGAAGGCCGCAACGCGCGCGTCCTCGCGCGCCCTCACGATCTCGTAGCTCGGTAGGGTGGCCATGCGGGTTAATCGCCGGGGCGATCCGCCGCGGAGCTGACCCGCGTGAGGACGGACCGAACCACCTGGCCCGCGCGACGAACGGCCGCTAGGCCCCCAGCGGCACCTGACGCGAGGGTGCCCAGCGAGGTCCAGGTGGCGACCGCGTCCTGCCACGTCCCGAGGACCCGCTGACCCGCGCTCGTGCCCGCCGCGAGCGTCACGCCAAGGCCGGCGGCCGTAACCGCTGACCAGAAGACCACCCGCCTGCTGCCCTTGGACATCAGATCTTCCCTTCCTTTCGAGCTCGCCGAAGCGCCCGCTGGAGGGCGGGCAGGCCCTTACGACAGTATGCCGCAGCCTGCGGGTTTGGCATGCTCGCGACCGGGACCGCGTTCCAGTCCGTGTGGTCCGAGACGCGCACCGACTCGGAGTAGTCCGCCGTCGCGTGGGTCTTGCTGAACCAGTCAACCGCCTCCGATTCGCTCCCGATGTCGACGTCTTTGCGTAGCGCTCGTGCCTGGCCGGGAGTGATGGTATTGTCGCGACGGAGATCTCGCACGAGGTTGCGGGCCATTCTCTCGGACGTCTCTCGGTCAAACACGTTGCCGGGGTTCACCTTGGACAGCAGGTAGCTGCCGTCGATCCCGCAGAACCACCCGACGAAGTCGTCCCCGAAGCCGTTCCACGAGTAGGCGTAGTTTCCCCACGCGGAGGTGACCGAGAACATCCCGTTCGTCATCAGGGTCGCCTGCTGCCACTCGGGCTTGCGGAGGAAGACCACGACGGTCTGATCGCAGGGACGCTGGAAGGGCTCGCCTATGACGACGAGGGGGATCTTGGTGGCCGCGGGGATAGCACGGCGCGAGGGTTCGTTTGGACTCATGTCTTGAGCTTATCCGGGGATGTGGACCGGGCCTCCTCGGCCATGAAGACGGAGAGGGGCACGACCCGCAGGGGTTGGGCGGCGGGGTTGAAGAGGGAAGTCCCGCAGCGGGGACACTTCCCGTAGGGAAAGGTCGCCTCCGCCGTCCACTTACCGCGACAGGGCCCCGTGCACTCGTACATGGGTGCGCTCATGGGAGTGAGCCGAGGGGTAGCGGGCCCTAAGAGCTGAGCACGTCCCCTATCACGCGGCCCCTGTCAAGATGTTCCTACGAATGACCGAGCTTCTCGGCCGCCGCCTGGTCGAGGAGCTTCAGCGCTACTGGGCCGACCACGCGGCGTTCCCCGACCTCCAGGTGCAAGGTAAGCACGGATTACGCGAGCGGCCCCAGCGGGGGATCGTGGTGAAGATCGGAGGGGCAAACCCCGTCATCACGAGCGCCGACCACTACCGGGGCTTGGTTCACTCGCGCGTCCGTCTCACCTACTTCGCGGGCAAGCGGGGGGCATTCGTCGAGTGGGTCCGCGAGGACCCAAGCGCCATCCGGCCAGGTCAGCCCTTCCCCTCCCCGCCAGGCATCTACTGGCTCTGCCTCGCGTACGACCTGCACCACAAGCAGCTCGTCGTCCTGGTGGACGCCTTCCTCGACGTGCGGAAGGAGACCCTCAAACCGAAGGGCCCGCTCGACCTGCTGGCAAGCCGCCCCTTCGTCCCGCGGTCCATGCGGATCCGCGTGCAGCCGTACGACTACGTCCTGGAGGAGTCGGAGTTCACCACCGACCCCGCGCGCGGGGTCGTGACCCTCAAGAAGCCCCTCACCCGCAAGGAGTCGGCCGTCGCCGACTACCGCTACGACGCTGGGGAGCGAGGACCGTTCCCCGTGTCGGGGAACACGCCCCTCACCACAGCGGTACCGGGTGTCGTGGTCGCGATAGGCCGTAACCTCCGCGAGGGGGACGTGGTGGGGGTCGTGGTGGAACCGTTCCGTCGGCCCACCGCGATGGAGTACGGAGGACAGTGGGAGCTCTCGGCGGACATCGACGTGTTCGCGCGCGACGTCCACGACCAGCGCGAGATCGCCGACAAGACCGCCAGCTACCTCTGGGGGGTCGCGAGGTCCCGCCTGTCCAGCGAGGGGATCGAGATATCCCAGGTAAGTATTGGAGCCGACTCGGAGGAGAGCTACGACGACAACGCCGACGAGCCCTACTTCACCACGACCCTGAACCTTGCCTGCACGACCGAGTGGTCAGAGCACTACCCGCTCGACATGCCCGTCCGCGACATCCAGGTGCTCGCCACGACGGGGGAGGTACCTCCCGGCCCACCTCCAGGCACCGACACCGAGCGGTTCGGCTAGCAGGACACGAAGCGACGGCCTCGACGTCGCGGGGTCACGATGCGCCCCTTGATGACGAGGGACTTGTTCGCCGCCGCGCCCTCGAACGACCCCTTGTACTGGTCGGGGACTCCACCGTGGCATCCGGGCTTGTGGTACAGGAACTCGGCGAGGTCAGCTTCGTCGATCTCTCGGATCTTGATGCCGTCCTCGTCGCTCGTGATGAGGAAGTAGGAGTCTTTGGGGGCGATGCACATGGGTCATAGTCGTCGACTATGACCCATGTGCAGCTGCGGGACCGCTAGGCGGCCTTGACCCGCTTCGGGCGCTTCTGGCGCTTCTGGCGGCTGGAGGCGGTCGCGTCGGCGATGAACTCCTGCTGGAGGGCGTAGCAGTCGAGCAGGTGCTGGACCGACAGCGCGACTCCCTCCTCCTTGGCGGAGATGGAGGCGATGCGGATGAGGTTCTTCACCTCGCGTCCGTTGATCTCCAGGTGGGAGAGCTTGGAGGCTTCGATGTGCCCGAAGCCAGAGGCTTTAAGCAGGCGCGTCCACACGGCCTCACGGGTCTCGCGGCCCATCTTGGGGTACTTGATGGCGAGCGAGATCCGGCTGTGGAAGGCCGCGTCGAACTCGTTGACGCGGTTGGTCGTCAGCATGAGGACGCCGTTGTGGTACTCCAGCAGCCGGAGGAACACACCGACCATCGCGTTGCGCTCGATGTCCGAGGCGCGCTTCTCCAGGAAGATGTCGGCCTCGTCGAGCAGCAGCACCGCCCGCCACATGGCGGCGAGCTCCAGGATGGTGGTGAGCTTGCTCTCCAGCGACTCAGGGTCGGTGCCGAGCTCGCCGATCGACACCGAGTACAGCGGCTGGTGCAGGGCCTCAGCGACCGCCTCGGCGGTCAGCGTCTTGCCCGTTCCCGGCGTGCCGTGCAGCAGGAAGATCGTCCCCCCGCCCTTGCCCTCGATGACGTCCCGGAACCGCAGCTTGTCGTCGTTGTGCTTGACGAGAGCGATGATGAGCTTCTTCTTCCGGTCGTCGAGCACGAGCGCGTCGATGGCATCGTCGCGGAAGTTGATCTCGGAGACGTTGGCGATGAGGAACTTACCCCACCGCTTGGCGGTCAGCGAGTAGCCCGCCACCATCGGAGAGGTCATCCACAGCATGTCTGGGGTCAGCGCGCAGCGCGCAGCACCGGCATCCTCGTTGTCCGAGTCGGCGACCTCCCACCAGCGATTGCTGTACTGGTTCTGAGACGCTCCGTACTGGGTCTTGTCGAAGCGCGCGAACCCGGTCGGGTCGATCATGCAGCGGCCATCCGCCCGAACCGTCATCTCGCCCCAGCCGTAGTTCAGCACCAGGCTGCCGTGGTACTGCGCGTAGTGCGCTCCGTCGCGGGTGAGTAGAGACAGGAAGGTCTCCCCCCGACGAGACAGGCGCTCCCGGTTCTGGTCGTCCAGGGGCCGGAGGTTGAGCTCCCCGAACGGGAGGTAGCCATCATGGGCGCGGACGCGGATCCGCTTCTGCGCGTAGACCGCGTTGCCCTTGATCCCTTCAATGAACTTCACCTCAAAGATGAGGCGATGCCACCAGGCGTCAAAGGAGATCCCGACGACCTCGGCCCCGAGGTCCCGGTTGCAGTCGCTCGGATCGCGCACCAGGACGGAGGATCCGACGGGCAGCAGCAGCGGGAGGTCCTCGAAGCGGGCCTTGCCTGAGGCGATGAGCGCCTCGCGCGCGTTGGGGAACTTCGCGTACCACTTCCGAGACAGGTAGGTGGCCGCCTCCTGGAGGTGGCCGTTGTCGGAGAGCTCCGCGATAAGGATGTGGGTGTACTCATGGAGTAGGTCGTTCAGGTCGATGACCCCGTCCTTGCCATTCTGCTTCTCAAGGTCCTTCCGGAGGTTGTTCTTCTTGTGCATCCCCTCGACGGTGGCGCCCCCGATGTAGGGGCGCATCTTGTCGAGCAGGTTCCAGTAACCGACGTGCAGCATCGTCCGACCGTCCGTGTAGACGCGCTCGACAAACCCCGTCATCGACGTCTCGGTGTAGTTCTTCGCGTCCGGCGTAGGCTGAGCGGTCTTCTGGTCCTTCTCTTTGCCCTTCTTCTCTTTGTTTTTCTTAGCCACAGGGGACTCCTAGTTTGAGGTGACCTACAGCGGACCCCCCGCTTGAGCTAGGGAGCTGAGGAATCGACAGGAGAAGCACCCGCGTCCTCCAGGAGCTTGTCGCGCGGGTATGGACGGCCTGGACATGGGGCGAGGAGGAGAGGGCCAGGAGGAGCCAGCAAGTAGCCTCCGGCCTCACAAACTGTGCAGGTGCGGACGATCCCCCCATAGAGGACGCGGATCATGTGGGTGGGATGGACGGGCTGGGTGACAGGCAGGTCCTCGCGCGCGGGGACCCGCCCCCTGTAGGTGGGTGCGGAGAAGACTGCGTACTCGATAACCACCTTCGGCCCCGCGTCCGCGAGCTTCTGGTGTAGGCGCACAGCGACCTCCCGCGTGCGGTCCGACAGGCTGCACTTGCCCGCGACGGCGTCGCGAAGGAGCCGGCGCACGAGGATCACCTCCTCCTGCGTGAGGCGCGCGTGGGGCGCGTGGAGCTCCGCCAGCATGCGGGCCAGGATCTCGCCCTGCTCATCCGCGTCGCCGGCCGCCTCGTGCGTGTGGGGCGGGAGGCCCTCCGTCCAGCGGAGGGGGAAGTTCTTCTTGGTCGACTGCCGGTAGGGGAGCCGGAGCAGCGCCATCGCGAGCGTCTTGATGTCCAGGCCCGAGAAGGAGAAGGGCGGCATCTCCTCGACGAACACCCAGTAGTACCAGTAGACGAAGAGGAAGTCGTACGTCGCGGGGTAGCCCGCGAACACGACCTTGCCCGGAAGCCCGCGCAGCCAGGTGGCGAAGCGCGTCATCGCCTCACCAGGAGGCACGGGGTCCTTGCGGGCCGCCGCGAGGGCCTCCGGGTTCCGCGCCCAGAAGGCCATCGTCTCGGGGTCTGGCTCGGCGTTCGGGAGGTCCTCCAAGTTCACGGAGAAGCGGCCGAGCACGACCCCCTTGGGGTCGCGGGCCACTGCTCCCAGGCTCCACATCGAGTGCGGGCCGGGAACGGGTCCGTTCGCCTCGATGTCGGTACTCACGTACGTCTCGGTCTTGTCCATGCGAAGGTCTACCCGCCTCAGCTCCAGACCAGGGACTCAAGGAGACAGGAGACCTGAAAGGAACCCCCTCATGTACATCCAAAGTTTTAGCGACCTTGTTGAGTTCCTGTGGGAGAAGACGAAGCTCATCGCGAGCCTTCTGTACCTCATGGTGCAGACGGTTGTCGCCGTGACCGTGTTCGTCGCCTCGTTCTACCTATGGTGGGACTCGCGGCAGACGGCCCAGGAACGCGACGCGATCTCCTTGGAGATGTACCAGCGCATGTCGCGCCCCCGGTACTTCTTCGACCCCGAGAAGCACCTGTGCTTCGCCTACTTCTACCAGGAGCGCCGTCGATGGTACCAGTTCCCCACGGGGGGACCCACCTTCACCCACGTCCCCTGCACGCAGGCCGTCCTGGATGGCCTGGAGAACCGGAGCTCGGTCCCCGAGGGGTTCGTGCCGGAGACCACATCCTCCCTCCCGCAGCCGGCGCAGCCATGACCGCGTTCAACCCCGACTACTCCACACCCCCCGGAATGACCATCCTGGAGACCTGTCAGGCCAAGGGGTTCACCACCGCCGAGCTAGCCCGTCGGATGGGGATCCCGAACAGCTACATGCAGATGATCGTCCATGGGACCTGCCCGCTCACGGGCGACGTCGCCGAGAAGCTGGGTGAACACCTCGAAGTGCCCCGAGAGTTCTGGGAGGCCCTGGAGAAGCAGCACCAGAAGCGCAAGGTGAAAATCTCCGCGAGAACGCAACAGGGCGTCGTCCGCGACGCCCTGTTGCATGGAGCCGTCCTCGGGTTCTCCGCGGGAGCGATCCTCGTGAACATCATCTGGTTCTGGTTCAGGTTCACGCGGCAGTGAGCGGGCGTATCATGCCCGCATGCCCCTGTACGCCTACCAGTGCTCGTGCGGCCTCCGCTTCGAGCGTCGTCGCCCCCTAAGCGAAGCCTCCTCCCCTCATCCCTGCCCCTCCTGCCAGACGGACGCACCTCGCCTGCCCGGAGAGGTGCGTCTCGCCTACGGGACTAGCGGCGCGAAGCCTGGCCCCCCACGACCAGGCAACACCGGTCTCACGGGGATCGACGACGTGCCGGACCGCGCTATCGGCGCGTCCGCCCGCGCGGGGTGGGAGGTCGCCCGCCAACGACGACGCGACAAGCTCGCCGTGCTCGCGCAGAACCCCGGCACCGACCCCGCGCACCTGCGCAACCTGGGTGACCACTACGCGGTCATGCCAGGTCACGAGGCGGCGTTCCGGGAGCGAGCCGACCGCATGGTCAACCCGGCCCGCGACGCCCTCACCGAGGCCGCCAAGGCCGCCCGCCCATGAGCTACACGAACTGAAAGAGGGGGACCTTCGGCACCTGCGGGACATCGATGTCCCGCAGGTACGCGGGCGCGCGCTCTACCTCCCCATCCCCACTGATGCGAAAGGTCCCCGAGGGGCGCGCGTGCGTCTTGCTGACCATGCGGAACACGGTACCCGTGATGGCCCCGTCCGGGTGCTCGGTGCGCGACACCTCGTAGAAGTAGGTTTGCCCTCCGCTCTGGAAGGTGTTGCTGTCCCCCGTCTGGGCCGTACAGGCCCGCGACCAAGCTCGCTCCACGTTGCTTGCCTTAACCGAACAGGACCAACCCATCGTCATATCCTCCTGAGAAGGAGTCGATGCGGGTCAATGGTTCGGAGCTGAGCTAGGCAGGCCGCACAGATCCCAACCAGATACTGATCCCCCCGCGCGGGTCGTCTTGCCCCTACTTTCAAGGGTGTGTGGATGTCCCGAACGCCGTCGCGCTCGATCGACCCCTCCGTCTCCACCTCAGACGGATGGGTGCTGCACCTTCCTGTCCACCGCACGCGGACCTGTGGTGCGGGGGCAGGCGGTCTACTTCCCCCTGGGGGACGCGGACCGAGTGCGCGCGCTCGACGGATCAGCGAACGCCGTCTCCCTGATGGCAGGGTTCGCGGAGAACTCTGCTTCGGACGGATCTCCCGTCGTGGTGCGCCACACCGGCCTGACGTCGCTCTTCGCGGGGCTCACGCCAGGCGTCCAGTACTTCGTCTACAACGCGGGGCCTCCGGTCCCGCTTGCTTTGGTCCCCACGGGCGCGATGACGCGCAGCGTGGGGGGTGCCACGAACTCCACGACGGTCCTCGTAGATAAGGGGATCGTCCTCCAGAAAGGATCGGCCATGCCCTCGACTCCTGCTGCAATCGAAAACGCCTCCGGTGCGATCGTCGTCGACACGAACGCCAACTCGTTCCGTACGGCGATCGCCGGTGCCATCATCAACCCCTTCACGGCGATCTACTCAGACGGTGCGCTGGTGTACCCGCTCGACGGGACGCTCGCCAACGCCCAGAAGTACATCGGCGTGTCCGACGGTGGAACCTACGCCATCGGCGCGACCGTCACCTACGCCCCTCCGGGCGTCGCGCTCTCCGGCCTCGTCGGGCTCACGCCGGGCGACTACTTCGCCAAGGAGGACGGGTCGCTCGTGCCGTTCACTGGCGTCGGGTCGACCAAGTACACCCGGCTCGTCCTCGACGCGCAGTCCGCGACCGAGGGTGTCGTGGTCGACGGCCCCATCATCCAGCGTCCGTAAGCGGTCACTCGTACGTCACGAGGAACCCAAAGCCTACCTCCGGCTCGCTCGCGTACGCGCGGGCGAGCTTCTCGATCTCGTCTCGATACGCTTCCCGAAACTTGGTTAGGGTGTCCGCGACCCCTTCGGGGGGTCACGGGCACCAGCGTGCCCGACGGCAGGTCCGTGCTCGGCTGCTCCGCGAGCCCCCGAGAGGCGTTCGGCTGCCAGTAGTGGTAGCCGCTCCGCTTCATCTCGGGGCAGAACGACAGCGCGCACTCAATGTCTTCCATGACCTGCCCAGGGTCCTCGACCGAGCAGACCTTAGGGGGTGAGGCAGGCGACGTTCGGCATGCTACTTGGTCGATCCCTTGGGAGGTCTCGGAGCTGTGGCGTCCTCACACAGGCGAAGCGAGCGGTAGAGGCTCTCGCATACCTCCCGGCACAGCTTGTAGTGGGCGGCCTGGAGTGCCCCCGCGCGCGTCTCGTACTGCACGATGGACGTGCTGTGGGCGATGTCTCGCTTCTCCCTGGACGTCCCGTCCGGGAGCCTGACCAGGAAGACCTCGCACCAGGAGACGGGGCCCGCGATGGTCGGGAAAACGCGCGGTGTGTTCCCGAGTCCGCCCATGTGGAACGACCACGCGCGCCGCTCTCCCTCCCGGACCGGGGGCAGCGGCTGAGGCTCGTCGAACGCCGGCCACACGACCTGCGCGGCCTTCTCGGCCGCCTGACGGGCTTCCAGCCCGTACGTCTCGGCCCACTTGGGCGTTCCGCTCGGCATCGGGGGAAAGCGCTCGGCCTGCTGCTCTGGGCTCGGGGCGCGGTGCAGGCTGAGCGACACGGCGATCGCGGACTCCCGCCACCGCCGCACCACCTCACCCACGTGCCCCCGCAGGGCCGCCAGCTTGCCGGGGAGCTCGGCTCGGCGCTTCTCGTCGGCCTCTCGCTTCTTGATGTCCGCCTGAGTCATGGTGCTTCCTTCCTGGGGAGGTCGTTGCCCTGGTAGTCGATACCCCACTTCTCCTCCAGGCCGTGCGCGAGGCCGGGAAAGTAGACGCGGGGGTTTAGCGCCCGTCGCCAGCACGCCTTGAAGAAGTCCCGCATCCCCCAGCCAGGCTGGTAGTGCAGGATCTCGACATCGAACTCCGAGGAGACCAGCACCATCACGCGGTACACATCGCGACCCCCATCATCGACCCGCTCGACGCCGGCCCGCACGTTGCGGGTCGCCTGGATCTCCTCGACCTCTATCTCGGCGTACCCGCGCGCGTACCCCTCCCCGTCGCCGGACGACCGATAGGTGCTCCCGTGGTGGGTCGAGTAGGGGAACGCCACGAAGGCCGCCCGCTGCACCACGAGGCGTGGTGCGAGCTCGTAGAGGGCCTTCTTGGCCGCCTGACGCCTCGTGTCTACTTCCTTGAAGAGGCGGTCCTGTATCTCGCCGAACGCCGCACGGAGGGGCTCGGAGTCCTCCTTCGTCAGGACCCGGTCGATCTGCGCCCACGTCCACGGGCCGCGATGTCGGGGTCGCTTCTTCTGGGCAACCTCCGCGCACATGGCCAGCCAGGTCTCCTTGAGGTCCACGTTCGGCTCGCGCGACTGGTCCAGGAGCACCTGGAACTCGTCTCGCAGGACGTGCTGCGGCTTGTCCTGGCTCATTTCGTCAACCCTCCCGCTGGGGACGGGAGCGCGTCGTCCTCCTGCGCGAGCTTGAAGCACTCCCGCGCGACGTACTCCATCCCGACCTCCGACAGCGTGATGCCGCGAGCGTAGAGCACGTTGACCGCCTCCGCGGTCCCCGCGAGCCCCTTGGCGAGCCGCACCGCAACGTCCGCCGGGATGTGCCAGCGGGTCACGAGCTCCCGCGCGATGCGCCTCGCGTGCGCCTCGATGCGCGCGCCGTCGAAGGTAGCCTCGCCGGGCTCGGGCTCATAGGGGACGAGCGCGTCGCGGGACACGAGCATCTCCTTGTCCGCATCGACCCGACACACGGTGACGAACTTCTCGCTCGGGGCGGGATTGCCCACGAGGGTCACCAGGTTGCCTGACTTGGTGAAGGTGTAGACCTGATCGTTGTCGCTCACGACTTGTCTCCGAGCACGACGTTGAGGCGGTCCCGCAGGACGCGCAGGTAGTGGAGGGCGGCCTCTCCCTCCGAGACGAAGTCCTTCTTGACGCTCCGTAGGCGGGAGGGACCCTGCTCCGTCCCCTCACCCCCGACCTGGAGCGCGACCTCACGACCGATCTCGAACGACAGGTCGTAGTGGGGTCGAGAGACCGCAAACGTCTCCTCCCACGCGTAGTACTTGGTCGGCTCAAGCGGGCAGGAGCACTCGTCGTCGTCCCCATGCGGGCAGACCTCGCGCTGGTCGTAGTCGGCCTCGACATCCAGACCAAGCGTCATGGCCAGGTGGGCCGCCATCCGCCCCCGGCACGCCTCGCAGTCGACCTGGCGAGGATCCTCGGTGAGGGGCCCAGCCTGTCCGCAGATGGCGCGCGGGTTAGGGGCGAAGTCGCTGGAGGTGGGGTCTGCGTAGTGGCTCATGTCGACGAGTCGACATGAGCCTGCGGATCGGAGCTGAGCCGCGTGAGTTCCTCCTCCGGGAGGTCAGGACCCTTCTGGTCCCGCGCCTTCAGCCGCCCGAGAACTCCGAGGATCGAGGCCCGCACAAGACCCCGACCAAGGTCGTAGTTCGAGTCCACACAGACCACCTCGAACGTGTCGGGGTGCCGCCAGAACATGGAGGACTCGTCGTAGGTCCATCCGGTCCGTCGCAGGTACGCGACGAGCTGCTTGTACGTGAAGCTGTAGGGCATGCCGGGTCGTCGCGACCCAGCGTGAATCTGGAGCTGAAAAGAAAAGCGGCCCGACGGTCTTGTCGGGGGGGGAGACCGTCGGGCCGCTACCGGCCTTGCGGCCGATGGGGATCTCCTCCCGAGTGTGTCGACCCTTGGTGGTACGCTTAGCAGGAATTGAACCTGCCGAGGTCTGTTCCGTAGACAGATGCCCAACCACTGGGCGATAAGCATGTTGGATCGACCCGAGGGGGAGAAGAAGCTGGTATTCGGTTGTCAGAGGACAGACCCCGCGAGAGGCGGGACCGTCTTTGGTGACCTCACATGGTCGTTGCTTGGGTATGAGCCAAGTATCCCCGTTTTGGTGGAGATTAGGTGCCGCCTTGCGACGGCGCGCATGTAAGGTCCCGCCGAGGGCGGAGTCTTAGGGGGACGGGCCAGCGTCCAGCTGGCATCGCTGCGGTGGAAGCCGCAGCCGCTTGGTTAGCGTACCGACCCTGTTTGGCCAGGTCATGAACCTGGCCTACGAAGGTGAAACTGCTCCCCGAGTGTGGGGCCCGTTTGGATCAAGGACTGGAGTTGAACCAGCTACCCTCGGTGAGTTAGACCGATGCTCTACCTGATGAGCTACGCTTGTATGAGCCTTCCGAGGGGGGAGCAATCTGTTTAGTGGCGCATGGGGCACCTCAGGGTTTGTCAGGAAGCTGTCTTGTGGGGGGTGCCCACTTCACCCTCCTTGCGGAAGGGCCGGATCGACAGCAAACCCGAATGGTCTTGAGGTTTGGTGGCCCCTTTGTCCCATCCACTTCCCTCCCGAAGGAGTTTGGTGTTTGGGCTTCGGCGTGCAGCCATCGCCGTTTATGAAGTCTTATCGTATACCCTGAACGGGGCCGAGCTGAGAAAAGTATCGATCCCGCGATCTTTTTTCTTCCTGAGTCGGGGTGAGAGGATTTGAACCTCCGGCTCCTTGCCTCCAAAGCAAGTACGCTACCAGGCTGCGTCACACCCCGAGAAATTCAAACTTCCAGAAGTTTACCCCATCGTTCGGCAGCCTCCTGGGAGGCTGCCGCAACATAGCCCAGGTGCATCACCTCCCGGGCCAGGTACACGTAGGCCGTATCAGAAAACAGGTCATACCCAACAATGACATCAAACTCACCCTCCACGTAGCGTCTCAGCTTGCCTCGACCGTTCGCACAACGAAGACTGATCGATCCCTTGCGAACCGTCTTCACCTGAACCTGAATGATCCGACCTGTCGTCGGAACTTTGACGAGCCAATCAATCTTAGTCCCTTCAAATACAGGAGTAGCTACAGCGTAGCCATGTAGAGCTAATCGAAATAGAATAGCAGACTCAGATATGGCCATCTTATGTGAATTAGATAATTCACAGTCCTTCACTACCGCATAGTGCTTAGATGGACCTGCTACATCTTTTATTTTCTGCGGACCCCGAGGTCTTCTAGCCCCGCCCTCCATCTTCTCCTTCCACCTGCTTTGTTTCTCTTCAGGGGCCAGCGGATGATCCTTTAGCCAAAAACTCATGGTTCCCGCCGACACCTTCAACTTCGTGCATATCTCCTTATTGGAACGCCGCTCCTCGACTCGGAGACGAACAGCTTCTTCTCGTAGACCGATCGGTAATGTCATGGGTTCATGTATACCATGACTGGCGCCTCGTAGGGGACTTGAACCCCTCTCATCCGATAGACAGTCGGACTGCGACACCCGTCGCATCACGAGGCATAATTATGTACCCTGTGAGGGAGTTGAACCCTCCTTTCCGGAGCGAAAAGCCGGCGTCCTGCCGCTGGACGAACAGGGTGTGGTGATCCCAGGGGGACTTGAACCCGCCATTTCCGACTTGAGAGGCCGGCGGCTTGACCATTGGCCGATGGGACCGCATAAACGAGAAAGGCCGGGACTCCTCTCGAAGTCCCGGCCTCTCGGTGGCGGTGCGTATGTAGCGTACCGTCTACCGGGAGGCCATCACCTCGGGGTCCTGATCGAGCGAGTCCACGCGATCGGTCGCGGGGACCGTCGTAGGTTCTGGCTGTTCGATGTGGATGAAGGAGTTCATGGCGTTCTCGCTACGTGTGAATGAAGTAACCACTTGTTCGGCATACTGTCAAATAGTTTTCTGAGAAAAGAGCTGAAAAAACACACAATCCGAAGCCGAGTAGTGCGTCAGCTCTGAACCGCGACCTCATCGCGACAGGGAGGCATGCTAGTCGTAAAGCCCTACAGCGGGGGGATCACCTGCTGGGCGGACTCGTACCGCGTGATGCCCGGCAGTGGCTACCACCCTGTGGTGGCGATGCTGTCATTGTTTGGGGACTCCGTGAGCGTGCGGGCCGTCTGGGCCAAGGTGCACGACGGCAACCGGAAGGTTGACGGCCTCCTCGACATCGGTGGACACACCGTAATGGTGCAGCCGGGGATGATGCGGATAGCCACTACGACGGGGGTCGACCTGCTTCACCTCGTGATGGTCCACCCCGCCATGACCCACCAGTGGTCGCCGTTCTCGTCCTGGTTCATGGTCGCGGGAGAGGAGTCGGAGGCGAAGACGCTGTTCTTCAACCGCTTGAATCGCATGTGCCCGATACCGTTCCGCCCCGAGTGGCAAGAGACGCTGTGGAGGATCGGTCGTGAGGGCCACACCATCGAGGCACTTGGAGGGTACGGGCTGCCCGTCTACCGCATCAACGCGTCCTCCGACGTTTGGGGACCCATCGTGAAGAAGGCGATCCAGGACGGGTCGCTGTCGTGAGGACAACATGGCTCGCTTAGCCGCTATCGCCAAGGCGCTCTACTACCCCACGTCCGACGACGTGACCGCGCGGATCGTGCGTACCATCACCGTGCGCGCACCCGCGGGCCAGGTGGGCCGTATCCTCGACGTGTGCGCGGGGGAAGGACGTGCGGTCTCGGCGCTCGCCGCCGCCTGGGGATTCGAGGCGTACGGAGTAGAGCTCGACGCCGAGCGTGCGGAAGTCGCGCGTCCCCGCATGCGACAGTGCCTGCGAGGCAGCTACACGCAGCTACACGCGAGCGAGGGGAGCTTCCACGTGCTGTTCTGCAACCCTCCGTACGACGCGGGCCAGGACGGAGAGGGAAACTCGGTGCGCCTGGAGGTGCTGTTCCTCCAGGCGGCGACCGTTCACCTCGCGCCGAACGGCCTCCTCGTGCTCATCGTGCCCCGCGCCATCCTGCGAAACACGAAGTTCAAGGAGTTCATGCAGGGGCGCTACTACGGCGCGCGCGTGTTCGACTACCCCCTCCCCGAGAGGGAGAAGTTCGACCAGGTCGTCGTGCTGGCACGTCGCTCCTCCGGCTACAGCTACGCCAACCCGATCAACACGGAGCACATCCCCGTCATCGGGGACGAACCCTACACGAAGCACGGGGAGGTTATCGACGTCAGCGCCACCTCCCTAGACTTCTTCGCACTCCACGGGATAAACCCGTTCGACCTGGCTCCCGCGTGGGGCCCCGCCCCCACCGGGGCCTACGCGACCCCCACGTGGGACGCACTCGTCGGACACGCGGGCAACAAGATCGAGCGGCCCCTCATGCCCCCCAGGCCGGGCCACCAGGCGATGCTCCTCGCCGCTGGGGCGCTCAACGGGGCCGAGATTCGCGGGTGCTACCTCATCAAGGGGTCGAGCGAGAAGGTCACCGACACGATCGTCGAGGAGGACAAGGCGGGAGGAGGAGACGATACGGTCGTCGACCGCGAGCGCGTCGCCTCCCGACTGGCCGTGCTCGACCTCCGCACGGGTGACTTCGATGCCTGGCGCGTGAGCGACGCTCCGGAGAAGACGGCCGCGTGGTTCCAGGAGTACGGCGCCGACCTCGCGCAGGCCACCCGCAAGCTCCACACGCCGGAGTTCGACGGGAACCTCGCACCCTATGCGAACCGCCTCGTCCAGCTTCACGCCCCCGGCCTTCTGCCCGGCCACGCGCAGCCCGAGATCCTCCAGGTCCAGAAGGAGGCCGCCGCCGCCGTCTGCTTCCAGTGGCGCGGGAGCCCGACCCGCAAGCCCCACAAGACCGCCATCCTGTCGGGAGAGATGGGGACGGGGAAGGCCCAACCGCTCACCGCCAAGGTGCTCACTCCGACGGGATGGCGAACCATGGGGGCCTTGCGCGTCGGAGATTCGGTCATCGATCCCGACGGGGGAACGGCGACGATCGAGGGCGTATTCCCGCAGGGCGTCAAGCCCGTCTACCGAGTCACGTTCTGCGACGGTTCCTCGACGGAGTGCTGCGACGACCACCTGTGGCTCGTCAACACGCCCCTGCGCAAGTGGCGCGACCAAGCCCCTCGCGTGCTACCGCTCAGGGAGATCCGCGAACGCCTGCACCACGCGAACGGCAACCGACAACACTTCATCCCGTTGGTGGCTCCCGTAGAGTTCGAGGAGGTTCCAGTCCTCCTCGACCCATACCTGCTCGGCGTACTCCTTGGAGACGGAGGGCTTACGAGCAGTGTTCGCCTCTCTACGGGAGACCAGCAGATCCTGCGACTCATCGAACCCTTACTGCCTCCGAACGTATCGATCGCGCCCGTAAAAAACTCACCCTACGACTACTCTCTCGTCGTGGAGAGGGGGCAACGCAACCCCGTCACGCGGGCGCTGCGTCGGTTGGATCTGTTCGGGAAGCGCAGCGAGCACAAGTTCGTGCCTCCCCTGTACCTGTACAACAGCGTCGAGGTACGTGTCGCGCTCCTCCAGGGACTACTCGACACCGACGGAGGTATCGCGAACGAGAGAGGGACAGGCGTCGAGTACACGTCCGTCTCGATCCAGCTCGCCCGTCACGTCCGCGAGCTCGCCCAATCCCTCGGGGGAGTCGTGACCATGGCTCCCAAGGAGACGACCTACGTCTACAACGGGGAGAGACGGCAGGGTCAGACGGCGTACCGTCTCTACATCACGCTTCCCCCGGACATCCAGCCCTTCCGCCTCGCGCGAAAACTGGCTACCTACTCACCTGGAACAAAGTACGGGCCCTCCCGCTCGATCGAGAACGTCGATTACGTGAGGGACGAGGAGTGTCAGTGCATCAGGGTATCGAGCCGTAACTCCCTGTACGTCACCGACGACTACATCGTGACCCACAACACCTCGATGGCGGCCGTCGCCGTCGAGCTGTACGGGGCACGCCGCACCGTCGTGGTCTGTCCCGCGCACCTGGTACGCAAGTGGATCCGAGAGTTCGAGGCGGTCACCGGCCAGCGTGGCGTTGCGGTGGCGGGCAAGAAGCTCTCCGACGTGGACGCATTCTTTCGGTCAACCGAGGCGAAGCCGGCTCGCTACCTCGTGATCTCCAAGGAGATCGCCAAGCTCGGAACACGATGGGAGCCTGCCTTCGTGCTGCGCACCAGGACGTGGATGCGTGAGGTCCCGGACCACGAGGCGATGGACGCGCTTCCCTTCTACGCGCGCAGGACGATCACCAAGCAGGTGCGCCAGATCGTGAGCCTCGTTTCCTGCCCGCAGTGCGGACGAACGACGGGCTACACGGCCGCAGCGTTCGACCGCGACAACCACCAGTACTGCGCCGGCTGCCGGTCCCCCCTCTGGACCGTGACGACCCTGAACGACAAGGGATCGACCCGCTGGCCGCTGGCCGAGTACATCAGTCAGCGATACGCGCGCCGGTACGTGCTCGTCGTGGACGAGTGTTTCCCTGGGGCCAGCCTAGTAAGTACGTCGAGAGGACGCATCCCGATCAAGGACATACGGGTCGGTGACCTCGTGTGGTCGAGAACACGAGACGGACAGGTCGTGCTGCGTCGAGTCGTGCGTGCCCTTTGCAAGCCGAGGGTCAAACCCATGGTGCGCGTCTCACATGAGACGGGATCCATCGTCTGTACCGACGACCACAAGATCTGGACGGAGGACCAGCTTGACTACAGGAAGGCACGGTGTCTCACTAATACAAACGTATTGATAGAGATCAACGATGCCGACCAAGGCTTGCCCTATTTGCAAGTCCGAGTTCCCGTTCGTGCGACGGGCGAGGCGCGAGCAGAAGACGTGCAGCCCGATCTGCGGCGCGCAGCTTCGTCGCCGGACGAGACCTACACCCAAGCGTCCGACGCGTCGGTTCCCTGTGACGTGCGGGTGGTGTCAGAAGACGGAACAGGTTCCCGCACGCAAGAGGGGTCGGCGCTATTGCAGTCGGTCGTGTACCCAGCTTGCGGCCTGGGCGCGCAATCCCGCTCGTCGCACCCAGACACGGGAACGCATGCGGACAACGCAGCGCCTGCCCGAGGCGAGGAAGCGGTCGTCGGAGTGGATGACGAAGCTCAACAGAAGTCCCGAGGTCCGAGCGAAGACGAGCGAAGCCCGAAAGGGTCTTCCGTTCTCCGGTCGCAGGGGCGGGAACGGATACCTCACACCAGAGCAGAAGCTACTGCACGCCCGTCTGGGCTGGGAGATGGAGGGCTGCATCCCGACGATGGATCCATCCTGGCGAATGGCGCGAGTGGACCTCATTCATCCGACCCTGAAGATCGCGGTGGAATGCGACGGAGCCTCCCACCACACGAGCAAGCAGCGCAACCGGGACCGACGGAAGAGTCGCATGCTCCAAGCGCTCGGGTGGACCGTGCTGCGGTTCTGGAACTCGGAGGTCACGACGAACATCGACCTCGTCCTGATGCGTATCCGGGATGCCGAGGCGTCCGCGTCACCTCGGTAGAACCCGTCAATCTCGACGAGGAGTGGGTCTACGACCTGGAGGTCGAGGACACGCACTGCTACTTCGTCGAGGGGATCCTCGTGTCCAACTGCCACAAGTTCGCTGGTGCCGAGTCCGACCAGTCGCGGGCCGTACAGGACCTCGCGGCCGGCGCGCACAAGATCCTCGCGATGACCGGCACCCTGTACGGCGGGCGCGCGAGCTCCCTGTTCTACCTGCTCTACAAGGTGGAGCCCTCGTTCCGTAAGCGCTACGGGTTCAAGGACTGCGCGCGCTTCTCGCAGCACTTCGGGCTCTTCGAGACACGCTATGACCTCAAGTCTTCGACCTCCCGCTACGGGACCCGTCGAGGAGGGAAGCGATCGGGCGGACGGACCAGGGAGATCCCGGGGATGAACCCCGCGATGGTCCCCCTGCTGTTGCCCTACACGATATTCGTCAAGCTCAAGGACCTTCGTCAGGACCTCCCCCCGTATGACGAGGAGGTGAGGATCGTCGACCACGACCCAGCGATCCTCCGGGCGATCGCTGAGCTCACCAAGGAGGTCCGGAAGGTCATGCGCAAGTACCCCAAGGTGCTCGGCCAGTACCTCCAGACGTGCCTTGGCTACCCCGACTGCCCCGAGCAGGCCGAGGAGATCTGGGGGACCGACGAGGAGTCGGGCCGCCGGGAGTTCCTGGCGAGCGCCCCCGCCTTCCCGCGCACCCCGCAACCCAAGGACGCGGAGGTCGTGCGCATCGTACGGGAGGAGAAGCAGGCGGGACGACAGGTCCTCGTGTTCTTCGCTCAGACCCACAAGAGGGACGCGCGAGGGCGTGTCCGCGAGGCCCTAGAGGCTGAGGGATTCCGCGTCGAAGTGCTCGACGCGAGCGTGTCCCCCGAGAAGCGTGAGGAGTGGCTGGAGAAGGCGTGCAAGCGCGGGTTCGACGTCCTGCTCACCAACGGCCGTCTCGTCGAGACGGGCCTCGACCTGCTCTTCGCCAAGACGATCATCCAGTACGGGACCGAGTACTCGGTCCCCATCCTTCGACAGTCCGTGCGCCGCTCCTGGCGGCTTGGTCAGGTGGCTCCGATCCGAGTGGTCTTCCTCGCCTATCGCGCCACCATGCAGGAGGTCGCGATGCGCCTCATCGCCCGCAAGATGCGGGCGGCCGAGATGGTCGATGGGGACGAGACGGGAGGGCTCGCGGATTTCGACTCCACAGGGGCCAACTTCTTCGTCGAGCTCGCGCAGGAGGCCGTGGCGCAGGCGCTAGCTGCGAACCCGTCAGCTCCATAATCCCTAGTTTTATCGACAGGCTCACATGACCTCTCTACTACGCCTGGTGGGACGCGAAGCTCCCGCAACTCCACAGCATCCCACGCAGCATCCCACGCAGGTGCTTACCCAGGCGCTCGAAACCATGCAGAAGTGCGCGACCGAGCAACAGGGGCTCTCGCTCCTGCGCCGGATGATCGCGAGCCGCTCCTACAGCGACCTCGCGCAAGCTCGCCTGCTCAACCTGGCCGGAATCCTGGACGACTCCCCGGGCAAGGAAGATCGCTTTCGTGCCGCCATGACCGCCGACCCTACCTGGGCGGTGCCCTACTACAACCTGGCGGTCCTGCTGCGAAAACCCGAGGCCAAGTGGCAGGAGGTAGTCGACCTCCTGAAGAAGGCCATCGACCTCAAGACGCTATCCGCGGAGTGCTTGCGCCTGGCCAAGCACAACTTGGCCCTTGCCTACGTGGCCCTCAACAACGTGACGGAAGCTAAACGGCTGTGGACGGAGACGGGCTTGCTTAGCCAGCGAAGGGACAAGGGGGTGGCACTCATGGACGTCCCCCTGTCAGGAAACCGGTACACCCGCGAGAAAGTGTGGGTGCAGTGGATGGACCCCGTGCGGGCTCGCGTCCTGTCGGTGGTTCGCTACGACGGCCCCTGCCAGTTCGGCGACGTAGTCCTGTGCGACGAGGTTTACAACAACAAGTTCTTCACCGGTATGCCCTGGACGTCAGACGAAGATCCTCCCGCAGTTTTTCGCTACCTCCAGTGCCTAGAGCCCGCCAACTACACCATGTACAAAGTGTATGGGGGTGCGGTGTCCGCTGGTGTCGCCATGCAGGTCACGGAGGAGTTTCGCGAGGCGGGTCTGCACATCGAGGTGTGGTCGGTCACGATGCGTGTCCCCGAGGAGCCCGCGCTCAACCCTGACGAGACCCTTTCTCTACAGGGGGGCCTCGTCATCCACTCCCCCACAGTGGAAAGCGCCGCGCACGCTGCGGCGGTACTGACGAGCATCGCAGCTAAGATCGGTGTCCCCCTGTGGTCCCCCGACCTGCTGGCCTCGACGGGAGACGAGTTGGGTGCCGCGCGCCACCGCAAGGCCCTGCGCCAGATGGGGATCGGCTAGCCGGGCCTCTTGCTGGACGGCGGGAGCAGCGTGGGGACTTGTGGGGCCGATATGGACTCCCCATCAAGGTCTATGTAGCGGGCCTCCACGGCGACGACCCCGTGGAAGTTCTCTGGGATACCCTTTCCGACCAGCAGGTCGCGAGCATCCTGGAGGAAGGCTGAGAAGTCGTAGGCACCCTGGTAGTTCTTGCGGAAGATCTGCCGACCCTCAGCAGTGGCGTCGACAAGCGCCGCGTCGAGCTTGATGACGACCTTGCGCAGGAGGACCGTCTCGAGGTCCGCGAGCGAGACATCTCCGTCACGCCCGATCCACACGTCATCCTCCCGCTCTGGGCCGGCGTTGAAGTGGAGTTTCGCAGGGGGAAAGTGGGGTCCCTCGGCGAGGGACACAGACCAGACACCGTGTAGGGCGACCTCGATCCCCAGACGAGAGGCCGTGTTGCATATCGACCACACCTGCTCGCGGTACGGCAGCGCGTTAGCAGGCATCTTCTGGATCTGCGCGCCGATCTCGGCGGACAGCACGATTCGCTTGGGGAGGTTCATGCCTGCTCCTTGAGGAGGAAGTCGTTGTTGATGACCTTGAACGAGAGGCGAGAGCCGCCGAGAGCCTCCGACCGAACGACGTCGATGGTCTGGACGACGATCCCCTCCTTGCGGTGCGTCGTACCCTCGTAGAAGCCCCGCGCCGCGGCGAGCCACCCCTCCAAGGTGTGGAGATACTCGACGGCCTCCCGTCCCTCCACGACGCGCTCGACGGGCACCATGCGGAGGCCCCGGTCGCGACAGAACGCGACGAGCTCGTAGTAGTTGAAGAAGCGGTCCCTGCGCACGTCGTAGACGCGGAAGACGAAGAACTCCATCTCCTTGAGCCCAAGGTGGTTCTTCTTGCCCGGTACGCCAGGGCCGGCGATCTCCCCCTGCACGGCCAGGCCGGGCGGGATCATGACGCGGAGGTCGTAGCGGTCCACGACCCGCCAGATGGGATGGTCCCCAGGAGCGGCCGACCAGTTGCGCTGGCACGCGACGAGTGGAGACCCGTCAAACGGCTGGAAGAAGGTCCCCGACACGCCGTCGATCTTGGTCGTCACGTAGAAGGCGTGTCCCCGGAGGTCGTCGAGCACCGCGGGGTACGACTGGAGGCGCAGCTCCCCGGTCTTGGGGACGAGCGGCGGGAAGGGACCCGAGATGCGTGGGTCGTCCGGCACCTCCTTCTCGTAGTGCGTGACCCCAAGCTGCTCCGACACGTCGGTACCCACGGCGGGCACAGGGCCCTCCCCAAGGATCGAGACGGGCAGCGCGAGCCCCTGGGCGAGCACTCCGCGCAGCCGCACGGTACGCACCACGAAGCCGTGCTTGCGCATGAACTCCGACCACGCGGGACCGTCTGGAAGCTGGGCGTCGATCTCGAAGAACACGCAGAGGTTGTCGGAGGCGCGGAACGCCTCGACCTCGTCACGGCGAACCACCTGGGTCCAGCCGAGCACGCGGGTGCGCAGGATGGCGTCGGCGTTCGGGATAGGGTCGAAGCCCTCGATCACCTGGATCGAGGCGAGCTTGCGGGTGGGTGTGAGCATAGTCACCATGTACCCGGACCCGCACGTCCGGAGCTGAGACTAGGCGTCTCCCGGCTGCTGAAGTAGCGGGGCCGTCGTGCCGTCGACGACCACGAGGTCCATCCCGTGGTGCCGAAGGGCATTCACGACCCGCGCGAGGGCCTGGTCCCAAGACTTTCCGGGGAACGTCCAGGTCGATATGTACAGACTCCCCTGGACGTGGAAGGTCGACTCCAGGGGGTAGTTTGCCCTGGTGATTTCCTTGCACATCGTCTGGAGAAACTCGGAGGGGTTTGCGGCCACGTGGATGACGTCCAGGTGGTCGACGAAGACGCGGATCTCAAAACGCATACCCTCCTTACGAACCTCCACCCACAATCAGAGCTGAGGTAGTATGCGCGGGATGACGCGACGCGGGATGCTGCTGGTCCTATCGTCTCCGTCGGGGGGCGGGAAGACCACACTCGCGCGCCGGCTGCTTGGTGCGCACGAGGACCTCCTGTTCTCCGTATCGCACACGACGCGCCGGCCACGGCGCGGAGAGCGTGACGGAGTCGACTACCACTTCGTCAGTGAGGACGACTTTGACGTGATGGTCGCGCAGGACGCCTTCGCGGAGTGGTGCGTCGTGCACGGGCACCGCTACGGGACCGCCGTTCAGCCCCTGGCAGCGGCCGTCAAGGCGGGGCGCGACGTCGTCCTGGAGGTCGACAACCAGGGCGCAGGAAAGCTGCGAGACCGGTTTCCAAACGAGACGCTCCTCGTCTACGTGCTGCCCCCCTCGATGCAGGTCCTGGAGCAGCGCCTCCGGTCACGAGGCACCGACTCCGACCTGGTCATCGCGCGTCGTCTCGCTAAGGCCCCCGAGGAGCTCCGACACCACACGAGCTACCGCTACCGCGTGGTGAACGACGACCTCGATCGGGCCTTCACCGACCTCGACGCCGTCTACAGGTACGAGCGGGAACCTGGATCGACCTCCCTGGCCGAGACGGCCGCGCGCTGCGCGGGAACGCAGGCGTGCGCGCCCGTGCTCGCTACCCTGGGTCTAGCTCTTCCTCGGCTCAGCGAGCACCCCGAGGGGGTCGAGCCCGACGCGCTTGCGCCGCTCCTTGTAGGCCGTGCGCGAGAGGGCGACCATGACGCGCAGGTCGAGCTTGAGCCAGGGATTACTGAGCACCCAGTCCTCAGGGTCGAGACGGTCCAGGATGCTGTTGCCGTAGTAGGGGGCTCCCTTGTACCAGTGCTGAAGCCCCCAGGGGAGGTCGCGGACCTCCACCCCACAGAGGGCGGCGAGCGCCTCCGGGCAGGTAGGCGAGAGAGTCCCAAAGACGCTCGCCACGACCTGTCGATCCGCGCACAGGTACCGGCCACCGTCTGACCGTGACCACACGGACAGCTTCCCCTCGCCCATAAACCCGTAGCTACCAGGGAAGGCATCCCCGTAGGTCCTGCCCGTCCCGACTTTTACCGTGTTCCGGTTGGCGGCCTGCGGGTCGTCTGAGCAGCCCTCGAAGCGAACGGAAGGGAGCACGAGGGCCCCTTCCGCGACCGCCTGCACAAGGCGATCTCGATTCTTCACGAGGGCCCGCCGGTACCAGTCCAGGGTCACCTCCTTGTCCTGCTGGAACTCCCGCACGGCGAGCCGCTGGATGACGCGACACTGGTTCACACGCGCGCACCACCTGCGGTCGCGGTCGAGGGACGCGGCGGTCCCAAAGTCGTTCGCCCCGAGGGTTCGGAGGGGGTTCGGGGCGACCTTCCCCCAAGGGTCGGTCGTGCGCTGTAGCAGACCCTGCTCCTCCATGGCTGGCAGGAGTTGATCCGCCTCTCCCACGCTCACCACGTTGAACACCACGTCGGGCACCTCGGCCCCGTAGCGGTCCACCATCCAGCGGTTGAACCCCGTCGACGGGCGCTCCCACTGAGGGGCGAGCGCCTCGGGCGCGAGGTCGGCCTTAGTGAGCGGGGCGAGCGCAAGCGGCTCGTAGGCCCCCGGCACCATGAGGGCGGCCGACCGCTCGGCGAGCTCCAGCGGGGCGCGGATCATGTTGGCCGTGTAGGAGATACTTTCCGTCCGCTCGCCCGCGAGGCACTTGTCCACGATGTGACGAAAGACGTGGATGAGCCACAGGAACTGCTCCGGCTGGAGGTCGCGCACCTCACGGATCGGCACCCCGACCGTGTTGACGCGCGCGACCTGGGTCTGCGGGCCCTCGAACAACCGGGCGGCTCCCGACACACTGCCTGGGTCCTCGCGCTTGACGAGTCCGAGCAGGTCGTAGGGGAACCAGTGCTGCTCGGCACGCCGCTCAAGGTCGCGGTCCGGCCGGCGCGTCATGCTGGCGAAGTCCGGGTGCGGGTGGTTCGGTCGGTCGGTGAAGAGCGTGATGGTCCCCCCGTGGCGAACCGCGAGCGCGAAGTAGCTGCGGAACGTGCCCTCGGGGTCGCGGAACATCACGAGCGTCACGCCCGACACCCGCTGCTCGGCGAGCGCGCACACGACTGAGGCGATGTTCCAGAACTCGTAGACCTGGCGATTGTAGCCGGGCCGCTCCGCGGAGGGCTCCGCCTGCGCGAAGTCGTGGCGGGACAGACGACGCATCGACCGACTCGCGTGGTAGGAGAGCAGCCCGAGCGCGTAGTCGTCGAACGCGAGGACCTTCTCGCGCTGGCCAGGGGTGAGCTCGTAGTGGTCGCACGCCGCCGCCACCTCCGCTCGCGCCGCCGCCACCTCCGCCGCCGCGACCGGATGGTCGATGAGCGCGAGGAGCTTGCGCCCCCGCTCGATGACCGGCGACATCGCGTCGTAGTTCTTTACTAGGTCCCAGACCGACAACTTGCTCCACTGGAGGTAGTGGGACACCAGCCCCCGCAGGAGCAGCAACGTGGTGCGCCCTGACGGGTCATCCAAGCGACTCTCCGACAGGTCCTTGGCGTGCTTCTCCGCCTCCCAGGAGCTCACCGTGTAGTGCTTGACGGGCCCATCCTGCTGGATGAGCCCCGCCACGTCCCCCCACAGGGGCAGGGCCTCGTTGAGGAGGTCGTCCAAGGTTGTTGTGCTCATGGCGGAGCCTTCGAGGGTTCTCGGTGATTCAGAGCTGACGTCAGCTCTGAAATGATGTCCACCTTCGACTGATAACCACAAGGAGAACCCCATGGCCCGCCCCCGCCCCCTCACTCAGACGTCCAAGGCCCTGTTCGACACCCTCATCCAGGGGCTCGTGCTGCGCCGCAAGGTCGACAACGCGGCCGGCACCTACATGGCGGTCCACGTGGCGCAACTTGGTGACCGGCTCTACTCGGTATCGCACCAGTACGAGCAGAACGGTGACGTGATGATGGACCCCGAGGTCCACTTCTACGTTGCACCAAGCGGGGAGGTATTTCCCTGCATGTACCGACTGGACGGGACGGGCTGCCGCGTCGAGTCGCTGTGGGTGGAGAACGGAAAGGTCGTCTTCAAACCCCGCGCGCAGCGCGACGTGGCGAGCTTCGTGAACTCCACCTGGTTCCCGAACATCCGAAGGCAGCAGGGCCTCAAGGTACGACGGGATTCGACGTCGTAACCCACAGGCCCGCTAGGGGTCAGTTGACGGAGCGCGCCTGCACGACGAGCGCGGTGATGTTGTCGGGGGCCTCGCCCTCCATGGCGAGCGCCACGAGCTTCTGCGCCATCCACAGCGGTTCCTCGTCACCGGAGAGGACCGCGGCGATGTCACCAGCCTCCACCTCGTCCGAGAGCCCGTCCGTGCAGAGTAGCAGTCGGTCGCCTTCCTGTAGATCCAGCGGGATGACGTCCGGGTCGCAGTCCATGTACCCCACGCAGTGCGTGAGGATGTGCCACACCCGGTGGTTTCGCACCTCATCGAAGGTGTATCGACCACTGTCGATGAGGTCCTGGGCGACGGTGTGGTCGCGAGTCAACTGGGTCAGCTGGCCCGCGCGCAGCAGGTAGACCCGCGAGTCCCCCACGTGCAAGATGCGGTCCCCGATGAGCGCCACGCAGGTCGTCCCCGCGTCGGGGAGGTTGAGCGCCGAGGCGCTGTCTCGCACCGCCTGCTGCGCGGCGCGGAAGGCCGCAACAGGGTCACGAGGACCCGTCAGGATGGCGTCCACGCAGGCCCGCGAGGCAACCTCGCCACCCTCGTGCCCCCCCATCCCGTCGCAGACGACGAACACGTCGCCCTGTGCCCCGGCCCAGTCCTCCTGGTTCGCCCGGACCTTTCCCTTGTGGCTGAAGTGCGCTCCGATCACTTGGATGGTCATCAGAGGATCCTTACCCGCTCGACGATCTTGCCAGACTCGTCGACGACGCAGAGGTTCTGCTTCTTCTCCCGCACCTCGACGTAGAGCAGCAACAGGTTGATCGCCCTGCGTAGGACCGCGGCCCATGTGGGGCCGAACTCCGCGCCCAGGAGGTCGAGCTTAGACGCCTCGGCGTCAGAGAGGTTTATGGTGAACTTCTTCATCCTGGATGGGATGAAGTTCGCACCGTCCTCGAGCTGACTAGGTGGAGAGCAGGTTCGCCAGGTTGGCGACCGCTGCCTGAGGGAGCCAGACGCGCGCGCGACGCGGGCTTGATACCAGCAGCGAGAGGGGGCCCCGCGCGCCGCGCGCGATCGTCAGCGGGCCGGCGGGAGTCGAGCCGACCTGGGCGAGCGACCGGAACAGGGCCGCGGTGAGGGTGGTCTTCTCGACCTGCACCTGGACCCCACCCACTAGCAAGGTGACAGAGGTGCTCTCGATCGCGACGCTGACCGACGCGCCTTCGGGGCGCACGGGTCCCGGGCGCGTACCCCGATAAGTGGCGTAGCGGATACCGTTCGGCTTCGAGACGGCTCCTCCGGTGAGGCTGGCGTTGAGGCCGGCGTTGATGCGGTTGAGGATAGCGAGGGCGGCGAGGTTGGCCATGCACCAGGAGTAGCGCGATCAAGGCCGGACGGTTTCCGCGGGATCTCGTCCGGTCCGATCTAGGACTCCACAGGGATGGCGGACTTCAGACGACGGTGCTGGGTGATCAGGAAGACGAACGCCAAGAGTGAGGCCCCCACCAGCATGAGGAAGAAGTCGGAGTGGAGCCACCGCTTCCAGAACCAGGCCCCCGTCTTTCCCGCGAGCCAGCTACCGATAGCGGTCGACAGGAGCCACACCCCCATGAGCATGGCGGTCATGCGACGCGGAGCGAGCTTGGTCACCATCGACAGTCCCATGGGGGACAGGAAGATCTCGGCGATCGTGATGACGAGGTAGTTGGCCAGGAGCCACCACAGCGACACCCTGCCCGTGTTGCCCCCCCACAACGCCGCGAGGGCCATGATGACGTACGAGACCGCTGTGAGGAACATCCCGAGGCCGATCTTGGTCGGAGTCGACACGACCACGCCGACCCGACGAAGCCAGCGCAGCACGAGCACGATCGGAGGGGTGAGCAGGACGATGAACGTCGGGTTGGCCGCGTTGAACACCCCGGGCGGAATCTCCCACGGCCTGAGCCGGAACTGGTGGTGGACCCAGAGCTCCCGGAAGTCCAGCATGGGGATCACGCGGTCGGTGTTGTCTCGCGCCCACAGGGGCATGGTCCCGTCGTTCTGCTGGAACGACAGCCAGAAGATCAGGACGATCCCGCACATGATGAGCAGCGCGATGATGCGCTTGCGCTCCTCCTCGGGAGGGTCGGGCTTGTCCTCGTAGTCTGGTCCGAGCGGTACGTCGAGCACCGCAGCGACGCTAGAGCGCTCTTCCGTGACCCGGATGTGCGCGCCGTACACGCGCAGGATGATGTGCGAGCACACCATCGCGACGCCTGAGGCCATGAAGGCGGCCGTCCACCCGAGGGTATTGCGGAGCGCCTCCCCGACCAGGGGGGACACCCCCGCTCCGATGTTGATACCCATGTAGAAGATGCTGAACGCGTCGTCGCGGCGCGGGTCGTCGCGAGGGTAGAGGTTCCCGACCATCGTCGAGATGTTGGGCTTGAACAGCCCGTTCCCGACGACGAGCAGGGCCATCGCGACGAACAGCATGTGGGGAAGGCTCACGAGGAAGTAGCCCGCCCCCAGCAGCGCCGTCCCCAGGAGGACCGCGCGCCGGTACCCGATCTTCCTGTCGGCCAGGATCCCGCCGAAGATCGGGGTGAAGTAGGCGAAGAACTTGTACCAGCCGTTGGCGGACAGCGCGTACGACTCGGACCAGCCGAGCTTCTCGTTCATGTAGAGGACGAACAGGGCGGCCATCAGGTAGAAGCCGAACCTCTCGCACATCTCAGCGGCGGATAGGACGTAGAGCCCTCGGGGGTGTCGCGCGTTTTGATAGCTCACGACGGCCTCCGTGTCGCTGGAGCTTCCGTGTCCACCTTGACGACGTCGCGCAGCCTGGCCGAGGACTCACGGACCCTGGCGGTCTCGGTAGGACCGAAGAAGGTCACCACCTCGCCCACGCGGGCCCGCAGGTCCGCGCACGCCTTCACGATGCCCTGCTGCTTGGTGCGCAGGTCCGCCTCGCGCTGACGGGCCGCCTGCACCTGCTTGTCCAGGTCGTCAAGGACCTGGCGAACCCGGGAGGTCGCGGCGGCCGTCTCCTCCGCCGCGAGCTGCACGTGACGGTCGAGTGCGGCCTCGTGCAGGAGCGCGGCCTCGATGATCCGGTCGACCGGTGTCCCGAAGGTGCTGAGCGCCGCGCTGACGATCGAGCGCCGCACCTCTACCGGAGTATCGGCGGGCAGCTTGTGCAGGAGCGCGAGCGTCTTATCGACGGCAGCCTGGTCCTCCTCGTTCACACCCTGCCGTCGCAGGACGCTCGGAAAGTCGAGCTCCGCGGGCTGGATGGGCTCCTTGAGGTCGACCGTAGGGGTCTCCACCGGAGGTGTGGCCTCCGCGAGCACGGTCGGTGTCTCGGCCGCAGGGGAAGTCTTGGTCGCAGGGGAAGTCTCTACCGCAGGCCGCTGCACGAACAAGCCCATCAGGCTCTGGCCCAGACTTTGACGCTTCTCCGCCATCTGTATCCTCCAGCTACTACGCACCGTCTGTGCAGTGGTTCTGGAGCTGTAGTAGTAACTACAGGATACCGCAGAGGTTTCTTAGGGGGTGGTGACTTCCTCTGGGTCGCCGAACAGGAAGGCGAGACCCGCACAGTACGCGTCGACGAAGGGGTCTAAGGCTAGGAGGCAGGACACCAGGACCGGGGGGAGCTCGATGACCTCCAGGTCGTCGTCCTGCGTGACCTCTGGAGAGTCGACCTCAACGACCCTTCGGTTCAGCATGACGGCCACCTGGAACACACCACGGGCGACGGCCAGCGCCACGACGGTCAGGGCGACGGCTCGCAAGGTGGGGGTGGGGTGGATTTGGTCGCTCGCTAGGACCGCGGCAGTCATCAGGGCAAACCGCGGGACGAGAACCCAACCGGGCTCCCGAAAACCTAGGTCGTGCGTCACACGCACGTCGAGGCTGGTCAGTCCCAGCACGAGAACCAGGAAGAGCAGGACCATCAGGGTGGACGTACTCGTCGCGCCCGGATCTGGACGGACCACGTAGGTGGTCGAGAGGACGAACACCATGTTCATGGTCATGTAGGTGAGGAGGGCGGCGACGCGCGTGGCGCGTCTCACGATACGGATCATGGGGTCGTACCTCACCCCACGTCGTGAGGTGGAGCTGAGCTAGTCTCGAATCCACCCCATCTCGACGAGTTTCTGGTCGGCGTCCTCGTAGAATCGCTTGCGCCGCGCCCCAATACGCGTGAGCTCTGGGTCCTTGGACGCCAGAGCAAACGGAATGACCCAGCGACGCTCGATGATCGCCCGAACCCCCATCATCAAGGAGGCCACACGCAGGATGATGCACGAGACCGCCAGCAGGGTCAGGCCCAACCGTGGGGTGACGGACGACCCCCAGACCCCGAACAGGAAGTCCAGGGTGAGAATGGTCACGAGGTACCACGTGGGGGGACTCACGCGACTAATGCGCATCAGCATGATGTTCTCGACACCAACGATCGCCATGTAGGCGAACAGGAAGAGCATCGCCCCGTCCTGATCGACCCCAAAGGTCACGCGGGCGAGGTAGGAGATCGAGAAGTAGGGAAACGACAGGAGGGCCAGCGAAACTCCCCGCTGCACATACCCGCTACGCGGCGGCACGTGAACCCTCCAGCGACCGACGGTACCGCTTCTGCGGAGTGTTGGCGATCCGACCCGTAGCGACGAGCCGCACCTTCCAGCTAGAGGTCGTCTGAATGGCGAGACCCAAGGCCGCGGACACCTCCGACGGAGCCTTCCCCGCCATGAGCATCTTCTCGCCCTCAGGCCGCAGGCGACGCGCACGCTGCTTGGGGGACTCGACGCCCGCGTCCTTGACCCACTGGGCCACAAGTCCGTCGCTCACACCAACTCGGTTGGCGGCCTCAGCGATCGAGATGCCCGCGACGGCAGGGGTGTTCGCCGTCTTGGGGCGTCCCCGGACGAGCGCGATCGCCTCGACGCGCTGCCTGGTCCAGTCGGGGGTGAAGGACAGGCCGCGCTCCCGCGACCACCGACACACGGTCCCGGTCGGGATGCCGATCGCCGCCGCCACCTCTGCGGGGGTCTTCCCCTCGTCGAACAGGCGCTCGGCCTGCGGTCGCAGGGCCTCGTGCTTGGGGTTGCCAGGGTGCGGGACCTTGAGGCCCGCCTCGCGCGCCCACTCTCGCACCTCGGCGACGGTCGCGCCCACCGTGTTGGCGGCCTGGTAGATCGAGTCGGTCTGCCGGAACGCCTCGATCGCTCGTTGCTGGATGCTCGTGTCTGGGGTCTGGTTTGTCTGGATCATGCCGAGGAGTCGGCATCGCTCGGGGGATCGGAGCTGAAGTTCAGGCCGTCAGCTCCGCGCGGGTCGCCCCCTCGCGCTCTCCCTCATGGGAGACCCGCACCGCAAGGACCGCTACGGCGAGACGTGGCCGCAGCACCGCCTCGACGCCTACCTCCAAGACCTCACCAGGCTCCGCGACCTGGTCATCGTGTCAGGCGGGTGGGCATGGCACCTCATGTCGCCGGCCGGGCACGTCGAGCTCAAGCACGCGCACGACCACAAGGACCTCGACCTGTTCGTGGCGGGGCGCAACGTCGCCGCCCTCTACGCGCGGCTCGCGGAGCTCGGCCACGTCCGCGTCCCCACCCGATACGACAAGCGCCTCAGGACCCCGTACGAGTTCCACCGCTACGAGCGGGTCGCCGAGCCGGACGGGCACGAGCCGTTCCGCGTCACCATCGACCTGTTCGTCGGCGAGCCCCCCGTGCGGGAGATCGAAGGAGGGTGGCGCGTCGTCCACCCTCGGCACCTGGTCACCCTGTACCAGACCGTCCACGGGAGCGACAAGTGCTTCGCCGTCCAGGCCGCGATCCGCCTGCTCATCATGGGGATCGACCCGGTCGGCCGACCCGAGCTCATGCAGCCCCTGGGGCGATAAGCTAGCCCGCCTCGTGCCCCACGAGGAGCTCCGCCGTCGAGACCTCCTGGTCGATCATCGCCTGCGTCCAGCCGGAGATGGGCTCCACGTCCGTGATCTCCCCCACCGGAGCCTGACAGCCCGCCACCCCACAGCCCACCACGTGGGTGGCCTCGTCGCGCCCGCAGAACACCACGCGGTCCGCGTGGGTCTTGCCTAGCAGCCGGGAGACGAGCGGCGAGAGCTCGACCTGAACGGTCCGAGTGTAGGCAGTCGCGCGGTACTGACGGCCCTTCCATGTGAAGCAGTCGGTGATGTTCGGGGTCTGGCTCATGGGATGGAGTCGAAGTGCGATGACACACCGGAGCTGTAGATCGATTAGCCCCCGTAGCCCGACTCCTTGAACCGCACCCAGCCATCCTTCGTCATCGTGAGCCCCTCCGCTTCGAGCCACTCCTTGTCCTCCGGCCGCGCGCGCTCCCAGGTCTGTCGGATCCGCTCCCTCCTCATCCTCTCGGCCACCTCGGGGGGCCATCCGTCCACCGGGTGGGGCCAGACGTTGAAGCTGTGCTGGTCGGTACCGGGGTTGGGCAGGTCGAGGTCCCGACACACCACGTCCACGACGTGGTCGAAGGGGTGTGGCACCTGCTCGACCGGCTTGCGGGTGCTCGACTTGGGCTCCAGCTTGCGGGCCTGGTGCTGGCGTCGGGCTTCCATGAAGAACCCCTCGAGCAGGGTCTGGAGCCGCTTCAGCTTGTCCTCTGGAGTCATCCGACCCGTCGGAGGACGAACGCACGGCACCCCGAGCTGACGGGATCCGTGCGTTTCGTCAACCTCCCCGCTGGGGACGGGCTAGTGGGCGTATCCCTGGTGCCGCTTGCACCACGCGCAGGGCGTGCGGTCGGTCCGGGTCGCCCGGTTGACGTCGAGGTTCCAGTCCCCCAGGTAGCGCTCAGCGAGCGCCGCCTGGACGGCCTTCTTGGCCTCCTCCTCCATCCCGCCGTACGAGACGGCGGGGCGCCCCACCTCGGTCTGCCACGCGCGCCAGTTGGGTAGGGACATCACCGCGGCGGCGCAGTCGGGCGAGACGTCGATCCACACGCGGAGGCTGGAGGCGAGCGTCTTCTGGGCGTGCAGGTAGGTCTCCGTGACCCAGTGCGGGCGCTGGTGTACGTCGCTGGGTCGGAACCCCTCCCAGCCCGCGTGGGCCAGCCAGGCGGTGGCGTGGAGGTTCTGCTCGTTGATCGACAGGGACCGCCACCAGGTCCGGGCCGCGTCTCGCTGCTCTTGCGTCGTGTCGTACATGACTGCATGTCGATGAGAGTCCTGGGATCGGAGCTGACGATCAGCTCCGATCCCAGGAGGCCCCGGTACGATGCCCCATGCGAATCCTCTGGTTCCCCCTGAGCCTCCTGCTCCACCTGCTCCGAGTCCGGCCCGCCTGCGGGTGCGGGATGGCCCACCTGTGCCTGGCCTGTCCCTCGTGGAAGCTCCGCCTCCAGGCGAAGTTCCACGACGTGGGAGCAGCGGGGCATGCCGTGCCCCCGTGGCTCGTCGCGTGGCACCACATCCACCACCGAGACGCGATCGAGCTCATGCTGTCCCACCAGCCCGACGGGGAGACGGCCTACTTCAACCGGCTGGCCCTGACCCTCCTCCGCATCAAGCGGCAGCAGGCTCCGCTCGTCCTTTTGGCGGGCGGGATCGCGGGCCTGGCGCTCGGAATCGGGTCGGGAACGATCGGCCTGCTGGCCGCCCTCCTGGCGGCCTTCGCGTACCGCTACGAGGCGTCAGGCTGGGTCGTCAGGACGGGCCTGCTCCTCGACCGCGCGTGGCGTGACGTCGGGAAGGTATCGACCTACCGCGACCTCGCCCCACTGCCCAAGCTGCCCGGCTAGGTGCGCCGCGCGAGCAGCACCTCCCGCACGACCTCCGCGTGGCAGGGGAGCGGGACGCACCAGCAGAGCAGCGTGAGGGAGCCGGCCGCCTGGTAGAGGCGGAGGAGTCGCTCGACCTCCCTCGACTGCGGGGAGCTCGGGTCGGCGAGGCGATCGTCGAGCCAGGCGCGGTAGCGGGCGATCGCCTCGGATCGGCTCGCCACCATCGTGACGGCGAGCCGGCTCGGGCGGTGCGAGAAGGGGTTGCCGAGCGGGGAGGGCCGGCACACCTCCTCGCCGACCGCGCCCGGTCGGATCTTGTCGACGCGGATCACGCGGACGCCCCGAAGAACCCGAGCTGCTCGCGGCCCTGGGTTTGTGGTCGGGGCGCGCGCCCGGCCCGGCGGGCGTAGTAGCCGCGAACCTCCGCGACGCGGTCGGGCAGGAGCTTGGCGTACTTGGGGTTGAGCTCGCAGCCGACCCAGCGCAGGCCCAGGTGATCGGCGACCCCCGCGACGGTCCCCGCTCCGAGGAACGGGTCGAGCACCGTGCCCGGTACCGCGCCGGCGCCGCACCCGCAGGTGGCCCTGAAGCCCTGGGCGTCCGCGAGGATCGTGCCGCGGTTCACGACCCGCGCCCACGGGGTCCCGCAGGCCGCGCAGACGTGGGTGGGGCAGCTCGACTTGAGGCACTTCTCGACGAGCAGCGGGGGCATCATGGCGAAGTGGTGCAGCTTGCTCGGCTGGCTCGCGAGGAACCACACGTCCCGCAGGTTGCGCCCGGCCGGGAGGTCCAGGGGAACCTTCTGCCCACGCTGCGGGGGGTCCGGCTTGTTCGCCTCGCGCACCGGGTCCCCGTCCCCGAAGTACCCAGTCGAGCACCCGAGCTGGAAGACGTACTCGTGGGACCTGGTGGGCCGCCAGCTCCCGCGACGGAGCACCAGCCCCCCGTTCCCCCTGCACCGGTCGCACCCTGGGCATGCGGCCCACTCGGTGCCCTGCTGGAACTGGAGGTCCCCGTGCCGCTTGTCCCGGTGCCCCGCACCCGCGGCGTACTTCTGGTCGCGGGCGCGTCGGCTTCCCTGCTTCCTCCGGCAGGGCTCCCAGCGCCACCCGGCCACGCTCTCGGGGAGCATGTTGCGCTTGGCCCAGATGACGTCCGACCGCAGCACCCACCCGTCCGCCTGGAGGGCGACGGCGACGAGCCACGGGATGCCCACCAGGCTGCGCTCCCGGATCCCGAGGTCCTCCGCCCCCGTCGAGGCCCACAGGTTGACGTGCCGCTGCGCGTGCTCGTCCCCCTTGCCGTGCCCCGCCTTGACGTACCCCGACCCCTTGCGCTGCGCGTAGGAGTCGCCGAGGTTGAGCCACACGGTGCCGTCCTCGCGAAGGACCCGGCGCACCTCGCGGAACACGCGGACGAGCTTCTCCACGTACGCGCTCGGCGTCGCCTCGAGCCCGACCTGGCCGTCCATCCCGTAGTCCCGGAGGCCCCAGTACGGGGGGCTCGTCACGCAGCAGTGGACGCTGCGCGCAGGGAGCGCACGCATCGTCTCCAGGCAGTCGCCGACGATGAGCCGGCCCGCATCGGTCATGCGGGAAACCTACCCCGCTAGCGGGAGAAGCCGAGCGCGATGAGCAGGATGACGCCGAAGTAGAACCACAGCATCATGCCGTCACCAGATGAGTCGTCGTGTGGCATGTGGGGAGGTCGATGGAGGTTGGGTCCGTCGAGCTGTACCTAGTACATGCGGGGACGGCCGTGCATAGACAGCAGCACGAACGCCCAGACGAGGCCGTAGGCCCCCAGCGCGACGAGAGCAAGCCAGAAGGCTACGCGAAGGAACTTCCTGTAGTTGGACACGTCGACGTCGTATAACCCCTCCCCCACCTGCGAGCTGACTCACCGGTAGAGCTCCAGGCGCTTTATGCCCGAGAGGTTCCCCACGACGCCGACGTGCCAGCCTCGGCCCTCGGTGAACTCCAGGGTCATCATGACGGAGTCCTTCCCCCCGAGGTAGAAGCCGTGCTCCTCGTCGTGGTGGACCGTGAGCAGGTCGTCCGTGTAGGCGGTGACCTCCATGCCGGCCCGCAGGCCCTCACGGGCCAGGATGGGCTGCCCGTCCTTGTCCCGCAGCGTGGCGCCGAGCTCCTCGTAGACCGCGAACTTGATGCGTCCCGCCTCGTCGACCGGGACGAGCACGGGGGCGGGGTCCACGCAGAAGTACAGGCCCCGCAGTCCGCCCTGCGCATGGGTCTCGTGGATCGAGGTCCACAGCGCGTCGACCTCGGCCCAGTCGACCAGGCGGGTGAACTTCTGGTCGCACAGGAACTGGCGCTCCCGCTGGGCCACCAGGAAGTCGTACGCCTCGACCCGGTACCAGCGCTGGTCCTCCGTCGCGGCCTCTCCCACGGCCAGCGCGGCCTTCGCGGAGTCGACCCGGTGCGCCGGCAGCAGGCAGTAGCGAGGGTAGCCCTCCCGGTGGAGCTCCTGCGCCCCCAGACCCAGGACGTAGGCCGCGCGCTCCCCGTGGGCGACGACCGGGACGGGGACCCACCGCTCCAGGATCGCCTGGTGCCCGTCCCGGGTCCCCACGTACGACACGCAGACCCAGCAGCGCACGCGCAGCGTCGCGCTCAAGAGACGCCCTCCGTGCTCGGAGGCTGAAGGCCCAGGCGCGCGTAGTCCTCGGGGGTCATCGGCCGGAACCCCAGCTCGTGGATGGCCTTGTCGACCGCCGCCTCACAGTACAGGGACCAGGCGCGCTGGAGTGCCTGGTCGATGAACGCGACGCGGCTCGTACCCGCGATGTCCAGGTGTGGGTCGTCGTGCTGCTTGGCCATCCCGAGGTCCACCAGGACCTTGCCGATGGTCCACTTGTCGAGGCCGCGCCGCCGGGTCTCCTCGACCGCCGCGTCGGGGAAGATGACCCCGTCGCTCACCTCCTGCACCCTCAGGCCGTTTTGGTGCTCGATGACCACGACCGCGCGGTCCACGTAGGCCGACTCCTCGTCGAACACCCCGTTCTCGACGGCCACGTAGAGGTCGGCGTCGGGCACGGCCGTCCGAGCGGCGCGCACCCGGTTATCCGCCCCCTGGAAGGTCTCCAGGTCCATGGGCTGCTCGTTGACCCCGGAGGGCACCTTCACCGTGACGATCTCGAAGTCGGGACCGAAGGCCCGACGGCACGCGTCGAGCTTCACGGCGCTCGTGGAGGCAAGGACGATCTTCTTCATGCGGAGGGGACGCGGGGTGCGTCCCTGGCCGGAGCTGAGCGCTACCCGCGCTCGATCCTCATGAGCATGAGGGTGGGGTTCCCCACGTGGACCCCCTTGTCCGCCAGGATCCTCGCCAGGTGAAGCCAGCGGGCGCGCGCCCGGTCCGCCTCGACCGTGAAGGTCTTGTCCAGGGCGTGCAGGGGCACGCTCTTGGTGAGCTCCCCCTCCCCGTTACGCGCGCAGCGGTCGACCGCCACGACGAAGCCGTACGCGTCGTAGTCTACGCTCACCACCGGGCGGTCCGGGTTGTGGTAGTCGAGGACGTCGTCCCAGAGGAAGACCTCGTCCTCCGGGTTCACCTGGTTGAGGTTCTCGGACCCCCAGAGGCCGAGCACGAGGGCGGTTACGTTCTGTCCCATGCGGGAGAGTCGCGGGCGAGGTGTGATTCGGAGCTGAGCGCTACCGGTGCGCGACCGTGGTGAGCAGGAGGGAAGGAGGTCCGAGCGCGACCCCCTTGCGGGCCAGCACCCTCACGAGGTGATCCCACTGGGATCGCGCCCGCGCGATCTCGGCGGTGAACAGGCGCTCGACGGCCGCGACGTCCCCGAACGGGATCGTGTGGGCGGAGAGGTCTCCCTCCTCGTCGTAGCGCCCCCGGTCGACCGCCACGCAGTAACCAAGCGCGTCGCGAGACTCGCTCAGGAAGGGGTTGCCGGAGTGGTAGGAGTCGATCTCCGGCTCCCACAGATACCTGTAGCCCTCCTCGACGTAGAACCGGTCGAGGAGGTTCTCGACCCGCAGGCCGAGCAGGAGCGCGGTTACTTCCTGTCCCATCAGGAGCAGAGCCCCATGAGGCCGCAGCCGACCGCGAGCGCCCACCCGAGGAGGTAGACGGACAGCGCGGCGGCGAGCAGCCCGAAGGCGATTCGTACGATGGTCTTGCGCTTCAGCATGTTTTTGTCCTACCCGCCGAACTGACTCGCGCTACCGCCTCGCAGAACTCGACGAGCTCCCGGTCGGAATACGCCTGCTTGGCGTAGTTCGCGATCACGGCGACGAAGCGCACGTTCCCCTGCACATACCCAAGCGACGAGTCGATCCGGTCCAGGCTCGCACGCTTGTGTCGGTCGGTCTCGTCCCTCCAGCCCATCGTGCTGTGCGGGAGGGCGAGAGCCCAGCCGGTTAGGGGGCACTGACCGCCCTGTAAAGCCCAGAGCTCCCTGAGGTACTCGGGTGTGATGTCCGTGAGTCCGTACTGCTTGCGGTACCGCGCTCGTGCGATGAACCAACGGAATGGCGTCAGTGCGTGACGGTTCGACCCTGGAGGCGGCGGTTTTGAGTGTCGTTTCGGACTTTTGTTTCCCGCAACCATGGTGCAGGAGAGGTTACAAAAGAAGCGCGTAGCCCCGTCTCGAATCCGGCGATCGTACTCGCCCTTGTACTTCTTGAAGGGTTTGGTGCAGGTCGCGCAGATGAGGTCGATGTAGTCCATTACCTTGTTGGAGGTGATGGACTTTGTATTGAAGGTGGAGGTGGCGAGAGTCGAACTCGCATCCTGAAACGTCTCGCGGAGATCCCTACGTGCGTAGCTGGCAGTCGTTTCACCCTGCGAGGCGCCTACCAGCGGGCTCCCCATCGGGCTATTCCACCTTTGCTTCGCCCCCTGCCCCGATGGACCCTGGCAGGCGCTAGCCCGGCTATTTTTATGCCCCTTCCCCGGTCACGGACCCTACCTGGGAGGGACAGCCTCTGCCCGCTTACTAGGCGGCGAGGCGAACGCTGTTGTCGTTCGCGTTTATGGTTTTCCCGCTTGATTCACGAGGGGGCAGGGCCCTCGGCACGCGATCGTCTACTGCTCGTCTCAGTCGAAACCGGTACACCCCCGAAGGGTCGTTATGAAGCCTAGTCTACCCGATCCGGGCCGGAGGAGCTGAGTTCTCCACGTACTCGTCGACCTGTCGCCCCAGTGGCGGTCGCAGAGCGGAGCGATGGGGAAGCAGTCTTCCTCGGTCTGGATCTCGTCGCGGTACTCGACGCGCCCCTGGCACGCGCCCTGGCCACGCCGCTCGCAGAGGAGCTCCCGCGTGTCAAGGTCGCCGTGGAAGCCCGTGCGCAGGTTCACCGCGTGCTTCTCGCACAGGCGCGCGCAGGGGACCGGAGGCTTGTCGGGGACGTGGATCGCGTCGCGCGGAGCCACTGGCCCGCGACAGGCTCCGTAGGTGTTCGCGTAGGGGGCGTACTCGCAGGGTTCCATCGCGGGTAGGTACCCGCATGAAGCCCACGTGGATCAACATCAACGATGGGGGCCTGCTGCGGGCCGACGCCATCATCCTCATCTACTTGGCCGAGAAGGATGTCCCGGCCATCCTCACTGCGACGCACCACAACCTACACGTCAGCGCCCAGAAGATCGACGAGCTCGTCAAGCATGTGGAGGCGTACGGGGTCCCGCTCCTCAAGTGCCGGCGACCTCTGGTTCATGGTTTTCCTGACCACTGGCATGACGTGTGGCTCAACCTCGACCGTGTCCTGTGCGTGCTCCCCACGACTCGCGGCCACACCGAGGTGTTCGTCGACTGGACGCGCGGTCTCACGCTGACGATGGAGGAGCCTACGCCTGCGGAGATGATGGCCACGCTGCGCCGCCTATCAGAGCGCCCCTCGTAGGATGCGAGACGCCAGAGCCGTAAGACGCCTCATCGCGACGACCCACACCTCAGCGCTGGATCCCTACAAGATGACCCAGAAGCTGAAGGAGTTGTCCAGCCACATCCCCTGGAGCATCAACCACAAGAAGCAGCAGGTCGAGACGCTGAAAGCCGCGATCAAGCGGCTAGAGAAGTCCCGCGTGAACGCCTTCCTGGGTCAGGCGTACGCGATGACGTCGAACGCGTACACAACTGGGTACGACAAAGACAAGCTCCTCAAAATCCTGGAGAAGGCCGTGCAGGAGGCGAAAGCCCTCGGTGAGGACGGGGAGGGACTCGCCTCCTGGATCTCCCAGCTCGCTCGGGAGATCCAGAGGTAGGATGCGGGACGCGAAGGTAGTACGCCGCCTCGTCGCGGCCTACACGCCGAACCGCGACCTAGAGAACGCGTGGAAGCGCGCCTTCGGGGTCGTGCAGCACTTGGACTCCACGATCTCCGACATGGAGAAGCGACTCGTGGACCTCCAGCGTAACCGCGACGGGATCGCCACACCGCTCAACGCGATGCGAGAGACGCTCACGCGCGTGATGAGGGGGGTAGAGGAGCCCGACAAGAAGGCCCTCGTTGGCCTGGTCAGGCAGGCTCAAAAGGTCGTCGATCGCGTCGTCGACTTCGACGAGCGCAACCGCATGCAGGATGACCTGGACGAGATCATCCTCAAGCTGTCGAAGCTGCCCTAGCGGGTGGGCGTCTGAGGGGCCGGCGGGCCAGACCGGAGCCGGTTCGCCTCCATGATGGGGACGTTGGCCTCGGTCGGGATGTAGATGGTCTCGCGCTCCGACCCCTTGAGCGAGGTGACCCACAGGTAGCGGAGGTACCGCTCGCCCTGCTCGCCGCGCAGCGAGTCCCCGAGGATCTTGTTGGCCTCCGCGAGGCCCCTGGCGCGAGCGACCTCTGCCTCAGCCTCCAGGGTTGCCGACTCCTTCTTCTGCCGGGCCTCCAGCACGCGGATCTGGCGGTTCTGCTCCGCCTTGGCGAGCTCCGCCTGTCCCTCCAGGCCCTGCTGCCAGACGTTGTAGTGGGGGCATCCGTACATCCCTGTGGCGATCAGAGAGAGGATGCCAAGGATGTAGTTGCGGACGATCTTGTGGGTTGGGTTCTGTGGACCGTACATGCCCGCTACTCACCGTCTAAGGCTCAGCGGGAGCTGAGCGAATCGCCCTCCACTTGCGGAACAGCGGAGCGAGCGGGGTCGTCGGGAGGATCGGGCTCGCCGCAACGATCGCGTGAACCTCATCGACGGAGAGAAGGTTTGGAACCTCCTCCGGCTCAGATCCCTGGAACACCAGGGTTCCTTCGGTGAACAGGACGGGGTCCTCATCCCTGAGGTCTTCCAGGCGCGGGGGGTCGAAGTCGTCCTCGGTGACGAACCACTCTGACCCAAACCCAGAGAGGAACTGGTGAAGCTCCAAGCGAGAGGAGATGAAGGTGACCCTCGCGTGCTCCTCACACAGGCGCTTCGCCTCCTCGATCGAGGGGAGGCCATCCCCGAGCAGCTTGTCGTGCGGACTGCCCGGAAGTCCCCTGAAGTGGAACCAGGCCCGGAACGTCCCGTCTGGGCACGTTGGAACCCAGTAGCGGTAGTTCTTCGAGGAGGGGAACCCGAGAGGTCCCGTCGGCTGCCACTCGATGATTGGGGTCATGCTGATGGAGCCTCCAGGCAGGCGAACACGTCCTGCTCGTTGAACGACTTGCCCGTCGTGTTGAGCCGGCGGAATGACTCCCGCGCGAACGCCAGGTCAGCGTCCCACGCGATCACGACCTCCCCGATGCGAGCGTCACGGAACTTCCCCATCACATCGTCCATGTGGTGGACGATGTCCCCGTCGATCTCCGCCTTCATGTGGGTCTGGAGCCAGCGCATGAAGGACGTGACCCGCAGGAACCGACTGACCGATATGCGGTCCTTGCTCTCCTCCCCCGAGGGGTCGTGGCGGAAGGTCCTCGTCGGGATGTCATAGTAGTAGCTAGACCCCTCGTCGGTAGCGACGAGGAGAGCCTGGATGCGCTGCTGGCCGTCCAGCACGAGCGCAGCGTCCGGCCGCGTCTCCTTGACGCCCCGGAAGCTCCTCACCTGGCGGACGTGCTTGCTCCACCGCTGCCAGGTGAGGATCGACCCGATCGGGTATCCGACGAGGATGCTGTCGAGGAGCTTGAGGACGTCCTCGACCCCCCACACGAAGTCCCGCTGGAAGAGCGGGAGCGCGTACTCACCCTCGCGGACCGAGCGGGTGAGGTCGTAGATGAACCGACTGCTGTGGGTGATGAAGGCCATGACCTAGCTCCGTAAAGGTGAAGTCGACGGGGTCGACCGCGCCCGGTCGATGTACGCCTGGAGGGCGGGCGAGTAGAAGGACTGCGAGTAGAGGGCCGACGGGTGGCGGGCCATCGGGACGCCGGGGAAGTCGGCGGGCCGGCGCACCGGGTCGCGGCCGTCCGCGCAGACGGGGCAATCGTTCATGTACCCCCGCCCCCAGCAGACGTCGCACTCGGCGTTCCACCACCCGATGCGGCCTTGGCCGTCGCAGGTACGGCAGCGGGTGTCATGGCACCCGGAGTAGACGCCGGGCTCAAGCTCGATGCCGGGGCACCCGCGGGTGCTCGGCTGACTCATGGGGTAACGCGGCATGGTGGCCTCCTAGTCGACCCGCAGGCCGAAGCGGCGCTCGAAGCGCTCCTCGTCGTTGTAGGTGTAGTGCTCGGCCCGGCACTCAGCGATCGCGTCGAGCACGCGCTCGAACCCGTCCGCCTGACCGTGGTACTTCTCCAGGAGCGGCAGGACGACCCGCTCCAGGAGGAGGCGCGGGACGACGGGCATCCCGAAGAACTCCCGCACCTGGTCGACCTCCCCGGTGAACCAGATGGTAGGCCGGGTCCACTTGCCGTCGAAGTAAAGCTCGGCGACTGCCTGCTTGACCTCCTCGTTGCTCCGGTGGAACACGAAGCACGCGAGCGGGGCATGCTGGAGGACCTCGTCGAGCTTGTTGGCCTGGAGGCGCTCGTAGTGCGCGAAGTGGGGCAGGGTCTGGACGCGCGGCTCGAACTGCTTGCGGTAGTCCACGACGATCGTACCGCCCTGGGCGCGGCGCAGCGCGAGGAGCTCGTCCATGACGGGCCGGCGCTCCTCGGTGAGGAGGTCGAGGGAGTTCCCGATCTCGAAGCCCGCGGTCGCGCGGACTTCGTTGAAGTGGTCGAGGAGGCCCTGCTCGTCCGTCCGGAGGTCGGTCAGGCGATCAAGGAGCGCCTTCTCGCGCTGGGTGGGGTTCGTGTCCATGAGACTCTGTCGATGCGTCCGCGAGGATCGGAGCTGACGGAGGAGCGCACGGACCTTCCCCGTCTAGGGCGGCGCAGCGCGCGACGGGCGGGAACCCCACGCACTGCACGCAGGGGAGCGGGTAGCCGTCCTTGTCAACGGGCCAGTCGGGGGAGGGGCGCATGCGCGCCTTGTGCTCCTCCTCCGAGAGGGGCTCGTCCTCGACGAACCTATCCCTCGGCACGCACGGCCTCCATGCTGTCGTTTATGACCTCAGCGACGATACCGTCGTTGGGGTCGGACTTGCTGTGGTTGGTCTTGCCGAGCGACTCCTGCCACCTGCGCAGCGACTTCGCGTACGCCTCGCGCAGCCGGCCTGCAACCTTCCCTGTCCCCTCCTTGTAGGTGGTGCGCATACCGCGCCCGAACCCCCAGAGGGTCCCGTAGCACACGAAGAGCGGCAGGCCGAGGACGATCGCCACGGGCACGACCGTGACCGAGGCGACGTCGAGGAAGAAGGCGACGAACCCGGTGCGCCCACCCCACAGCCGACTGTAGACCTTGTGGACGAGGCGCGGGAGCTCCCGAATGTAGACCCAGCCGTGCGCGGCACCGAGCGCCGGGCCACTCACGACCCCCATCACTCCTGACCACACACCAAGCAGCGGCTTGATGTCGTAGACCGTCGCCCCCTCTGGGAGGGGTCCAGGTGCGGGCTCATTCCACACGAAGCGCACGATCTCCCCGAGCCCCTGGAACCCACGGTAGGAATCGGCGAGCGCCTCAGCCGGCCCGTGGAACGGGCCCTGCCAGAATCCGCGCGCCGCTCCGATCAGGACGCTGGCCGAGGAGATCAGGGCAGCCCCGACGGGCATCACGAAGGGCGTCACGATGCACATCGCGGCCTTCAGGTTCGGACCGATCCGGCGCTCCCGGCAGATGGTCCGCCAGGCAGTCCCGATGGCCTGAGGAACACGGGTCCCCGTGGCGATCACTGCCGTCAGGCCCGCCAGGGCACCAATCGGCAGGCCAACCAGCCCACGTACCGCCCACCACAGGCCGTAGCGCTCCTTCTTGCCTGGTTTCCACGTGTCACCCCATTGGTCAAGACGGGACTCTGCGGCGCTCTTATCACTCATGGTTCCTCCGTGTGGTCTGGAACGACTAGGTCGAGTTGACGGGAGCTGTGGACGCCCGCGCGAACGAGATGAGGGTCGCGTCGGCGAGCGCAGCGTTCTGTCGCGCGACGAACCTACAGGCGTCGGTCAGGGTACCGCGCCGTGGTCGTTCGACCCGCGTGCCCTGCCATCCGGTTCCCCCCTGGGCGAGGAGGATGTGAACCTCCACGACCGCGTAGTTACCGAACTTCTCATACGTTGCTATCGCCGTGTGTCTGGGCATGGGGGTCCTTACGAGAGGTAACCAACAACCTCGAAGCGCGCATCCAGGCGCGTCCACTGGAGGGACAGCACGGAGTTCTTGATCTCCGTGGGAGAGAAGGCGTCGGCGGGGTTGCTCATCGCGATCCGCACCGTGCAGCGCCCCTGGTCGGTCTCCAGTAGGCTCACCGTCTCGGCGATCTCAACGCCGTGACGGCGCATCACCTCAACCGCCGCGGAGAACGCCGCACCTACCTTCTCGAACCGGCCGTTGCCGTCCAGGCCGGCGCGAGCGATGCTATCGTTGATGAGGGTGCGGCGAGCCGGCTTGAGGGTCGTCATGGCGTGCATGACAACGAGTCGGAACGAACCCCAGAAGTGGAGCTGAGTTCCGGCCAGAGGAACTCCTCCATGAAGAGGTCAGAACCCCATCGACGGTTCGCCTCCTTGCAGGCTCCGGTGACCGCGCGGCACTCCGCCGAGGTGAAGCTCATGCGCCCCATGCGGAACGCGAGGTCCCGCGCGGCAGAGATGTCCCCTGTAAGGATGGTGCGAGCGATCCGGATGGGGTCGCTCGCGCAGGGGACAGGGTAGCGCTTCTGGGACACAGGACACCTCTCTTTGGGTTGGAGCTAGTCGGCCTTGAGTTGATCCCCTAGGATCGCCTCGATCTGCTCGATCTTGTCGTCTGGGACGTTGCCCCAGAACATGCGGTGGAGCTTCGCGCGAACCTCCTTGCAGTGGCGCATGCGCTCGGCCTCCCGCTTGGTCTCCTCGTTGACGGGCAGGATGTAGCCGTCCGTCGAGTACTGTCCCGCCTTGCCGATCCCCGTCTTCGGGGTGAACTGCCGGCGAGGCCCGCGCGGGATGAGCGGAGAGTCTACCGTGAGGACCCCACCGCCCAGCGAAGACACCTTGACCACCAGCGGGCCGTCCGAGCGTATCCAGAGGACCTCATGCCCTACCTGGAGAGAGGCCAGCCAGGTGCGACGTGCCGCGTCGCACCTGGGAAACTGATTGATGTTCGGGATCGTCATGCAGGGAGGTCGAATCCACTGCATGGATCGGAGCTGAGGATTCGCGGGTAGGCTACGACATGCGCGACAAGACTCCTCCCGAACATGTCAACGTACCCCTCGACAGCCTCGACTCCATCGTGCTCCTCACGATGGGAGTAAGGATCGCCCGCGACGAGACCGAGAAGGAGGGCCGCTGCTGGGACTACACGCTCCCGCTCGGGTGCGTCACCTGCACGAGGGACGTCCTCACCACGCACGTCGTGGAGGGCTACGGCGGGCTCTGCGCCGGCTGCGCGCCGGCCGAGCCGAGGGCGAAGCCCCTTCCCTGGGCGGGACCCTTCAGCGTGCTGCACCGGAGGGGGTTCGTGCTGCCCGAGCGCTAGCGTACGGAGTGGTCAGCTCCGATCCTCATCTCGACCTCGCCTTGCTTGCATGTCCCAGTCTCCTGCCCTGAATCCCCGCTGGGTGCTGTGCGCCCAGGCGCTCGGCCTCGACCCCACCCCGCGTAAGCCCGACGAGGATGTCGACGAGCGGCCGGGCTTCCTGAACGCCGTCACCTTCATGCTGTGGCTCAGCCCCCGCTGGGAGGAGTTCCGCAAGGATCGCAACATGCGACGAGATGACGAGAAGATGGCCAACTCCAGCCTACACGCGGAGTTCGACGCCTGGCTCCGCCAGGGAGTCGAGGCGGGCCAGTGGAAGAACAACCCGATGGACAACCCGATGGACGACAGGATCGCCGCATGACCCGGTTCAACATGAACGCTGTAGACCGCGACGAAGCTCGCCAGTACCTCATGGCCCGTGCCCATCAGGTGCTCGCGGACGGGTTCGTCCTCATGTCGAAGGACGTCGAGCCCCTCGTAGAGAACGGCGTCGAGTGGGGCTGTCGTGTGCTGCTTCGCGGCGTCGGGACGACCTACCAGACTGTCTACACCTACGCTCCACACCGGAGGCAGGGCTACACGTCGGACTTCTTACGAGGAAGCGAGCATCCCGTTCTCACGGTGCCCGACTGCAACATCGAGGGATACCTCAACCACATCAGGGTAGCCTTCCACATGGCAGCCCGCCACGTCGAGTGGCCCGAGTACCGCCTCATCTCCAAGTACTACGATGACAAGGCCGCCGAGCGGTCCCAGGTCCCCTACATGAACCACATCGACGAGGGGCTCGCGGTGCTGCGCGGGATCAAGGCGAGCCAGGACGCGCAGCGCGCCTACTGCCTCCACCCGATGTTCCAGTCGGACGACGACCTGCACAAGAACTTCTGCGAGATCGACGCGATGGTCCGCGACGACCGGATCTCACCGTCGGTGATCGCACTTACGCTGGAGTACCGCAACATCGCCAACGCCACCCTGTCGCGCCGGGAGATCCGCGGGGCCGACGACATTCACCTGTCGCCGATCGAGGAGGTCAACGACATGCTCCGCGCCGACAAGGTGCAGAACCGCAAGGACTTCCTCCTGCACCACGCGCGAACGCACGAGCGTAGAGCGGCGCTCGACCGCTACTTCCGCCTCTGGCTGGAGCGCCTGAGTGTCCCCGAGACCGAGTTCGCCTTCTACTTCGACCGTCTCCAGGTCGGAGGGCGGTACGTCTCCCTGGAGGACGCGGGGCTAGCGTTGGGCGCGTAGCCGCGCCTGAACTCGCGCATGAAGCAGCGCCTGCGGGAGCAGCCGCAGGACCTCCATCATCGCTGCGATCTCGTCCCCGCACAGGTGGATCCCGCAGGTCGCGCACACGACAAGGGCACCGAGCACGACCCCAAGGGGGAGGTGGGTGTTGGTGTGGGGATGGTGCGAGTGCTTACAGTGGCTCATGACAGCAAGTCGATGACCATACCTGTTCTGGAGCTGACCTAGTCGAGAGTGCGCGCCAACCCCATGCCAGGGAAGAGCGCGGCCCCGCTGGTCATGAAGTTGTACAGGACGATCACGTTGGGTTGAAGGGTCCAGGAACCGAGGTAGATCGACAGGCCAGGGCCACCTCCAAGCAGGAGCTCCGCGTGATCCCAGTCGGAGTCCGTCTGGTTGTGCATGAGCATCGCGATGAGGTCGATCCCCACGCGCGCATGGACGGGGAAGTCCGCGGTGAGCGTGGGGATGAAGCCCCATTGGCGGGTCTCCGGGGCCACCTCAACCGCAAGCTGCGGGGTGATGGTGACCTTTCTTATGTCGAAGGCCGCCCACAGGCCGCCCGAAGCATAGACGCCCGCATGGACCGGAGGCCCAGGCAGGTTCATGTACTCCCCCACCCCGATGGCCGCCCCCAGCACGGGCTTGGCCGCGGAGGTTGCGGGCAACAGGAGGATCCCAAGGGTCAGAGCGAGGTGCTTCAGCATGCCCTTGCCTGCCAGAACAGAGGCGAGACGGAGCTGAACAGCTCTGGTGGGCCCGCAACATGGTACTAGAGGGCATGACCTGGTGCTGGCCTCTCGCCGATCGTTACCCCATCCTACCAAACGGCCAAGGTGCGTTCGGGGCCGTTCGGACGCACGACGTTCACACCGGAGTAGACCTCTACGCCCCTGTGGACCAGCTAGTAGTGGCTGTGGAGGACGGTGTGGTCGTCGCCATCGACCTATGCTTCACCGGAGGGGCTGAGTCTCCCTGGTGGAACCAGACCGCTGCCGTGTTGGTGGAAGGGGCGAGCGGTGTGGTGCTCTACGGCGAGGTCGAGGCGGCCGTCAAGGTGGGAGACCACCTGCTGGCCGGAGACCCTGTCGGCGTAGTCCGTCAGGTGCTGCGGGAGCGGCCGGGCAAGTCGTACCCCAACCCAGCCTCCATGCTCCACCTGGAGCTCTACGCCACGGGCACGCGAGCGGCGGTCTGGTGGCGACCCGGCGAGGCGCAGCCCGCTGCGCTCCGCGACCCCACCGACCTCCTGCGCGGCGCGCTCTGTCCCGACGGCATCGTGCCGGCCGGCGTCGTAGTGCTGCGAGACGACGAGGGGAAGGTCCTGCTGCTCCGACGCTACCTGCACGACCGCAACATGCCCGGCCTCTCGCTGCCGGGCGGGCAGGTCGAAGAGGGGGAGTCCCTACCGGACGCGCTGCGTCGCGAGGTGCGCGAGGAGACAGGGCTGGAGGTGCGGTTCCGCTCCTACGCGGGGGCCTACCGTACGGGTTGGTTCGACGTCCACGCGGTCCACGGAGTCATCGAGGGAGGGGAGCTTCGCGCCTTCCCCTCCCCAGAGCACGAGGCCGCCATGTGGGTCGCGCCGACCGACGCCCTCTCGATGGACCTGGCGGGGTCGATGACCCGCGCCATCCTTCAGGCCCTAGTGGCCGTGGATCCCACCCTCGCTTCTCGGTGAAGCTCGCGAAACTGCGTGATCTCCTCCTCGCTGAGGTCGTCCCACCCGTCGCGGCAGCCCACCTCACGCATCCCGTAGAGGCGGCCATGTGTGTGCGACGGCGTGTACTCCTCCATACGGAGGACGTTGAGGTACAACCCCCCTCGGAAGTGTAGGTACAGAAGGGGGCCCACACGACGCAGCTCGCCCCAAGGAGCCTACGGCGAGTCCTGCGGCCCCGTTTAGGCCGTGTGACAGCTCGATGTCCCCCGCAGGCTTCGAGATCGTCTCATGCGCCCGTTCGAGAGAGAGAAGAGACTGCTCCCCGAGTTCCCGTCGACCCCTCACCTGCCGTTCCAGCCGAACACCGGTCGGGGCGACTGCGTGGCGTCCGAGCAGGACGCGCAGGTGATCTTCTCTTCTCCTCGACTCACCATTGAGGAGAAGATGGACGGCGCGTTCCTCGGGATGACCCTCGACGAGGACCAGGTGATCATTCGGAACCGCGACCACATCCTGCGCAAGGGATACGTCGCGCGCACGGAGGCCAAGCGGCAGTTCGCCCCCGCGTGGAACTACGCCTACCAGCAGGCGGACAAGCTGCGTCGCCTCCAGGAGCTCGCCGGCGCCCCGGTCGCGGTCTGCGGGGAGTGGCTCGTCATGACCCACGGGACGCGCTACGAGGCCGCCCGCGTGAAGCGCTGCCCGTTCGTCGCCTTCGACCTCTACGACCCCGAAGCGGGCCGCTACCTCGACCCGCTTGAAGCCCGCTGGCTCCTCGCGCAGGTGGGGTTCACGATGCCCGAGCTCATCGAGCGACGCGCGCTCACGTACGAGCACCTGGCCCAACTCGCGTGTCGACCGTCAAGCTGGTCGAAGATCGACCCCCAAGAGGGTCTATACCTCAAGGTGGGCGACGGCAAGTACCTCACGCACCGCTTCAAGATGGTGCGGCCGGGCTTCGAGCCCGGAAAGTACCTCAAGCAGAGGTAGCGGCCTTGGCCTCCTGCGCCCGCAGGAGGGCGATCCGCTCCCGCATGGCGTCCCTCGACGCGTCCACCGCCGCCGAGAAGGCCGTCGAGAGGGCCTCCCGGTCCGCGAATGGTGCGTGGTCAATGAGGTCGAAGGCGTCATCCAGGCAGGTCTTCCACCCACCCTGGTTGAGAGCCTCCGCGCTCAACCCGCGCTCGCGGGACAGCCCGATCGCGCGCTGGATGAGGCGGCTCATCACTTCGTTTGCTACCGAGTGGTCTGGTGTGTTGCTCATGGGGATGAGTCGATAAGTCAGAAGACATCGGAGCTGAAAAGAGAGGTTCCACCGGTAGACACACCACCGAAATAGAGGCCCTGCGTCGGGTCGTTTTCTCGTGAGCTTCGGGGCTTTTGCCCAAGCCGATGACGCACTCGACTTGAACGGTCACCCCGCGCGCCTGTGTCACTTGCGCTGAAGCTGTGGAACCTAACCCTCTATCGAGGTGACCGGCCCGATGGGAGCTGAGAATTTGCAGTCACGCCCCGCTTGGCCAGCAGGTCGGCACGCTCGTTCTCCATCACCCCACTGTGGGCGGGCACCTTGACGAAGTAGACCTCCGCGAACTCCTCGATCTTCTGCCGGATGCGGTCCACCAGGTCCGTGTTGGCCTTGGCGGTCCACCCCCGTGCCAGGACCCCGATCACGTAGGTGGAGTCGCTGTACACGACCACAGGACGTCCCCGGTGCTGCGGGTGGATGGCCTCCAGTCCCCGCAACACCGCGGTGAGCTCCGCGACGTTGTTGGTGCCGCGTCCGATCCCCTCCGAGAGCTCACGCCGTGGCGGGTTGGCGCGCGGGAGGCGGTCGAGCAGCACCACCCCGATCCCCATCGGGCCTGGGTTGCCTTGACAGGCCCCGTCCGTGTAGACGTGCAGGACGTCGTCACGGTTGGGAGGCCGGCTGAGCACCTTGACGGGGTTGTGGGGCTCGGGGTTGAGCCCCGGATCTGGGCCTGGGACGTCGAAGTCAAGCCCCCTCGGGGCGGCCGGAGCTGGAGTCGGCACCGAGGCCGGCACCGCGGCCACCAGGGCTTCGGCGACGCCTTCCCGAAGCAGGCGGTTCGCCTCCTGGTCCGCGGGACTCGCGTTCGGGGGCAGCGCGAGGCTCTCGCGCACGAGGATCCTCCGGGCCTCCACCGCGTTGAAGCGAGCTTCCGCTACCTCAAGGAGCCAGGGGTATAGCTCGACGAGGTGCAAAAGGACGGTGAGCTCCGGGGGAGATATCTCAGGTTTCTGTCGGTGGACGCGAAGCGTTCCAGGCTGGAGCTCCAGCACGCGTTCGATGTAGGTGTCGTTCGGCAGAGAGGACATACACGAGGAAGCCGCCGCTCAGCTCGAATCCGAGCTGAGCGGCAGAGTAGGAACCCACAATGATCCATTTCAACATCACCGACCATGCGATCCAGCGCTACCAGCAGCGCATCGCACCCCCCAACACCTCCTACGCGGACGCCCGCGCCTTGTTGGAGGACGGTCTCCAGACGGCCACCAAGCTCAAGCGTCGCGCCCAAAACGGCGAGGATCTCTGGCACATCACCGCGCTCGGCTGCGTGGCGATCTGTGCCCCTGACCGCTACGGGAAGGCTGAGCGTATCGTGCGCACGGTCATCACCGAGGCCCAGGCCCAGGTCGACTCGGAGGGCTACTCGGACCCCCTCGACGCGCTCGTCGACTCGGAGAGTATCGAGTCTGCGTCGAGCACCCTATCGGCGCTGGAGTCGGCCAAGAAGCACCCGAAACCCGAGGAGAACCTCCCCGCCGAGGTGCAGCACCTTGAGGTCAACAACAAGAGCACGTGGTCGAACCTAAACCGCCTCATCGCCATCGCGCAGGTGGACCTTGCCGCGACGAAGCGTCGGGCCACCCAGTGCGTGGAGAACAACGACACCAAGACCCTGCTGCGACGCAGCCTGTGCGCCGCGCTCATGGACCCCCGGTCTCCGGCCGGGTCGCGCATCCTCTCGGCTGCACGGTCCGAGGACCGGTTCGAGGTCTACCTCGAACCGGTCTTCCTGCGCGCGGACCCCATGTACGCGGAGGTGCGCGCGCAGGTCACGGCACCTGCACCGACGACCACCCCACGACCTGACGCGAGCCTCCACATCGTCATGGAGGCCGTACGGGCCCGCGTTGAAGTGTTGGAGGTCCAGGCGAAAACCTACGACGAGACCGCGACGAGCTTCCCTCCGGGACAGGTCGAGGCGCTGTGTACCTACCGGCTGCTACTGGAGCAGCTTGAGCGACTCGTGCGAGGGGAGACGTTCCTGGTGGACAGGCTACGCTAGTTGAAGCAGGTCACGGACTGGAGGGGGCTTTGCATCAAAAACGCTGCTTGCATCAAAAATCCCCCGGTTGCATCAAAATAGGAATGGCTTCTACCTGACCAGCTTGAGGGCATCGCCCGCAAAACGCGGAGCATCCTCAACGATAGTGGACTCATCGGTGAAGTCG
>JAKQDD010000217.1 GCA_029556615.1 Verrucomicrobiota bacterium | reverse complement strand
TGCGTGCTGAGCCGCCCCGTCAGTGGTTTCCGCGGATTTGGATGCCCGCCCCCAGGGCGGGCCCATTCCCTCCCAATTCTATAGAGCCCGCCCGCGCGCGGGCGGGCCACCCCGGAGCCGACACCCGACGCGCCTTCAAGGCGAAAACCCATCAGGTGCCGATGGCAAAAGTTCGCGCCACACGCGTTAGGCGAGGATCCGGGTCCCCCGTTGGCTCTTGCCACTTGGCGCGTTAGCCCTTTTCACCCGCCGCGGTCACCGCCCGCGGCTACAAGGTCAACGCCCGCGGTGAGGGCGGCACGGGAAAGCTGACGACGCACCAACGAAAAACCCGGGGGTTGCCCCCCGGGTTTTCGTGATTCTGCGGTCAGACTACGGCTTCACGACCTTGAAGAAGCGTGTCCCGGTCGTGCTCGGGGTGCTGTAGCCGCTGGTGGCACCCTCGATCTTCGTCCAGGGCCCCGTGATCGACGTGGCCGAGTGGAGTTCCTGGGCGGGATCCGTCGGCGACCACGTCACCGTGATCGATCCGTTCTGGCTGGCGACGGCCATCGTCGGTTGCTGTACGGTGTCGAGCACCTGATACCCCACCAGGTCGACGCGCAAACCCATCGGGTTGATCCCCCATGTGGCGTCAACGGCGTTGTACACGACGAAGTCCACCTCGTTCGGCCCGGCCACGATCCCCATCGCCTCGGTGAGGGTGAACGCCGTAAGATAGGCAAACCCGTTGTTGTTCACGATCCCGGAGTTGATGCCGTTCACAATGATGTCCACACCGCCGTTGTCCACCGCCCACCCGCCGCTGAGACGAACCTTCGAGAGGTCGTACCCGGTCAGGTCGAACGTCGTGCGGAACGTGTAGTTCCCGTCCCAAACCCCGCTCTTCTCCGGCGTGACGTCAGCCCGCTGGTCGCCTGTCGCCGAGATCCAGCAGGAGCTGGGGCCGTTCAGCGCCCAAGTCCCAGCCACGATCGGCCACGCGTTCGTCACCACAATCGCGTCCGGCCCCGGGAAGTTGAAGTCCGCGCTCTCGATGATCGTGTAGTGCGGATCCACCGCGCCGTCCCCGAGGAGCGCCCCGGTCGGCCCAACGCCGGTGCCGAAGATGCCCGGGATCGGACGCAGATTGACATTCACGTAGGCGTCGGCGCTGACCGCGTCGCCCCACGGATTGCTCACTTTGACCGAGTAATTGCCCGAGTCCGCCCCGGTCACCGCGGTGAGAGTCAGGATCTCCCCGGTCTGGCCCGGCAGATCAACGCCGTTCTTCCGCCACTGGAAGGCGAGCGGCAACGTGCCGCTGGCGGAAACCGTGAGCGTCACGGTGCTGCCTTCGACCGCCTCGCCGCCGCGCGGACCGACCGTGATCGCCGGGGCAATCCCCGGCAGGGTCACCGCGGCGGTCTTGGTGAACTCGACGCGGATCCCGGTGGGCCCCACACCGCCGTTGTTCAACGCGAAGTCGATCGTGTTAACCCCCTCGACGAACGTCGCGTTGTCCTTGTTCAGCGTGAATGACGTCCAACCGGTGAACCCGCCGCTGAGCGCCACCGACACGGTCCGGCCATTGACGAACACCGCCTGACCACCGTCATCGCTCGCCCACCGCGCCGTGATCGACACGGTCGAAATATCACGACCGGTCAGATCGAACGCAGTCCGGTAGACAAACATGCCGACCGGGATGCTCTCACCGACCGCCGCGCGCGAACCGATCCACTTCGAGGTCGCGTCATTCACCATCCAGACCCCCGCCGCGATCGGCCAACCGTCGTTCGCCACAAACGCATCCGCCGCCCCGCCGTCCGGGTTCTGTATCAGCGTCCAATACGGCGAGACCGTCCCCGCCGCCGCCGGCGCGCCATCGGCGCCAATGCCCGTGTTGTGCAGCGAGTAGATCGGTTCGAGGATCGCCAGCTTCGCCGGATTGCTCGTCACGGTCCCCGCAGCATTCGAGATGACAACCGTATAGTCGCCGCTGTCGGCCAGGCGGATGGCATCAATGTTGTAGCCCGGGCCCGTGGCGCCATCAATTGGCGTGCCGTTCAATTGCCATTGATAGGTCATCGGCAGACTCCCCTGGGCGATCACCCGGAAGCTGGCCGGTTCACCGACGTATGCGCTCACATTTGCCGGTTGTGTGCTGATCGAGGGCGCCGTGCCCGCGGGCACCGGGAGAATCGCCACGTTGTCGATCAACGCCGTGCAATCGCCCCCTTGCGGCTGGGTCTTGATGAAGGCCAACAGGACCGAGTCGCTGCCCGCCGTGAACACGTCGCTGCCCATGCTGTGATACGGGTTCGAACCCCCGACCTGGGTCACCAGGTGCGCCGGCACCACCGTCGCGCCGTCCACTTGCACTTCGACGGCCGGCAGGGTCGCCCCGCCGCGGGCGTTCTCTTGGTAATGGACGTAGTACTGGCCGCCCGGGGTGAGCCCGGTGACCGTTTGGTTCATGCTGCCCGCAGCCTGCAGAAACGCCACATGGGTGCCATTTGGGATCCGACCGTTGTCCGCGAAGGGCGCTGTGCCATCCTCAACAGGATTGACCCCGTGGCCGCCCTCGGAAGCCCAGCCCGTGATCGGCCAGTTGCCCGCGCCGCTGACGTAGCCGGGCCATGTCGGGAAGGTGTCGATCTCGAAGCTGGCGTTCACCATCGGGATGCCAACGGTGAGCGTGGCGGCGGCGCTGGTGGTCGAGCCGGCCGCATTCGAGGCCACGACGTCGTACGTTCCGGCGTCGGCGCTGCTGACGGCGGCGATCGCGTAGGTTGCATCCGTCGCGCCGGCAATCGGCGCGCCGTTCAGCCGCCACTGGTACGTGGTGGCCGTCGGGAAAGCGATCGTCGCCGCACTGAACGTGACCGGGACATCCGGCGATACGATCGCCGACTGCGGCTGGACCACGAAGATCGGGGTCTGATTGCGCGCAGCGGCTTCCCGGTTGCAGAATCCGTACGTGTGGATGCTGAGGTTGTTCGGGACCAGCGGCGCGTACTTGAGGGTGACGGTCCCGGTGGCGTCCGCGACGTAGCGGTACGAGATCTTCAGTCCGCCATCGTTGTAGAACATGTCCTGGTTGAGCGTGAGCGAGTCTTCACCCGCCGTGAACGTCGCCCAGCGGTTGGCGATCGACGGATCCTCCCAACCCACGGTGAAGATCGTCGCGATGTACTCGGTCCCCGGCGTCAACCCCTTGATCGTAATGCTCTGGTACAGACTGGCCGGTACCGCCGCGCTATAGACGAAGTCCCTGGCCAGCACCGAGCCGCCATCGCCGTTGAGCGTGAGGTTGTTGCCGTCGTTGTTGTAAATGTAATTCAGGTACGTCGTCGAAAAGCCGTACAAGCCCTGCGCGCCCGGGCTCGTGCCCGGAATTCCGATGAACGGCACGCCGTTGATCACCGTGCCCTCCCCGGTCGCAAAGTTGTAGGCGTGCGTGTACAGCGCCAGGGTCTCGTCCACCCCGGAATCGGCGTCGTACGTCCATTGCTCGGCCGTCCACCGCCCGTTGCTCGGACCGATCTTGAAGTCGTCCACCAGGAGCGTGTGGTCGCCCTCGGCGTCGTTCACGATCGAGAGTTGCTGGGACGCCGCGGTCGCCGCAAACTCGAAGGCCACGGTCCAGTACGGGTTCGACCCGCCCACCGGGGCGATCGAAATCCCCTCCGCCCCGCTCGGCAGCAGCACCGCTGCACCGTCGATGTAAACCTTGATGAACGGCGTCTGGGTCGCCCCCGTGCGCGCGTTGGCGCGGAACGTCACCTTGTACGTCGTGCCCACCGTCAGGCCGCTGATCGTCGTGCTCAACGTCGCCGGCGTGAACGGATCGTCGACGTTCGCCTGGATGAACGCGACGTTATTCCCGGCCGGGATCGTCCCGTTGTCCGCAAACGGGCTGCCCCCCGCCGGGTTCAGACCCACTCGAGTGTCCGGCGTGCCGGTCCATCCGGCGATCGCCGTGTTGCCGCTGATGTACCCCGGCCATGTCCCGAAGCTGTTCTCTTCAAAGCTCGGGTTGGGGATCGTCTGGGCCAGGACCTGCAAGCCGCAGGCCGCCGCCAGCGCTGCGCACCAAGCCGCCGGCCGGCCTAATGCAGAAGTGAGGGGATTGCTCATGAGTCGCGTTGTTTGGGTTCTTCGTTGAATCGAACTTAGGAACCGCATGTTAAACCTCGACCCCCTGCGAGTCCACAAAAAACACTGGCAGCCCGCGAGGGCGCGAGGGCTTGCCATGTCATGCCTTCCCCCTCTCACCCGCCGCGGTCACCGCCCGCGGCTAGAGACTGGTGAGGGCGAAACCGGCGCTGCCAGTCCGCGCGCCAGCGTCCTGGAGTGCGGTGCCGGCGCTCAGCGGCACCGCTTTCAACGGTCCACCCCCCCCGGTGTATCCAGCCGGAGCTTGGTGCGTAGAATGTCGCCACTTCCCCTGGCATGTTCACGATGATGGCATGTCACCGGTCCGGTCACGTTGCGGAACAACTCCCGGATCGATGGCGGCGCCTGGCTCTGGGAGGTGCCAGAACCCCCAGCGAAGCTGGTGCGCGCTGCAGGACTTGAACCTGCGACCCCTTCCGTGTGAAGGAAGTGCTCTTCCACTGAGCTAAGCGCGCAACTGCCGCTTCTGCCCGCCCTCGGGCCTCCATCAGCGCCCATACAAGGCAGACGTGTGACAATGCACGCGGCAATTTCTACACCCGCCGCCTCCGGGATGCCAGTCCGATTTTGAAGTGTGTCTTGTGCCGCGACCGTGAGCGTTCGAAAGGGCCTGCGGGCCAGGCCTTATCTTCTGCACCGACCTTTGCAGGGGCCAGCAGGCGAGTCGTGCCGCGCGCTGGTCCAGCGGGTCAATGCGTGCTTCAGCTTCAGCCTGGTCTGAGGCGCACCAGACTGGCGCTCCTCCCGAGGCCTTCGAGGCAGCCGTCGCTATCGGTGCTTTGCCCAAAGCAGAGCCAACGGCAAACCGTGAAGATTGCCGGCGAAGGGGATGACCTGGGTGCCGGTGTAAAGCACCACGCCACGAAGCCAGCGTTTGCCGACGGCGTTAGCCATGGCCTGCAGACCGCGCACATCGCGTTGGAGCATGGTCGTCAAATAGGACTGAAACCAGGCCTTGCGGAGCCTCCTTGCCGGCTCGGGGCGCTCGCGGGCAAAGCGGCGAACTCGCGACCTGTGCAGCCGTAGGCATGGGGTTTCTGGAACATCCCGATCACGGACCGGCATGCGGTGCTCGAAGGGAAAGGGCACACGACGTTCAACGCGAAGAGTCCTGGGTGACAGACACTGATCCTGGCTTCGAGGACGTCTTGCGGGGTGGTTTTCGGTTCCGGCGCGACGCCGAGGTCTTCCGGCGCCTGCCCGGCTTCAATTACACCCCTGACAAGCCGTAATCCCAAAGTCTGTGTTTGCCAGCACGGTCTGACTCGCGCAGGCCGCGGCAATGGCCAAAGACTGCTTCTCGCTCTCGGCGGTCCGAGGGTATCCTCATCGTCATGGCATCGACATCCTGTTTGGTGAGGGTAGCGGCAGCGTTCGTGCTCTGCGGGTTGGTGGGACGAGGGGCGCAAGACGGCGCGCCAGTGACGACGTGGGCCGCGCCGCCGGGTGAGACGCTCTGCGCGGACTACGTGCTGCGTGTCAACGATCAGCGGGTGCCGGTCTACTCCTGCCGGGTGTCGGCGGTGCCCTTCAACCAAGTGTGGCCGGGATATCAGCGTCCTCTCGACCAAACCGAACTCGCCGGATTCGCCCACTGGGGGATGTCCGGCCCGGTCACGGTCCAGATTACTACGAAACGGTCGTTCACCAACGTCGTGGTCAGGCCCGGCTCACGCGAGGTTCGTCCCACCGTCAGCAGACAAACGATCACGTTTTCCCTCACGAAACCGGGTCGGTTCACGGTCGAACTGGACGGACCGCATGGTGCGCTGCACCTGTTCGCCGATCCGCCGGAGAAGGACGCACCGAAGAGCGACACAGCCGGGGTCCGGTACTTCGGTCCGGGGGTCCATCGGCCGGGCAGAATCCAGCTCCAGAGCGGCGAAACGCTCTATGTCGCCGGTGGAGCGGTGGTTTACACCGCGGTCGAAGCGCGCGGGGCCTCGGGGGTTCGGGTTCTAGGCCGGGGCATCCTCGACACGAGCGAGTACGAGCGCGACAAGGGTGGCGGCGGTATCCGACTGACGGACTGCTCGGAGGTGAAGATCGAGGGGGTCATTCTGCGAGATCCAGACGTCTGGTGCTTGAGTGCGTTCGGATGCCGGGACGTCGAGATCGCCAACGTCAAGCTGGTCGGCCTGTGGCGCTACAACGCCGATGGCATCGACATCTGCAACAGCCAGAACGTCGTGATCCGCGACTCCTTTGTCCGGGCGTTTGACGACGCCATCGTGCTCAAGGGGCTCAACTGGGGGCGCGGCGACTTCCATGAGCGGCCAGTGCGCAACGTGCGCGTTGAGGACACTGTGCTCTGGTGCGACTGGGGGCGCGCGCTGGAGATCGGGGCCGAGACCTCGGCGCCCGAGATCGCCGAGGTTCGGTTCCGAGACTGCGACATCATCCGAACGACGCACATTGCGATGGACATCCAGTGCGGTGACCGGGCGCTGGTTCACGACATTCGCTATGAGAACATCCGGGTCGAGATTGACGACGTCTGCCCGGTTCCGCGGATGCAGGGCAGCCGCGAGGAGCGGTACCGGGAAGACCCCGCGGGGGCGTACGTACCGAATCTGCTCGTGATTGTGATCGGCAAGAATCCCTACTCGAAAGACGCCGAGCGCGGCAAGGTCCGGGATGTGGTCTACGCCAACGTTTCTGTGGCGAGCCAACGCGTTCCCCGCTCGTTCTTCAACGGTCTGGATGGGGAGCACACGGTCGAGAACATCCTGATCGACAACCTGCGGTTCAACGGTGAGCCTGCGGTCAGCGCCACCGACGCGAACCTGTCGGTTGGCCGGCACGTGAGCAACGTGCAGTTTCGCGGCTCTGAGAAGTGATGGTGTTCCTCAGCCAAACGACGGGGGCAGCACTTAATCTGAGCGGTGCAGCCCAACGTCAATCCGCCACCGCCTCCTCGGCTCGTCACGCGCATCCGCCGGAGCCGCGCCAGCCACTCTCCCTGCTCCACGTTGCCTCGCATCTATTGGCAGAGGCGGAGTCGATGGCCGCGCTCATCGCCGACGCGGTCGAGCAGGGTGCGGGTACGCTCGACCAGCGAGTTCATCTTGACCACGCGCCCTTCAGTCGGTCCGTCCTTGAAGAAGGCCGGGAACCGGTTGAAGTCGAGTTCGAGGCCATCGCAGTCGTAACGGCGCACGGGAGGAGGGCTTCGCGCCCCCGGCGTCTCGCCGCCGCCAAAGGCGGCGAGGGCGGTCGAGTACCGCGATCGGCACTCCGGGCGCGCTCTCCTGCCGGCGGGGCAGGATTTCGGGAATCTCCGTGCCCGTCACGTGCAACAGCGCCACGCGTCCTCGACGGCTTGTTGGGAGACGCTGCCTTGTTCTTCTTCTCGCGCCAAGCACCGGCTGCGAGGCGCGGCCGCAGTCCGGCCCATGAGACGGTGGAGCCCAAGCCCGCAGGATCATCCAGGGCTTGGCGATCGCCGGAATGCAAAAGGGGGCCGGGGATTGCTCCCCGGCCCCTCGAGTGGAACAGGATGGCGGCCCGCACGCGGGCCGCGGCATCGCCTACTTCTTCATCCGGTAGATGGTCGCGGCCTTTGCCGGAACCACGGTCAGTTTCTTCATGCCGTCCTCGACAATCGCACCCGAGGTGTCAACCGGCGCCCAACTCGCTGACGCGCCGATCGTTTCGCTCGACTCCAGCGCGTAGGTGCTCGTGGCCGGCCAGGCGATCACCAGACCGCCCGTCCCCTCCGCGATCGTCAGCGTTGGATCGGTCTCGGTCGAAGGCACCGTGTCCGGCCCTGCAGCGTAGTGGGCGGCCACCTGCGCCGCCGTCAGACCGCCCTCCCAAATGCGGAACTCGTTGAACACGCCCGCGAACATCGGGTCGCCCCATTGCGCGCGGCCGAGCCAGTTGTTGACGTCGCGGATGATGTTCAACGGAGTGGCCGCGGGTTTGGAGGCGACGAGTTCGCCGTTCACGTAGAGGCTGGCCAGGTCGCCGCAGTAGTCGTAACTCACGGCCAGGTAGAGCTCCGTTCCCGTGGGCAGCACCGGTGTCCGGTCAAGCTGCACCGGTTCACCGCCGGTCCGGGGATCGCGCACCGCAAAGCGGAAGAACCCGCCTCCCCACGTCTGAGGTGTCATGAAGAAGTAGTTCCCGTTGCCGTTCGACACGTCTTCACCGCCGTCCGAGGTCCCGAAGTCGAAGATGCGCTCCCAGTTGCCGGTGCCGTTCCACGTCACCCACGCCTCGAACGAAGCGTTCACCAGGCCGCTGATGATGCCGTTCGGCAGGTCGACGTAGCCCCCGATCACGTCCTCGGTGCTGTTCGAGAAACCGCCGCCCGGCAGAACGAGCTTGCCCGCCCCGTCGAAGTCGGCCCCATTGCCCTTCACGACTCCGTCGGCCGTTCCCTGGGAGTCCTCGACGGTGGTCACGCCCGGCGCTTCACTGAACGAATACCGGTGCTTGAGCTCGGTGGCTGGAGGCGGGACAACGGTCACGGACTGGCTGGATTCCTTGCCGGAGTACGTCACCTTGATCGTGGCCGTGCCGACCTTGACCGCCACATACTGCCCGGTGGCGTCCACTGTCAGCACCGACGGATCGCTGGATTCCAGGGTCGAGTAGTGGATCACATTCAGGTACTTGCGATTGGCGTAGTCCGCCGTGACGGTGGCCTGGCCGACGGCTCTTGGGCCGACCAGCGTCGTCGAGCTGAGCGTTAGAATGACGCCCTGCAGTTCGCCCGGAGCCGTGCCTTCGGCGCCGTAAAGATAGTTGTTCGCCACGTCGCCGGCACTCAACATGCCGCCGTGCACCCGCACGTACGCCAGATAGCCGGAAAGGGACTGGCCAAAGTCGAAATCCGTGCCGCTGGTGTTGGCTTGCGCCGCCAGCCGGATGTAGTCGCCGACATGCGTGCTCAAGGGCAACGTCAGCGTCTTCTCGGTCTTCAAAACACCGTCGGCGAACACCCGCGCGATCTTGTCGCCGTTGTACGTGTATACCAAGTAGTGCCAGGACCCAGCCAGCGGGGTGCCGCTCCAGCCCATGTCGGGCGAACCCCAGTGGCCCACGGCACCGTAGGTCCCGTTGGCACCGTAGTTGAACGACAGATTCGAGCCCTCAGGCCCGCCGCGATGCGACCACGCCACGAGCGTTTCCTCCCCGGCAATTTCCGGATTGAACGCCCAAACCTCGATCGATCGGTCACTCGCCCCGTCCAGATCCTCCGTCGTCGGCGGCCCCTGATAGGCATCCGTCCCCGCAAACTCAACAGCCGCAACTCCGGTGCCCGCGACGTTGGCGACGTACACCGGCGCCCCGGCCACAAAGAAGTCGCCTTCCCCGGCGCGATTGGGCCACGTGGTGACATCGGAGCTCACGTCCGCGGCATGCAGGTCAACCCATAACTTGCCGGCAACGGCCAGTCCGGTCTGCCGCGCATTGACGGTGACAGCCACCGAACCGGTCTGGCCCTCGTACGTGGCGCTCACGTTCGCAGTGCCAGCCGCCAGCGCCTCGATGACTCCGGTGTCGCTCACCTTGACCACCGTCGGCTTGTCCGAAGCGTAGGTCACCCCCGCAATCCCCTTCAGTGAGACCCCCGCCAGGTTCTGGAAGTCCGCAGTCACCGACGTCGGCTGACTGTCCCCCGCCGTCATCGTCGTCTGCGGCACCAGGAAGTTCACCCCCACCACCGGGCCCAGCGCCGCCGGGTCCGTGCTCGGAGTCTCGGATCCCGAGACGAAGCTGGCGGCGACCTGGATGGGGCTCAGGGCGCTGTCGTAAATGCGGAATTCATTGATCGTGCCATTGTAGGCCGCGTCGCCGTTGTACAGCGATCGGCCCAGCCAAGAGTAGTTGTTCACCACCTTCGAGAGGGAAAAGCCCGTCGCCACCGGCGGCGATATCGAGCTGATCATCACGCCGTCCCGATAGAGTGACATGGTGTTGTTCGGCGGATCGTACACGCACGTGATGCACATGGGACCAAAGTTGTCCAGGTTCCCGGGCCCGACCGCCACGTGCTCGTCATTGTACCCCGGCGCCGCCTGGGCGTAGCTCATCCGATAATCGCCAGCGCCCGAGTGCGGGGTGAACATGAGCATGTGGGCTCCCGCCCCGCCCTCAGTCTGATTGCCGAATGCGTAGATCTCGCACCAGTTGCCATTCGAGTAGCTGTCAATCCACATCTCGAAAGTCACGGTGGTGAGCCCGTTCATCATCCCAGCCGGCAGCTCGATGTAGTCGCAATCGGCACCCGACACGATGCTCCCGGAGAACCACGCCGCGCCGCCGAAGACATACGCGCCGTTCATGATTGTGCCATGAGCGGTGCCGACGGCATCGCTGGCGTCGTCGTCCGTGTTAAAAGGGTAACGATGGATCAAATCGGCGGAGGCGTTTGGGGCCAGTGCGCAGGCGAGAGCGCCTGCCAACAGACCCCGTGCCACCACCGACCGAACACGATGCAACCAGTGCGTGCATTCTTTCATAACGATTCGTTAATTAATCGATTGGTATGACTCAGGTTTTGCTCGGTCGCTCGCGCGATGGCCCGATGCTATCGCGCCAGCTCTCGGGTTTGTTCAGGTACGCCTCTCCATATAGCGCTTTGGGCGAGAATGTCAACCCTGCAAATCTATCACCTATGTAGCTCTTGTCGAGCAACTTCCATATACCGCCGCGCGATCGAATTCGTCGGATCCAGCCTCAGGACTTCCTCGAATTGACGCAGCGCTTCCTCATGGCGCTGCCGCCGATGCAAGGCAATCCCCAAGTTCAAACGGGCCTCTTTCAAATCCGGCTTCAGCCGGACTGCTTCGGCGAATTGCTCGGCCGCTTGCTCATCCTTCCCCTGTCGCCCGAGTTCAATGCCCAATCCCAGACGGGCCTCCGCCAGGGTCGGTTCCAGCCGGACCGCCTCGGCATAGTGCGTCTGGGCCTCGAAGCGTCGCCCGACGGAGGCCAAAGCGCCGCCCAGACAAAAGTGTGCAACGGCATGAGTGGGCTCGAGCCGCAGCGCGTCGGTGAAGTTGCTGATCGCCTCGCTCGCCCATCCCTGGCCAAAGCACATCTTGCCCAAAGAGACCATGGCGTCGGCATCGAGGAGTCTGTGGCCAAGGGCCCGGCGGAAATGCCCTCGAGCCTCCTCGACCCGGCCCAGGGAACTGAGCAGCATCCCCAGACGCAAGTGGGTCTCCCCGTAGTCAGGGTCGATCTTCAACGACCGTTCGTATTCGCGGAGGGCCGCGTCCGCCTGGCCTTGTTGGGCCAGGGCGAGTCCGCGGCCGTTGATCGACTGCACCGAATCCGGCTTCAGGCTCAACGCCGCATCGAACTCGCGCAGCGCTTCCTCGCAACGCCCGAGCTGGGTCAAGAACGCCCCCAGCTGGGCGCGGGGTTCAGTGCAGTGCGGCAGGCGACGGACGACCTCGCGGCACGACTCCGCCGCGCCGGCCAGGTCACCCAGGCGCTGCAGCAGGCGGGCGAGGTTCTTGTGGAGCGCCCAATCGCGAGGCGCGGCGTCGATCGCGCGGCGGTGCACCGCGGCGGCTTCCCGCAGCGCCTCGGGCTTGAGAGCGGGCAACAAACCCTCCAACTGCTGGCGCAGACGCTGGTGTCGGGCGTCGTGATCCGATTGGTCCTTGAATGGCGGCTCATTCAACCGCCGGATCATGGACTCGGCCGTTTCGTACCGGCTCCAATCGGTCCATGCCAGCCGCTCGGCGCATTCGGCGGCCGACAACCACGCGGGCGGCGCGTCACCGTCCCCGGTCAGGGTCGCCGGCAGCAGCGTCGCGACTTCATCCGCAACGGCGCGCGCCAGCAGGTAGTTGCCGTCGAAATTCAAGTGCACATGCTCGTAGAACAACGCTTCGCCCGGCACCCCGTCGGCACTCTGCCGCGCCAGCAGGGCCTCCGCGTCGACGAGTCGGATCCCCTCCCCCTCGCGGCCGCCCGCAGTCCGGCGGATGAGATCGTTGATGCGGCGGTCTGCGCGGAACCGGAGGGCATCGAGATCCCGCGCCAGGCCAAAGTGCTCCCGGGCTTCCCCGGCCTGGCCCAGCGCTAGACAACACCGCGCCCATCGGAACTGCAGCTCGGCAAACTCGCCGTCGATCTGCCCGGCCTTCTCGAACGCCTCGATGGCTTCAGCCCGCTTGCCGGCGATCTCCGCGGCGGCGCCCGCCTGGTAGTGCTGCGTCCAGTCCGCGATCTGCTCCGGCGTCAGGCCGGGGCGATGCTCGGAGGCGAAGGGGGCGCACTGCTTGAGATTGCTGGCAACGGTGCTGGCGACGATCTTGATCCCCCTGCCCCGGCCGGCCTCGAGGAGGTCCTCGAGGTTGCGCGCGAAATGGGCATAAACCCGATCCATGCGCGGGTCGTCGTGTCGCACCCGATGTTCCAGGAACATCCTCATCCCTTCCCACTCGGCCTGACGATTCGCGAGGCCCTGCCCGCGTCGCATCAACCCTGCCAGCCATTGGCCAAAACGGCTCTGCTGGACAGCGATGCTGCCGCGGATCAGAGCCAGGCGGGGCACCTGCCGGCCAAAGACCGTCCCACTCCCGAACGGCCCCACCACCTCGTTGTTCCCCATGTAGACGACCCAAAGATCGCTCTCGTGGCGGGCGCAATCCCGGGCAATCGGAAGAACCACGTGCGAGTTGATGGCGGTCATCGCCGCATTCACGACTTCGAATTGCGCCTCAGGCCAACGCGCCTTCAGCAGGACCTCGAGCATCCGCGACAGCCCGAACTCGGGATGCGGGTCCCCGTAGGCCGCAGACTCCCCGAGAACGAAGATCCGGTACGTGCCGGCGGGCTTGGCTGCCGGAAGAACCGTCGGGCAAGGAACCCGGGCGATGGCCGGACCAAAGAACCGCCAGCCGAACTTCGGATTGTCGGTGAGGACAGATTCACCCTCGACCTCGCTCTCGAGCAGGAAAGCCGTCGGATACCCGTAACCCGCCAGACGCAAGCCCCCCTCAACCAGAGCGAACGCCAGCAGGGGCGACAGCACGAGCACGACCAACCGGAATACCCACCGGTGCCTCGGGAGAGACGGAGGACCCGAAGCCAGTGCCCCGCGCGACACCGGAGGAGCGCCCTTCTCCGACGGTGCCGTTGTGCTGCTCTGCCGCTGGTATCGCCGCGCTTTCAATCACTGGCTCTTAGCAGCGACGTGGCAGCGACGAAATCAAATTCGCCAATCTGCGCTCCGCCCTGAATCGGCGAGGCATCATCCCGGCCCGGCGTCGCGCCGTTCCGGCAGGAACAGCGCCGTGATCGCCGCCGGCACGAACAGGCCGCCGGCCAGCAACAGCGTCAGCCGATAGTCGCCGACGTTCGTCGCCAAACCGAAGAAGACCACCCCGAACGCCGACACCACCCGTCCGATGTTGTAGCAGAACCCCGCGCCGGTCGTCCGCAACAGGGTGGGGAACAGCGGCGGCAGGTACATCGTGAACAGCGCAAACAGGCCCTGGAAGAAGCCGGGCAACGCCAGCAGGTAGTACAGCCTGCGGTGCGGCCATTCCACGGCGTAACAGCCGCACATCGCCAGGAAATACCCCGCGCACATCCAGACGATCACCCGGCGATACCCGAACCGACGCGCGAACGCCGCGGCGACGAAGTTCCCCAGGATCGACGACACGATCACCAGGTAGAGCACCATCCGGCCCCAATCCCCCTTCTCCCGGTCGCTCAGTCCGATCACGTCAGGGAGGTTCTTGAAGTGGATCTGGTTCCAGAACATGAACGCCCAGTGCCCGGTCAAACCCAGGGCGCAGACGGCGACAACCAACAGCGTCGTGCGGCGGATTTCGGGGCGGAACAGGTCCCGGATCCTGGGCAAGGCGTGCTGTTCCTTGCGGCGGGCGGCGCTCCACTCCTCGGTCTCCGGCACCGCCCTTCGGACCCAGAGGACCAACAGGGCCGGCAACACGCCCACGACGAACAGCCAGCGGGGCTGCGTCGAGACGATCCCCGCCATCGCCCAGTGGGCGAACACCGCCATCAGGATCCCGACATTGACTCCGGTCTGCAGCACGGCGGCAATCCACGGCCGCCACCGCCGCGGCCAGGTCTCGGCCAACAGCGACGCCCCAACCGCCCATTCCCCGCCAATCCCCAACGCCGACAGGAACCGGAACAGGCAGAGCTGCCACCATTCCTGCGCCAGCGAAGACAACCCGGTGAACGCGGCGTAGGTCAGGATCGTGAGGCAAAGCGTCCGGCTTCGCCCGAGGCGATCGCCGATCCGGCCGAAGAGCCCGCCGCCCAGGGCCCAGCCCAGCAGGAAGGCCCCCTGGATGATCGACGCGTAATAGCCGACTCGCGGATCCCGTGTCGTCGAGGCATGCACCAATTGGGCCACGAACTGGGCGTACACCAGCGTGTACAAGTGCATGTCGAGACCGTCGAACGTCCAGCCCAGCCACGCCGCAATGCCCGAGCGCCATTGCTGCGGTGTGATGAGACGTCCTTCGCGCATGAGCCCCGTGCCCTAACCCAGGCCCCGCTCGTAGGCCGCGTTGACCCAATAGCGCGCGCCCAGAACCTCGCCGAGCGGATCGCCATCGACCTCGCTGAAACCCAGGTGCGAATGCCGGCGCCATCCCTCCGCAAACCGGAACCGGCGCGACATCCGGCCGACTTCGCGCGCCATGTCGTCCATCGCGTTCAAGTAGGAGTCCATCCCCTGGCTCACATCAAGCCACGATTTCTGACTCGCATGCGCCGCCAGCGCCCGCCGCTTGCGCTCCTGGACACCGGTCGTGTCCACGAACGCGCCCGGAACCACCCGACGCCGCATTCCATCGCGCAAGCCATGCGGCAGCGCATGATAAACGGTCACGTCTCCCGACACCGCGCACCGCCGGGGCGCGCTCCGGTAGTTGCGCATCCCTCGCGCAAACGCAGCCGTGACTGCCAGTCGCGACGTGGTGACGTGGTCCTCCATGTAGTCCGCCGGCGACTGCGTCAGCACAATCCGCGGTGCCACTTCCCGAACCACCGCCACAATCCGACGCAACAGTGTGTCCTCGTAGAAAACCTCGAGATCGTCCGTCACGCCCGGGTGCCAGACCGCCCCCAGCAGCGCTGCGGCACGCCGTGCTTCGGCCCGGCGCACCCGGCGCGTGCGGTCCGGACCCATGCTCGCGCTGCCACAATTCCCGCTCGCCACGTTGAGGACATGCGGTTCCCACCCGGCCTCGCCAAGCAGCAGCAGCGTGCCTGCCATCAGGAATTCGATGTCGTCCGGGTGCGCCGCAATGGCCAGCACCCGCGGTGTTCGCGCGCGATGGATTCGAACCGGTTGTGGCATGGGTCATTCCCCGCACGGTGCCGGGGATTCCCGACACCAGCGGCGGACGGGCAGCATCGCACACCCGGCCAGCCTCGCTGTCAAGAAAGCCGGCGCCCGGGACCTCCGTTCCTCTCGGAAGCACCCGGGCGCCGCTCGAACCGACCCAAGCTCAGATCAGGGGTGTGCCCTTCGGCAGCTTCACCACCGTCGTGCCCGCCACCTTGTCATGCCAGGATTGCCGCTCCGGGAACCAGCTCGCCCAGAAGAAACCCAGGCAGAGGGCCATGAACGAGAGCAACCCCGACAAGGACCGAACCACCGCCACGCTGGCGTCCACCGGCCGACCATCGAGTCGCACCACCCGGATCCCGCAGATGATCCCGCCCACCGTCGTCCCCTTCCACGCCCACATCACCGCGTGGTAAGCCAGCCAAACCACAACGAAGAAACCGTCCAGGGTCGGCACGGCCCAGCACCAGAGCAGGAAGTCCAGCGCCGACGCTCCCAACCGCAACCAGAACCCGACTCGCGGCAACAACGCCATCTCGGTGTCCGACATCATCGGCCGGGCTCCACCCGATGCCGGGCCCGCCGGCGCGGCGCCGGCCGGTGCCCCCTCCGGCGCCATCGGAGCCGCCCCTTCCGGCGCTGGCAGCGCTCCCGGTTCGCCAGGGACCCCCGGCGCCACCGCAGCGGTTCCACCGCCGTGCAGCGCCACCGGGACCGGCGGCGCGCTCGGCGCGCCGTTCTGTCGATAGGCGCTCGCAGTCGCCAGACAGGCTGCACCCAGCGCCACCGGGATCAGCAATCCCCAGACCAGGAAACCCACCACGGGCACCATGTACAGCAGCGTCACCAGCACCGACCCGATCAGAAACGCTGCCAGCGGCTTCACCTCCCCCGCAGGATTGAAACGCCGAACCACAGCCGATCCCCAGAAGCTGAACACGGCGGTCTTGCCCACGAATTGCGCGGCAACGATCGCCATCAGAATGAACGGCAGAATCAGGAGTCCCACCCCCGACGCCACGAGGATGAACAACGCCGGCCCGAGGAGAATGAGCGCCAGCAAACCCACCAGGAAGCAGGCCAGGAGCCGCTGATCCAGCGCTTTCTCGCAAGCCTGAACCGGCCGCGGCAGCAGCAGAAAGAGGATGATGTAAACCAGGAAATGGAGCCCGGCGATCCACCACGCCAGCGACATCCCGGGCGGAAACGGACGCCCCAGCAGCAGGCCGCTCCGGAACCACTGGCCCACCGGCTTCAGCGCCGCAAACAAACCGCCGAAGTTCACCTCGACCGGCTCGTGCACCAGTTGCGCCGCCGGATCCCGGTCCAATCGCCCTCCCACCACGACGCAGTCCCCCCCCAGTTTCGCGTTCGGCCCCAGAGACGCCGATCCCAGCACGGTCACAAAGTCGCCGCCCACACGGCCGTTCACCCGCACGTCGCCCCCCACACAGACAGCCTCCCCCTCGACGTCGCCATCGATCACCGCATTGCCGAAAATGACCACGACTTCCCGGTACTTCTCCCCGGACTTGACCTCGACGCTCGACCCGATCCTCACCAGCTCCCCGGGAGCCACGGGGACATTGACCTTCAAGCCGAAGTTGTCGAAGGTCGTCCCCACTTCAGCGGCGCCCGCCTTCGTGTCCGGCTCCGACGCGTCGGCCATCGCCGGCATCGCGGCACCGTTCCCTGTCCCCAGGGCGAAGGCGAGGCAAACCGCCGTCGCCGCTGCCATCCATCGTTGCCTTGTCTCCCTATGCATGCTTTTCATGGTCCCACCTGCCGTTCACAGCCGTTGCCAATCGAAACGCCGCGGTGCCCAATCCCACACACGACAAGTACATCGTGCCGGCCAGCAACAGGCTGGCCCCGAGCACCCAACCCCCCGCCTGACGCACCACCACCACCAGCGCCCCCGCCAGAGAATCGGCTGCCGACCACACCGCCCTTACCACCGTCGCGCAGCCCGCCCATTCCGGAAACCGCTCCCCCCAGTTCCAACCCCAAACAACCTCGACCAAAGCCCACGTCGCCACCCCCAGCAACCCCACCAATCCCGCCAGCACCACGAGCCGCATCGGGCCCGGCCACCCCGTGAACGGCCGCCGATACCACGGAAGCCGCTCCCGTTCCCGGATCGCCGCCAGCACCCGCGGAATCAGCGACGCCGGCGCGCACCGGTCGGGCAATCGCTTCAGTTCCCGATCGAGTCGATCTCCCTCACCCTCCGCAACACGCAATGCCTCGTTCCCCTTCATGGTGTCATCCCTCCGCCACCGCCACACACGACTGCAGCTTCCGCCGCAGCGCCTCGCGTCCGCGATGGATGTCCGTCTTCACCTTGCCCAGGGAGACCTTCAGCCGCGCCGCAATCTCCTCGTAGCTCAGCTCCTCGAAATGAAACAACACCAGCGGAACCCGCTGGCTCTCGGGAAGCCGCTGCAGCGCCAACTCGAGCACCTCCCGCTGTTCCGCCGATGCCCTGTCCTGGCCCAGGTCCTCCGCCGGACACACCGCGTCCACCGGGTCCCGCTCCGGGTGCTCCTCCGATTCCATCTCCGAAAAAAACCGCCACCGGGCCCGATACCGGCTCAGGTGGTTCAAGGAGAGGTTCCGTGCCACGGTCTTCAGCCAGCCGCCGGCGGTCGGACTCGCCGCCAGTTCGTCAAAGTGAGCGTACGCCTTCAGGAACGTCTCCTGGGCGATGTCTTCCGCCTCCGCCACGTTCCCCACCAGGCGCAAGGCCGTCGTAAATACCATGTTCTGGTAACTTCGCATAAAGGCCTCGAATTGAAGTGGGTCGCTCATCCACCAAGGGCCTGCCCGGCTTGCCGCCACAGGCCGCAGGAGCGCCGATCCGGCTACCCAGACAGATTCGAGTTCATGGCCGGTTCCAGAACACGCCCCGGCGACCAAAAGTTGCAGAATTCAATAAGACACCCCTCACCCGCACTGGGCCCGGTGTCGAAGGGCGTGATCCGCCAGAACCAGCGCCGTCATCGCCTGGACAATCGGGACCGCGCGCGGCAAAACGCACGGATCGTGCCGGCCCCGGCCCCGCAAGGTCGTCGGCTGCAGGTTCACATCCACCGTCGCCTGCTCGTGCATTACCGTGGCCACCGGCTTGAACGCCACCCGGAACCAGATCATCTCCCCGTTCGAGATCCCCCCCTGAATCCCCCCTGACCGGTTGGTCACGGTCCGCACCACGCCATCCCGCACGGTGAACGCATCATTGTGCTCCCGCCCCGTCATCAGGACCGAACTGAACCCGGAGCCGATCTCGAATCCACGGCACGCCGGCAGACTGAGCATCGCCTTGGCCAGATCCGCCTCGAGCCGGTCGAAGACCGGATCGCCCCAGCCCGGCGGCACGCCTCGGGCGAGCCCCTGGACAAACCCGCCCACGGTGTCCCCGGCCCGCCGCGTCTGCTCGATCAATGCGGCCATCCGCGCCGCCGCCTCGGGATCCGGACACCGCACCGGATTCGATTCGATCTGCTCCGCGGCGACGCGCTCGTTATCCACCACCGCCGTCAAATCCCGCACCTGGCTGACGTAGGCCAGGACCTCGACGCCGTACTGGACGCGCAACAGTTTGCGCGCCACCGCCCCGGCGGCCACCCGGCCCACAGTCTCCCGCGCGCTCGTTCGTCCCCCGCCCTGCCAGTTGCGAAAACCGTACTTCGCCTGGTAGGTGTAATCCGCGTGGGACGGCCGGAACTTCGTTGCCATTTCGTTGTAGGCATCGGGCCGCGCATCCTCGTTGCGCACCCACATCGCAATGGGCGTTCCCAACGTCAGCCCCTCGAAGGTCCCCGAGAGAATCTGCACCGTGTCGCTTTCCTGCCGCGGGGAGACCAGCGGGGACTGGCCGGGCCGCCGGCGATCCAGATCGGGCTGAATGTCCGCCTCGGTCAGCGGCAGCCGTGGCGGACAGCCGTCAATAACCACACCCACGCCGCCGCCGTGTGATTCGCCCCAGGTGGTAATGCGAAAGAGATGACCAAAGGTGTTGCCCACAGCCAGAACCTGCGCCAACCCCGGCCCCAGGTCAACTCAGTCCGCCGACATAGCCTGTCCCCGCCCGCGCCCAGAGCGGCGCGCAGACAGACGACGGACGACAGAGGTCAGAGGTCAGAGGACGGTTGATGCGCCAGTGAGCCAGTGAGCCAGTGAGCCAGTGCGTCAGTGCGTCAGTGCGCCAGTGGGCCGCGGCGAAGTCTGCACCGGGACGGTCTGCGCCCCCGGTCTTTCCCTCGCCCCGCGACCAAGGAGTGGGGAGAGGGATCAAGGGAGAGGGGCGCCCTACTGTGCTGCGCGGTCATGGCGGCGCAGCCCCGCTCCGCACCCGGAAGAACCCGGTCGCCGCCGTCACCTCGACCGTCGCGGTGCGCTGCGAGGTCGTCGCCACCTCCGCCCAGCCGCCCAAGCCCAGAACCGACTGGCGCTCGAGCGCAAACGGCGGCGTTCCACCTTCCCAGTCCACCGTGACCGTGCCGTTCGCCCACCGCAAGGACCGGAGAATCGCCGGATCCAGCACCGCAGGAGGATCAACCACCACCGGGTTCGAGAACGGACTCGTCAACACCACCGGAACACCCTGACCCTCCGTCCTTCCCACATAATTGGCTGTGATCGTCAGATTCGTGCCGGCATACCGGATGCCCGTCAGATCAAAGCTGAACGCGCCGGGCTCGGGGTCCTGATCCGCAGGACCGTTGTCGAGGAACGAAGCCACATAATCCCGACCCTGCACAAACCCATACGGCAACGCCTCAACCCCCGCCGCCACACCGTTCGTCAAACCCACCGGGTCCGCCACGTACAAATCAATGATCGTTCCCGGCCAATCCGCCGGATCCGCCAACGGCACGCGACCGATCAAGCGCTGGTTCGTCGTGTTGCTCGAAAGCACCGGCACCACGCCGTCTCCGGGACTGGCCAGCGCTTTCGCGTAGTACGCTTCGAGAAAAGCGCCGTCGTCCCGGGCCGGGCTCGAGGGAAACGGCAGGTTGTTGACGAGGGTGTTGCCGCGCAGCGAGACGATCGTGCCCGCCGCCACTTCATCGAGAAAACTCAGCAGGGCCGGCACGGCACCCAGAGCCTCCGGAGGAAACAGGGTCGACGGATGGTAGTTGCACACGCGGTTCCCCTCGAGGTCGTCGCTCACGCCGTCCCGGTTGGACCCGAACCGGTAGATCGCCTGGGGTCCCGCCGCATTCAGCGGCGCCACACCATTCGTGAAGTGCGTCGCCCCATCGACCCCCACCCCGATGTAGTTCCCCGCAATCACAATGTCCGTCCCCGGCGCCGGCAGGTAGAACTCGAGGGTGTGATCGTACCCGCCCTGGAATGAAGGCAACCCGCCGCCCATGACGTTCCGCTCCTCCGCATCGTTCACCCCGTCGCCGTCCACGCCGATCACCGTGCCGTTGCACCCCCGGCCGATCTGCACAGCCCCGCCGCTCAAGCCCGCCGTCGCACTCGCGTCGAGCGCCGGATTGTAGTCCGTCAGCCCATCGGGCAGCACCTGAAGAAAATTGCCCGAGACACGGCACCGATGGCCCTCGAGGAGCACCGGCACGCCGGGCACACCGGCGATGACATTGAATTGCGCCGGGGCATCAGCCGCCTTCGCCGCCACGCCCACGACCACGTCGTCTGCCAGCACCACCGCCACCGGATCCAGGTTCTCGTCACGCACCACGTACCGATAGCCTGCAATCCCATGCCGCGGCCCCGCAAGGGTCCGGCCATCCGGCCCCACGCCAATCCAACACCCGCAGATCTGGCCCGATGCCCCCCATCCCAACGCCACACCGTAAAGCGGATCCACCGCCTCCGGAGGCACCGACGCGACACCCAGAATGCACAACCCCCGCACTTGCCATCCCGTAGCCCCCACAAACCCCAACACACACCGCTCACCCTCGTAGTACCCCGTGTCGTCGTAGGGACTTCCCCCGCCAAAACCCAGCGATGTCCCATGGCCGTTGCGCGAGTCTAACACGATCCGGATCCGGGCGTTGTTCGGCGCCAGGATCGAATGGGTGTTCGGCGCCGAACCCGGCTGGCTGTACCCGTCGATCCGCACATTCCGACGCGTGATCAGCGGATAGCCCCCCGGCGGCGTTTCGAGGAAATGCGGCCCGGGACCAGGAATGTCGAAGCGGATCTCGTCCCCGTCCTGGATTTGCCCGAGCGCCTGCAGCAGCGACGTCGCGCCCGGGGGCGGATCGACATTGAGCGCGGTGGTCACCGTGATGACCGCAGCCTGCGCCGCCAGCCAGCCCCCGGCTCCCAACACCCCAACCCAAGACATCGAGATCTTCATCAGGGTCCTCCAGAAACAGCATCCAATGCGGTCAACACTTCGCAAAGCCGACCCAACAGCGGCGTCGACACCCCCGCAGCCCGTGCCCGGCGCAGCGGCTCGCAGAACAAACTCTCGAGCTCGAGCGGCAGCCCCCGCTCGTAATCCAGGAGCGTCGAGGCGCGATAAGCGCCCATGCACCGGCTCCGCTCCACCATCTCCTCCGCCCACGCCGGATCCAGCGGATACCCCAGCGCCCGCCCGGCGGCAATGACCTCCCCCATCAGCCCGCGCACGAGTCGCTCCCACCGGGGATCCGCCAGCAGCGCATCGACCGGCACGGTCGCGCGGCGCGCCGGCACCGCCGGCCGCCCGCCGCCGAGAAACGCATCCGCCCCCACGCTCCCCGCCACCCCAAGCCCGTTGAAGGGAATGTTCCACACCAACTTCTCCCAGTGCGCCTGGTCCAGGTTCTCAACCACCCGGCATTCCACGCCCGCCGACCGGAACAAAGCCGCCGTCTCGAGCGCAGCCCGCCCCGGCAAACGACGGTGCTCCCCCAACACCACGTTCCCATGCGCCGTGTGCCGGATGACCCCGGGCTCGATCCGGTTCAGGCAGACGAAACAAAGCCCGCCCAATGCCCGCTCCGACCCCGCCACCGCCGCCAGCGCTTCCTCATTGCCCAGACCGTTCTGCAGCGTCAACAGCCGCGTCTCCGGCCCCACCAGCGGCGGGATCCACCGGCCCAGCTCGCGGTTCGCCGTCGTTTTCAGCGCCACCAGCACCCAATCGCTCGGCCCGATCTCACCCGCCTCCCGCGCCGCCTGCGGACGAAAATGAAAATCGCCATCAACACTCCGGATCCACACGCCGCGCTCGCGCACCACCTCGTAGTCCGAACGCAGCAGGAAATGGACCTCGTGCCCGGCCCGACACAGGCGCCCGCCGTAAAAGCTCCCTACCGCCCCGCACCCCACCACCGCGATTTTCATGAACAACCCACCCCAACAAACCGCGCTTCCCCACCTGCCGCACCAACAAAAAGGGGCACCCTGAATCGCTCAGAGTGCCCCGTGGGAAAGTCAACCACTACTTCAGGATCGCGTCCTTGGCCGCCTTCGCAACGCGGAACTTCACCACCTTCTTGGCGGGAATCTTGATCTCCTCACCCGTCGCAGGATTGCGGCCCATGCGGGCTTTGCGGTTCACCAGCACGAGCTTGCCGATGCCGGGCAGAGTGAATGTATTCTTGGCATTCTTGTAGGCCAACTCGGCCAGCAGATCCAGCACTTGAACCGCTTGTTTCTTGGCGATGCCAACCTTGTCTGCCAAGGTCGAAGCGATTTGAGCTTTTGTGAGGGGTTTTGCCATAGCGTTGTTCGGTTATTGGTTTGGTAACGTAAAGTCAACGGACTTCGTGCTCCTTTTAACAATCCCCAAGGGCTCTGCAAGGAGAAAATGGCCGTAAATGGCCTCAGGCACCGCGGCTTGTCCTTCACCCCGCAAGCCGATAGGCTCTCCTCGATGAAACACTCGGCCCTGCCGCGGCGCGTCACGCTCGGGTTGATCCAAACCGCGTGTCAACCGGATCCCCGCGACAATCTCGAACGCACCCTCGCCGCAGCCGCCCGCGCCGCCCGGGACGGCGCGCAGATCCTCTGCACCCAGGAACTGTTCCAATCCCGCTACTTCTGCCAGCAGGAGGATCCCGCGGCCTTCGCCCTCGCTGAGCCAATCCCCGGCCCCGCAACGAATGCCGTGCGCGCCCTGGCCCGCCGATCCCGCGTTGTCGTCGTCGCCTCGCTCTTCGAACGCCGTGCTCCCGGGCTTCATCACAACACCGCCATCGTCGTCGATGCCGACGGCTCCCTCCTCGGTCGCTACCGGAAAATGCACATCCCCGACGACCCCCTGTACTACGAAAAGTACTACTTCGCTCCGGGCGACCTCGGTTTTCGGACGTGGACCACGCGCTGCGGTCAGTTGGGCGTGCTCATCTGCTGGGATCAATGGTACCCGGAAGCGGCCCGCCTGACCGCGTTGCAGGGTGCCCAGGTCCTCTTCTACCCCACTGCCATCGGCTGGCATCCGGCGGAGAAGTCCTCTGTCGGCCCCGCCCAACACCAGGCATGGGAAACCATCCAGCGCGCCCACGCCATCGCCAACGGCTGTTACGTCGCCGCAGTCAATCGTGTCGGACTCGAACGACCCGCCGGTGGCGACGGCCTCGAGTTCTGGGGACAGAGCTTCGTCGCCGGGCCCGACGGCCAGGTGCTGGCCCGCGCCTCCTCGGACCGCGACGAAACCCTGCTCGTCGAGGTGGACCTGCAGACCATCGAGACCCAACGCGTCCAGTGGCCGTTCCTCCGCGACCGGCGGGTCGATGCCTATGCTGACCTGACGCAGCGCTACCTCGACGCCGCCCCCGACGGCGGCGGGCGGAACCGACGCCCCCACCGCTAGAGTCCTCGACTTCTGAAACATGTGGTCAACAGGTCAAGTGTGGTCCCTGCTTTTCCAGGCCTTCCCTCCTTCCGTCGAGGACTCTACATTAGCGAGGCGCGGAAGAGAGGGTCCGGAAAGGCAGGAAGGCTTCATGGGATCCCGGACTTCGTTAGGTCTGAGGCGGCGCCTCGCTAGTGTCGTGTTCCTCAAATGGGTGGACATTCGTTGCGCCGCGAAGCCTGTGCTGTATCCGGGCAAACACCACCAACCCCCTCCGCCGCCGCCCCACAGCAAATGAACACGCCCCCAGTCCTCCGCCAGGTCGGACGTGTCCACGTGGAAATCGAGAGCCGCCGGCTCCTCTACTTCGGCGGCTGCGACTACTATCGTCTCGCTCGCCATCCCCAGGTCCTGGCTGCCGCCTGCCTGGCCCTCGCCGCCGATGGCCTCAACGTCGCCGCCTCCCGCATCACCACCGGCAACCACCCGCTCTACCCACGCCTCGAAGCCGCCCTGGCCGCTTGGGCCGGACGGACCGACGCCGCCGTCGTGCCCTGTGGTTACGCCGCCAACGCCGTTGCGCTCCAGGCCCTGGCAGACAGGATCACCCATGTCTTCCTCGACGAACGGGCTCACCCCAGCCTGGGCGACGCCGCCTGCCAAATCAAGGCTCCCCTGCGCACCTTCCGCCATCGCGACCCAACCCACCTCGCTGCCCTGCTCCGGAACCTCCGTCCCCAGGCGTGTCCCGCCGTCCTCACCGACGGACTCTGCGCCCGCGACGGCTCCCTGGCCCCCCTCGCCGCGTACGCGAAGCTCCTCGCCCAACGCGGCTGGCTCGTCGTCGATGACGCCCACGGACTCGGCCTTCTGGGAAAGCACGGCCGCGGCACCCCCGAGCATTGCGGCCTGCGGTTCCCGCGCCTCGTCCATGTCGGCACTCTGAGCAAGGCATTCGGCGCCTATGGCGGCGTGATCTTCGCCCCGCCCCGCATCCTCCGCCGACTCCGCACCGCCAGCCGGCAATACGCCGGCAGCACTCCGTGTCCCCTGCCGCTCGTCGCAGCCGCCCTCGCCGCCATCGACCTCCTGCGCACAGACCCCGGTTTCCGGTCCCGGCTGGAAACGAATACCAGCCACGCCAAGGCACGGCTGCGATCGGCGGGCGTCGCATTGCCTGACACCCCAAGCCCCATCCTCAGCGTGTCCGTCAGGAACCCGTCTGCCGTCATCCGCCTCCGCAACCGCTTGATCGAGCAGGGGATCTTCCCGTCCCTGGTCCGCTACCCGGGCGGGCCGCAGGCCGGTTACTTCCGGTTTGTCCTCTCCAGCGAACACACCCGACGCCAGATCGACGGCTTGGTCGATGTGCTGCTGCAAACCGACGGTCTCGAGCCGCTCTCCAGTCTGTAGCCGCCCGCGCCGAGGGCGGCACAAAAGCCGTCCGCGCCCCCCTTCACCCGCCGCGGTCAGCGCCCGCGGCTACACGCGAGGCATCCCCCTGTCCCCGGCTTGCCCCGCCCGAGCGGCTCTGGCACCCTGCGGCCCGACATGCACCGAATCCCTGGAATCGCAGCCGCCATCCTCCTCGCCCACGCCGCCCACGCCGCCGAGGGTCAAATCGACCCCGCGCAGGCTCTCGAACGCACCTGCTTCCAGACCTCCCAGCCCTATAGCGATGCCATCAACCTCCGATCCGATGTCGCCATCGTCTACGGGATCGATCCCGGCCTCCCCGGGCGGATCCGCACCTGGCGCGATCGCGGCTACCGCATTCATGTCATGACCGGTGTCTCCTGGGGCAATTACCAGGACTACCTGTACGGCCGGTTCGATGGCGTCAACCACGAGGACGAAGCCCAGACCGACCGGGCCGGCAACAAGATCAGCCACGGCGGCGACGTCTACTACATGTGCCCCGCGGCCAATTTCGGAGCCTACCTCTCGACCGGCGTCCAGCGCGCCCTCGACGCCGGCGCAGAGGCCGTCCACCTGGAAGAACCCGAGTTCTGGGTGCGCGCCGGCTATTCCGCGGGCTTCCGGCGCGAGTGGCGCGCCTTCTACGGAGAGGATTGGCAACCGCCGCACGGCTCTGTCGACGCCCAATGGCGCGCCTCGAAGCTCAAGTACCACCTCTACCGTCGCGCCCTCGAAGAGGTCTTTCGCCATGTCCAAACCGAAAACCAGCGCACCGGCCGCAACGTCCGCTGCTATGTTCCCACCCACAGCCTCCTCAATTACGCCCACTGGCGGATCGTCAGCCCGGAATCCAGCCTCGCTCGCCTGACCGGCTGCGATGGCTATATCGCCCAAGTCTGGACCGGCACCGCCCGCACGCCCAACCAGTACCGCGGCCGCCTCGCCGAACGCACCTTCGAGACCGCCTTCCTCGAATATGGCGCCATGCAGAACCTCGTCCGCGCCACCGGCCGCACCATCTGGTACCTGAACGATCCGGTCGAAGACAACCCCAACCACGATTGGGAGGATTACCGACGCAATTGGGAATCCACCCTCGTCGCCTCCCTCCTCCAACCCGAGGTCTGGCAATACGAAGTCGCCCCATGGCCGGAAAGGGTCTTCGGCGGCCGCTACCCCAGCCCAGGCAAACCGGACCAGCGCGAGGGCATCCCGCCCGCCTACGCCACCGAACTCCAGACTGTCTTCCACGCCCTCCATCGCCTGCCCCACACCCGCGCCGCCTGGGACGAATCCTCACCCCGCGTCGGTCTGCTCGTCAGTGACTCGCTCATGTTCCAACGCGGAGATCCCGCACCCGGCGATCCCCACCTCGGCCACGTCTACGGATTGGCGCTTCCCCTCCTCAAACGGGGTATCCCCCTCGACCCCGTCCAGCTCGAAAACGCACCGCTCCCCAAAGCCCTCGATCCCTACAAAGTCCTCCTGCTCTCCTACCACGGCCAGAAACCTCTTGCTCCCGACATCCACACCGCACTCGCCGCTTGGGTCCGGCACGGCGGCACCCTCGTGTTCATCGACGACGACTCCGACCCCTACAACACCGTCCGTGATTGGTGGAACGACCACGGCCAAACCCGCCGCATCCCACGCCAACACTTGTTCGAGCTCCTTGACCCCGAGCCTCTCGAACCCGGCCTCGCCCGCATCGGCCACGGCCGGCTCTTCTGGGAAAACACGGCGCCGACCGCCTTCGCCACCCGCGCCGACGGCGACCAGCACCTCCTCCGCATCCTGAAGGCCGCCACGGCCGGTACTCACATCCGCTGGCCCGAGCGAAATCACCTGCTCCTCCGCCGCGGCCCCTTCATCATCGCCGCTGGCCTCGACGAATCAACCGCCGACCCCGCCCGGATCCTCACCGGCCGACTCGTCAGCCTCTTCGACCCCCAACTCCGATTCCAAACCCGCGTCCCCCTCGAACCCGGCTCGAGACATTTCCTCCTCGACCTCGACCAGGTGCCGGGCCGCGGTCCCGCCATCCTCGCTTCCGCCTGCCAGGCGCTGCCCCTCGATGCGCCGTCCCCAAGCCGCCTCCATTGCCAGATCGAAGGCATCGCCAATACCCCCGGCATCCTCCTCGCCCGCGCCCCCCGACCGCCTCGCGCCGTCTCGCTCGCCGGTCAACCCATCGCCGACTGGACTCACGACCCGAAAACACGACTCCTCTGGATCCGATTCGCCAACACCGCGCGACCGCGGCAGCTCCTGGTCCAGTTCTAGCGAGGCGCGCCTCAGACCTAACGAAGTCGCGATCCCATGAAGCCTTCCTGCCTTTCCGGACCCTCTCTTCCGCGCCTCGCTACTGTAGAGTCCTCGGAGGCGGGGGGGGCGGGTTTGGAACGGCAGGGACCAAACTTGATCTGTTTGCCCCATATTCCAGAAGTCGAGGACTCTAGCGAGGCAACTCGAGGGAAAAGACACAGCCCGTCGGCCCGCTGGCCACCAGCGCCAACCGGGCACCCAAATGCCCCGCCAGCTGCCGGCAGATCGCCAGCCCTATGCCTGTCCCACCCGGCTTCGTGGATCGAACCGGGTTGAACAGCGCCGCGCGAACCGCTTCCGGCAACCCCGACCCCTGGTCGTGCACCGCGATCACAACGCCCCGCGGGCCGCTTCCCAGACAGAGCCGCACCACGCCGCCCCGGGGACTCGCCTGAATCGCATTCGCAACCAGGTTCTCGAGAATCAGCCCAACCAGGTTGGCATCCCGATTCGCGAGTCGCCCCGACACCTCCCCCTCTCGCTCCAGAACCACACCAGCCTCCCGCGCGGCCGGTCCCGCCCTCGCTGCCACGCTATCCACCAACTCCCCGTAGGACACCTCATACGTCACCGCCCCCCCCTCGTCCCGCAGCAGACGCAAGACCTCCTGCACAATCGCCTGCATCCGGCGCGTGCTGTCGGCCGCCTCCTCCCACACCGGCGCCGACCCCTCGAGATCCCCACGGACACCGCTGGCAACAAACTGCTGCAGACCCGACAACGGGTTCTTCAGACTGTGCATCAAATGGGCCGTCACCGCCCCCACCGCCGACGTCCGCGCCCCCATCGCCAATTCCTGGTTGGCCTGGACCAACCGCCGGGTCCGATCCTCGAGCAGCCGATGCGCACGCCGCAACCGCCCCAAAACCCAGCCGAGCCCGACCCCGATCACCACCGCCCCACCCGCGAAAGTAACGCACCCCTCCCGCACCAAATGCCGGTCCAACGCCGCGTACTCGGCGGCGATGCTGCTCCCGTCCAGGAGCAGTTGCACGACGCCCACCGCTCGCTGGCCCCCGCCCCCCGTCAGCGGTATCCAGGTCTCCAGCACCGGCACGTCGAGCACCCCCACTCCCGGCACCAGTTCATCCCCCTCGATCCGGGGCCAGAATCGCGCCAGCGGTGCCGATGCCTCCACCCGCTCCCACACCGCCGGGGGAATCCGGCGCTCGGCGATAAACGGCGGCAGCGCAAGGATCAAATCGCCTGATGCCCCGAATACCCGGGCGGCCAGGACACCCTTCAAACGCCCGACCGCCTCCCGGAGTTGGTCCGCCTCAATCACCGCATCCACCTCCGCATCGCCCGTCACCCCCTCCAATTCCAGCTCCGGATCCCCGGCGAGCCCAGCGACACCGGACCCGCTCTGCAACACCGCCAGTCCATGCAGCACCGCCGCGTCTCGGTTCGCAATCTGCTCCCGCAATCGCTCCCTCAACCGCACATGCACCATCGCGAGATTCGCTGCAAACACCGCTAGCGTCAGGACCACAACAAGCCACGACCAAAGCCGAAAGGATCGCGCCTCGCTAGAGTCCTCGCCCTGTGGAATATGGGGTGAACAGGTCAAGTTTGGTCCCTGCCGTTCCAGCCCTGCGCCCCTGCCTTCGAGGACTCTACATTAGCGAGGCGCGAAAGAGAAGGTCCGGAAAGGCAGAAAGGCTCCATGGGATCGCAGACTTCGTTAGGTCTGAGGCGGCGCCTCGCTAGAACTCGTACTCGAATCCGCCGAACACGGTGTTCGCCCGGTACGCATCGTAATCCTGGTTGGAAACCGACCTTTCGTATTCGTATTCCCCAAACGCCTTCAGCCGCCGGCCCACTCGATAGTCCGCACCCGCCGTGACTGTGATCAGCATCTTGTGCCTCTTCTCCCGGGTCAAGTCGCTCACGGTCTGCAGGGCGTAATCGTAGTAACTGATCCCCACCCGCGCCCGCGCGGTCACCCGGCCCCATCGCAAACGCACCTGCTCGGAGACATGGTACCGGTCGTAGTCAAAGTAGCCCGATCCGTTGTCGCGGTTGAGATCGAGCCCGATCCGCGTCGCGGTGCGCCAGCGGCGACCCTCGTCCCAGGTGCGCTGCCAGCTGCACTCCACCTTCTGCTGCACAAACTCGAGCTCCGTGCCCTCGATCGGCACGCCTTGCCTGCTGGCCTCCACCCGATCGTCGTAGGACCTCCGCAAGACCTCGTAGGTCAAAAGCAGCATCGAGCCCTCCCCTCTTTCCTTTTCCCACCGAAGCCTGAAGCGCGGACCCAGCTCCCAGTAATCGTCGAGCGGTTCCTCGAAAAAGTACCGCCCCGCCAGCCCCTCGATCTCAAACCACAGGCCCCGCCCCAGGGCGCGGCCGACCGACGGCCGCACCAGCCCACTGTGCCCGACCGCCCGGACCACGCCCACGTCCAGTTCCGTGGCCGACGCATCGAAGATCTGGTCCAGATAAAAGTACTGGCCCTCGAGCCCCAACTTCCAGGCGTCGTCAAAGCAGCGCCGCACGTGGCTGCTCGCCAGAAACGTCTGCTCCTTCTCCGTTTCGTCCGAGTCGAGATACCGGCGGTCCTCCCCCGTGAAAAGAAACTGGAATTCCGTCCCGTCCCACGGCGCCCGCAACACGAACACATCCGCCCCCACCAGCAGGAACGGACTTGCATCGGCCGAGAACGCGCTCAGGGTCGTGTTGTCCTTGTACCCACCTCCTACACGCGCCCCAGCCGCCAGGTTCCATGGGCTGATCCCCAAAGCCTCGGACAGCGACGCCTCAATGCCCTCCCCCGCCAGCCCGCGCACCGCGAACGCCAGCACGCAAATCGCACAGGTCAGCCTCGCATGGGAGAAACACGGCATGGCCTTCTGAATAAACAACCAGGCGACCTGACCTCAGATCGCCTGGTTGATTACCCCAGCTAACACCCGCAGGCAAGCCCTCCGAAGCCCGCGGGCTCCGAACAAGTCGCCTACTCTCCCCTATTTCCCTTCTGATCCCGAGCTCGCTCCCTGGCTTGGTCAATCAGCTCGTTGCGCTTGTCCGCAAATTGCTCACGGATCTGCTTGAGCGTTTCCTTGATGTCCTGAATGTTCGCCTTCTGATCCTCCCGGAACTTCTCAAGCGCCTGCCGCATCTGATCACGAAGCTCCTGGCGCGCCTCGTCCGTCGTCGCCTCCTTCCACTGCTCGAGCAGCTTCTTCTGAGCCTCGACAAACGCCGCCCGCGCCGTCTTCGCCTCCTCGATGGCCTCCTGCAACTCCTCCCTGAGTTCCTCCGGCACCTTCGTCAGATCCAGCGGCCGCTCCGGTCTCACCCCCTTGTCGTTCTTCAGCCATTGAACATAGGCCTGAATCTGACCCCAGTTCGGACCCGGCTTGTCCTCAGGCCCCTGGCCATCGCCTGGCCCCTGGCCCTGAGCCCATCCGCTCCACGCCAGGCAACATACCCCCGCCACCGCTACACAGAGAATTCGCCTCAAACCTCTCATCGCAACACCCTTTCCGTTTCTGCCTCGTTCGTTTGCCGACCGCCCATGCTCCTTACCGCATGTCCAGTCATCGACAATGTTCCATATCAGCTTCTGTGCCAAACACCGAGGTTTTCCCAAATGACTCTGTTGCAATGACTTGAGTTAAATACAGAAAAAAGCCCAGTCCTTGACCTGGGGAATAGCACCCGATCACGTGGCCGCTTCCTCCTCAGAAAAGGGGCCTGCCCCCCACCTGACCCCGGCCTGCGTCGACTCCGTTCAGCCAACCTCGCAGACCGAGTTCTCGCTCCCAAACGGATTGTTCACCCGCAAGGTGCACTCGGGGTCATCCCGCCATTCCCCGTCCACCAGAAAACGGTAGTGGTACGTACCCGGCGCCAGCAGAACGGTCGCCCGCCAAACGCCGTCTGCGGCGCGCTTCAGCGAAATCGGTTTCTCCTGCCACTGCGTGAAATCTCCGACAAGCTGTACGCTCAGCGCTCCAGGCGCATTAAACGCAAAAGTCTGCCGCTTCCGACCCGTCGTGCGAGTGGCCATAGTAAAGCCTCTGATTCGTTCGTGTTGTTTGCCTGTCGCCAGGCTTCTCAAATATGTGGCATTAATTAGCCCCGGTTTCACGTTCGCGCAAGTGACAATTGGCACTTTGCCGGCTCGCATCTTGCTGCCATGCTGTCCGAATAACGTATGTCCGGAGATCGTCTTGTTCCGCACCCGCTCACGTCCATGTGGCCCCTCGCCCGGGGCCTCGGGGCCTCGTGGCTCCTGCTGATCGCACCCGTGGGTCCCCTTGATAGCGCGCACGCCCTGCCCCCACCCGCCATCACCGAGTTCATGGCCTCGAATACCGATACCCTCGAGGACGAAGACGGCGATTCCTCCGACTGGATCGAAATCCATAACCCGGGTTCCGAGCCGCTGGATCTCGGGGGATGGTACCTGACCGATGACCCCGAAAAGCCCACCAAGTGGGAGTTCCCACCGACCAACCTGCCCCCGGGAGGGTTCCTCGTCGTTTTCGCCTCCGAAAAGAACCGACGGGACCCCGGCCTCCCGCTGCACACCAACTTCAAACTCGACGCCGGCGGCGAGTACCTCGCCCTCATCGACCCCGGCACCAATGCCGTGTCCGCGTTCGCACCCGCCTACCCGCTCCAGGCCGCCGACGTCGCCTTCGGTATCGGCTCCTCGACCCAAACCGTGCCCTTGCTCACGCCCGCCTCCCCGAGCCTTTGGCTCGTGCCCGCAAACGCCTCCCTGCCGGCAGGCTGGACCGACCCCGACTTCGCAGCGGCAGGCTGGAACCCCGGCACCTGCGCCGTCGGTTACGAAGATTCACCCGCAGACTACGCCACGCTGATCACCACCGACGTCCGATCGTCCATGCGGAACCGCAACGCTACCTGCCTCCTCCGCATCCCTTTCGTCATCGACGATCTCGCCGGCCTCAGCGGCTTCCGGATGCAGATCCGGTACGACGACGGCTTCGTCGTCTGGCTCAATGGTGAACCCGTGGCGGATCGCAACGCCCAGGAACCGCTCACCGGAACCTCCGGCGCCACCGCCAATCACCCCGATAACCAAGCCGTCGTACCCCAGATGTTCGATCTCCGGCCGTTCGCCGACCGCTTCACCGTGGGTACCAACTGGATCGCTGTTCATGGCCTCAACTACGGAACCGGCAGTTCGGATTTTCTCTTCCACCTGACTCTCGAGGCGGACCGGGCCGTCACCCAGACAACCGCCTGGCAGTACCTCCTCCTCCCCACCCCGGGCGAACCCAACTCGGGCGGCACCTCCCAACTCGGCCCACTCCTCACCGACCTCCAACACCAACCCGCCGTGCCCCAGGCCACAGACCCGCTTGCCATCACCGTGCGCGTCACTCCCATGTTCGGCACGGTCACCCGCGTCGACCTCGTCTCCCGGGTGCTCTATGCCTCGGAAACCGTCCGACCCATGGCCGATGACGGCGCCCACGGCGACGGCGCCGCCGGGGACGGCGTCTACGGAGCCATCCTCCCGCCGGGAACCGCCACCGCCGGACAGATGATCCGTTACGCCGTCATCGCTTCCGATGACACCGGGTCCCAGTCGCGCCTGCCGCTCTTCCTCGACCCTCTCGACTCCCCTCAGTACGCCGGCACTCTCGTCGCCGACCCCGCCATCGCCTCGCTCCTGCCCGTCTTCCACCTCTGGGTCGAAAACCCCAGCGCCTCCGAAAGCTGGAACGGCACCCGCGCCTCCGTCTTCTTCGGCGCCAGGTTCTACGACAACATCCGAATCCGACTCCGGGGACAGAGCTCCGCCCACTTCTCGTCCAAGAAGGGGCATAACCTCGACTTCAATAAGGGCGCCCGATTCGAGTACCGGCCCGGCGCAACCCCGGTCAAGGACATCAAGCTCCTCACCAACTACGGCGATAAATCCCGGGTCCGCAACGCCCTCGCCTACGACTTCATCACCGCTTCCGGATCCATCGGCCACTTCGCCTTCCCCGTCCGCGTCCAGCGCAACGGCCGGTTCCACGCCATCCTCGATATGATGGAGGACGGCGACGACCGCTGGATGGAACGGTTCGGACGCGACCCCAACGGCGCCCTCTACAAGATCTATAATGCCCTCGATTCCGTCGGCGGCGCGGAGAAAAAAACCCGCAAGTTCGAGGGCACCTCCGATCTCCAGGCGCTCATCTCCAACTTGGCCGAATCCCAAAGTCTCAGCACCCGCGTCCGCTACGCGTATGATCGCCTCGACCTGCCGCAGATCGTCAGCTACTTCGCCGCACTCGCCCTCGTCAGCAGCCAGGACCACGGCCACAAGAACTTCTACGTCTACTGCGATACCCTCCGCACCGGCGAATGGTCCATCCTCCCCTGGGACGTCGACCTCTCCTGGGGCCGTAATTGGATCGATTCCGCCGGCTATTTCACCGACACGCTCTACCAGGATAACGTCCTGAACTTCTACAACAGCGCCCAACAGGGCAAGCCCGCCAACCGCCTCTACAACCTCATCTTCCAACACCCCGACTTCCGCCGGATGTACCTCCGGCGCCTCCGCTCGGTCATGGATGCCTGGCTCCGCCCCCCAGGCACCCCCGCCGACCAGTTGCCCATCGAAGCCCGGATCCGCGAGCACCTCGACCTCCTTGACCCGCCCACCATCAGTCCCTCAGACGCCCAGCTCGATTACAACCGCTGGGGTTCCTGGGGCAACGGCAACACTACCCGCCCCGAAGCCCAGCGCATCATCGATATCCACCTCCCCGGCCGCCGCCAGTTCCTTTACGAAAACCCCAACGCCAGCCTCGGCGGCGACCGCATCCCATCCACCCAGCCCACCCACCCCGCTATCCGCTTCCTCGCCGCCGATTTCAAACCCGCTTCCGGCAACCAGGACCAGGAATACGTCCTCCTCACGAATCGCGAACCCGTCGCCATTGACCTCTCCGGCTGGCAGCTCGCAGGCGGCATCCGCTTCACCTTCCGACCCGGTACCGTCATCCCCGCCGGCGGGTCGCTCTACGTCTCACCCAACCCCGCCGCGTTCCGCACCCGTACCACCGCCCCCACCGGCGGACAAGGCCTCTTCGTCCAGGGTAGTTACTCCGGCCAGCTCTCGGCCCGCGGCGAAACCCTGTTCCTCAGCGATTCCGCAGGCAGTCCCATGTCCGAGTTCAGCTATGAAGGAGCCCCCTCGCCAGCCCAGAATGCCCTCCGGATCACGGAAATCCACTTCCGCCCCACCACCGCCGGCGCCCCCGACACCGAGATCCCCGAGGAGGAATTCGTCGAGCTCAAAAACACCAGTCCTGATGCCATCGACCTCCGCGGTATCCGTTTCACCAACGGCATCCGGTTCGCCTTCCCCACCAACACGCCCACCTTCCTCGCCGCCGGCGCTTTCCTGGTCGTCGCCGCCGATCCCGCCGCTTTCCAGCGCCGCTACGGCCCCAACGTGCCCGTCGCCGGTCCGTTCACCGGCCGCCTCGAAAACCGCGGCGAAACCCTCCGCCTCGAAGACCCCGACGGCGAGGTGATCCTCGATTTCGCCTTCGACACCGAAAAGGAACCGCTCGCTCTCGACGCGGGACATTCCCTCGTGGTGCGCGATCCCGCCCAACCCTGGACCGCCTGGGACGATCCCGCCTTCTGGAGAGCCAGCGCCAACCACGCCGGGTCCCCAGGCCTCGATGACCCCGAACCCGGTCCCCAGGACAACGATGCCGATGGCCTCCCGGACGATTGGGAAATCGAGCACCAACTCGATCCTAACCGCGACGACGCACTCGAAGACCCGGACCGCGATGACGCCTCGAATGCCGCCGAGTACGCCGCCGATACCGACCCCCAAGACCCCGCCAGCCGCCTCGAACTGCACGCCGCCATCCAACCCGACGGCCGCGCCCAGCTCCAGTTCCACGCCCGGGCCGGCCGCAGCTATGAACTGAGCGCACGCCCTGATCTCGAGCATGGCCCCTGGATTCTCCAAAAATCCTGGCCCGCACGGCAATCCCACGAAACGCTCGAGTACACCGACCTCCCTTCCGCAAACCAGTTCTACCGACTCACCGTCCGCCCAACCCCCTGACCACCCGACACTCCCTTCCGACCGGCCTCAGTGGGCCCCCCGGTTCTCGATCGGCTGCCTTCGACCACCCGAAGCGTGATCGCCGCTGCCGCCGCAACCCTTCCTCCCGCTCCAACACCCGCCGCAGCCGGTTCCCCCGCCCCAACCACGCCACCGCCGCCGCACCCGCCAGGCCATCGCCGCCGCGGTGATCCCCACAATCGCCAGCGCAATGCCCTGCTGCCAGTCCATCGTCAAGGCCATCTCAGCGGCCTTCGCCCCGCAAAAAACCCAGGCGCAGCGGCACCGGCACCGCCTTCCCGCTCGCCGAACGCAGCACAACCCCCTCCGTCGAGTCGGTCCGCACCTCGATGCCGGCCACACGATCGAACCCCGCCGGCAGACTCGCCACCGCCTGGATGTACGGAATCGTCGTCGGACTCTCCGGACCCAGCAGGTGCGACGTCGCATAGCCCCGACGCGACAGCGGGTTGATCCGCACTGACTCCGCCAGGCCATAATGGAAATTCGATGTCACCTCCTCCAACCCCAGCACGTTCACATGCCGGCCGTTCCAGGGCGGATAATGCCGGCCCCCGTTCGACAGCCAGAACACCGTCGAACGTAAGACCCGCGGGTCCTTGAGCGCAAACCACGCATACCGCTCCCGCGGAAAGGTCACCGCCGTCCACGCGAACGGCACGTCGGGATCGCTCACAATCATCACAATGTCCTCGTACCCGCGTCGCGCCGGATACCGCGACAGATCCGTGGACGCCCCGAACAGCGTCGGCACCTCCTCGAGCGTCGTAAACTCCGCGCCCGGCTTCAGCATCGAGTAACCCCGGCGCTCCGGCCGCTCGGTCGGCTCCGGAAACACCTGGCCGTACACAAACGGACTCGTCGAGACCACCCCGCTCCCTGGCCGATCCGGAAATCGCACCATCGCGTGATGCCCGAAACACATCGCCCCCCGCATCCCGCTGATCACATGACGGCTGTAAACCGCGTCGTGCCCGTCCACGAGCAGCAGATGCTTGTCCACCTGACCCCGCCGCACCTTCGTCTTCAGGGACGCATGCAGCCGCGCCGTTCCCTGCCCGGCCTCGAGCGACTCGAGGGTCCACACGCTGTTGGCCGTCTCCCCGTGTACCGGATGGCGCTCGCCATCCGCCACCGTCTCGTTCCCGCCAAACGGCAGACAGAAGAAATCCCCGCGCAGTACTTTCAGGATCGCCGGTGTCCCGGGGTCGCACTCCTCCTCCGCCCACGGCGCCACCGCCAGCGGCTGGAGACAACGCCCGGAACGGTCAAAGGTCACCGGCCCGGTGTGCCCCCCCGTCTGCGTGACGAACACCTCAACCTCCTTGCTGGCCAGCCGCCACGAGGGTTGGCCCAACACCGTCCTTAAGCTCTTCATAGGATCCTCCGCAACACCGTCCGCTCCCCGCCACGCAGCACAACTCCTCCCCCCCAACGTTGCCCCCGGATGGCGAGGCGCGCCTCAGTCCCAGTCGAGGACTCTAGGCTCATCATCCGCCACGGTCAATCGGCATGTGCTAGTGTGGTGTCCCTCAAATGGGTGGACATTCGTTGCGCCCAAAACGGCCTGGGACGAGGACCTCGGCGAGCTCGGTCGAGCCGCGCGAGGAGGGAGTGTATCCCTGGCGATACTCGACCGACGGAGCAACGAAGCCCC
>JAKQDD010000212.1 GCA_029556615.1 Verrucomicrobiota bacterium | reverse complement strand
GAACTTGACCGTGGCCTTGAAGACGATCTCGTTGGCCATCTGGCCGCTCACGGGGCGGGCCTCCACCTCGGAGGCGCCGAGGTAGGCGCCGAACTCCTGCTTGAGCCGCTCCTCCACCTCGTAGATGAAATCGGTGGCCTGATAGTAGTAGACCTGGTCGCCCTTGAGCGCGCCGGTGCCGGTGAGGGCCTCGATCTCCTTCTTCAGCGCGGTCTTGTGCTCGGCATAGCGGCCCGAAGGGTCGCTGATCTCGCACAGCTTCACCAGCAGCGACGGGGTGTTTTCCGACGGGATCAGGTTGATGCACCGGCGCTGGCGCCACAGGTTGTTTTCCACCACCTTGGCGGCCAGCTCGCGGAGCTGCTGTTCCAGATTATTCATGAAAGCCTCCCATGGGATTGATATTCGAGTTGGTGCAAAAGGGCAGTATAGTCCAGCCCGGCGCCCCGACGCAACCCCCCCGCCAGGCAAAGTCACCACCGAGGGCGCAGAAGACACAGAGAATGCGCGGGGTTCGGGGTTCGGGGTTCGGGGTTCGGGGTTCGGGGTTCGGGGTTCGGGGCTCGGGGCTCGGGGCTCGGGACTCGGGACTCGGACATTGGATCTGGGTTCAGGTTCTAGTTAGCGGATCCCAGGTCCCAGGTCCCAGGTTCCAGGGCTCAGGTCCCAGGACTCAGGTCCCAGAACCTAGGTCCCACGTCTCGGTAACGCCAGACTCATTTCCAAATAGCCATTAAGAAATAAGCAATCGACAATAACCATTAAATGAACGAGGGGACCCGAAGGTCCCCTCGCGTTATACCTATTTCCCGCCGGGCGGTGCTTACAGGTTGAAGGCTTTCTTCAGCTCGTCCACCTTGTCGGTGAGCTCCCAGGTGAAGCCGGGTTCGCGCCGGCCGAAGTGGCCGTACGCGGCCGTGCGCCGGTAGATGGGGCGCCGCAGGTCCAGGTGGTCGATGATGCCCCGCGGGGTCAGGGGGAAGACCTCCTGGATGACCTTTTTCAGCTTGTCCTCGTCCACCTTGGCCGTGCCGAAGGTGTCCACCATGATGCTGACGGGCTCCACCACGCCGATGGCGTAGGCCAGCTGCAACTCAATCGTATCGGCCAGGCCGGCCGCCACCACGTTCTTGGCGATGTAGCGCGCCATGTAGGAGGCGGAGCGGTCCACCTTCGACGGGTCCTTGCCCGAGAAGGCGCCGCCGCCGTGGGAGCCCACGCCGCCGTAAGTGTCCACGATGATCTTGCGGCCGGTGAGTCCGCAGTCGGCCTGGGGGCCGCCCATCGCGAAACGGCCGGTGGGGTTGATGTAATACTTGGTCTCAGGGGTGATCATGTCGGCGGGGATGACCGGAGCGATGACATGCTCGCGGATCTGCTCCCGCAGCTCCTCGATGGGAATCTCGGGATGGTGCTGGGTGCTGACCACCACCGCGGGGACGCGCACCGGCTTGTTGCCGTCGTATTCCACGGTGACCTGGCTCTTGCCGTCGGGGCGGAGGAAGTGGAGGATGTTGTTGCGGCGGCACTCGGTGAGGCGCAGCGTGAGCTGGTGGGCCAGGTGGATGGGCATGGGCATCAATTCCTCGGTCTCGTTGCAGGCGAAGCCGAACATGATGCCCTGGTCGCCGGCGCCGCCGGTGTCCACGCCCATGGCGATG
>JAKQDD010000210.1 GCA_029556615.1 Verrucomicrobiota bacterium | reverse complement strand
GCCCGCAACGTCACATGCACCCCACTTCCATCCACCAGCCCCGCCAACCCAACGCTCCCACCATTCCCCACATCCACCACCAAAGCCTCAGCCAACTGCGTCAGCTTTGGCATCTCGACGGCGCTCCCCTCGCCATCCACGCTCACGTTCACCTGACCCCCCGGTACCTGCTCGAGCCCCGGCAGCTCGACCCGTCCGCCCCCGCTCGCCGTCACCCACAGCGGCTGCCAGCTCGGCCCTCCCACCGCACTCTTCAGCCCTCCCAATACCAGCCGGCTACCGGCCCCCTCCGCGCGCCATTGCTGCCCCTGACCCCCTCCGCTCACCGCCCCGGGCAACGACAGCACCGCGCCACCGAGCGCCTGCAGACCCGCACGGTCGACGACGGCAGTGCCATTCGCCTGGAAGACGGTTGTTCCGCCGGTGACTCTCAGGATGCATGCTTCGGCCACGGTGAACGCGCCGTCCACATGGGATTCCCCGTGGGTCAGGCTCAGGACGCCTGAGGCCACGGTGAACGACGCACTGCACTCGAGACTTCGGACCGTTGCGTCCCCTGAGAGCACGATGGTCACTCCGGCGCCAACGCCACTGATGACCACATCGTCCTCGGGGGTCGGCAGGCTTTTGGCAGCCCAGTTGTTGGCGTCGTTCCAGGCAACGCCATCGCCCCCTCCATCCCAGGCAACCGCGTCCGCTTGCAGCCGCAGACCAAAGACAGAGGTGAACACGCTGAATCCGAGGACCAGGGATAGAGAAGTTCTCATGACAGGAAGACGTTACAGGGACGCCGCTGGGATCGAAACAGAAACGCTTGCGCGCAAATGAGGTGTCACCTGCGTGGAGGAGAGTGGCGGGAGGTCAGGCATGCCATCGATCCAACCGAAGCTCATGGAGCCGAGTATCCCTCAGTGCTTGCGATCTCGCAAGGTCCAAGGCTCTCTCGTCCGCCCGTCAGGACTGTTGGGGCCCAATGCGGCTCAACACGACGGGCATTCGCAGCGACATGCGGCGGGAGTGGCAGACCTCGGCCCCTTGGGCGCGCAAGCGCAGCTTCGGGTTGGGCATCAGGCGGTCTCGTGGTTGTGAGGTCGCGAGAATACCTGTTGGCATGGCGCCAAGAATCCGCTTGCGCAATCATGCGCGGTGCGCGACAGTTCCTCCATGAACAGGGAACAGGTTGAATCGGCCGCGGCTCGGGGGGAGCCGTTCACATTGCTCATGGCCGATGGCAAGGAATATCGGGTCCCGCATCGGGATTACATTTCTTTTGCACCGAAAGCCCCCTATGTGATCGTGTACGACGAAGCGGGGCATTTCACCGTGTTACCACTGCTGACGATGACAGGGCTGCAGGCCACCGTATCCGATGCCAGCGCCGCCAAGAAATAGGTTTGCGGCCAAGCCGCAGGACCAGCAGCACAGCGAGGCGTTGTATGTCCGGCTGAAGAAGCAGGACAAGGAGCGGATAGTCGAGGCGGCAGGCGACAGCGGCATTGCGGCCTGGGCACGCGGAGTGCTGCTGAGCGCGGTGGCGCGCAAGCGCGTGAAAGCGGCGGTGGGCCTCGCTGAGGGCTTCAGGGAAGACACCACGCCTCGCCGCCCGGCCGGTGCGCTACGTCGGCGATGTACCGCGGAACCCTGACGATCGGGTTCGAGGCCTTGGCGCGGTGATTCAATAATCCTGGAACAACTGGGGCGCGAACTCGGCGAGGTACTGTCGCCACACGATCCACGTGTGGGCCCCTTCGGTCTCGCGGTAGACCACGTCGAAGCCATGATTCTTGAGCATCTCGACCGTGGCCTGGGATGTCCGGAGCAGGAAGTCCTCCCTGCCGGTGGCGAACCAGACCCGGCGCAGCCCCTTCTTGAGCTCGGCGTTATCGAGGGCTTCCTTGTGGCGCTCTTCCCAGGTCGGGCCGGCGGGCGCGTTGGCGCCGCCGCCCATCCCGCCCCCCGTGATCCCGAAGACACCGGAGCTGTAGACCCCGAGGTAGGCGAACTGGTCCAGCCGCGCCATGCCGATATTGAGCGCCTGGGCGCCCCCCATCGAGAGCCCGGCGATGGCGCGATGCTTGCGGTCCGCGAGAACCCGGTATCGTTTCTCGACCAGCGGCATCACCTCGTTCAGGAAATCGCGCTCGAACTCGTCATTGAAGCCCGCGCCGAAGCGGAAGGGGCCGGTGTGTCCCGCCGGCATCACGACAAGCATCGGCCTGGTTTTGCGGGCGGCAATCAGGTTGTCGAGAATGAAGCCTGCACGCCCCACGGTGCTCCAGGACGCGTCGGAATCGAAGGCCCCGTGCAGCAGGTAAAAGACCGGGTACCGGTCCGCGCCGGACTCGTATCCCGGGGGGGTGTAGACATGCAGGCGCCGGAAGCGCTGGAGCGTGGTCGAGTAGTACGTCACCTGGGCTACGGCGCCGTGCGGCACGTTCTGGGTGTCCATGAACTCCGCCCCGGGCACCGCCACCAGGCTCCAGGTGTTGGCGTTCGACTCGCTCGTGGCCGGGTTGCGCGGGTCGATCACCGTCACGCCATCGACATTGAAGTTGTAGCGGTAATACCCCGGCGGGACGGGGTCGAGCGTGACTTCCCAGATCCCCTCGGCGTTCTTCACCAGCTCTTTGCCCTGACCGAGGCCGGGAATGTCCGATCCGCCCAGCTTCACTGACTCCGCCTTTGGAGCCAGGATGCGGAACGTGACCTTGCGATCGGCGCCGACCTCGGGCGAGACGACTTGGGGTCCCTGGGACCGGGGTTGCGCGAGCGCCCAAGGAACCAGGAAGAGCGCCGCCATGGCTATGGCAGCCCGGGCTCGAGGCGGTGTGGCATTCGTTTTCATGGATGCGTCTGCCCTGCATTCTCCACTCGCGCTGCGTCTGGGCAAGACGCAAAAGCGGAGGGGGTGAACAAGTGGACAAGGGAATGAGGGGGACAAGGGAATGGGGGGACAAGGGAATGAGGGGACAAGGGAATGAGGGGGACAAGGGGATGAGGCCATCCACTCCCTTATCCCTAATTCCTCTGTCCCAAATTCCTCTGTCCCAAAATCCTTTGTGCCTAATTCCTTTGTCCTGCACTTCGTTGCCTGAGGCTCTTGCCAGGCATGCACGATTCCTTCCGATTGCACTGCGCGGCGGGGCGCAGCGACAGGGCGAGCAGGCTACCGGGACAACTCGACCTGGATCCGCTTCGGATCGCAGACGCCGTTTTCGACCAGGGCGGCGTTCTGGTAGAGCACGGCGGGCGCTTCGAGGGGTGGCACATCGGCCAGCTCGCGCTGGCGCTCGAGCTCGCGGATCGAGAGGACATCCAGGGCGACGGGGTCGGTGCCGAAGCGCAACTGGTTCAGGACGCTGGTGTAATGGAGCAGGCTGCGTTCCTCGCCGTAGTACTGGGCGAGGAGCGCATCCACGACGTTGAGCGCCACGCGATCCCCCAATTCGGGCAGTGCGTAGATCTCGGGCACGGCCAGCGCCATCTGCGACTTGTGGTTGAGGAACCGTACGGTGTTGTCCACGGCCCCCAAGGCCAGGCTGTAGAGGTTCCCGGACACGCCGGCCAGGTTGTGATTGAGCAGCGGCGTCACGTTGATGATCTTCGTCAACTCCCGGGTGACCAGTGTGGAGACGTAGGACTTGCGGCCCACGCCCGGGCCCTGCTGGCCGAACTCGTGATCCCCCCACACCGGCTGTCCGATGAAGGCGCTTTCGTAGAACACCTCCGGGTCGTAGCCGCGCTCGACGCATCCCTCGAGACGCACCCCATGCCGTTCGGCCACCGCGCCGAAGCCGGCCTGGCGCAGCACGTCGAGATGCTTGTCCCACACCACGATCTGCCGCGGGGAAAGGCCGGCTTCGAGCAACGACTCGACGAGCGCCTCGACCACGGCAGGGCGAGTCCCCGATCCCCCGCCGGGCGAGGCGAGGACTTTGATGCCGACGACGTCCTGGGTGGAAACGAGCGTGGCCCAGGCGTCGCGTTCGGTGGCCTTGCTGGTGAGCTGGGTCAGCCCCCGTTCCACCATGCGCCGCAGGACTCGCGGCTGGGGGCTGAACTCGGCCGTGGCGGCGGGATCCTCGACCACGACCACCCGGGCCTGCGGGACCAGTAAACCCCGCAGGGGCGGCAGCGCGTTCGTGGGGTCAGCGGCCTGCAGCCTGAGTCCGGCTGCCAGCGCGGCGACAAGGCACAGCCAGCCTCCCAGCCGCCAGCCCCTGGCGCACGCTCTTGATCCGAAGCAGGACTTCACGGTGCGTTTCTTGACTCGTCGGGCCGCGGATGCTACCACCGGACGCGATGGTGACCACCAAAAAGTGGGGCGGGGCCCGTGCCGGCGGCATTCGCAGTCCGGCGTGGCGCCCACAGCGGAGCACGGAGGCCCGCGGCGGCACCCCCACGCGGCTGCTGGTCTGCGGCCTGGCCCTCGTGAGCCTCATGACCGCCTGCGACCCGCCCGGCCGTCAGTCCTTGCTCCGGGGCGAGCGCTGCCTCGAGCGCGGTGAGCCGGACAAGGCCATCGAATCGCTCAAAGAAGCGATCACCCTGTTCACCACCAACACCACGGCGGTGGCCCGCGCATGGAATAACCTGGGCCTGGCCTATCACTACACCGGCCGGCCGGCGGAGGCCGCCCAGGCCTACCAAAACGCCCTCGCCAAGGATTTCAATCTCGTCGCCGCCCGCTACAACCGTGGCTGTCTTCTTCTCGAACAGAACAACCTCACGGGTGCCATCAGCGAGCTCACCACCTACGTCACCCACCGTCCCAACGATGTCCAGGGCTGGCTCAAGCTCGGGACAGCCCAGCTGCGCGCCCGGTTGCTCGACGCAGCCGACCGCGGATTCCAGCGTGTGCTCGAGTTTTCGCCGTCGCCGCCGATCGCGGCGGAAGCCCTCAACAATCTGGGGGTGAGCCAGGCTGTGCGCCGAAAGCCTGCGGATGCCTTTCGTTTCTTTCACGCCGCGCTGCGCTGCGTCACCAACCATCCGCCCGCCCTGTTGAACCAGGCCGTGGTCGCCCAGACCCTCCTGCGTGATCGACCGCTCGCCCTCCAGCGGTATCGCGCCTACGTGATGGCGCTCGGCACCAACCCCCCGCCCACCGCAGTCCTCTCGATCATCGCACAACTGGAAGTCGAAACCCAAGCCCGCGCGGCCACGACGAACCTGACATCCCCGGCGGCCACAAACGGCGCCGTCCGGCTCACGCAGGCTCCCAGCGCCACCAACCACACCACCGCTGCACAGCCCAAGCCGGGCCCGGCTCCCGATGCCACCGCACGCACCCCAACGCCGGATAAACCCGCAGCGACCTTCCCTCCGACCGCTGACCTCGCCGCCGCCCCGCCGGGAGTGCGGGTCACCCGGCCCAGCCCACCGCCGCCGAATGTCGTCACGGCCAAGGTTACCGAGGTCGTCGCCAGCACACCGGCCCCAGCCACCAACCCACCGGCAGTCATCGAGCCCCCGCCCGCGGCCATGGCCCCGCCCCCGGCGCTCGAAGTCGTGACAATCCCCCCGGAACCCGAAATCAAGCCCGCCCAGGATCTCGCCCCGCCGCTGACGCGGCCGGAGCCGGCCGCCAACGCCGCCCGCGCCAGCCCGCCTGCGGTGGCGGATGCGGGCGTCGCTGCTCCTGCGCCGGCTGCGAGCCCGTCCACGACCGTTCCGGCGGTTGCCACCGCTCCTTCCGTTCCCTCCTCCGCTCCCCATCTTCAAGCCCAATCCGACGCAGAGTCCGCACCCCGCAAGTCGTTCTTGCAGCGCATCAACCCGCTGCGCCTGTTTGGCGGCCGCGACAAGAAGGCGGCCGAGGCGGCGACGACACCGGCGGTCACGCCGCTGCCACCCCCACGACCCGCCACGGCGGAGACGGCAGCGGCCGCAAGCCCTGCCCCTGCGGCGCTCAAACCGGCGAATCGCACGCCCGCGCCGCCAACGCCGCCGGTCTTCCCGCGGTACGCCTACCAGCGTCCTTCCGCGCCGTCTCCCGGCGACACCGCCCACGCCGCGCCCTTGTTCCAGGAAGGACTCGAAGCCCAGAAGACCGGCAAGCCAAGCCAGGCGATCGCGGCCTACCGGCAGGCGGTCCAGGCGGATCCGGCCTTTCACGATGCGTGGTTCAACCTTGGCGTGGCGGCCCATGACGCCGGTCAGTGGCCCGAAGCCCTCGCCGCGTACGAACACGCGCTCGCGCTCAAACCCGGTGAACCCGGCACCCGCCTCAATTTTGCCCTTGCCTTGGACCGCGCGAATCACCCGGTCGACGCCGCCCAGGAACTCGAGACGCTCCTGGCGACACAACCCGGAAACGTGGATGCTCATCTCACCCTGGCCAACCTCTGCTCGCAGAAACTCGACGACCGATCGCGCGCCCGGCAGCACTACACCAAGGTGCTCGAGCTCGCTCCCGGCCATCCGCAGGCCGCCGCAATCCGCCGGTGGCTCGCCGCGAATCGTTAGCGAGCGCATCTCCGACGCACGCCCGTCCCCAGCCCCATGAATGCCCTCCTGCCTCCTTGGATCTTCCGTCCCGCGCCGCGTCATCCCCGCTGGCCGGCTGCCCTCCTCCTCGTTCTTCTGACCGCAGGCACCGGGCTGACGCCCGCGCAGGCCCATGAGCCGCCGCCCGTCCGGCAGGTCTGGCATTACCGGCTCCTCGACGACAGCGTGCTCGTGGACGACTGCCATTGCGGCCGGCCGGCGATACCTTACCTGTTGCGCGGCGAATTCGACCTCGCCCTGGTCGGCGAAAACCCGATCGAGACCCAGTACCGCATTTTCAATCTCGACTTGCGCACGGACTCCGATCCCGTCCATTGGGTCCGCGGCGAGGGCGAGGTTCGCGTTGGCGGGGAAGTGGCGCTGCGCCAGCAGTGGACGCTGGACACGACTGCCACGGGGGAACGCAAAGCCCGCTTCACCAACCCCGAAGGCCAGCTCACGCGCCTCTGGCCGATGATCGCGGTCGACCTCCTCGAACAGGATGGGCCGATCCTGTCGTTCTACCACCTCGAGATCCGGGCGGCGCCCTTCCACGAACTCTGGTTCTCGACCATGGCCGGCATGACCTCGGGCGTGTCGGAACCTCCCTTCGCCCGTTACTCCGGGGGCGACGTGCTGACCTCCGACGGCCGCCTGGTGCGCGATTCCGGGTCGCTTCTCGCCGCGGTGGGACTCGAACCCGGGGGGGCGCTCGCGCCGGGTCTCGACGCGCTCGACATCGTGCCGGGGGGCGAGCTCTGGTTTTCCCTCGACGCCAAGGCCTCGAGCAAGACGCTGGGCACGATCAGCCCCGGCGACCTGCTTTCCGACCAGGGCAAGATCGTCCGCCGCGGCAGCGAGCTGGTGCGGGGCCTAGGCTTCATGCCGCCGGCACCCGATCTGGGCCTCGACGCGCTCCAGGTTCTCGAGGGCGGCGAGATCCTGTTCTCGACCACCGAAGGCGCCTTCTCGGAATCCCTGGGCTTGATCCGGCACGGCGACTTGTTGTCTGATCGCGGCCGGATTCACGCCACGCAGGAGCAGTTGCTCGCCCGCTTTCATCCGGAGGAACCCGGCACGGACTACGGTTTGGATGCGGTCCACGTCTGGCCGAGCGGGGAGATCTGGTTCTCGGTTGCCGAGGGGTTCCGCGACAAGGAGCTGGGCTACGTACTCGACGGCGACTTGATCAGCGACCAGGGCTACGTGATCTCGAGGAACCTGAATCTGGTGGGGCGGTTCTCGCCGCTCGAGGACCTGGCGGACTTCGGTTTGGACGCCCTGTTTGTGGTGACGGATGTGACGGGCCCGCCCGAGGGAGCCCTGCTCACCCTGGCACGGGGCGCAGGAGGCGAACTCGATCTGCACTGGGCCGGCAAAGGGCGCGTCAGCCGCGTCGAGTCCATCGACCCGAGCTGGTCCGGATCCGCGCCGCTCAGCCCGATTCTGCCCGGCTCGAGCTGGGTCGTCCCGGCGGAATCCGCGGCCGGCCCGGCCGCGTTCCTGCGGCTTCGCCAGTGGTGAGGGGCGGCACCCGGCCGCAACCCTCAGAGCAGGAGATCGTAGGTCCGGCCGCTGAGCTTCTCGTAGTAGGCCACGAACGCGCGGTTGGCGACCGCGGTCCCGCCGGGCGTGGGGTAGTTGCCGGTGAAATACCAGTCGCCGCACCCCGGATCGAGCGAGGCGCGGAGGTTGGCGATCGTCTGGAATAGCACGCGCACTTCGCCCCGCCACCAGGGGACGTCCGGATAGACCATCCGGCTGATTTCCGAGGACAGCTCCTCGTCGGCGAAAGGGGCGTAAAGGCGCTGGACGACATTGGCCATGCTCCCGGGCGGTTTGGTGATCTCGCGCCGGCACTCCTCGTACAGGTCGCGGATCAGGCGCTCGCGACCGCTCCGTTCGAGCAGGCGGATGGCGGCCCGGAAGGCGATGAACTTGCCGAGTTCCGACATGTCGATGCCGTAGCAATCGGGGTAGCGGATCTGGGGGGCGGTCGAGGCGATGATAATCCGCCGGGGCCGCGTCCGGGAGAGGATCTTGAGGATCGACTGCTGCAGGGTGGTGCCCCGGACGATGGAATCGTCCAGCACCACCAGGTTGTCCGTCTCGCGCACCACCCCGTAGGTGATGTCGTAGACATGGGAGACCAGCTGCGCGCGGTCCGATTCCTGGCTGATGAAGGTGCGCAGTTTGATGTCCTTGTGGGCGATCTTCTCGCCTCGAGGCCAGTTGCGGAGGATCAGCTCGTCCAGGCGCGCTTCGTTCAGGGTTCCCTCCTGGGCGGCGGTGCGCAGGGCGGCAGCGACCTCGTGGCGCCGGTGAACCCGCAGCCCGTCCATGAGGCCGTGATAGGCGACCTCGGCGGTGTTGGGGATGAAGCTGATGACCGTGTTCTCGAGGTCGTTGTCGATGGCTTCGACCACCTGGGGGACGAGGGCGGCGCCCAGCGCCTTGCGCTCGCGGTAGATCACCGGGTCGTTGCCGCGCGAGAAGTAAATGCGCTCGAACGAGCAGGCCGCAGGCCGCCCCGGCTCGACGCACCGCGCCTCTTCGACCCGGCCGTCGCGCCGGACAAGGACGGCTCCTCCGGGCGGAACCTCCCGCACCAGGGACGCCTCGGCATCGAACACGGTCATCAGCGGCACCCGTTCGGAGGCAAACGCCACCAGCTCCTCGCTTCGATACCAGTAGGCGGGACGGATCCCGTTGGGGTCCCGGAGGATGAAGGCGTCGCCGGTGCCGATGGCGCCGACGATGGCGTAGCCGCCATCCCAGCCGGACGACGCCTTGCGCAGGATCGAGACCAGATCCAGGCGCTCGGCGATGCCCGATTGGATCTTCTGGCCGGCCAGGCCCCGGCCCCGCAGGGACCGATAGAGCGCGTCGTGAGCCTGATCCAGCTGGAACCCGATCTCCTCGAGCACGGTCTGGGTGTCCGTCCCGAACACCGGGTGCTGTCCGTGCTCGATCAGGCGCTCGTTCAGCTCGTGGACATTCGTCAGGTTGAAATTGCCCAGCACCATGAGCGTCTTCGTCTCCCACGGGGTGCGCCGAAGGTAGGGATGACACGAGGCGTCGCCCAACACGCCTGACGTCCCATACCGCAGATGCCCGAGCAGCAGCTCCCCCCCGTAGTCGAACTCCGCCTTCACACTCGAAGCATCGGCCGGATCCAACGTTCCGTTGCGGGTCAGCTTGCGGAAGCGCTTGGTCTGCACGCGGAAGATGGACGAGAGCGCGTTCGCCGCCGCCGATCGCTCCCGGAAGATGTACGGCTCGCCCAGCGGCATCCCCAGCTTCACACAGCCGATCCCGCAGCCGTCCTGGCCCCGGTTGTGCTGCTTCTCCATCAGGAGAAACAGCTTCTGAAAGCCGTAGAGCGCCGTTCCGTAACGACGCTGGTAGTGGCCCAGCGGCTTGAGAAGGCGGACAAACGCCAGCCCGCATTCGTGTTGGAGTTCCTCACTCATGCGCCAGCCGGCAGCATCCCACGAATCCCGCCCGCCGACAATATCGGACCTGGATCCCCTGATCCTCGCTTAACCCGCAGGTTCCACCCGGTGTCGGTCCACGCACCGCCAGTGCCTCGCCTCACTCGAGGCACGCGGGAAGCGCGTTTTCGCGTGACCCAGGCGGCATCGGCATGCGAGAATCAGGCCATGGACGCATCTGCGACCGCCGAGCTCACCTCCCGTTTCCAAGCCCGGTTCGGGCGTCCGCCCGAGGCTCTGACTCGCGCTCCGGGCCGGGTCGAGCTGCTCGGGAATCACACGGACTACAACCTGGGGCTGATCATGGCGCTGGCGGTGGACAAGACCGTGCGCCTGGCGGCGGCCCCCCGCGCGGATCGGGAGGTCCAGTTCGTATCGACCGCCTTTCCCGAGACCGCCCATTTCTCCCTGGATCGGATCGAGCCGGATCCGGCGGTGCCCTGGGCGGATTACGCCAAGGGGATCCTCAGGCTGCTCCAGGAGCGCGGCGCGCGCCTGGGCGGGTTCGACCTCCTGCTGGACAGCAGCATCCCGCTCGGGGGCGGTCTCAGCAGCTCCGCGGCGATGCTCGTCGGCACGGCTCTTACGGTGCGGAAGTTGTATCCGTACCGTCTCACTTCCGACGGCGTGGGCACGGCGCCGGCGCGGGGGGCGCGGGGGGTTCTTCCCCCCCTGGACGCCGCGGAGAAGATGATCCTCGCCCACGTCTGCCAGGCTGCGGAGAACCACTTCGTGGGGGTCAAGTGCGGCCTGCTGGATTACATCGTCTCGTTGTTCGGCCGCGCCGCCCAGGTGGTGCTCATTGATTGCCTGAACCTGTCGGTGGACTGGACGCCCCTGGCGGCGGACATGGCCGTGGTCATCTGCCATTCCGGCGTCAAGCACGCGCTTGTGGCCGGCGAATACAACGAACGACGCGCCCTGTGCGAAGCCGCCGCCGCCGCCCTGGGCGTCCGGGCGCTGCGCTTCGTGAATCCCGCGGACCTCGAAGCGGGGAGGGCGAAACTCACCGACCGTCAGTACGGCTGCGCCTTGCACGTGGTGGGCGAGAACGACCGCGTCGAACGGGGAGCGGATCTGCTCCGGCGGGGCGATCTCGCGAGCTTCGGCGAGCTTCTCCGGCAAAGCCACGAGAGTTCTCGCCTCCATTTCCTCAACAGCTGCCCGGAGCTCGATGTCCTCGTCGAGCTGGCCTGGAGCCACCCCGCGTGCATCGGCGCGCGGCTCACCGGCGGCGGCTTCGGCGGCGCCACGCTCAACCTGGTCCGGCCCGCCGCGGTCGAGGACTTCCGTCGGCACATGGCCGAGGGCTATGCCCGGCGCTGCCAGCGTCCGCTCGAGTCCTGGGCCTGCCAGGTCGTCAACGGCGCCAATTAGGACTCCTCATGAAGACCCACGGATTGCAGCGCATCGTCCAGCCGGGTTGGAAGACGTTCCTTGCCGGTTTCGTGGCCGTCGCCACAGCCGGGGCGGTGAGCCTGGCCGCGGAAGGGACCGGGAAGAGCGCGGGCAGCCCCGGTGCCACGCTGCCCGAGGCCGACCGCTGGCGCGCCGAGAAGCGCCTCATCGACCTTCACCAGCACATCACCGCCAGCGAAACCCAGTTCGCGCGCGCCGTCCGGATCATGGATGCCGCCGGGATCGGCATGGTCGTCAACTTGAGCGGCGGGTACGTCACCCATCCCCCCGGCCAGATCTCGGAATTCCAGAAAGCCCGCGAATTGGCGGACCGCCTGTATCCGGGGCGGTTCATTCACTATTTCAGCCTCGATTTCTCGGGCTGGGACGAGGCCGATTTTTCGGCGAAAGCGGTCGGCCAGGTCGAGGAGGCGCATCGCCTGGGAGCGGCGGGGCTCAAGGAGTACAAGCGGCTTGGATTGTACCTGAAGGACAAGGCGGGCCGGTTGATCCGCGTGGACGACCCGAAGCTCGACCCGGTCTGGCAGCGCTGCGGCGAGCTCGGGATGCCCGTTTCGATCCATGTCGCCGATCCGCAGGCGTTCTGGCGGCCGTACGACGCCTCGAACGAGCGCTGGAAGGAACTCAAGGATCATCCGTCCTGGTGGTTCGGCGATCCCCAGAAGTACCCCCCGTTCCAGGAGTTGCTCGACGCCCTCGACCGCGTCGTCGCCCGCCATCCCAAGACCACGTTCGTCGGCGTCCACTTCGCCAACAACGCCGAGGACCTGGACTGGGTCGAGGCCGCGCTGGATCGCCGGCCGAATTTCAACGCCGATCTCGCCGCCCGGATCCCCGAGATCGGACGCCATCATCCGGACCGGGTCCGGCAGCTGTTCATCAAGCACGCGGACCGGATTCTGTTCGGAACCGATTTCCAGGTGCTGGGCTGGATGCGGAACAACCAGCCCCAGGAACGCTTGATCCTCGGCTCGAGCGGCAACGAGCCCCCGCCCACGGACGCCCAGGCGCTCGAGTTCTTCGCCAAACACTGGCGCTGGCTCGAAACCAACGACCGCCAGTTCGATCACATGACCCCGATCCAGGGCGATTGGACCATCGATGCGATCGGCTTGCCGGCCGAGGTGCTGCGAAAAGTCTACTTCGACAACGCCCGCCGGTTGCTCGTCCGCAGCCTGCCGCTGCCGGTCCTCGAGGCCCGTCGGATCGACCGTGACTTCACCCCGGACGGCCGGTTGCGCGACAAGGCCTGGGCCCAGGCCGCCGTGGCCCTCGTGGATCGCACCCTGCTCGAGGGGTCGGCCCGGCCGGCGCTCGCCGCCACCGTGCGAGCCCTCTGGTCCGAGCGCTATGTCTACTTCGCGTTCGAGGCGCCGTTCCGCAAGCTCACCCTCTTCGAGCCCGCCCAGCGGAAGACCGAACGGGCCGGGCTCTGGGACCGGGATGTCGTCGAGGTGTTTCTCGGCACGGACCCTGCCCAGCCCGGCCGCTACGCGGAGTTCGAAGTGGCCCCCACCGGCGAGGCTCTCGATCTCCTGATTGAACCCACGGCCAAGAGCCTCGAGTGGACCAGCGGCTTTCAATCCGCGGTGCGGATCGATCCGAAGCGGTCGCTCTGGACCACGGAAATCCGCGTGCCGCTGGCGGCGCTGGGGGTGACCGCCCCGGCCCCGGGCGCCCGCTGGCGGCTCAACCTCTACCGGCACAGCGTCGCTGACAAGGCCTTCCTCGCGTGGAGCCCGGTGGCCCAGCCCAGCGCTCATACGCCGGCCCGGTTCGGCTGGCTGGAATTGGCCGAATGAGCCCCGTCGGATTCGATCGACGCCAGGTCCGGCCGGTCTGAGCCGTAACGCGAGCATGGCCGTACCGCCTTATGTCGAGCTGGGCCAGGGCAGGCACCTCGTCCGCATCCCCATCCTCCACGAGGATCGCGCGGTCATCGCCCTCGACAAGCCGGCCGGCTGGATGCTCGTCCCGTTCTCCTGGCAGCGGACCCAGCGGAATCTGCAGGCGGCCATCACCTCGTCCATCGAGGGCCGCGAGTACTGGGCCCGCGCGCGCAATCTCCGGTTCCTGCGCCACGTGCACCGGCTGGATGCGGAGACTTCGGGTGTGCTGCTCTTTGGCCGGAGCCCCGGGGCGGTACGGACCTACGCGGCGCTCTTCGAGTCCCGTCGGATGGCGAAGACTTACCTGGCAGTCGTCGAAGGCCTGCCCGCCATGCCCGAGTGGACCTGCCGCGAACCGATCGGCCCGGATCCGGGCCACATCGGGCGGATGCGCCTCGATCGCCGCGGCGGCAAGGAGGCCGAGACCTCGTTTCGAGTTCTCGCCCGGCGCGAGGGCAGAACACTCGTCGAAGCGCGACCGGTCACCGGGCGGACCCACCAGATCCGATTGCACTTGAGAACGGCCGGATGCCCGGTGGTCGGTGACGCGCTGTATGGCTCCGCGCCGCGGCTGGGAAACACGGCAGCCGCGACCGTGGAGTCGGAGGCGCCATTCCCGCTGGCGCTGCGCGCAGTGCGCCTGGCCTACCGCGACCCGTTCCGGCGACGGCCGGTCTGCATCGAGGCGTCCGCGGATGAGTTTCTGCGGGCGTTTGGGTTCGGCCCGGACGCGAACCGCCCGTGAAAAGAAGCCATGGCAGCCGTGGCCTTCCACCGCCGCGCGGGATCCGCAGGCGCCACCTTGGCCGCGGACATCGGCACCTTCTGTCCCTCGACCGCGGATTGCCCGACATTGTCCTTGCAAGGAGTGACAATAGTTGCGATTTTGACTCTGTGAATAGTGACAATTTGAAAGGTGTCCTGCAGCAGTCTGTCTCCCGGTTGCTGCCCAAGTGCCGGGCACGGGAATTGGACTTGCCGTTGGGATCGGGCAAGGTGGTCGGCTTGGCGGGCGTAAGACGTTCGGGCAAGACGTTTCTGTTCTTCCGCACGATCCAGAGGTTGGTCGAACAGGGTATTGGGCGCCCACGCCTGCTTTACTTGAACTTCGAGGACGACCGGCTTCAGCCCTTGCGCGCCGAGGAGCTGGACCTGGTTCTCCGCTGCCACCGCGAGCTGTTCCCGGAGACCATCGGCCAGCGGTGCTATCTCTTCCTGGACGAGGTGCAAAACGTCCCCGGCTGGGAACGGTGGGTGCGCCGTCTGCACGACACGGAGGACATCGAGGTGTTCGTGACCGGGTCGTCTTCACAGCTGCTGACGCGCGATCTCGCCACCGCGTTGCGCGGCCGCAGCCTCACGCTCGAGGTGTTTCCCCTCAGCTTCGCCGAGATGCTCGAGTTCCGGGGCATCGTCTGGCAGCCCTCGCACCCGAACAGCGAAAGCGAGGTGCGCGGCGCGCTGGAGCAGTATCTGCGTTGGGGCGGCCTCCCGGAGGTCGTGCTGGCCGAAGACACCCTGCGCCCGTTGATCCTCGGTGAATACGCTTCGCTCATGCTCTATCGCGACGTGATCGAGCGCTACGGCCTGCGCAACGAGACCCTGATTCGCGAGCTGTTGCGGTTCGCTTTCCGGAACACGGCCACGCTGGTCAACGTCAGCAAGCTCCACCGTGACTTCACCTCGCTCGGGTTCAGCGTGTCAAAGAACACGCTGCACGAATACCTGGGCTATCTGGAGGACAGCTTCCTGCTGTTCCTGTTGCCCAAGCATGAACGGTCCTTGCGCAAGCAGGCTCACAACCCCAAGAAGTTGCACGTCATTGACCCGGGCTTGGTGGCGGCGTTCCAGGGACACCCGGATCGGGATGTCGGCCGCAAGTTGGAAACGACCGTTTTCCTCCATCTGCGCCGCCAGTGTCGCGCGCTCTATTACTACGCCGACGGCGGAGAGGTGGACTTGTGCAACGAGGAAGGCACGACCTTCTGGAACACCTGCTGGAGTCTGACCGACCCGGATACCGCACACCGTGAGGAAGCGGCCATGGTCCTGGGGAAGTCGCGTTCGAAACAGGCCCAGGGGATGCTGCTCTACCACGAATTCACCCCCGCACTGAAGTCCGCCCTGCCTGAAGCCCAACCGGCCTGGCGCTGGTTGCTGGAACAAAAGCCCGGAAATCCTGGCACCGGTTCTTCTGTGAGATTTCCGGGCCGGCGAGGCGCCGCCTCAGACCTAACGAAGTCCGCGATCCCATGTAGCCTTCCTGCCTCTTCGGACCCTCTCTCCCGCGCCTCGCTAACACAGAGTCCTCGGAGGCGGGGGGGGCGGGTTTGGAACGGCAGGGGCCAAACTTGACCTGTTGGCCACATATTCCACAAGTCGAGGACTCTTCTGACGGTCTAATGGAGAAAATCGGGGTCTGGCGGGCGCAAGCCCCTGCACATTAAGCCAGCGACCTTCACAACGGCGGAAGATGGGTTAGCTGTAGTCCGCAGTGGGGACACCGATGCCACGCGAGCCACCGCTGCGGGTCGTGCTCGCTCTCGGCGTCCCAATCCCATCCGCACTGCGGGCACTGCGCGGCGGCCTTGGGCAGCAACAACCGCCCCAGGAGCCCGCCGCCGGCAAACGTCGCCGCCGCCAGAGCCAGAGTGAACCCGAAGTGGATGCCGTCGCGATCCGGGGGCGGCACGCCATGCCAGGCCAGGATTCCCACTGCCAATCCCCCGAGCAGGCAGTACTTCCGGACCCGGCGCAGACGCAGCGTGCGCTGAACCGCCGCAGCTCGAATGCGCTCGATCTCTGCCGCGAAAGGCAGTTCGTCATCCAGGGCAACCATGGTCGTGAGGAGGCCAGCAGCGAACGGCACCAGGAGGACCGCCGCCCCTCGCCCTGTGGGAACTTACCGGGGACAATCGAAACCGCAACCGGGCTTTGGTGACATTTGGGTGGCGCGCCCCACTCGTGACCACATCGTGACGGTTCCGACACAAGTCTGTCACAGGACTTTTCGACAGTCGGGCCATGCGTTGGTGCACAGCAGGCATTCTGTTTTTTGCCCTGGCGGTCCTGACGGCCGGTCGGGGCGAGGCCGCGTCGTCGTCGGTGGCCGAGACCCGTGCCGCCCTGGCGCAGTGGGTCGAGATCCACCAGTCGATCTCGAAGACCCGCAGCGACTGGCAGGCTGACCGGGAGATGCTCGAGCAGACGGTGCTGCTCTATGAGCGTGAGCCTGAGGACTCGACCGGGTCTGAGGCGCGCCTCGCTAGAGGTGAACAGGGGGTAGGCCGCGGGCACATTGCTTTTTGACAACTTGAGGCACCTTGACATGCGTTTTTTATGCATCATGATGGCTCCATGCGAACCACTTTGACGCTTGACCCGGACGTTGCCGACAGGGCGCGAGCTGGGGCTGCGAAACTCGGTAAGCCCCTCAAGGAAGTGATCAACGCAGCGCTGCGGATCGGCTTGGATCAGGTCCTGGATCCCATGGCGGCAAAGCCCTACCGGACCGACCCGCGCCCGCTCGGTTTGCGCCGCGGACTGAGCTACGACAACGTTACCGAACTGCTCGTCCGCGGCGAAGGAGAGGACCACCCGTGATCGTCGTGGACGCCAACCTGTTGCTCTATGCTGAGAACAGCCTCTCTGAACTCCACCCGGCGGCGCGCGATTGGTGGGACGCGCAACTGAGCGGGTCGGCTCCTGTCTGCTTGTGCTGGCCGGTGCTGACCGCGTTCGTCCGGATCGGAACAAACCCCCGCCTTCATGAGCGTCCTCTGACCCTTCGGGAAGCGACGGACCGCGTCCAGAGCTGGCTCGATCAGCCGTGCGTCCGGATCATCCAGCCAACCGGGATGCACTGGTCCATCTTTCAACAGATGCTCGAGGACGGGAACGCGACGGCGAACCTGGTTCCGGATGCCCATCTGGCTGCACTTGCCGTCGAGCATAATGCCGAGCTGCAATCCACGGACAACGACTTCTCGCGATTTCGCCGACTGCGATGGAAGAACCCGCTTCGGCACTAGTAAGCGGACGCCTCTTCGAGTTCCGCGCGCTGCCGAGGCAACTTGCTGAATCGGCCGTGCCGTCCAGAGTTCACCAGCCTTACGGTGTTTGTCCTGTCGCGGTGCGAGCAAAACCGGACTTCTGCGACGGCCCCCTTGTTGAGCGTGTGGCAGGTGGTATCCTTGCTGCGCTTCAGCGGAGGATAGGGCAACGCTGGGAAGCGACCTGAGCGCCGCCTGGAGACTGCATACAGCAGGAGTCGGGCGGTCCTTCTCTGCAGGGGGCCGCCCGGCTAGAGTCCTCGACTTGTGGAATATGGGGTCAACAGGTCAAGTCTGGTCCCTGCCGTGCCAGGCCGTCCCTCCTGCCGTCGAGGACTCTACATTAGCGAGGCGCGGAAGAGAGGGTGGGCAGGCACAGCAGGGTCTTCATGAACCTGAGGACTCGACTGGGTCTGAGGCGGCGCCTCGCCAGCCCCTTGTCAGAAAATATCTACCAACATGTTGTCGATGGAGGGGAATGGTTTCAGGCGGCCAAGCCGAGGGTGTGGAAGGTTCGTTGTAGTTCACGTCGTAGTGCGACATAGTGTTGATCGAGGGGATCGATGGTTTTGGGGGGGCGACCCTGGCGGGCGACGACTCCGGCCAGCAAGGGCTTGATGACGTGCTCGCGCAGCACCAGGAAGGCACACATGGTGCGCATGCCAGGGGGTCGGTCTGGTAGTGGCGCGAGCGGGGGGGCAGTCGAACGAGTTTCTTGCCGCGGAGCTTGGCCAGATCGTAGGCGGCCTGGCGGACACCGTAGCGTCGGGGCCTCCAACCGGTCCGTTCCCGCACCGTCTCTGCCAGTTGGCTGATGGTGAAGCCCTCAGGCCGGGTCGATAACGCCACGACCGCGTCCAACACGTGACGGTTGCGAGCTTTATTGAAGTCGATGCCCGCCAATCGCCGTGTTCCGCGTCGGGTCGGTTGTGCCCGAATCGGTGAAGCACTTCCCCATTTCGCTGTCTGCACATCGTGTCAGCCGTGCGCGATTCTCACCCATTGCACTGCAAAGGACAGACGACAGATAACCGACGACGGCGGGATGCCTTTCCTCTCCCCTTGGCGCCTTGGAGTCTTCGAGCCTTTGCGTTTCCTTCCGGGCGGGGGGAGTCAACGCAAAGACGCAGAGGGCGCGCAGCGTTTGGGGCTCTCGCGCAGCCGCTTCCACGAACTCTACGCCGATTACCTGCGGGCCTGTGCCCGGCAGCGGGAAACCCAATGGACCCCGCCTCGATCCGGAGGGAACCATGCGCGGGCCTGGCCGAGCGAGGTGACTGGCCTGCTGCGTAAACGGCTCTCCAGTAAACCGCCCTATTTCGACTTCCTGCCGCTGGCCTTCGGCCCCTAAGGCTTGCCGCTGGAACTCTACGTCGACTACCACAGCCTCTTCTTCACCGCCGTTCCCGAGAGCCTCACCCAGTTGGGCTGGGCCCTGCGTCTCTACGGGGTCACGCTGCGGTACGCCCCCACCCCCGAGGCCAAGGGCAAGATCGAACGCGAACATCAATTCTGGCAGGCCCGCCTGCCCGCCCACTTCGCCAGTGAACGCATCGGCCAACTGGACCACGCCAATCCCCACATCCATCTCCTGCGCCTCCACCGCAACGAACAGGAGGTCCATCGCGAGTTGAACATGAAACCCCAGCAAGCTTGGAACCTCGCCCTCAAAGAACGCCGCTCGGTCCTGCGCCCAGCCCCCAACGGTCCGTGCTGGCCTTACGTTTGGAGCCAGCTTACCCCCATCAAAGTCGGCCCCGACGGCCGCGTCCCCATCGGCTCCCAACGCCTCAGGGTCGAGGCTGCCCCAGGATCCCGCCCGGTTCTCTGCCATCACCCCTCCGGCCACCATGCCGTCCTCCGCGCTCGACCAGACCTCCCCGCCAAACCCGTACTCCTCTTTTCGAACCTCCCCCAATCACCCGTCCGGTTTTGAAAACTGCGCGGCCCTTACGGTGTTTGCCCTTGACACCCTGCGACATGACAGCAGGTTTGTTGGCAAACAACACCCCTGATTCAAAGAACAGCCTCCACCACACCTAGCCCTCGCCAACAATGAACGATTCCTCCTGGGGCCCGGTCCTCACGCTCTACTTCCTCACACACGTGGCTCCACTCATTCTATTCGTCCTTTGGACGAGCGCCGTTCGGCGCGCCATGGGGCGACGCCTCGTCCGCATCCGTGAATCCGGCATTACCATCCTTGACGTCATCGTGCCGTGCGCCTTCTCGGAATCCGACATCGAGAATATGGACGCACTCGCCGAATCGCTGCGTTTGAGGCAGCGACCGCTCGATGCGTGGCTTGCCCAGCAGCTTTCACAGCCGGCACGCGACGCGCTGATCAACGCCCCTGGGCAGCTGTTGCCAGAGGAAGACCTACGCCGCACCTTGGTCGCTGATCTTAACCGCATTATCAACGCAGGCCTCATTTACGACGGGGATCGCTTTTTCGGCATTGAACTCGATCCTGCCATTCTGGACACGATCAACAAGTGCTCACCCGAAGAGGCACCGCGCCTCAACCGGCGTCTGCTGATCAGGGCCTATCCGCAGGCCTTGCGCGACCAAGCCAAACCCTTCGCCCTAGACACCATCCCGCGTATCACCGAACCCGACATGATGTTGCCAATCCAAGAAGACGGCATTCGTGTCGGATTCCTCAGGGAGAAGCTCACGCTAGAAGACCTGCTGCAGGTCTACATCCCAAGCATGATTAACGCGTTGGAGATCCAAGACCACACAGACATCAGGGTCTGGTACGGCAAGGCTGCACTCATTCGCGACAATGCAGCCGGCGTTCGGATTGTCGGAGAGAGTCTCGATGCAGTCGTGTTTACAAAAGTCATTCCCGAGAATCTTACCACGGTTGTCTACCTCTGTGCCATGCAGCGCACAGGAGCGAGTGTGACGTTCTACAAAGACGCATTCTCACTGAGCCCACGGGTGCGGCTCTCCTCGCGTAGTTTTACTGCGATGAAAATGTGCCTCTTTCCCGGCTTAGGTATCCTCGCGAACCTTGCCTGCTACCTGGACGAGCTCTTCACTTCACGGGTGGCGAAGATGGTCTTCGGCGAGTACTCAGGTATTGAGTACGACGCTCCTCGATTGAGCGGCTACGAGGCGCATAAGCCAGTAATGGATATGATCGAAGCGTCGCATGCAGCCGCCATGGGTGTTGTGTACAGTAAAGGCATTGTGCGTATGGCATGACTACGGCTCGAGGACGTTGTGCTGCGCGTCCTGACACCCTGATGAGCGGGTTCATCCGAATCATTTTGCCTGGCAGGCTGACACCGGACGCGCGCGTCCGGGGTGCATGTTCATGGAACGTATGAGCGGCTGTAGGAATATCGCATGTCCCACGCGATGTGTTCGCATGGCCTCCAAGGCGCAGGCGCGGTTACAGACGAATCCGTGGGATAGGCGATACAATGCGCCTAACCCGCCGTCCGGCCACACTCTCCCCATCGGATGGGGCGAGGGCGGGGCTGAGCGGTCAGTGTCCCGTATCCTGGAGACTGCACAGTATGAATAGCAAGCCGACGATTTGCATGTTTCGGATACCCTACGTTCCGGACTTTCTCTTTGATCACACACTCCTAGCTGAAGATGCGAATAGCCGAATGCTCGAACACCTAGACCGGTGGTGCCGGTTCGTCGAGAGCCTTTGGGTAGATGACACCGATTCGACGAAAAGTACGTGCTACCTGCTGCTGTATGACTCGGATCCCACTGCGAACTGCATCCATCTGTTTGCTGGGGCATCCGGAGATTCCGATGCGACCTGCAGGTCGGCGCAGCGTCGTCTCTCAGCCGGTCTCAGGGCGCTCCGCATTCCAGTGCAACCAGTGGATCGGCAGCCTTTTCAGTTGGACCACGATTGGCATGTGTTCGAGGTGCGTCCGTGGGAAGCAATGATCGAGCCAAGCTTGAACCCGTTGGTTAACGAAAAGTTCTACGCCTGCGGGGCGTGGTGGGGACCGACAGGCGTCTTCTCCGCCCCCATCCGATCCTTGCTCGCGCATGGCACGCCCACGCGACTCTGCACTGTGGTCAGTCCGAGAAGCCTGGCACTAAGGGAGCAGATGGAGATCTGCAACCTGTCCATGAGACTGCAGACGCTGGCCTGCACGCGGCATCAGTATAGCCCCGGGGCAACGGGCGAGCACAAGAACACCCAGGCAGCCTCCGCCGCTCACGTGATCGGTGAGAAGTTGAAGCGACTCAATCGCGCTTTTTGGGTCCAGACCTTCGTCATGTCGCCGTGCCCCAACACCGCCCGCACCGTCGCGAGCATCCTCGCGGCTGACATCGAATCCCAGCATCCCTCGGTCACGGCCGGTGGCGGCTTAAGCCTGCCCTTGGAGTCCCAAGCCATGGTCGTACCGGTCACGACGAAGCGGGACCTGGACAAAGTCAACGAGATTCTCCGCGGATCACCGCCAGATCCGGGGATCTCCCCGCTCCCCGAGCGCCCGTCGCCACGTTGTGTGACGATGCTGATGGATGCCAGGGGCGCAGCCACGTGTTTCCGCCTCCCAATCTCCGTGAAAGCCGGCTTCCCGGGGATCGAGGTGTGTCAACTCCCGCCGGACTTCTCTCCCGGACCGAGGGTTCTCGACCCTCCTCCCGACCAGCCATCGATTCCACTCGGCAGACTGTTCGACGGAAGGCAAGTCCGCCTCCCGTTGTCGGTCCTGACCCGCCATGTGCTCATCACCGGGTTTACAGGTAGCGGGAAGACGGAGACGACGCTCACGCTGCTGCATCACGCGTGGAATGCTCACCACGTTCCCTTTCTCGTCCTGGAACCCGCCAAGAAGGAGTACCGGGGCCTCAGTGAAGTCCGCTGCTGGTATCAGCCCAAGGGGCAGGATCCGACGAAGGTCGTCGTGTTCACGGCCGGGGATGAAACCGCAGCTCCGCTGCGCTTCAATCCGCTCCAGCCGCTGGCTGGTGTCCGCATCGAAACCCATCTGGGCCGGGTCCTCACCTGCCTTGAAGCGGCTCTGCCTCAATTCGGCGTGCTGCCGTCAATCCTCCAGCAAGCGCTCGAGGAGAGCTACGGAGATTGCGGGTGGAAAGACCTGTCTACGGTGGCAAGCGACGACCCGCAAAGGCAATTCCCGACGATGGAGGACTTGTTCGAGCGCGCCGAACTCGTCATCGCCAGACGCGGCTACGGCACAAACATGACTGCCGATCTCAGCGGAGCGATCCGGAGCCGCTTCTATCCGTTGACGGCCGGCAGCCTCGGGAAGATGCTGAACACGGATCGTTCGGTAGACCCCAGCCGGCTCTACACGCGCCCGACGGTCATCGAGATGAACGACCTGCGGACGCAAGACAAGATACTCTTGACGTTGTTCCTCCTTGTTCACGTACGGGAGTATCGTGAGGTGCAGGGGCAGGCCTCGAGTTTGAGGCACTTGACGGTGATCGAGGAAGCTCACAACGTGTTCCCCAGAACGGAGGATCGCTCCGGCCTTGATGTCAGCAATGCTCTGTTCCAAGCCGTGCAGACCCTCGCCAACATGCTTGCCGAAATGCGGTCTTACGGCGAGGGCATCATCATCGCTGACCAGTCCCCTCAGAAGCTGGCCCCGGACGCCATGCGCAACACCGGCACACAGATCGTCCATCAACTGCGCGATGCTGACGACAGGCTCGCGGTCGCCCGCACGATGGTGATGTCCGAGGAGCAAGCCGAGTTCCTGGCGAAGCTCCCCCCGGGCCACGCTGCGTTGTTCACCGTTGGCCTGCAGCGAACGACGTTCCTCGAAGTCCCGCGATACAGACCGCCGCGACCCGACGAGGCGACGCGTGCGAACGTCGGGCTTGACGCAGACCCCGCCGTGACAGGCGAAGGGTATGCTCATGACCACCGCATAGCCCCGACCAGCGAACCGCTGAGGCACGACATGCTATCCCGGCTGCAGGAAGACCTCGATCAAGCACGACAAAAGGCGACGTTGCTCCGCATTGAGCGGGGAGTCCTGCTGGACGTGGGACTTGGCGAGGCGGTCAAGTTGTTCGAACAGCAAATCGCTTTACTCTTGAGCCTGCCCCAGGATGAAGCCTATGATCCACAGGCTGGAAAGGTAATGAGCGAACTGGTGGCCAAGGCAACGGAGTGCGTCCGGAGCCATTTCCCGGAGGCAAGTCTAGATGGCGAACAGTCTTCAAAAATGGCTGCCGCCCTTTTTGACAGTCTCTGGATGGCCACGGATTCCGGCCGCCGGGCTCCGATTCGACCAGAACTGCTCCTGAAGTGGTTTCCGGGAGCGGCAACACCATGAGAGACACGCGCGATAGCGAGGCGAACGAGTCTCCGCGGCAGTTGCAGGGGCAAGCTGATGCCCGCGACACGAAGACCGTCGGACAATCGACCGACCGGCCGACCGAGACTGATGCGAAGGGCCTGATGGAGCGCCTTGAGCGCGTGGCGCCCGACGCACCCCAAGCCGAAATGGGACGATCACAGGGAGAGGGCCGACGCCCCGATGCCACCGAGTCATCGGTCAAGACGCAGGACCAGCAAGCGCCGGAGAAGGCGACCGTGTATCTTCGCTACACTGGGGAAGGAGTACGCGTTTCCTCGGAGCGCCCCGACTCTCGGGAGCCCGCCACGCGCGAGCCAACCGAGACACCGCGGGACCCGGAAGTGAACGAGAAGAGCAAGCAGCTTGCAGGTACGGCGAAAGCGCTCGATAGAGCATTCGCCCCTGAGACCCCGCAGAATGCGCACCTCAAAGACGCTTTTCTTGTCGACGCCGCGCTCATCCTAGGCGCAGCCATCATCCAGAAGCTGTCTCAGCCTCGGCGTGACGGGGATTGACCCGAAGGGGCGGGTCCTCACTGAACATCGGTTTGAAAAGGGCAGCTCGCAGCCCAGATCGAAAGTCCCGCCTCTTGTTCTTTGCACTTGCCACCCGGCGCGACCTGTCGTTGTCTGCGGGCATGACACACGCGATCCTGCGGGGGGTGCTCGTTCCGGGCGCTCTCCTGGGTTTGGTCTTCGCCTGGAGACCGCTGGCGGCGGTGCCTCTGACCCTTTACCCGGACAATCCGCATTACTTCCTCTTCCGCGGCCAGCCCACGGTGCTCGTGACCTCGGGCGAGCACTACGGGGCGGTGTTGAACCGCGACTTCAATTACGTCCGCTACCTGCGAACGCTTGCCCGGGACGGCCTCAACCTGACGCGGACGTTCGCCGGCGCGTACGTCGAGCCGCCGGGGGCGTTCAATATCGCCAGCAACACCCTGGCGCCCGCGGCCGGCCGGTTCCTTTGTCCCTGGGCCCGCAGCGCCCAGCCTGGCTACGCCAACGGCGGGAACCGCTTCGACCTGACGCGATGGGACCCTGCGTACTTCGAGCGGCTGAAGGCCTTTCTCGCCGAGGCCTCCCGCCGGGGGGTGGTCGTCGAGCTGAACTTGTTCTGTCCCTTCTACGACGAATCGCAATGGCGGCTCAGTCCCCTGAACGCCTCGAACAACGTCAACGGCGTGGGCACCGTCGCCCGGACCAACGTTTACACCCTCGATCGTCACGGCGGTCTGCTGGCCCATCAGGAGGCCATGGTCCGGCGCATCGTCGCGGAGCTCGCCCCTTTCGACAATCTCTACTACGAGATCTGCAACGAGCCCTACTTCGGCGGCGTGACCATCGAGTGGCAACATCACATCGCCGAGGTGATCACCGACGCCGAGCGCGGCCTGTCCGTTCGGCATTTGATCTCGCAGAACATCGCCAACGGCAAGGCGCGCGTCGAGAAACCCCACCCTGCCGTCTCGATCTTCAATTTCCACTACGCGTCCCCGCCGGACGCCGTCCCCCTCAATTACGGGCTGAACCGCGTCATCGGCGACAACGAGACGGGTTTCAACGGCACGAACGACCTCCCCTACCGGGTCGAGGCCTGGAACTTCCTCATGGCCGGCGGCGGTCTGTTCAACCACTTGGATTACTCGTTTGCGGTCGGGCACGAGAACGGACGGTTCCGGTATCCGGCCACGCAGCCCGGCGGCGGCAATCCGGAGCTCCGGCGCCAGTTCGGCGCGTTGCGGCGGTTCCTCGACGGCCTCGGCGTCGTCCGCCTGGCTCCCGATGCGGACGTGGTCAAGGGCGGCGTTCCCGACGATTGCACCGCCCGCGCCCTGAGCCGGCCGGGCCGGACCTACGCCGTTTATGTCGCCCTCAGGCCGGACAAGGCCAAGAAACCGCCGCCTGCGGACGCCGAGCCGGCCTACCGATCGATGACCCTCGATCTTGAATTGCCGCCGGGGTTCTACCGGGTCGCGTGGTTCTGCCCGGTGCTGGGCAAGGTCATCGCCCGCGGCACCCAGGATCACCTCCATGGCATCGCCCGCCTCCGCTCGCCGCTTTTCGTCCACGACATTGTCCTCCGGCTCGATCGGCAGCCCGCCACCCCCTGAACCCATGCTCCTACTTCCCCCCATCATGAGGCGGTCCTCCGGACAAGGAGGGTCGTTGCAGGACACGCGCGGCTTTTCCGGCCGTCCGTGCCGGGCGTTCACCCTGATCGAGCTGCTGGTGGTGATCGCGATCATCGCGATCCTGGCCGGGATGCTCCTCCCCGCCTTGTCCAAGGCCAAACAGAAGGGGCAGGCGACATCGTGCCTCAACAACCTCCGGCAGTGCATGATCGCGACCAAGGTCTACGCCGACGACTTCAACGGCAAGTACCCCCACACCTTCCAAGTCCGCGGCAACAACGTCTTCCGCAAGGCCTGGTTCAACTTCCTGCTCCCCTACTCGCAATCCACCAATCTCCTCCTCTGCCCGGTGCGCACCAAGAAGTTCAAGGAGTTCCTCCAGAACTACCCGAGCGAGGCGCCGGACAAGGCCGTGTCCAACTACGGCATGAACTTCCGATTGGGCGGCTGCGACTGGCCCAATGTCTGGGATATCAAGGATTGGCCATCGCTGACGGAAGCCGCCGTTCGTGTTCCGACGGCAACCGTGCATCTCACGGACGCCGGCACGAAACCCCAGCGAACCACCGACCCCCTCAAGTGCGTCACCTCGATCACCCCCGAGAAGGCTGGCTGCTGGATCATTCACGACCCCGGGAACGACGCCCCCAACACCGGCGGGGTGACGTCGGACGATCCCAACTGGGGTGGACCGCACCCGCGCCACGGCGGGCGCAGCGCCGTCGCCTTCGTCGACGGCCACGCCGAAACGCTCAAGCCCTCCCGGTGGTTCTGGTCGGGCACTCCCTGGTTGAAACCGACCGAGGGCGGCTCGTGAGCCCCTTCCTCCGGACAATCGGAACCGTCACGGCCGGATGAGCTGAAAGAAGCCCGCTGCCGCATTCGCCAGGGCATCGGCGACGTCGCGGGGATGGCTCACAGCACCCGCACGGACTGCAACCTGCCGGCCGCCTTCTCGAACGTGACCATTTCATCGGCCGCCGTGGCGTACGCTCCGGGGCAGCCCAACTGTGAACCTGTCCCCCTATCCTGTCCGGGATCGGATTTTCCTTGGCGCGATGCCGGGTTCTGCCCATAACGACGCCATGCAAGTTCACGGCATTTTTGGGCGCGCCCTGCGCGGTCTTCTTTGTGGCAGTCTGGTGGTCGGCGCTTCGCTGACGGCTCTGGCGGATGACGGTTTCCTCGGCCGCTGGGCCCTGACGATCCCCGGCGGGGGCGCCGGCTGGCTCGGCATCACGAAGGCCAATGGCTGGTACGATGCCAGCATCCTCTGGGGCGGCGGCAGCGTCGTCCCCGTATCGAGCGTCTTCTTCAGCGACGATGTGTTGTATGTGACCCGCAGCCGCGATGTCCGCCGCAAGGACGCGGACGGCAAGGTCATCCGCACCCAGCAGTTCACCGACGCCATCATCGCCACGCGCGACGGCTCGACCCTGAACCTCACGCTCTACAGCCCCCGCGAGGACGGCCTCGGCATCAACGAATCCCGGTTCACCGGCCAGCGCATCCCCGACCTCCCGCCCGCCCCCGATCTCAGCAAGGTCAAGTTCGGCGAGCCGATCCGCTTGTTCAACGGGCGCGACCTCGCCGGTTGGCGCCTGATCGAGTCCGGCGCTGCCAATGGCTGGAGCGCCAAGGACGGCTGCCTCGTGAATCGGCCGGACAAGAACTCCGGCAAGCACTACGGCAACCTCCGGACCGACCGCGAATTCGAAGACTTCAATCTCACCCTGGAGGTCAACGTCCCGCGGAGCGGCAACAGCGGCATCTACCTCCGCGGCATCTATGAAATCCAGGTGGCCGACAGCTACAACAAGGCCCCCGACTCCCACGGCATGGGCGGGCTCTACAGTCGGATCACCCCCTCGTCCAACCCCGCCAAGGCCCCCGGCGAGTGGCAGACCATGGACATCACGCTCGTCGATCGCCATCTGACGGTCATCCTCAACGGCGTGACGATCATCAACAACCAGCCGGTTCTCGGCTGCACCGGCGGCGCCCTCTGGTCCGATGAATCCCGGCCCGGCCCCCTCTATCTTCAGGGCGACCACGAAGCGGTCGATTACCGCAACATGCTCCTCCGCCCCGTCCTCAAGTAGCGGTTCCCATCCGCGCGCTTCTCCTGAAGCGCAGCGAGGCGGGTCCGCTGACCGGGCCGCTGCGGGTCAGACGACCCGCGCCCCGGAAGGCGTTCTGGTTCCACGCGGTCCTTCGCCCGGGGACTGGCCCATCAGGCCATCTCGAGCGCGCAGGCGCCCGCGATGGGGCGGAACACCTCCGCCTGAATCCCGTGTCCGGCCAGGGTCGCGAGGACGTCGGGCGTGTGGGCCTGTTGTGCAAGCACCATGACGCAGCCGCCGAGGCCGGCGCCGGCCAGCTGCGCACCCTCGACCCCCGGACAGCGCAACGCCAGATCCACGATCCGATCCAGCTCCGGCGTGCTGCACGCATAGCTCCCGGTCAACTCCCCAACGTCCCCCTCAGAAGCCGGGCGCCCGCCCCACGCCGCAAGATCCGCATCGGACACAGACCGCACCGCGCGTCGCCAGGTGCCGCGCCCGGTCGGTCGAGAGACACGGTCGCCGTCGTGCGAGAGCGTCATCAGCCGGCCCAGCGCCCGCCCGTCGCCACGCCGCAACAGGTCGAGACACCGGCGGGCGCGCGCCATCTCCGAGAGGCCGAACAGGACCACGTCCCGCACCGCGTAGCCCTCGGGCGGCGCATCGTGTGTCATGAACAACCGCTCGATCCGCTCCCGTTCCGCGGGCCCTTCCTTCCGGAGGATCGCCTCGGCTTGGCGCCGACTCCACCGCACCGGCAGTTGCCCCAGCAGCGCGGCGAACTCCGCCCGGCGCAGCCCCAGACGCTCCGCGGTCACGTCGCGCAAGTGCTCGATCGCCGGCGCCAGGTCCGGCCGCGCCCGCCGGAGCCAAAACCGGCCGAGATGATAGGCCGTCACCCGCGCATTGAAGGCGTTCCGCGCCCGATGGGATTTGCCCGCGTGGATCCCGGAATTGCAGACGATAAGGTCGTGCCCGGGCAGGGCCGGCGCGGAATCCTCGATCCGGAACGGGAAGAAGCCGACGCAGGTGACGCAGCCCCGTCGGGAGAGCTTGATGGCCGCGTGATCCGCCGCGCCGCCCCGGGTGCCGACGAACCACTCGCCCTCGCCGCAGAGGCTCACGAGGCGCCGGGCGCTGACCGGCAGCCGGTTGAATGCGGTGACCGCCTCGGCGACCGCGACCACCAGCGCCGAGGACGAACTCAACCCGGCGCCCATCGGGATGTTGCCGGCGACCACCAAGTCCATCCCTCGCAGCGGTTGGTCCCGGAACTGCTCCTGCAGCCGCAACACCGCCGCCTTCGCGTACGTGGCCCAGTCGCCCCGGGCTTCGTCCAGCATCCGCTGCAACCGCGGCCCATCGATCACTCCCTGCCAGTCTTCCCAGTCCAGGTTCGCCACCAGGTCCGCAATCCGGAACGTCCGACCGGAGAATCGGGCTTCATCCGCATTGGCCATCGAGACGACATCGTCCGTGCGCGGCGCCGCCACAGCGATGACCTCCCGGTTGATCGCCATCACGTTCACCGGGCCGCCCTGGTGATCAATGTGGCGCCCCAGGAGATTGATCCGGCCCGGCGATCGGATCAGCGCCATCTCGCGCGCCGCACCGAACCTCCGGATGAACGCCTCGACCGCCCGACCCAACTCCAGCCACGGGACTTCGTCTCCGTACCCGCGCTGCATCTGACGCCTCGCCGCCGCCGATGGCGCCTTCAGCAGGCGATCCCACGCGCCCGCCGGAGCCAGTGTCCGCGGGGACACGGCCGCCTCGACCGCAGCGTCAGGCCCGTGCTTGCGCCGGTATTCCGCCTCGAGCGCGGCCAGTTCGGTGGGGTTGTTGTAGGCCATCAGATCCCGCACATCAGCCACGGCGCAGCCCGCCACGCGCGCCGGCGGCGTCCGATGCGCCAGGATCTCGATCACATCCGTCAGGTACTCCTCCTGGGTGCCGCGCGCCGGCCGGAGCCGGCCCAGCGCTTCGCACAGCACCCCCGCCCGGAACACATAGGTCGAGAGGTTCATCTGGTCGAACCGATCCAGGATCCGGGCGGCCTCGACCGCCTCGCACCCGACCTGCAAGACGCCCGCGCGTTCGTCCTCGCCGAAGGCGTGCCTGAACGTCTCCCGGTCCAGCGACGTTGCCGTCATCCCCCCCCGCTCGAGCTCGGCCAGCAGGGCCGCCGCCGCCTTGGCGTCGCACTGCGCCCGGACCCGCCGTTCGACCTCCGCCCGGCCCAAGTCCGCCCGCCGCCCGAAGTCCCTCCCCAACGCCGCCAGAGCCAGTCGCCGCTGCCGCTCCCCTTCTTCCAGGATGCCGACGATGTTGCCCCGGGCGGTTCTCAACAGGATGCCCGTGCTCGATCCCGGGGGCCGACGGGCGGTCGCCAGGGTGACATCGGCCTCGGAATGCCAGTGGGCGGCAAGCAGCTGCCGGATGACCCTTGGCTCGATCAGCTTGTCTCCCGCCACCACCAGAACATCGCCGTCGAATCGCGAGCGCTCGAGGATATCCGCCGCCTTGCGGGCTGCGTGGCCGGTCCCTCGCGGTGATTCCTGATAGGCAAACACGGTGCCGGGCAGCCGCTCGTTGACGGTCGCCATGACCTCCTCCGCCTTGGTGCCCACGACCACGATGTTCAACCGGGATCCGCAGAGGTTGTACGTCTCGAGCGCTCGCACGATCACCGGCACCCCGAGCACGTCGAAACACACCTTGTGACGATCGCCCGATCCCATCCGGGTGCCTCTGCCCCCGGCAAGAATGACAGTCACAAACGGTCTCTTCATGCACGCGACCTTCCGCAAGCGGCCCTGAACCGCCGGCCGTTCTTCGTTGCCGGTCCTGGCCTCAGCTTCGCTCAACCCATGGGCCGCAGCGCAGGCACGGCCGGCTGACGGCCGGTATAGCAGGCGGCAGAAGTCCGGGCGAGGACTCTGTTGCCAAACCCGGCCGGTCCCGACAGGCTCTCTCCCATGATTGCGCCATGGCCGCGATTGGGATCAGAAATGCAGGCGGACTACAGGGTCTTCCGCGTGCGCCGGGACATCCGGCAGTCGCCGCGCACCGGCAAGCCCCACGATTTCTTCGTGCTCGATTGTCCCGATTGGGTGAACGTGATCGCCCTCACCCCGGATCGGAAGATCGTCCTCATCGAGCAGTTCCGGCACGGCACGGACACCGTCGAGCTCGAAATCCCCGGTGGCGTCACGGATCCCACCGACGACTCCCCGGTGGCGACGGCCATCCGTGAGCTCCGCGAGGAAACCGGCTACGCCGGCCGCAACCCGCGCGTCATCGGCCGGATCGCGCCGAACCCCGCGATCCTGAACAACATCTGCCACACGGTCTTGATCGAGGATTGCGTCGTCGAACACGCGGTCGAGTTTGATCCCAGCGAGGACGTGGTGACCCGCCTCGAGCCGCTCGAGGCGTTGCCGGCCCTCGTCGCGGGCGGCCACATCCGCCATGCGCTGGTTGTCGTGGCCCTCTATTACTTCCATCTCAGCCTCCACCCGCCCGCCCTCACCGCGGGCGGCGACAGCACCCGTCTGTAGCCGCGGGCCGAGTCCGTCCTGAATCGGCGAGGGAGGATCTCCGCACGGATTCGGGGCGGATCACAGATTGGGGGGGGCGGTCGAGCCGGCTTCGCGGGGAGGGCAATCTGCGCTCCGTCCTGAATCGGCGAGGGAGGATCTCCGCACGGATTCGGGGCGGATCGCCGATTGGGGGAGGCGGTCGAGCCGGCTTCGCGAGGAGGGCAATCTGCGCTCCGTCCTGAATCGGCGAGGGAGGATCCCCGCACAGATTCGGGGCGGATCACCGATTGGGGACGGCGGCAGAGCCGGCTTGGCGGGGACCGTAATCTGCGCTCCGTCCTGAATCGGCGAGGGAGGATCTCCGCACGGATTCGGGGCGGATCGCCGATTGGGGGGGGCGGCAGAGCCGGCGTTCAACGGGGTGTTTGACCGTCGACGGATGCAGCGCTGCCCCCGGTGAATCCCGACAGCAGGGCCACGATCGCGTCGAGGTCCGCCCGTGCCGACCGCGCGGGATCGCCGCTTCGGTATTGGTTCAGCATCAGAGAGAACGCCAACCGCTCGCCCGCGGCGGACGTCACGTAGCCCGACAACGCAACCACGTAGCGCAGAGTCCCGGTCTTGGCCTGGGCATTGCCCTCCGCCGGCGTTTGGCGCAATCGCAACCGGAGCGTCCCGTCAACGCCCGCCACGGGCAGCGCTGCCCGGTACACTGCGCCGTGCGGATGCCGATCCATGGACTCGAGCAGACGCACCGTCGCCTTCGGTGTCACCAGGTTGCGCCGGCTCAGCCCGGAACCTTCCTCGAGCAGGACGGTGCCCGGTTCGATCCCCACCCGGCCGAGAAACGCGTCCATCGCCTTGAGCCCGGCGGGCGCGGCGGCGTCGAGCGCTGCGCCGGGTTTCCCGGCCTCGAACGGCGCGCGGCGTTCCATGGCCCCCACCTGGAGCAGCAACAGCTGGGCGTGCAGATTCTGCGAGGGCTTCAGCATGCGGCCCAGGAGCTCGGACAGCGGCGGCGATTCCACCGCGCACAATTCCTGCAGTGGACCGCTGGGCCCGCTCCGCCGGCCGCGGACCGCTTCGCCTGCGGCGCGGACACGGCCATCGACCCGGATGCCGTGTCGGCGGAACGACTCCCGGAGGAGGTGACCGAACCAGAGCGCCGGCTGATGAACCGTCACCGAGTCCGTGTGGCCGGTTGCCCCGGCCGGCAATTGGCCGGTGACCACGAGCACGTTCCGGTTGAGCGGCCGCCAGAGGTCCACTGCCGGCGATGAACCCGGCGGACCCGTCAGGCAGAGATTGCTGATGACCATGAAGGGGGCGGGCGGCAGCAACGACACCGCGGCGTGACGCCCCGCCACGAGCCCGGGCTGCACGATCACGTTCAGGGCGTTGTCGTTCACGGTCAGGGCCGAGACTTCCGCTCCGTAGTAGTACTGCAGGTCATCCCAGTTCCAACCCGAGCCGAGGGGCGGATCCGTGAAGTAGCTGTCGTCGGCCACCAGGTCTCCTCGAACCCGCCGCACGCCGGCTGCCCGCACCGCCTCGACGAGCGGTTGAAGCGCGCGATCGACGTCTCCCCCGTGGTACCGCGCCGCCAAGCTGGGATCCCCGCGGCCGTACACGATCAGGTCGCCCGCCAGCGTGCCCCGGGCGCTGGGCCGGCCCGTTGCGTAAAACGACGTCCGAATCCGATGCCCGGGCCCGAGTCGATCCAACGCCAGGGCGCCCGTGTAGAGCTTGGTGTTCGACGCCGGGATCATCAGTTTGTCGGCGTTGTGGCTGAACAGAACACGGCCGCTCTCGAGCGCCACAATGTGCACGCCCCACTGGGCATGCCGAAAGCGCTCCGCCGCGACGTGGGCCTCGAGGCGCTCGCGCAGCTCTGAGACCCGGGAGGGCGGCGGCACGTTGGTCTGTGCGGATCCCGCAGGCCACAGCCCGCCAACCCCCGCCAGGATCCCCAGGACAACACACCGGCCCCGACTCCTCCGCATCGCGTCGACCCAGGCGACAACCGTCCATTTCCGGCTCATGCGCCTCAAGAATGAAGGAGACATTCCCTCGCGTCGAGGTCTTGCGTCGAGGGTTGCCTTGTGTGGACAATGGCCCGGTGAGACCGTGGACGCCGTCCCGGCGATCGCCGGGCGGCAAACGTCGGTGAACGACCATGGCTGATCTTGTTCAATACCCGGCGCCTGGGGAGCGGTGGGTCCGGTTTGTCGGAGACACAATGACGTTTCGCCTCGAGGCGGGCGAGGGCCGCCCTTGGCCCTCGGGATGGCGAGCCTGCCTCCGCACCAATCTCGGGCGCGCAGAAGCCGCACGCGCGGAAATCATCGCCTCAGTCGAGAACCGGCGTCCTCCCACGCTGGCGTCGTGGCGGGATCTTCCCCTGCGACAGGACGGGGAGTCCTGGCAGCTGCGATTGCCCCTGGTCGAGGTGGGTTATTTCCGGGCCAAGGCGTACGCAATCGATCCCCGGGGCTGGCAGCACTGGCCCCAGGGCCCCGACGTCGGCATCAACGTCCAGCCCAACAGCGCGCGCACGGCGAATGCGCTTTACTGCGCGTTCACCCGGGTGTTCGGTCCCACTCGGGCCGCCCGGACGACAAGCGATCCGGCGCTCGAGACCCGGCTGCGCTCGCTGGACGAGCTCGGATACACGGTGATTCCCCCGTCGGGCAAGTTCCGGGATCTGATCCGTGTCCTGCCCCACATCTTCGACACGCTGGGCTGCCGGATTTTGCATCTGCTGCCTGTGAATCCGACCCCCACGACGCTGGGCCGGTTCGGGCGATTCGGGAGTCCGTACGCCTGCCAGGACCTGCTCCAGGTCGATCCGGCACTGGTCGAGTTCGATCGGCGAACCACCGGCACCGACCAGTTCCGCGAGCTCACCACCGCCGTCCATCGGCACGGCGGACGGGTCTTCCTGGACGTCGTGATCAATCACACCGGCTGGGGTGCCACGCTCCAGGGAGCGCACCCCGAGTGGTTCACCCGCACCCCCGACGGCCAATTCGTCAGCCCCGGCGCCTGGGGCACCACCTGGGAGGACCTCGTCGAGTTGGACCATCGGTCCGCCGCTCTCCGGCATCACCTGGGGGAAGTGTTCCTCGAGTGGTGCCGTCGCGGCGTGGATGGATTCCGCTGCGACGCCGGTTACAAGGTCCCCCTGCCCGTCTGGCAATACCTCACCGCCCGGGTCCGACAGGAGTTTCCCGACACCGTCTTTCTCCTCGAAGGCCTCGGCGGCGCGTGGGAGGCAACGGAATCCCTGCTCACCGAGGGCGGGCTGCAGTGGGCCTACTCCGAGCTCTTCCAGAACTACGGCGGCACGGAAGTCGCCGGCTATCTCGATCACGCCCTGCGCCAAAGCCAGCGCGTGGGCCTGCTCGTTCATTACAGCGAGACCCACGACAACGACCGCCTGGCCGCCCGCGGCCGGGCCTGGGCCCTCCTCCGACACCGCCTCTGCGCCCTCACCAGCGTCAGCGGCGCCTTCGGCTTCACCTGTGGCGGCGAATGGCTCGCCCCCGAGCGCATCAACGTCCATTCCAGCCGCGGCCTCGCCTGGGACAACCCCGACGCCATCGTGCCTGAACTCGCCCGCCTCAACCGTCTCCTGTCGTCCCATCCCTGCTTCTTCGACGGGGCCAGCCTCACCCGCCTCAGCCCGCCGGACGCCCCCGTGTACGTTCTCCTCCGGCAATCGGCCGAGGGCGCCGATACCGTCCTCGTGCTGGCCAATACCGATTCCACGCAGCCACAACGGGTGCCGATCCCTGCCGCCACGCTCGCCCAACACGGTCTCGACTCGAAGGCGTGCGTCGATCTCCTCGATCAACCCCTGCCCACGCTCCGTCGCAAGGGCGATTCCCTCGAGTGCACCCTCGCCCCGGCAGCGGTTCATTGCCTCGCCCCACAGCCGGCACCCCGCGGTCTCGCCGGCGATCTCTACCGCCACCGCAGGGCCACCGAAGCCCTCGCCCTGACCGTTCTCAGTCATCATCTCCCCATCGAGGCCCTGGGCGACCGCGACCGGACCGAGCTCGGGCGATGGCTCGACCGCGACCCCGAGGCCTTCCTCGCCGCCGCAGCCCGTCTCGGGGCGGAGGGCAATCCCGCGACCGACCGCCCGGCTCTCGAACAAGGCAGCGACGCCTACCCCCAAGTGGTCGTCTGGCGGGAACCCGATCTCCGCCGCGTCACACTCGTTCCGCCACGTCATTGGCTCATGCTCCTCGACGCCTCCCCGTTCCGCGCCGTCGTCAGCATCGCCGGTGAACCCCACCCGCGCCATGCCGAATCCATCCTCACCCAAAAGGGGCACGTGGCCCTGTTCCCCCCACGCCTGACACCCGGAGACGCCACTCTCGAAGTCGACCGCCTTGCCGCCGACGGATCCGGCTGGATCGCGTCTCTCCGCTATCTCGGGCCCACGCCGGATCTTGATCGCATTGAAACCCCCGATCCCGCCTCCGCCATCGTCCTGCTGACCAACGGCCGGGGCGGGATGGCCCGCCTCGCCATCGACCTGGGGCGCATCCACTCGAAGTACGATTGCCTGCTCGCCGCCAACCTCCACCCGCAAGTGCCCGTCGACCGGCATGTCTTTGTCAAACGCCTCCGGGCCTGGATCAGCGCCGACGGTTTCCTCTCACCGCTCGACGGATCGAACCTCGTCCAATTCACGGCGGGACCGCCCGCCACCTGGCAGTTTGTCGCCCCCGCCGGGGACGGCCGTGCGGTGCCCATCGAGCTGCGCATCGCGATGCTGCCAGGTCGCAACACCACCGTGCTCGCCTTTCGCCGACTCCCCGATCAACCTCCGGAAGCCTCCCCGTTGCCGGCGTCGGCCGAAGTCCGACTCACCGTCCGGCTCGATCTCGAGGACCGTGATTTCCACTGCCAGACGCGGCGCAACCCCGGCGCCGAACATCATTTCACGTCCCATTGCCATCCCTTGCCCCCGCGATCCGCACCTCAAACGACACGCCTCAAGCCCGGAGCCGGCTTCGAGTTCCGTCCCGACCCCGGCCGCACCCTGCGCGCCTGGACGACTGCCGGCCAGTACCACCCCCAACCCGAATGGTGCGAGGCAATCCCCCACCCGATCGAGGCCAGCCGTGGACATGAACCCACCGGCGATGCCTTCAGCCCCGGCTGGTTCGAGATTCCCCTGCCTGCCTCCGCGGAAAGCGTGGTCGTCGTCGGCGCCGATCCCACGGACCCTGATACCGCCGAGATCGAGCGCGCACTCGCTCCCGCATCGCGATCCCCGAAGGCCAAAGCCGTTCCCAACCCCTTTGCCGTGCGACTGCAGCATGGCATCGACGCCTTCCTCGTCCGACGGGACAACGCCTTGAGCATCATCGCCGGCTACCCCTGGTTCCTCGATTGGAGCCGCGATGCGCTCATCAGTGCCCGCGGTCTCCTGGCAGCAGACCGAATCGACGACGTCCGTCAGATCCTCCAGGTCTACGGTCGATGGGAACAACAGGGCACCCTCCCCAATAACCTGCGCGGCGACGACGCCTCGAACCGCGAGACGTCCGATGCGCCTCTCTGGTACGGCGTCGCCTGTGAGGAATGGGCACACGCCGCCCGCCCCGCCGCCGAGCCCGCCAAGGATGCGGTCCGGATCCTCACCCAGACCCACGTGGCACCCCGGGGACGAACCCTCGCCGATGTCCTCGGCGCGATCGGTTCGGGCTACTGCCGCGGAACCCCCGCCGGCGTCCGGGTTGACCCCGCCTCCGGCCTCGTTTGGAGCCCCGCCCATTTCACGTGGATGGATACGAATCACCCGGCCGGTACGCCCCGCGAAGGATACCCCGTCTGCATCCAGGCCCTCTGGATCCGCTTCCTGCGCCTCCTGGCACGGCTCGAGGTCCCGCCAGCCACCGAACCTTGGCAGCAGCTCGCCCACCGCGCTCTCGCCTCCCTCGAGTCTCTCTTCTGGCTCGAAGACCCCGGCTACTACGCCGACGTGCTGATCGCAAGCCCCAAGATGCCAGCCGCCGCCGCAGTCCCCGATACCGCCTTGCGCAGCAATCAGCTCCTGCCGGTGGCCTTCGGTCTCGTGGACCGCCGGCGAGCGCGACGCTGCGTCGCCGCCGCCGTGCGGCATCTCCTCATCCCCGGGGCCGTTCGATCGCTGGCGCCGCTCCCGGTCTCGCCCCCGCTGCCCATCCGCGCCCCCGATGGGAGGCTCCTCAACGACCCGGAGCGGCCCTACTGGGGCCGCTACGAAGGCGACGAAGACACCCGGCGCAAGCCCGCCTACCACAACGGCACGGCATGGACCTGGACCCTGCCGATGCTGGCCGAGGCCATGGCCGAGGCCTGGGATCACAGCCCGGCCGCCGTCGCCGCCGCCCGCGCCTACCTGGGCAGCATGGACCGTCTCCTGGCTGGGGGCTGTGTGGGACAACTGCCCGAGATCGTGGACGGCGATGCGCCCCACAGCCCGCGCGGCTGCGACGCGCAAGCCTGGGCGGCCACCGAAACCCTGCGCGCCTGGCGGAAGCTCTCAAGCGCCCCTCTCCCTTGATCCCTCTCCCCGCTCCTTCGTCGCAGGGCGAGGGAACCACCGGGGCGCCCACTGTCGCGGTGAAAAACCCGTCGCACCGCACCGGCGCACCGGCGCACTGACGCACCGGGAATTCGGGCTGGATCAGGGGCCGGGCTGCTGGGATAGTCCCGCGCATGTCTGTCTCTCGCGCTCCCGAGGCGTCAGGTGCCAAGCTGGGCATGCCCCGCAGTGTGCCGTTCATCGTCGGCAACGAAGCCGCCGAGAGGTTCAGTTACTATGGCGTCATCGCGATTCTCACGCTCTACATGATGAAGGTGTTGGGCTTGAGCAACGCGGACGCGACCGAGATCGCGCACCTGTTCAAGTTCGCTGTCTACTTCATGCCGCTGCTCGGGGCGTACATCGCCGACCGCCTCTGGGGACGCTATTACACGATTCTCTACCTCTCCCTGGTCTACTGCGTGGGCAATGCCGTCCTGGCCCTCACGGTTGGCTCGAAGTGGGGGCTCTACATCGGGCTCTTCCTGATTGCCATCGGCTCGGGGGGCATCAAGCCCTGCGTTTCCGCCTTCGTCGGCGACCAGTTCGGGCCGGGCCGGGAGCACCTGCTGCCCAAGATCTATGGCATGTTCTACTGGTCCATCAACTTCGGCTCCTTCTTCGCCTTTGGCTTTCTGCCAACGCTGCGGGACAACGCCGGGTACCGATGGGCGTTCGGCATCCCCGGGGTCGCCATGTTCCTGGCCACGTTCATCTTCTGGATCGGTACCCGCTCCTATCAAATCAAGCCGCCCGTCCGCGACAGTACCCGCGCAGGCTTCTTCCGCGTCTTCTGGCATGCGCTGCGCCGCTTCTTCGCGGATTGGCTGGCCCGCCGCCGCAACCGGCCTGCGGGAGGCGGTTTCTGGGATGCCGCCCGCGGACGTTTCACCGACGAGGAAGTCAGCGGCGCCCGGGCCGTCGCGGGCATCCTGATGATATTCGCCTCGGTGCCGATCTTCTGGTCGTTGTTTGACCAGACCAACACGACCTGGGTGATCCAGGGGACCAAGATGACCGCGGTCACCCTGTTCTCGTTCACGATCGATCCCCAGGCGCTCGTGGGACCGATGCTGAAGGGCTTCTTCACCGAGCTGAGCCCCGGGCATTTCGCACTCGTCCTGGACACGGAACGAATGCAGGCCATGAACCCGCTGTTTGTGATGCTCCTGATTCCCCTGTTCACGGCGGTGCTCTACCCCGCCTCGAACCGGCTGGGACTCAAGACCACGCCCCTGCGCCGGATGTCCGTGGGGATGCTCCTCGCCGCGGTCTCCTTCGTTGTCTGCGCCTGGATCCAATCGCGCATGGACGCCGGCGAAGCCATGGCGATCACCTGGCAGATGATCCCGTACCTGCTGCTGACCTCGGGCGAAGTCATGCTCTCGGCCACCGGCCTCGAGTTCGCCTTCTCTCAGGCCCCCGCCTCGATGAAGAGCACGATCATGAGCTTCTGGCTGCTCACCGTCGCCATCGGCAATCTCCTTGTGGCGGCCGTCACCGATCTCAACGACAAACTCGTCAAGGCGCAGGGCGCGTCCCAGTTCCTGTTTTATGCCTTGCTGATGTTCCTCGTTGCGGGCGTGTTCATCTACTGCGCCACGCGATACCGCGAACGGCCGATCGAGTCGTAGCGAGGCGCCGCCTCAGACCCAACCAAGTCCGCGATCCCATGCAGCCTTCCTGCCTTCCCGGACCCTCCCTTCCGCGCCTCGCTAATGTACCCGCCCGCGTCGAGGGCGGCGCGGGGACGGTCCGCGGGGTCAGAAGTTGTAGATCACATTCAGGGCCAGCGACACCGAATTCTCATCCGTCCCGTCGTTGAACACGCCGGTGCCGCTCAAATCGCGGTCCCATCGCACCTCGAAGCGCGAGATCACGTTCGCCCAGAGACTGTAATCCAGCGTGCCCGTGATCCCCAACAACTCGTTGTCGGCTCCCGGTCGCGCGGCGTACCAGGTCCCGTCGGTCCCCGTGGCGTACTCGACACGGCCGGCCAGCTTGAGCTTCTCCGTCACGCGCCACAGGAGGTAACCCGACACCGCATTGGCATACCGCGAATCGACCGCCCCTGACTTGCTGTTGCCCCGGTAGTCATAGGCCAAACCCAAGCTCACGGTTTCGATGGGGGTGGGCATGGTGGCGCCGACGTAGTACTGGACCACGTCCGGCCCCCCGGTCACCCCATGATCGATCACGCAGCCGGTCAAGGTCGCTCCCTTCATGAACCCCGCGCCTTCGGGTGCGGTGAGGGTGAACGACCCCAGGTAGGTAAACGTCGAGTTGTCCCCGCCGCGGGCATTGATCGTGTTCGCGCTCACCATGATGTCGCCGGGATCCGAGACCCCCGCGGACACCGACAGCACGTCGCTGAACCGATAGGTCGCCAGTACCCCCGTGTGGATCATCGGCTCGAGGTAGAAACCAAATGACCGGCTGTAGTGGGCGTTGTTCCCCGCCTCGAAGACTTCGTACCCCATCGGCGTGTCCCACACCCCCATCTTCCATTCGAGCCCGCTGCCCACCGGCGCCCGCAAAGTCACGTGCGCGTTCTTCACCGCAACATCCGAGTTCGCATTTGCCAGACCGGTCGAAGTCGAACCCACGACGTTCGCGTCCGGACCGAACACCAAGCCGACTCGGTACCCCGCCGACCAGTCGCCGTCGGTCAGCGGGCGTTCGAGCTGCAGCTTGACCGCGTTGAAGTTGAAGCCGTCCTGCTTGGCGTCGCCGTCGAACGACCGCCCCACCGTCCGGTTCCCACTGCCGAAGTTCAGGATCGCCGAGGTGTCGACATAACCCGAGAGAACCGTCGAGGAAAGGGTCGTCGGAACCGGGTTCTGGGCTTCTTCCGCTTGAGCTGCCATGGCCAAGCCGGCCAGACCGCCCGTTAACAGGCTCTTCGTCCACACGCCCGCATGCCGCGTTGCTGTTTTCATTCGATGGTTGTTCATGAGCTCACACAAACCCTCTTGGGGGTTCATCCGCAGTAGGCAACTGGCGTGCCAAAGCCGGCAACTGCTGCCTAGCGAGGCGCGCCTCAGACCTAACGAAGTCGCGATCCCATGAAGCCTTCCTGCCTCTTCGGACCCTCTCTCCCGCGCCTCGCTTATGGAGAGTCTTCGACGGAGGAAGGGGTGGCCCGGAACGGGACAGATCCTAATTGCGCAGCCTGCTCACACTGCGACAGATCCGCGCCACAAACAACGGCATCGGAGGAATCCCACAAAAAAAGGCCCCGCCTGCGCGCAGGCGGGGCCCTTGAGAATCCGCAGGAGCGGACTTAGAACTTGTAGATGACGTTCAGCGCCAGGGAGAGGGCGTTCTCGTCGGTGCCGTCGTTGAAGCAGCCCTGGCCGGCGTAGTTGTGGTCCCAGCGGAACTCGAGCCGGGTCAGGACGTTGGCCCACAGGTTGTAGTCCACAGTGGCCGTGACCCCCAACAGCTCGTTGCTGTCGCCTTTGAGACCGTCGGCATCGGTGTCATACCAGGTGCCGTCGGAGCCCTTGGCATACTCGACACGGGCGTTGAGCTTCATCTTCTCCGTGGCCTGCCACGAGATGTAGCCGGCGATGGTCGAAGCGTAGGAGCCATCCCAATTGGGGTTGCTGCTCGAGTCGCTGGCGCGATAGTCGAACGCCGCGCCAAACACGACACCGGTCAGCGGCGTGGGAACCACGAAGCCAACGTAGTAGTTCTGGATGTCAGCAGGATTGCCGCCGCCCATGAGATCCGTGCCGCTGTCGATGATGCCGGCATACAGGGTGCCGCCGCTGAGGAACCCGGCGCTCTCAGGCGCGGTGATCGCCACCGAGGCCAGATAGCTCAGGACATCGTCGGCGCCGCTGCGACCGTTGATGGTGTTAACCGGGTTGATGCCCCAGAACCCGAAATTGTCCAAACCGCGGTTCGCCACACCGGCTGCCGCGCTGAACATGTCGTTGAACTTGTAGCTCGCCAGCAGACCGGTGAATTGCTTGGGCTCGATGAAGTACCCAAAGGAACGGCTGTAGTTCGGGTTGTTCCCGGCGTCGAAGACTTCGTAACCGATCGGGCTTTCCCAATAGCCCATCTTGAAGTCAAGCCCGCTGCCCACCGGAGCACGCAACGTGACATTCGCGTCTTTGATCGCGAAATCACTGTTGCCCCAACCCGCCGTGGACGTTGTGTTCAAGGTGCTGGCATCCGGCCCGAACAGCAGGCCGATCTGGTACCCGGCGGCCCACTGGCCCTCGTCCAGAGGCTTCTCGATCTGCAACTTCACCACGTCCAGATTGAAGCCGTCCTGCTTCGCCGCACCATCATAGCTGCGGCCCGGCGAGATGTTCCCGTGGCCAAAGCGGAGTATGGCCGACGTGTTCACGTACCCGCTGATGGTGGTCGAGTTCAGCGCCGTCATCACGGCCTGCTGTGCCTCTTCCGCCTGTGCAGCCCAACCCAGGCTCACCACCCCGGCGGCAGCCAAGCCCAGCGTCCACTGATTGAACTTCATGCGCGTTCCTCCTGCGATTCTGGTTTTCGTCTGTTGTGTTGTTTTTGCCATCGGCCAGCACCGGTTAAGCCTATTCGGCGACACCGATGATGGCGCGTTGGTACTGCAGCCTACCAGAGTCCCCGCCCTTGGCAACAACATTTTGTGCGCCTCGCGCCACCGCAAGCCTCTGTCAGCGCGAGGCTTGCCATGATCCGCCACGGCGTAACCCCGACCCGGCCCGCCGCCGCTGCGGCTCAACCTCCTGGGTCGGACCGGGCTCCGGGCAGCCGATTTCCCTTTGCGAACGTCGAGCGAGGCGCGCCTCAGCCCGACCAAGCATGCACTCCCGAGGAACCATCGGGGGCAGCCGGGCACCCTGCCTCCCCGCCTTGGTCCGATAGAGTCCTCGACGACAGGGGGAGGGGCTGCAACGGGAGCCGCCGACACCTCACCTGATGTGACCCCTATCCCACGAGTCGAGGACTCCACACAACATAAATTGTGCTTGCCACTGCAAACAATGGGTACAAGAATGCCAACGCTCGTCGCCGTGAAATGCGAGAGCCGGACCGGACACGGGATCTGCCGATGAACTCGAACGGGAAAAACCTCGTCGAGGCGCTCACCAGCGCCAAGATCTACCTCGATTACGCGCGTTCGTTCTCGGACATCACCGGCCTGCCCCTGACCCTGCGGCCCGTCGAGTCCTGGCAATTGCCGTACCATGGCCGACGGAACGAGAACGCCTACTGCGCGCTGATGGCCCAGAAGAGCAGCGCTTGTGCCGCCTGCCTCCAGACGCAGCAGCGCCTCTCCGAGTGCGCCGCGTTCGAGCCGCAGACGATCGTTTGCTGCTCGGGCATGTGTGAGACGGCGGTTCCGCTCCGGTTGGGTGAGCAACTGGTGGGCTTCCTCCAGACCGGCCAGGTTTTTCGAAAGAAACCGACGCCCGGCCAATTCGAGAGGATCAGCGCCCGGGTGGCCGCTTGGGGACTCGAAGTCGGCCGCGACGAGCTGCACCACGCCTATTTCCGCACGCCGGTGCTTTCCCCGCGCCAGCACGACGCGGTGGTGGGCATGCTGACGATCTTCGCCCAGCACCTCTCGATGGTCAGCAACCAGGTGCTGGTTCGCCAGGAACACCCGGAGCCGCAGATGATCAGCAAAGCCAAGGAGTATATCCTCGAACACCAGGGGGAGGACCTCTCCCTGGGCCAGGTCGCCCGGGCGGTCAATACCAGCACGTTCTACTTCTGCAAGGTCTTCAAGAAGTCCACCGGCATCAACTTCACCGATTTCGTCTCCCGGGTCCGGATCGAGAAAGCCAAGAACCTCGCCCTCAACCCGAACCTCAGGATCAGCGAAATCGCCTTCGAAGTGGGCTTCCAGTCCCTCACCCACTTCAACCGCGTGTTCAAAAAGGTGACCGGCCTTTCCCCGACGGAATATCGGGCTCAATTGCCGGCGGCATGAGCCGATGCCACCTCGCCCGGCTCGCGGGCGGGCATGGCCCGACGCGATCGCAGCCGCGCCTCACGAGGCGGGCTCGATCGTGCGCCCGGCTTCCTTCCATCCGGAGATGCCCGCCTTGAGGTGCTTGACGTTCGTGTACCCGAGCTCACGGGCCGCCTTCGCCGCCGCCGCGTAAGCGCCGCACTTCGGGCTGCCGCAATAGGCAACCACCAGCGCGTTCTTGTCCTTCGGGAGCAACGAGGCCAGCTTGCCCTTGTTCGAGGCGTAGTCGATCGCCCCCGGGATGTGACCCCGCTTCCACGACGCTGTCCCGTTCACATCGATCACGGTCACCTTGCGCGCCGCAACCGCCTTGTCGAGATCCTCGACGCTGATCTCCGGGAACTCCGACGCCCACACCGTCGCCGCCGCCACCGCCGCTACTGCCAATGCCATCAGTCGTTTCATGGTCCTATTCTCCAGGTTGTTGTTCTTCGTTCCGCAAATCCCCCACGCAACCCCGACCACCCCGGCAAAACCCGCCGGCCCCTGCCTTCCCCTCGCCGGCGGGTCGCCAAGGAGGCCAACTTCATCAAAATGTACTACTTTTATTCATTATGCAAATTCATTTGTGACGGTACCGGGGTTGGCGGGGTCGTTTCCCGCATCGATTCGAGGCGGATCGCCCATTGGGGGGGCGGCAGACCCGGCTTCGCGCCAACCTCGAATCGGTGCTCCGTCCTGAATCGGCGAGGGGTCGAGCGTGCCGGGCTTGTGCTCGGGGTGCAGCAGGCGTATAGGGGGAAACGAGCGCGGTGATCGCCCTTGGCGGCGGCCGGTGATTCGAGGAAACCGGGCCTTGCCGGGGGGTGGGGGGAATCAGCCATGAGGACAAAGGCGACGACGGAACGCAGGCGGGCGCATCCAGAGCCCTCGCCTTGGGGGATATGGGGCAGACAAGTCACGCTCTGCTCCTTCTGGTTCCAGACCTCCCCTTCTTCCGGCGAGGGCTCTATCGTGGCGAGGCGCGGAACCGAGGGACCGAAAAGGCAGGAAGGATTGATGGGATCGCGGACTCGGCTGGGGCTGAGGCGCGCCTCGCCAGGGTTTACGCTGATCGAGCTGCTGGTGGTCATTGCGATCATTGCGATCCTGGCGTCGCTGTTGTTGCCGGCGCTGGGGGTGGCGAAGGAGAAGGCGCGGCGGGCATCCTGTCAGAGTGCATTGCGTCAGCTTGGGCTGGCGTTGCAGATGTACGGGAACGACAACCAGGATCGTCTGCCACAGGGCTATCGCGACGACGGTGTTTCGCACACGATCTGGATCAGCACGAACACATTCAATGCCATCCGGCAGTACAGCGGCACGAACATGAGCACGTGCCCGAGCTTAGCGGGCACGTTTCAGTACTACCGTGCGCCCCACGGGCACGTGATTGGGTTCAGCTACAATGGGGGGCACAAGAAGCCCTGGCCGGGCGAGCCGACACCGCGTTGGGTGTCGCCGCAGCGGTTCACGGACGATCCGAGCCTGACGCTGGCCTGCGACCTGAACGCCTGGGCCGAACCGGTCGGGGGGGACGGATGGGTCATCGCCCCTCACGGACGCGGCGGGGCGGCCAAGGACAAGGGCGTCCCCTTCCTGTGGGTGAAGAAGGTCACCAAGCCCCAGGATGTCGGCGCGGTGGGCGGGAATGTGTTGCTCCTGGCCGGTTCAGTGCATTGGAAGAACCTGCGTCAGATGACGAACTACTGGGCTTTCGAAGGGGGGATCTACTGGAACAGCTGGTGAAGCCCTGCTGGAGTCGCGAGGATCGGGGAGCGCACTCGGGACTCGACAAGCGCTTTGGGCTCTGGCAATGACGGTCCTGGTTCCGGTGCATGACGACCGGGTAAGCGAGACGCCAGTGGCGCCTGCCGAATCGTGGCGGATGCGACCCCGGCAACCTGAAAGAATCCATCACACCCATGAAACAACAGACCCTCGTTCTTCTGACCGCCCTGGTGGCGGCTGTCGCCGGCGCGCAAGCGGAGGAAGACAGCTACTTTGAAGCCAATGAGCTGGGACTGCTCGTCTACGGCAGCTGGGTCGACAAGGTCGACAGCGACGTTGCCTTCGGGGGGAGTGTCACCTATTTCCTGAGCCGACACGTCGGGCTTGGCGCCGGAACCCGTCTCGACAACTACGATGGCACGTTCATCGATAACGTGCTGGGCGAGCTCTATCTGCGGCTCCCGCTCGCCGAGCTGCCGCTCGCGCCCTACGCGGTCGGCACGGTGGGCTACAGCTTCGAGACCGAAGAGGCCTTTTGCAGCGCCGGGGCCGGAGCGGAACTCCGATTCAACGCCAAGTGGGGCGTGTTCGGCGATGTCCAGTGGCAGATCAACGACGACACCGACGACGGCATCGGCATCCGCTTGGGCGTGCATGTGAACTTCTAGCGAGGCGCCGCCTCAGACCCGGTCGAGTCTTCAGGCACATGAAGACCCTGCTCTGCTTGCCCACCTCTCTTCCGCGCCTCGCTAATGGAGAGTCCTCGAAGGCAGGGGCCAAACTTGACCTGTTGACCCCACATTCCACAAGTCGAGGACTCTACCGCTGGATCCGGGCCGAACCGCCCTTGGCGAAGGCCTGGACCTGCTCGACGGTGGCCATGGTGGTGTCCCCGGGGAACGTTGTCAGCAGGGCCCCGTGCGCCCAGCCCAGGCGGACCGCGGCCTCGGGCGGTTCACCCGCGAGCAGGCCGTAGAAGAACCCGGCCGCAAAGCCGTCGCCGCCGCCCACGCGATCGAGCACATCGAGCTCGACCGCGGGGGCCTTGTGGCTCTGGCCCTCGACCCAGGCGACGGCGCTCCAGCCGTGGCGGTTGGTGGATTGCACCTCGCGCAGGGTGGTGGCCACAACCTTGATCTGCGGGTAGCGCTGCACGACCTGGTCGATCATTCCGAGAAAGACGCTCGGATCCAGCTTCGACTTGGCCGCCACCTTGGGCCCGGGGATTTCCAAGCCCAGTTGCAGGTCTTCTTCGTTGCCGACCAGCACATCCACGTTCCGGACGATGCGTTCGAGCACGGTCTTTGCCTGGTCCGCTCCTCCCCAGAGACTCCAGAGCTTGGGACGGTAGTTGAGGTCGAACGAGACGACGGCCCCCGCGGCCTTGGCGGCGGCCATGCCTTCGAGAATCACTTCCGAGGTCGTCGGCGACAGCGCGGCGAAAATTCCGCCGCTGTGGAACCACCGGACGCCCCCGGCGAAGATCTCCGCCCACGGGAAGTCGCCCGGCTTGAGCTGGGCCGCCGCCTCGTTGCAGCGGTTGTAGAATACCACCGGCGCCCGCACCCCGTGTCCCTGGTCGCTGTACACCGTTGCCATGTTCGGTCCCTGCACGCCGTCGTGCTTGAATCGCCGGTAGAACGGCTGCACCCCCATCGCCCGAACCCGCTCCGCGATCAGGTCGCCGATCGGGTAATCGACCATCGCGGTCACGATCCCGGTCCGGAGACGAAAGCAATCAGCAAGATTCGCTGCCACGTTGAACTCGCCGCCGCTGACATGAATCTGGCATGAAGTCGCTTTCCGGAAAGGAATGACACCCGGATCAAGCCGGTGCACCAGCGCCCCGAGAGAAACCAGATCCAGCCCCCCGGTCTTCGGTAGGTTCATGGCGGATACGTTGCCGAACCGGGTCCGTCGAGTCCACCCCGAAGTCAAGGCCCGGATCCACCCGGCTGCAGACCGTCCCGCGACGCAGGCTCGAATGCCCTATCCCGTGGGAATCGGTTTGGGGAAGAACCGCACGCCCGGGAGGTCTCGAAAGTGCTCGTCCTGCGTCCAGACGATCGCGGCGTACATCCGGGCGGTCGCGTAGATGATCGCATCGGCGAGCGGAAGCCGGTGCAGCACGGAGAGCCGGGCCGCGGACACCGCGAGCGCGGAGTCAACCGCGATGACATTGCCTTGCTGCATCACGGCGATCGCCTCGAGCGCCGACGCCTCTTCCCGCTGTTGGAGAACCCGCTTGAACACTTCGAACAGGGTGATCACCGGCACCACCAACTGGTGTGGATCCTCGATGGCCGGCGAGAACGGCACCGCGGCGGGACTGTCGGCAAAGTACTCGAGCCATGCCGAGGAATCGACGACGTTCATGCACGATCCAGTTCCCTCGGCACCGAGGTCTCGATCCCTCTGAGGAAACCTCTGAGCTTGCAGGCAGGCCGCAGGGGCACCAGCTGGATACGGTGTCCATCCTGGACCACCACGAACCGCTGGCTCGGGCGAAGGGCCAACCTCTCGCGAATGCTCTTCGGAATCACAATCTGGAACTTGGGCGACAGCGTAACGGTCTCCATATCGATAGTCCAACTGTAAAGGACTCAGATCATCGATGCAAGAAATGAGTCCATGCCCGGACCCTCGCACAACGCGGGCAGCCTTGTCTAACTCACGATGATAGGTCAGTGTCTCTGAGCTTCTATGACCGGTCGAGCACCCTTGGTCGTGTCGCTGGTGCTGAATGTGGCGCTCCTCGCGCTGGGCGTTGCGACTTGGCGCCACGCGGCACGCGCACGCGCCGCCCACGGGCTCTTGCTGGTGTCGGCGGCCGCCGCCGCCGCCGAGCCCGCTCCCCCCGCGGCGCCCTCAAACCCTGCCGGGGATCCGCCGCCCCCTGAGCCGCCCCCCGCCTTCCATTGGCGACAAATCGAATCCTCGGACTACCGCCAGTACCTCGCCAACCTCCGGTCGATCGGATGTCCGGAGCGGTTGATCCGCGATATCCTGGTCGCAGACATCGAGGTGCTTTACCGGTCCCGCCTCGCCCGCCGGCCGCCGCACTTCGATCCCTGGGTCGGACTCGACGGGCGCAATGCTGCCCGGAAAGCCAGCCAAGCGAATCGGATCGAGGCGCTGCGCGAGAAGCGCGCCCTGATCCGGGAACTGCTCGGGTACGACTGGGATGCTGAGTTTGCCGAGGAGGCGCTCGCGCAGCATGAAGTGGCTTTGCTCGCCGGGTTCCTGCCCGACACCACGCTGATGCGGCTCGCCGCGGTCTTCTCCGATCATGAGGACACCCGGCGGGCCATCGAACAGGCGGCCGGTGGGATCCTCCTGGCAGAGGACAAGGCGCAGATCCGCGAGCTCCGCGACCGGATGGCCGACGCGCTCCGTCAGGCGCTGACACCGGCCGAGCTCGAGGAGGCTCAACTGCGGGCGCAACTGGCGGATGGTTTCCCCGATGGCCTCCATCTCGAAGGCGTCCTGGTGACCGCGGCCGAGCTGCGGGAGCTCGCCCGGGAATCGTTCGCCTACCGCGATGTCGTGGCCGAGGAGCTGCTCGAACGCGACGACGTGACCGAGGAAGATCGCGATCGCCGGCGCCAGGCGTTCGAGCGCGCCGTCGAGCAGCGGTTGGGCCCCGCCCGCTACCAGGATTACCAGCGCGCGCAAGAGAGCGATTTCCGGCAGATCTACGAGTTCACGAGCGGCCACAACATGACCCAGAGCCAGGCCATCCGGGCCCATGACTACTGGCGCGGCGCCCTCGCTGAAGCCGAAAAGCTCGCTGAAGACCCGACCCTTTCCGCCGCCGACCGGTCCACGGCGGCCGCAGTGTTGCGCCAGACAGCGACGCAGCGGCTCGAAGGACTGCTGGGAACGGGCAAGGCGCCGGAGTTCCTCGAGGCCTGGGGGGCGCGATTGGCCTCGAGGGTGCAGGAGGGCCCACGCGAAGCCGGGGAGAAATGACATGGTGAATCGAGGCGTCATCCTGTGCGCGTCGCTCGCTCTCAACATCGGGCTGCTGGCCGGCTTGTACGCGCTGCGTCGGACCCTGGACAGCGGGACCCTGCCGCCGCGCCCGTTGCGTATCGACCCCGGGCCGGCTCGATCGTCGCCGCCCGCGCCCGGGGCGTCCAAGCCCCGTCCCCCGTCGCCGGCCAACAGCGTCGCTCCAGAACCGTCGCCCGCCCTGTCCTTTCACTGGAGCCACATCGCATCGACCAACGACCTCGAATACCGCGATCGCCTCCGGGCCGTCGGCTGTCCGGAGGCTACCGTGCGGGATATCCTCAAGGCGGAGATCAACGCGGAGTACGCACGACGCCGCCAACCCCTGGTCGCCGAGTTCCAGCGGCAGTTCTGGACCCTCGCCGCCGCCGGCAGCATTGACCCCAGCGACGCCGGCGACTGGCAGGAAGCGGAGTTCGAGCGCCTGGACGAGGAACGGGAAGCGCGCCTGGAGGCCGTCCTCGGCCGCGAGGATGCCGACGAGGACGCCGACGACCTGAGCCGCCGCCGGCAGCGCTGGGCCGAGGTCTACGGCTGGCTGCCTCCGGAAAAGCGGGACGCCCTCCTGGCCCTGCTCGAAAATCAAGAGCGCCAGGAACGCGAGCTCAGCCTCCTGGTGTCCCAGCGCGGCGAGGGATGGACTCCCGCCGATCACGCCCGGAGGAAGGCGCTGGCCGAGGAACTGGAACGCGCGCGCACCCAATTGCTGAGCCCGGCCGAGCTCGAGGAATACCGCCTGCGTGTATCCCATGAAGCCCAATGGGCCCAGAGCCTGGCGGGGTTCGAGCCCACCGAGGGGGAGTGGCGCGCCGTGGCGCAGCTCCGGAGTGATTACGAGAACGCCCGGCAGCAGCTCGGACGCGCCGCGCTGTCCAAGGAGGAAAAACAAGCGCGCCAGAAAGAGCTGCAGGCCGAGCTCGAGGACGCCACCCGCACCGCGCTCGGACCGGAACGCTACGCCGAGGTCGAGCGCGCACGGGACAGCCAGTACCAGTCCCTGCGTCGGGTGGTGCATCGGCACGGCTTGACCGATGCAACCGCCGCCCAGGCTTATGGTCTGGTCCAGACGGCGCGCGACCAGATGCAGCACGTCAGAGACGATAAGAGCCTGACGACCGAGACTCGCCTCGCCACGCTCCGCGCCCTCCAGGCCGAGGCCGAGGCCGCCCTTCGCCAGAGCCTTGGGGGTGCGGTGTTCGATACCTACCGGGAGTATGGGGGCGATTGGCTGCAAGAGCCCGCCCCGTAGCCGGAAGGCCAGCAGCCAGTGCGCCGGTCTGCCAGAGCGGCTGCAGACTCAGCGCGCACTGACATGCTGGAGCCGCCGGCCCAGACCCCAGACCCACGCAGACCCTCTTGTCCCGACCCCCTCGGTCCCGCTCATTTTTACATCGCCTTTCGTCGGGGTGATCTCTAAAGTACCGGAGATCGTGCCGCCTGCCGTGCCGGCAGGCGGCCAACCGAAACTGTTGTATGCCACTGACACACACCCGCGACTTGTTCACCAAGGCCTTGAAGGGGAAGTACGCCTTGGGCGCGTTCAACGTGAACAACATGGAATTGATCCAGGCGATCGTCGAGGCCTGCGAGGAAGAGAAGGCCCCGGTGATCCTCCAGATCTCGAAAGGCGCACGACAATACGCCAATCCGGTCTACCTGAAGAAGCTCATTGAAGCGGCCATCAGCGTGACGAACATCCCGATCGCCGTGCACCTGGATCACGGCGACACGGTCGAGCTTTGCCGGCAGTGCATCGACGAGGGCTTTACGAGCGTAATGATCGACGGCAGCCACCTGCCGTTCGAGAAGAACGTCGAGGTCTGCAAGCGGGTGGTGGACTACGCCCACAAGCACAACTGCGTGGTCGAAGGCGAACTGGGGCAGTTGGTTGGCGCCCAGTTCGACGAGGGCGAGCACGGCGGCTCCTTCTCGAAGGGGGGCGTTTACACCCACCCGGACGAGGCGGTCGAGTTCGTGCGCCAGACCGGCGTCGATTCCCTCGCCATCGCCATCGGCAACTCCCACGGCGCCTACAAATTCAAGGGGGCGCAGCATCTCAACCTGGACCGGCTGACGGCGATCAAGAAAGCGCTCATGGACGCCAGCCTGGGCGACTACCCGCTGGTTCTTCACGGCGCGTCAAGCGTTCCCCGGGAGCTCGTCGAGGAAATCAACCGGACCGGGGGCAAGCTGGGCGAGGACGCGGCCGGCGTGCCGGAGGCGGACATTGAAATCGCGCGCCGGACCGGCGTGACGAAGGTCAACATCGACACCGACCTGCGTCTCGCCATGACCGCCGGCATACGCAAGGCTTTTCTCGATAATCCGAAGGAGTTCGATCCGCGCAAGTATCTCGGTCCTGCGCGCGTCCGGGTGAAGGAGCTGGTCCGGCACAAGGTGCGCAACGTGCTTTGCTGCGCCGGACAGGCGTTTGATTGATGAGCATCCCCCAGGAGACGGTCCACGCGCGGGCCGGCCAGCCCGCGCGCCCCGAGGATCTCATCGACGTTCCCCGGCTCGAGCGGGCGTACCGGGAGCTGTCGCCCGATCCCGCCGAGCGGAGCCAGACGGTCGCGTTTGGGACGAGCGGCCATCGCGGCAGCCCCCTCGAGCGGAAGTTCAACGAGGCGCACATCCTCGCCATCACGCAGGCGATCTGCGACTATCGGCGGTCGCACGAGATCACCGGCCCCCTGTACCTCGGCAAGGACACCCACGCTGCATCCGCCCCCGCGGAGGCCACGGCGATCGAGGTTCTGGCCGCCAACGGGGTCGAGACCGTGGTTCAGGCTCCCATCGCCGGCCGCGCTTTCACCCCCACGCCGGTGATTTCCCGCGCCATTCTCGTCTGGAACCGGGGACGAACCCAGGGCCTCGCGGACGGGATTGTGATCACGCCCTCCCACAACCCGCCCGCCGACGGGGGCTTCAAGTACAACCCCCCCAACGGCGGTCCGGCGGACACGGAGGTCACCCAGTGGATCGAGAAGCGGGCGCGGGCGTTGCTCGAGGGCGGCAATCGGGAGGTGCGCCGCCGGACCCCGGCGCCGCGATCCCTGCCCGAGGGCATCCGCGCAGTCGACCTCGCCGCGGAGTACATCGAGGACCTCCCGTCGGTGGTCGACCTCGAGGCGGTGCGCTCCGCAGGGCTGCGTCTGGGCGTGGATCCGCTCGGCGGCGCTTCCGTGGATTACTGGGGGCGGATTGCGGAGCGTCACGGTTTGAATCTCGAGATTGTCAACCGGGGCGTGGACCCGACGTTTGGCTTCATGACTTTGGATCGGGATGGACAGATCCGGATGGACTGCTCGAGCGCCTACGCCATGGCGCGTCTCGTGCAATGGCGCGAGCGGTTCGACGTGGCATTCGGCAGCGATCCCGACGCCGACCGGCACGGGATCGTGACGCCGAGCGGCGGCCTGCTCAATCCCAACCACTACCTCGCCGTTGCCATCGACTACCTGCTCGGCCAGCGCAGCGGCTGGCGGCCGGCCGCAGCGGTGGGGAAGACCGTGGTCAGCAGCACGCTCATCGACTGGGTCGTGCGTGCGCGAAACCGGCAGCTCTGCGAAGTGCCGGTGGGATTCAAGTGGTTCACGCCCGGGCTGTTTGACGGCACGCTCTGCTTTGGCGGGGAGGAGAGTGCGGGCGCGAGTCTGCTCCGGCGGGATGGCAGCACGTGGGTGACCGACAAGGATGGGATCGCGCTGGGGCTGCTCGCGGCGGAGATGGCGGCGGTCACGGGCAGGGATCTCGGAGAGCTGGTGCAGGAGACCCGGGCCCGGCTGGGGCCCACGGTCTACCGGCGGATCGACACCCCTCTGGACCCTGCGTGGCGGACCCGCTTCGGCCGGCTCTCGCCCGACCTGGTGCGGGAGACCGAACTGGCCGGGGACCCGATTGTGGCGAAGCTCGATCGCGCGCCCGGCAACGGGGCGCCGCTTGGGGGCTTGAAGGTCATGACCGCCGGCGGCTGGTTTGCGGTCCGGCTTTCCGGGACCGAACCGGTCTACAAGGTCTACGCGGAGAGCTACCGGGACCCGGCTCACTGGGAGAGCATCGTCACCGAGGCCCGCCGGATGGTTGCGCGAGTGCTCGAGGGCGTGTGATGCGGTCCATCCTTCGGTTCAGCGGCGTGGCGCTCATACTGGCGGTGGCGGGCGTTCACGCGCTCGGCGCCGCGCCGGGAGGATCGCCGGCGGCACCGGCCTTTCCGCCCGCGCTCGAGAGTTACGGGGACGCCCATCTGACAGGCCTGTGGGAGGTGCTGCAGCATCGGATCCGGCAGGAACCGCTCAGTCTTTGGGTTTCGCTGCTGTTCTTCGGAGCCGTGGCGCACACGTTTTTCACCCACCGCTTTCGACGTTGGGCGCATGAGCTCGAAGACCGGCAGCGGGCGCAATCCGGAGGCGCTCTGGAGGGTTCCGCATCGAGCATGGGGCCGCGGGTGCTGCATTTCCTCGGTGAGGTCGAGGTGGTCTTTGGGATCTGGTGTGTGCCGCTCTTTGCGCTGCTGGCGGCGACCTCGGGCTGGCAGACGACGCTGCACTACTTCAACCACAGGGTGAGCTACCAGGAACCGGTGTTTGTGATGGTGATCATGACGATGGCGGCCACGCGGCCGGTGCTGGGGTTGGCGGAGCGGTGTTTGCACTGGATCGCCCGGCTGGGCGGCGGCGGCCCGGGAGCGTGGTGGCTGACGATTCTGACCGCGGGTCCGGTGTTGGGGTCGTTGATCACCGAGCCGGCGGCGATGACCATCTCGGCGCTGCTGCTGGCCCGCCACTTCTACGATCGAGGGCCATCGCCGCGCTTCGCCTACGCCACGCTGGGGCTGCTCTTCGTCAACATCTCGGTCGGTGGCGTCCTGACCCATTTTGCGGCGCCTCCGGTGCTGATGGTGGCGGGTCCATGGCAGTGGACGACCCCCTTCATGTTGGCTCGTTTCGGGTGGGTGACCGTCCTGGGCATCGGCGCGGCCAACGCTTTGGGCTACATCGTGTTCCGAAAGGAGTTCGCCCGCTGGTCGGGGAGGTCCGGCGCCGCCTCGCCGGGTCAGCGTGGGGCGGGGGCACCCAGCCGGTCCACCCCGGTCTGGATCGTTGCCGTACATCTGGCGTTCATGGCGTGGTCGGTGTTGAATGCGCACACCTCGGTCTTCCTCTTGGGCGGATTCCTGATGTTCCTGGCGTTTCTCGAGGTGACGCGGGAGCACCAGGATGAGCTGCGGCTGCGATCGCCGATCCTGGTCGGGTTTTTTCTCTCGGGATTGGTCACGCACGGCGGGCTCCAGCAGTGGTGGATCGAGCCGGTCTTGAGCCGGCTCTCCGAGGTGCCGCTGATGCTGGGGGCAATGGCGCTGACGGCAGTGAACGACAATGCGGCGATCACCTATCTGGCGACCCTGGTTCCGGGTCTGACCGGCGGGATGCAATACGCGGTGGTGGCCGGTGCCGTCGCCGGCGGCGGGCTGACAGTCATCGCCAATGCGCCCAACCCGGCCGGCCAATCCATCCTCGGCCGCTACTTTGCGGACGGCATTGCCCCGCTCGGCCTGTTCCTGGGCGCGCTGCCGCCCACGATCATCCTCGGAGGCAGTTTTCTTCTGTTTCGATGACGCAGGCGGTGCTCTCGGCGAGCGAGTCCTCGCGAACGAAGATCGCCTCGCACTGGGACGCCAGGGTGCGGAGCTGCTCCTGATCCGCGGTGGTGGCCGGCTGGTAGCTGCCGGCGGCGGTGACAGCCCGTTCGAGCAGCTCGACAAAGGAGGGTGGGATGCCGGCCACGACTCCCTTGAGCGACAGGGAGAAGCGGAGGGCCAATGAAACTTCCTCCGGGGTTTCGGTGGTCCGGTACCACCAGTTGCGGGTTCGCGGCACGTTCTTGGGCCACGCCCCCATGCACATCGGCTTGATGGCCAGAACCGCAGCCCCCCGCTCCGCGGCGACTTCGAGGACTTCGCGTCCGAAATCGCGAAGGTAGTACTCGGCGAAACTGATCGGGAACATGACGGTGTCGAAGGGAAAAGCGCGGAGGGCGGCCACGGCGGCCTTGGTGCTGTGGGCGGAGAAGCCGATCCAACGGATCTTGCCCTCGTCGCGGGCGGCCCGGAAGGTCTCGATGGCCCCGCCGGGACCGAAGGCGCGCTTGACCTCGTCCAAGGTCACCAAGTGATGCATCTGGTAGAGATCGAAGCGATCCGTCTTAAGGCGTTTGAGGGAGCGTTCGAGCTCGGTCCGGGCGCCTTCCTTGTCCCGCGCCTTGGTCTTGCAGCTCAGGAAGATCTGTCGGCGGTCGAGCGGTTCGAGTGCGGCGCCCAGCTTGATCTCGCATTCCCCGTCCTTGCCGTACGCGGGGGCGACATCGAAGTAGTTGACCCCGCGCTCGAAGGCGCGTTTGACGGCGGCGGTGGAGCTGTCCTGGGTTTCGTGCACCAGGGCCAGCCCCGGGAAGCCGATGATCGAGATCTCCTGTCCTGTCCGGCCGAGCACCCGACGGGGTAGCCCCGCCACTCTCCGGGTGATGTCGTCCGCCGGCTTGAAATCCGCCAGCAACCGCTCGACACCCACCGCCCCGGCGCCGGCAGCGCCTCCCACCAATCGAATGAATGCACGTCGTTTCATGGCTGTTTTCCCGTTTGACCGCTCGAACCTGTATCGGAACGTCGTCGCCCGCAACTCGAAACTGACTTGAAACCGGCTTCGATCTCTTCCCGGCATGGCTCCTGCTGAATTCTGGACATTGCCGCGGAGTCCAAGTCAATGGACCGTGCCCCTTGTGGGATGGTTGCCGCCGCGTCGGCGAACCCCGGGAGTTGCGCGATGGGCGGCAGAGTTATGCGACGCTGGGTGAGCGGATGGGCAGTGGCCGGGCTGATCTGCCTTGGGGGCGGAATCAGCGGGTTGGTCCATGCCCAGGCCCTGAAGCTGGATGCCGGGTTTGCTCCTCTTCTCACCACAGTGCAGGGTGCGCGGCTCTCGGCCGTCGTCTCCCAGCCGGACGGCAACCTGTTGGTCGTCGGCAATTTCGATGTGTTCCACGGGCATCGTGACAGCGGGGTGACACGACTTGGACTCGACGGGACCCGAGATCCCGAGTTCAGCACCGCCGGGAGCGTCGGCGGCGCCGTCACCTGTGCCGCCTTGCAGGCGGACGGCAGGATCCTCATCGGTGGCACCTTTGGCAGGGTCCGCGACCTGGATCAGCGGGCCATAGCCCGACTGAAGGCTGATGGGACAGTGGATCCAAGTTTCAGGCCGTCGCTGACGGGGCCCGACGGGTTTGAGGTGTCGGTGATCCGCGTCGAGTCGGAGGGGGGTATTGTGTTGGGCGGCAACTTCCGCCGGGTGGCGGGCGTGCCACGCCAGGGCATCGCACGGTTGCATCCGGATGGTTCCTTGGACGAGGGTTTCGAGCCAGGTCAGGGGGTCGAGGACAGCTTTGGCCGGGTCCTTGACGTGGCGCTTGGAGAGAACGGGTGGCTTTGGATTGCCGGCTATTTCACGAAGTTCGACGGGTACGAACGGCCTGGGTTAGTGGCGCTCGACAACGAAGGGCGGGTGATCGAGTCCTTCGCTCCCCATCTATACCGAGGGGTGGGTTTGCCCGGCGTGACGGTTGTCCGCCGGCAACCCGACGGACGCATTGTGATCGCCGGTGCCTTTGACCGGGTGGAAAGCCAGCCCCGTTTCGGGATTGCGCGTCTGGAAGCCGATGGCGAGCTGGACGAGTCCTTTGCGGTTCACGGGGGGTTTCAGGCCCTCGAAGATGCGCCCGTTCGCGACCTCTTGGTGCTGCCGGAGGGCAAGATCCTCGTGGCAGGCCGGTTCGACGCGGTGGGGGACCGGGTCCGTGTCGGCCTGGCACGCCTCGACCCCGACGGAACGCTTGACGAGGGCTTCGACGCTGACCCGGGCGTGTCATGGGCGGACGGCAGCGCCGCTGCCGTCTCCTCCATCGCAGCGCTCGTCGACGGCCGGCTCATCGTGGCGGGCGCCTTCGATCGCATCGGCGGACAGCCGCGCCATCTCCTGGCGCGATGCAGCCCGGACGGGGCGCCGGATCCGACCTTTTCGACGGCCCACGCCTTGGTCGAGCGCGCGGGAAACGTGAATGTCCTCGAGACCGAACCGGATGGAGCCGTGGTGGTGGGCGGCGATTTCGAGCGAGCCAACGGCGTGCGTCGGGATGCGCTGGCCCGCTTTCTTCCCGACGGCCGGCTTGACGAGGCCTTCGACGCCGTTCTCGAGCCGGGGAGCCGGGTCAACGCCTTGGCATGGCACGCAGACGGCCGACTCCTGGTGGGCGGCCGATTCGACGGCGTCCAGGGCGAAGCCTGCGAGAACCTCGCGTGTTTCGGCCCGGATGGGCGGCGGGACGGGACATTCGGCGTGGCGGGCGGCCCGAACGGGGAGGTGTATTGCCTGCGAACGGAGCCCAGCGGCAGGATCCTGATCGGGGGGGATTTCGATCACGTGGGGGATCTGGCTCAAGCGCGCCTGGCTCGAGTGGACGCGCACGGAATTCCCGATCCGACTTTCCTGCCGGTGTTGGGGCACCGACTTGATCTTCCGGAGGCCTATGCCCTGGCCGTGCGAGCGGACGGGCGCATCGTCGTCGGGGGTTACTTTGACAGCATGAACCACGAGCCGCGGGCGAATCTCACGCAACTCCGGGCCGACGGCACCCTCGACCCTGAGTTCGCCCCCGCTCTGGATGTAAACGGCAGTCTCCCGCTCGTGCTTTGGGTCGGGTTGACCCGGGAAGACCGAGTCCTGGCCGGCGGCAGTTTCCAGTGGGTGAACGGCCAGTCCCGACGCGGGGTGGTACGGCTCTTGCCGGACGGCCTGCTGGATCCGGAGTTTGACCCGGGGCAGGGGGTGAGCGGCAGCGATCTTCCGGCAGTCAATGCCGGCGGCGTGCTGCCGGGCGGCAGGACGGTTCTGGGGGGCGAGTTCACGCAATTCAACGGCCAGCCGCGCAGGAATCTGGTCTGGCTTGATGCCAGCGGGCGGCCCGAAGCCGGATCGGGGTCCGATCCCGCGGTGAACGGCTGGATCAATGCGCTCGCGGTGCTGTCGGACGGCGGGGTGGTCCTTGGCGGCAACTTCACGAGCGTCGGCGGATCGCCGCGATCCGCCGTGGCGCGGTACTCCGCATCGGGTGGTGCTGGACACCTGTCCATTCAGCGCCGCGCCGATCGAGTGGCCATTGCGTGGAGTGTATCCGGCCAGTTGCAGTCGAGCTTCAGCGTCAACGGGCCCTGGACCAATGTCGGCGACACCAAGGAACTGTTGCTCGAGACCGATGCCGCGGGGCCAGCCCGGTTCTTCCGGCTCGTCCCTTAACCCCTGCCATGAAAGCCCTCTACGTCCACGCGCACTACGACGACTACGAGTTCACAGCTGCAGGCACGTTCGAGCGGTGGCGACGCCAGCTCGGTGCCGGATTCGAGTCGCGGGTGGTGATTTGCACCGATGGCGCCGCGGGTCATCACTTCCGGACGCGGCCGGAGACCGCCCGCATCCGATTCGCCGAGCAGACGGCTTCATCGCGGATCGGGCAGTATCCCTTCGAGCTGCTCCGCCTCCCGGACGGGCGGGTGCCGCGCGAGGCGTGCCTTCGCGTGACGCCCGACCTGCTGGCAGCGCTCTGGCGCGTGATCCGCGAGTTCGAGCCCGACTATCTCTTCTGCCCGCCGCTGCCATCGGATCCGCTGGCGGGCGTTCACGTGGATCACGTGGCGGTGGCCCAGGCGGTCCGGGAAGTGGCGTACATGATCAATGTCCCCCACGCGTTCACCCCGGAGTACCCCGCCGACGAGACCCAATCCAAGCCGTGCAAGGTGCCGGTGATTGTGGCGGTGTATGACGGCTACATGTTCGGCGAGAACCCGTTCGATTTCGCGATCGATGTCGAGGAGGTCTTCGAGCTGATCGGCGACATGACCTGGTGTCACCAGTCGCAGATCACCGAGTGGCTGCCCTGGGTGGGGCGCCACGCGATGTCCGCGCCCGCCACCCTCGACGACTGGCGGGCCACGTTGCGCCGGCGCTTTGATCGGAAGAACCGGGAACTCGGCGTCGCGGGATCCCACGCCCTCGAAGTCTTCACCGTGACCGCCTGGGGCGAGGTGCCGGCCTTCGACGACCTGATGCGCGACCTGCCGCCGGTGGCGGCGGCGGCCAGTCCCCTGGGCGCCCTCCGCGACCGGCTCCAGCGCTGGCGCGGGGAACCTCCCGCCGCGCCAGGCTGAGCACGGGCCTTCAGTCCTGCTTGGCGGGGGCCGCCGGCATCGGAATCGTGGCGTTCTGCAGACCCATCTTCGCGCACAGGAAGTAGACCGCCGCGCCCACGATGAACGCCGCCACTGGCGCGCACGGGATGTTCACCTGCATCGATGCCGGGAGCAGCGGGTTGGGCAGAATCCCGACGATGAAACCGAGCGCCCATGCGATCCAGCCCGCCGGATTGAATCCCGCGCGCGGGCCGTTCCACTTCCCGTTGGACAGGAGATAATCCACCGCCATGGCGCCGCAGACCGGGCCAAAGGACGCTCCGATGAGGCCGAAGACGCTGGGGAGCTTGCTGGCCAAACCGGTGATCGCGAGGACGGCGCTCACGATGGCGCCGATCCCAACCGACAGATAGGGGCTCACCTTCGGCATCACCGTCTTGAAGCTGTTTGCGGCGATAAAGGACGAGAAGCAGGCGCTCGGGAACGCGGCGAGCGTCAGCGCAATCATGATCGTCGCATACAGCCCGGGCGAGAGCTTGGTCTTCAGCGCCGTCGTCATCAGGTTGTCGGGAACCGACGCGCCGCTCTTCAGAGCTCCTGCCACCGCGATGACCGAGATGCCCGCCGTGAACACGATGGCGATCACGATGCCGACGATGCCGCCCATGCTCACGTCCTTGCGGTCGCGGCTGCTGGCGCAGATGTCGACGCCGGCTGCGCCCGCGGTGGCGAAGAACCCGACAATGATCGAGATCATCAACAACATCGCTTTCATCCCCCCGCCCGAGGCCTCAGCGGCCGCCGGAGGCGTGTAGCCGGCCGCCGAGCCGCCAAACAGCGCCAACCCCAGCAGGAGCACCGCCAGCGGAATCAGCGGCAGATACGTCGCCACCGCAGCCACGTACTTGATCCCCTTCAGGCCGACAAACGCCGCTCCGAACGTCCAGAGGATGCAGAGCGGGATGTACAAGGCCGGTGTGCTGAAGCCCTTGGCCAGGGCGTCGGAGGCCCCGAACGCGTTCACGCCCAGCCAGCCGAATTGCAGGGCGCCCATCACGAACCCAGGCATGATCAGCGCCCCCGCCGCGCCGAACGTCGAGCTGCCCACCACGTACAGCGGCAGCCCGGTCTGCATGCCCAGCAAGCCCGGAACCAGGTAGAACAGGAAATGGCAAATCAAGGCGCCGAGAACGACCCCCAGCAGCGTCATCCAGAGGCCGCCCACCGAGAGGCCGTTGCCGGACATCGAGTCCCAGAAAATGAACCAGAGGAAGATCCCCGCATAGGTCGGGGCCACATTCCTGTACCACGCGCCCCGGTTTTGGGCCGGGTTGGCCTTGGCACTAGTGATATAATCGGGGAGTGAACTGGGGACGGTCTGGGCTGGGTTACTCATGCGGTCCTTATGCCGTGTCCTTGCGGATTCGCAAGCGAAAAACGGCTTGAACGCCCTTGAACCCGGGAGGCCTGCATGGTCTATTGGGGGTCCTGATGACCTCGATTCCTGACGACCGGATCCGGCTGCTCCTGGGACGCCGCAGCATCCGCGTTTACCGCCCCGAGCCCATTCCTGAAGAGACTGTAGCTGCCTTGCTCGCTGCGGCCATGTCGGCGCCATCGGCTGCCGCGAAAGACCCATGGCGCTTTGTGGTCGTGCGCGAACCCGAACGCCTCGCGGCCCTGGCGGAGGCCCTTCCCAACGGCGGCATGCTGGCCGCCGCCCCCCTGGGGATCGTCGTTTGCGGCGACCTCGAGGCCGCTCACGGCCGGGAGCTGAGCTATCTCCTGCAGGACTGCGCGGCGGCGACCGAGAATCTCCTGCTGGCGGCGCACGCCCTGGGACTGGGAGCTTGCTGGCTGGGGATCCATCCCCGTGCCGACCGCGTTCGCCGGGTCGGAGAACTGCTCGCGCTGCCGCCCCAGGTGTTGCCGGTGGCGGGCATCGCCCTCGGACCGCCAGCTGAAACCAAAGAAGCCCGCACCCGCTTCAATCCGGCTTTCGTTCACCGGGAGCAATGGCGCTAGCGAGGCGCCGCCTCAGACCCAGTCGAGTCCCCAGGCACATGAAGACCCTGCTTGGCCTGCCCATCCTTTCTTCCGCGCCTCGCTAATATAGAGTCCTCGAAGGCAGGGGGGCGGGTTGGAACCGGCGGGACCGAACTTGACCTGTTGACCGCATATTCCACACGTCGAGGACTCCACACGTCGAGGACTCTAGACGTCGACCGCCTCGCCCGGCTCGGGCGAGACCACCCGCAGACGGGGGAATCGCTGCCGGAGCGTTCGCGCAAACCAAGCTCGCGCGATGGGCTCGCCGTGGCCAAGAACCACGGCACGGGGGTTGACCTCCTCGACGAACGCGACGAGCTCTTCCCGGTTGGCGTGGGCGGTGAGATCGAAATCGCCCACCTCGCAATGACGAATCACCTCGGGAGCCAGTCGGCTGAACGCAAACGGAACACCGGCAGTGGAGGCTTTCAACCGGCCGCCAGGGGTCTCGGGATCGGCGTACCCCACGAAGAGGATCGCGTGCCTTTCGTCCCCCATCAGGCGCAGGGCCAAATCGTGGGCCGGCGTGTTCTCGACCATCATGCCGGACGTGAGGACGAAGAGGCGGCCGCCCTGGAGTCGGAGGCGTTGCTGTTGAGGCCGGTCGAATACGATCAGGTCGAGCGCTTCGTGAAGCTGCAGGTCCCGTTGCTGGCGATGGGTCCGGTGCGCCTGCAGATCGTAGATTTCCGTGAACACCCGCCCGAGGCCTCCCACGTACACCGGCTGCCGGCGCAGGCGGCCCGACCGCATCAGCAACGCCAGCAGTCCCAGGATTTCCTGGGTCCGGCCCAGGGCAAAGGAGGGGATCAGGACCGAGCCCTTTCGTCGGAGCACCCGCTGCAGCGTGTCGACGAGGCGCTCGACCTCGGCCTCGCGAGTCCAGCCCGCGGCGACCTCCCGGTTGCCCCGGGTTGTCTCGAGCAGCAGCACGTCCGCCGAGACCTCCTCGAAGCGGGCCCCGTGCAACAAGGTCTGGTCCTGAAAACAGACGTCGCCGGTGTAGAAGAGGCTTCCTTCCGGCGCGCGGACCAGGATGCCTGCCGCCCCCAGCGTGTGGCCGGCGTCGTGAAACTCGAGTGTCGGCGACACCGCGCCGCCCCGGGCTTTGGGGTGCGCTGCCCAGTCAATCTCGCGGTTGTAGCGGAATCCCTGGAACCGGGACGCCATGTCATCGACCTCATCGTGGCTGTAGAGCGGGTACTCGGCGATGCCGAGCTCCTCACGCTGCCGGACCATGACATTCACCGAGTTGTGCAGGACCCGTTCCACGAGGAAGTAACTCAATTCGGTCATCAGCACGTGGGCGGCGGGAAACCGGCGGGCGGCGATTGGCAGGGATCCGACATGGTCGTGGTGGCAATGGGAGAGGACCACCGCGTCCGGCTCGTGCTGTCCGGTCAGGGCGTAGAGCGGCAGGCTCTGGCGACCCTCGCGTTTAGGGTGGGTCCCGGCATCGAGCAGGAGACGGTGCCGTTCCAGCTCGAGCCACCAGGCACTGGCGCCAATGTCCGGCGCCGGATTCAGGTTCTGAATGCGCATGTCGCGGACCCATCGGCCGCGGACTGTTCACCCTGCCGCGGTCGAGTCGATCCCCCCGTTTCTTTGAACAAACCGACCGTCTGCCCCGTCTGAGTTAGTGTCCGAAACAGCTTGCCGCCGGCTGCGCCGCGGAGCCTGCCAAGCCGCGACAGCCGCGGAGTCGCCTCCGGGGTTACGGGTCGGAGGCAAAGGAGGTAGGTTTGGTTGTTTGGGTTGGGCGGGCATCCCCCGATGCCCGCCCTTTTCCTGCCCGATCCTCCGTCTTGCCTCTCCTCAAGTCAAGCCGCGAGCAGGGAGGACTGTTTCGCCTTGTGGCCGGTTGACGCTTGGTCTTGAATTCCCCCCAGGATGCAGCCCACGAGCAGCGAGCCCGCCGAAGCCGACCGGATGGATTCCGGCGCCCGATCCGCGGCCGGTTCCGGGCGGTCGTGGCGCCGCCGGCGATCCTCGGCCCGACATCGCACTCCCTTCGCTTACCGGCTTGCCGATCACGCAACGGAGATCCTGCTCTATCTGATGCTCGTGTTCTCGCCCTGGGCGTTCGGCACGACCCAGCCGTGGGCCATCTGGATCATGAACGGTGCCGGCTATGGCCTGGGGCTGCTCTGGCTGCTCAAGCGCATCCTCCGGTGGACCACCGGCTACCGGCCCGCACGCTGGGGCCAGGAGGACCGATCCTGGATCACCGTGACGCTGGCCTTGCTGACGGGGCTGATCCTGCTCTGGAGTCTCACGAGTGCGGTCAACGCGCGCGCCTGGTTCCTGCCCGACGAAATGCGATTCGAATACCGCGATGGCTTTGTCGCCTGGCTGCCCCACAGCTACGACGCCCCGTCCTCGTGGAATGCGTTCTTCCAGTACCTGGCTCTCGCCTGCACGTTTTGGGCTCTGCGCGATTGGATCCTGGGCAAGACCCGCCATGAGCGGCACCACGGCGACGACGAGGAGGATCATCGCCCGGGGACCGCCGAACCGGCCCTGCCCGCCCGTCTGCAGCGCCTGCTGTGGGTGCTCTGCCTGAATGGCGCCTTGCTCGCTCTCGAAGGCATCCTCCAGCGCATGAGCGGCACCAACCGCCTCCTCTGGCTGATTGAGCCCCGGCACATCAAGGAGGCTTTCGGCCAGTTCGGCCCCTACGCGTATCGCAGCAATGCGGCGCAGTACTTGAATCTGGTGTGGCCCGTTTGCTTCGGTTTCTGGTGGCTGCTCCGGCGCCGAGTGCGCCATGGGGACGCCGCCCTCCGCCGGTGGGGGGCCTCACCGCACATTCTGCTGGTTCCGTGCCTGGCGGCCACCGCGCTGGCGCCGGTGGTCTCGGGCTCGCGGGGAGGCGCTCTGGTGGCGCTCGTTCTGGCTCTTGGCAGCGGCGTGGCGGTGGCCCTCGGCAGCTCGACGCGGCGCGCCCGTGCGCGGAATCTGATGCTCGCCTTGCTGCTGCCCGCCATCGGCGGCGGCGTGGTGCTCGGCTACCAACCGTTGCGAGACCGGCTGTTTGCCCCCCGGTTCAGCTATGCCACAGGCCGGGTGGAAGTGCGGGACTTCACCCTGCGAGCTTCGTTTCACGTCCCCGAGACCATCCCCGAGGGAACGTCGTTGGGTGTGTTGGGGCTCTCGAGCTCGACGGACCGCCTGGTCCGCACCCCGCGCTGGGCCATGCTGAGTCTCGACGCGAACGGGCTCGCTTTCACCATGCAAGAGGGCCGCTACGAGCTTCGCGCCATCAAGCGCGCCCGGGGGTTTGTGACGGAGTATGGGGGACAGCTGGTCGACGTTGTCGTGGTGCGGGACACGAATGCCTGCCTCTACGTCAACGGCAAGAGGCTGCCCACGGCGGATCAGAGCTGGAAGGACGCGGGTTGGAACGAAGCGGTTCCCGCCGCTTACTTGTGGGTGGGGGCTTACGCCGCCATCGCCCAAGAAAAGATCGAATTCAACAGCGCGACCCTCTTCGACCGGGCGCTGACCGAGACCGAGGTGGCAGCCTTGGGACGTTCGGACGGCACCAGCGCGCTCGACACGGCGGACCGCGAGGTGGATGAAGACCTGCCTGAGGACCTGCCGGAACCGGTGCTGGAGCTCGACCGCGAGGTGCTCAGCCAGAACGCCACCCTCCGCGATCAGGTCGGCGGACGGCTTGGCATCTTCGATCGAGCCCGGGTCATGGCCCGGGAATACCCCTGGCTGGGATCCGGTCCAGGCACCTTTGGTCCCCTGTTTCATCTCTACCGCACGGATCTTCAGGAGTCGTGGCAGTGGTACGCCCACAACGACTGGCTCGAGACCCGAATCACCTTTGGCCGCCTGGGCAGCGCGCTGGTGGCGGCCGCCCTGGTCCTGGCCTTGGCGACCGGCTTGAGAACCGACGGCATCTCGCTCCCATGGCCCTTCCGGATCGTCTGCCTTCTCGCCCTGGGAGGGTGCCTCGGCCACGCCCTCTTCGACTTCCCATTCCAGATCCACTCGGTCCTCTTCCTGTTCCTGACACTTACGTGCCTGTGGATGACCACGTCCTTCCGCCGGTGAACCCGGACGGGCGAGCCCGCGACGCGCGGCAGCGCCGAGCAGCGTGCAGCCTCCGCGGCGGGCAAGCTGCCGTTGCCTGCATGTTCGCGGCGCTTCTCGCCGCCACAGGTTGCCGCGGCTTTCACCCGGCCGAGTATCCCATCGGCCTTTTCGGCGTCCGCGACACCAATGACCTGGTGATTGCCCGGGCCGCCGGCTTCAGCCTCGTCCAGGGGCGAGCCGAGACCGGCTACCTGGCCGCTGCCCGGGCCGAGGGTCTTGGCGTGCTGGCCGTCCCCGCAACCCAGGCGGGCGAGTCCTTCGATGCCCGGAAGGCGCGATCCGCCGTCCGGAAGTTCGACTCCCACCCCGCTCTCTGGGGATGGTACGTGGCGGATGAACCCGATCTCCATTTCACGTTTCCATCAGAGATCAGAAAAGCCCACCGTGTGGTTCGATCCGCCGGCAGGAAACCGACCGCCCTGGTCCTGTATCAGGGACACGAGGCCCTGGCGTACGCCCATTTGACAGACATCCTGATGGTGGACCGGTATCCGATTCCCTGGCTGCCCCTGGCGAACGTCCCTCAGCACTTGCGCCAGGCCCGTCTCGCTCTTGGCCCCCACAAACCGTTGATCGCCGTCCTGCAGGCCTTCGATTGGAGCCACCACCCGGACCTGCTCTCGGATCCAACACCCAAGCGCCCCCCCACGCTGACGGAGCTTCGTGCCATGGCCTATGCCGCCCTCGTGGAAAGGGCGGATGGCCTGTTCTTCTACGCCTACAACGACGGCCGTTGGCAAATGACCGAGCACCCCGCGACCTGGCACGCACTCTGCCGGGTGGTCGGTGAGGTTCGTCGACGCGAGCCGCTGTTTCGGGGCCGTCATTTGATCTGGCCTCGCGACCATCGTTACGACGATCCCGCTCAACGATACAACGCCGCCCTCCTCAGCAGCATCGGGGCAGCCCTGCTTCACGTCTCCCACGGCAATGCAACCGTCCCTGCCGGCCATTACGTCGTCGCGGTCAACACCACCGACCAACCGCTCGGCTATGCCTTCTCCCTGCCCTGGCTCTTCGAGAACCCGGTCCCCGTGCTCGGGGAGAACCGGGCCCTGAAACCTGAGGACGGATGGCTTCACGACCGATTCGAACCCTACGCGGCCCGCGTGTACGGTCCCATTCCGCCGCCCATGGTTTCCGGTCAAACCAGGTAGGGCTGATACTCCGGGACCGCCGTCTGGAGCATTCGTTTCAGCTGGCTCGGTTCCGCGTCGTGGACCCGCATCAGCATCTCGTCCAAGTGGTGTTGCACGTCCTCGAGAGCCACGGGCGGAGCGGAGAACCGCATGATCTTCGGATGCTCGGTGGCGGTGTAATCCTCCCCCTTGTAGCTGAGTTCCTCGAAGAGCTTCTCCCCCGGCCGCAAGCCGACGAACTCGACCTGGACGTCCTCCTCGGGGATCAACCCGCTCAGCTCGATGAGCTGGTGCGCCAGATCCACGATCCGCACCGGCTTTCCCATGTCGAGGACGTAGATCTCTCCGCCGGTCCCCTGGGTAGCGCTCTGCAGGACGAGGCCGGCGGCCTCCGGGATCGTCATGAAGTACCGGGTCACGTCCGGGTGCGTGACGGTCACCGGCCCCCCCGCGGCGATCTGTTTCTGAAAGATCGGGATCACGCTTCCCGAGGAACCCAGCACATTGCCGAACCGGACGGTAATGAACCGGGTCTGATCCGGGTGACGGGCGTGCAGCGCCTGCAGGAAGATCTCCGCCAGTCGTTTCGAGGCGCCCATGACGCTGGTGGGGTTGATCGCCTTGTCGGTCGAGATCATCACGAAGCGTTCGACCCGGAATTCGAGGGCCAGCTCGGCCAGTCGGACCGTGCCGAGGCTGTTGTTCTTGATCGCCTCCCCCGGCTGGCTTTCCATCATCGGCACGTGCTTGTGCGCCGCGGCGTGGAACACGATCCGAGGCCGGAACCGCTCGAAGATCTGGCGCATTCGTTCCGTGTCCAGAATGTCGGCCACCAGCGGCAGCGCCACGCCGCCGCAGCCCTGCTCGAGCAATTCCTGCTCGATCTGGAAAAGCTGGACTTCCGACTGATCCACCAGCAGCAGGCGCTGGGGATCGTAGGCGGCGATCTGCCGGCAGAGCTCGCTCCCGATGCTGCCGCCGGCCCCCGTCACCAGCACCACCTGATCCCTCAGGATGTGCCGGATGTTCTCCGTGGCCAGCGTCACCGGCTCGCGCCCCAGCAGGTCCTGGATTTCGACGGACCGCAGCTTGCTGACGCGGACCTTGCCCGTTGCCAGCTGGTCTATTGACGGAACGGTCTCGAATCGCAACCGCAAGCCTTGCAGCAGACGCACCACCTCGCCCAGCCGCTTCGCCGGCGCCGTCGGCATCGCGATGATCACCTCCTCGAGCTGCAAATTCCGCTGCCCTTCCCGCAGCAGTTCCGGCGCCCCGAGCACGGGAATCCCGTGCACGTTCGACTTCCACTTGGCCGGATCATCGTCGAAGAGCGCAACCGGCTCGAGGCCCAAACCGCGCTTGACCTGCAGCTCCCGGACCAGACTCGCCCCGACATCGCCGGCCCCGATGATCCCCACACGGCGCCGATGCCGCACGGGGTGCGTCGGCTGATTGAAAAACCGCTCCCGGAGGGTTCGCAGTATGATCCGCACCCCCAGAATGCCCACCGTCATCAGGATGAAATCCATCATGACCACGCTGCGCGGCGCCACGGGATACTGGAATGGCATGTAGCGGATCAGAAACAACCCCACCGACACACTGCCTGTGGCCATCACCACGCGCTGCATGTCGGGGATGCTGAAGTAACTCAGCAACCCGGAGAATTGCCCAAAGAGAAAGAGCGCCGCCAGTTTCAGCGGCACCTCCCATTGCCAGTTCGCCATCAAGAGCGGTCGTGTGCTCTCCGGCACGTGGAAATCGAACCGCAACTGGTAGGCCAGCCAGTGACTCGCCAGCAGCACGAAGGAATACATCCCCAGAAGAAACACGAACCGAAACGTGTTCGACCGGCGCATCTGTTCCCAGCCCATAGTGCTCCACTCTGGCCGCGACGCGGCCCAAAAAGCAATCGACAATCCCACCGCCCCCGCGCCCCCGCGCACCCTCAGCGTCGGAAACCCTCCGCCAAGGCCACTGCCTTGATCATCGCCTGCGACTTGTTGATCGTCTCCTGAAATTCCCCCTCCGGCGTCGAGTCGCTCACCCAGCCGCCGCCGGCTTGCACATGCACCCGCCCGTCTTTGAGCAGGGCCGTCCGAATCGTGATGCAGCAGTCCAGGTTGCCGCCAAAGGAGAAGTACCCCACACATCCCCCATAGGGCCCCCGCTGCGTGCCCTCGATCTCCGCAATGATCTGCATCGCCCGGATCTTCGGCGCCCCCGTCAGAGTGCCCGCCGGAAACGTCGCCCGCATCAGGTCGAACGGCGTCCGCCCGTCCGCCAGCCGCCCTGAAACCTCGGACACGATATGCATGACGTGGCTGTATCGCTCGATCACCATCAGGTCGCGCACGTGGACGCTCCCGTAGGCGCAGACACGCCCCAGGTCGTTGCGGGCAAGATCCACCAACATGACGTGCTCCGCCCGCTCCTTGGGATCCCGCATCAGTTCCCGCTCGTTCGCCAGATCCTCCTCCGGGGTGCGCCCCCGCGGCCGAGTGCCGGCTATCGGACGGATCTCGACGACGCCGTCCTCACAGCGCACATGGGTTTCGGGAGACGCTCCCACCAACGCGAACCCTTCGAACTCGAGCAGGAACATGTAGGGCGAGGGATTGATGGTGCGCGCAGCCCGGTAGATGTCCAGGGGTGCCGCGGTGACCGAAGATGTAAAACGCTGTGAACCAACGACTTGTATGATATCTCCCGCCCTAATGTACTCCATCGCCTTCCGGACGTTCTCGAGAAACCGCTCCCGGGTGAGGTTGGAGACGAACGGCAACGCAGGAGGGTCATCCGGCAGGGTGACCGGGACCTGTGGGCAGGGTTGCGCGAGCTTTGCGATCAGCCGTTCGATCCCGCAGACCGCGGCAGCGTAGACCCCGCCCGGATCCGATCCCGGCTCGACCACCGCGTTCACCATCACGGTCAGAGTCTGAGCTACACGGTCGAACACCAGCAACTGGTCCGCCACCAGGAAGTAAAGAACCGGGGCCCCCAAGGCGTCCTCCGCCGGGCGCGGCACCACGGGCTCGATGTCGTGGATGAATTCATACCCGAGGTAGCCGACCGCCCCCCCCGTGAATCGCGGAAGGCCCGGCACCGGCACCGCATGGTACCGACCCAACACCTGCTCGACCACAGCCAGTCCGTCCTGCACCTGGCCCGGCCCCGCCGGCACACCGGCTCCGACCACCGTCCACATTTGCGTCAGGCGGCCGTTCTCGAGCACTTCCACCGTGCGCCCGCTCTGCCGGATCACCATCCGCGGTGCGCAGCCCACGAACGAATAGCGGCCCAGTCGTTCGCCACCCTCGACGGACTCGAACAGGAACGACTCGCCCTGCTCCCGGAGCTTGCGGTAAGCCGAGAGCGGGGTCTCGTAATCCGCCAGAATCCGGCGGCTGACCGGGATCAGGTTGCCCTGCTGCGCCAGTCGCAGGAACTCCTCTCGGCTGGGAGTGTACATGGTCGTCCGTCCCTTCGGCCGCTCTCGAGGCCTTCGTCATCCACGCCCGTAGATCTGCTCGGGCGTCTCGAGCTGAGGCTCGGTCACCACCACCGAGGCGCCGCCTTCCCGGATCGACCGGTAAAAACAGGACTTGTATCCTTCGTGACAGGCCGCTCCGGTCTGCTCCACCTGCACCAGCAAGGTGTCGCCGTCGCAGTCCAACGCGATGTCCTTCACCGTTTGCGTGTGCCCGCTGGTCTCCCCTTTCATCCACAACTTCTTCCGGGAGCGGCTCCAGAAGACCGTCTTCCCCAAGGCGAGCGTCCGCTCGAGCGACTCCCGGTTCATCCAGGCGAGCATGAGCACCCTCCCGGTTCCGTGGTCCTGAACCACCGCCGGGATCAGACCCTCGGCGTTGAATTTCAACTGGTCCATTGCCTTCATCGGTCTTCTCCAGATGGGCTGCCGCCCGGTTCAGCGGTCCGCCGACGCACGGGGATCCCCCGACTCGCCAGGAACGCTTTGACATCGTCCACCGCCAACTCGCCAAAATGGAAGACGCTCGCGGCCAACACGGCGTCCGCCCGGCCCTCCTGCAGCACCTGGGCCATATGCTCGAGGCGGCCCGCGCCGCCGCTGGCCACCACGGGCACGCCCACGGCCTCGCTCACCCTCCGGGTGATTTCAAGATCGTAACCCGCCTTGGTCCCGTCGGCATCGATGCTGTTGAGGACGATCTCTCCGGCTCCAAGCGCCACGGCCTCACGCGCCCATGCCACGACTTCACGCCCGGTCGCCAGCCTTCCGCCGTGCGAGTAGACCGCCCAGGCGTCGCGTCCCACGCGTCGGGCATCGATCGACACCACCACGCACTGGCTGCCGAACTTCTCGGCTCCGGCCCGGATGAGCGTCGGATCTTCGAGGGCTGCGGAGTTGACGCTCACTTTGTCGGCTCCGGCGTGGAGCATCAGCCGCATATCCTCGACCGACCGCAGCCCGCCTCCGACGGTGAGCGGCATGAAACACCGGGCGGCCACCTGCTCCATCACGTCGACCATGGTGGCGCGGCGGTGAGCGCTGGCGGTGATGTCGAAGAATACCATTTCGTCGGCCCCCTGGGCATCGTACTCGATCGCCAGGGCGACGGGGTCGCCGACGGCCCGCAGTCCTCCTGATTCGGCGCGTCCGAACTGGACGCCGCGGGTGACCTGACGGTCATGGACATCGAGGCAGGGGATGACTCGTTTGGCTAACATGGATGGAGGCTTTGGGGCGCCAGCATTCGACGGCCGGATGATGCCCTACAAGGCCCGAATGACAAGGCAATACTCCGTTTACATAATGAGCACATGTGTATATACGCGTATATGTATATTATTATGCGCGTTTTCATTGGCGTGGTTGCACCTAGCGAGGCGCCGCCTCAGACCCAGTCGGGTCCTCAGGTTCATGAAGACCCTGCTGTGCCTGCCCACCCTCCCTTTCGCGCCTCGCTGGTGGGCCACGCCTGATCCAGACCAGGATCAGACTGATGTCGGCCGGTGTCACTCCGGAGATCCTCCCAGCCTGACCGACTGTCCTCGGACGCACGCGGTTCAGCTTCAGTCGTGTCTCGGTCTTCAAACCTCTTAAGTCCTCGTAGTCCAACCAATCTGGAATCATGATCTCCTCAAGTTGCGAGATTCTGGCAACTTCCATCTCTTGTCGCTGGATGTAGCCCGCATACTTGACAATCACCTCGATCTCCGTGGCGATGGCCTCCGGGAGACTGCGATCAGAACCGTCCAGATCTCTGTAAGCTACCTCCGGCCGACGGAGCATCTGCTCCAAGGTTTCGGAACCGTGACGCTGGGTCGCCAATCGTTGCAGCTCTCTTTGAAGGATCTCACGCTTGGTCTTGAAGCGATCGTAGGAATGTCGAGGCAAGAGTCCAACCTGGTGGCCGATGTCACACAGTCGAAGATCCGCATTGTCCTGACGCAGCAGAAGTCGGTACTCCGCCCTCGAGGTGAACATCCGATACGGCTCCTGGGTACCCTTGGTCACCAGATCGTCGATCAGGACCCCGATATACGCCTGATCGCGCCGGAGAATGATGGGTGTCTCTCCGCGGACATATCGCACCGCGTTGATCCCGGCGATGAGTCCTTGTCCTGCCGCTTCTTCGTAGCCGGAGGTCCCGTTGACTTGCCCCGCCAGGAACAAACCGCGACAGATCTTCGACTCGAGCGATGCCTGGAGCTGCGTCGGGGGTACGAAGTCGTATTCGACAGCGTATGCAGGACGCATGATCTTCGCCTTCTCGCAGCCGACAATTGTCCGCACCATCTCGACCTGCACAGGGTACGGCAGGCTGGTCGAGAAACCGTTCAAGTAGTACTCCTCGGTAGCAAAACCCTCAGGCTCCAGGAAGAGTTGCTGTCGCTCCTTCTCCGGAAATCTCACAACCTTGTCCTCGATCGAAGGACAGTATCTGGGTCCAATCCCTTCGATGACCCCGGAGTATAGCGGTGATTCCGACAAGCTCGCCCTGATGACCTCTGCCGTGTGGGGTGTGGTGTACGTGACGTGACAATCGAGCTGGCGCCCGATCCGCTCGAGCAAAGATCCTCTGGGATAAGCGGAGGATCTGCTCTCTGCGTTCTTGATGTCAGATTGTTCCACGTGGAACATGCTCTCGTGCCAATGACTGAAATACGGCACCGGTTCCTCGCCTGGCTGGCATTCCATTCGGCTGAAGTCGAGCCCCCGCGATGAGATTCTCGGCGGGGTGCCGGTCTTGAGTCGGCCCAACTCGAAACCGAGACGACGCAATGATTCGGAGAGCTCATTCGCTGCCGGCTCGCCGGCGCGTCCACCCGGGAACTGCTGCAGTCCGATGTGCATCAGGGCGCGCAGGAAAGTGCCCGCGGTTAGAACGACTGCATGGGCTTCATAAGTCACACCCAAAGTGGTTCGGACGCCGCTGATCCGGCCGTCCTTGGCGAGCAATTCGGCGACTTGGCCTTGGACGCAGTCCAGTCCCACTTGCCGTTCACACACCCACTTGAGTCGGTATTGGTATGCCTTCTTATCGCACTGCGCTCGAGGTGCCCAAACGGCCGGTCCCTTACGCCTGTTCAGCATCCGGAATTGAATACCCGTGAGGTCGGTGTTGAGAGCCATCTCGCCACCCAAGGCATCGATTTCCCGGGTGATGTGCCCCTTGGCTAATCCGCCGATGGCGGGATTGCAGGACATCTGGCCTATTGTGTCGAGGTTTATCGTTATCAGCAAGGTCTTGCCGCCAAGCCGTGCAACCGCCAGGGCGGCTTCGATCCCGGCATGGCCGCCTCCTATCACAACCACATCGTAGATTATGGACTCGGGACACATGGATCGACCGTTACGCGTGCTGCCAAGCCGACAAGGAGAGATGGCCTCAACTCAAAACTCCACCCAAAAAATGAACCGGGTCCGGAGCCAGAGGATGGCTCTCGAACCCGGGGAATGTTCAGAGTACAACTGAGGGACTACGGGGAATTTTCGCCACCAACCGGTACATAGCCAGCAGCGAAAAACTGTTGGGCAGTCAAAGAACAAAATCAACTCTGCCCGAAATCTTGTTTCGTAATCCGCACGTAAAAAACCATCCCCAAACCCTCTTGTCAAGACATCAACAAAAACTATTAGGCATACTTTATTCTTATATTAGCCACAGCTGCTTAAACAAGGTCATGGCGGTGTTCCGGGTGTCGCTCCCAGTTTGCTGTGGACACCCCCCGGACGGTTGTTAGACTCTCCCACCGTTTCGCCATGAAGAAAATCGAGGCCATCATCAAGCCGTTCAAGCTCGACGACGTCAAAGAGGCGCTGGCCGAAATCGGCGTCGAAGGAATGACCGTCAGCGAAGTCAAGGGTTTCGGGCGCCAGAAAGGGCACACGGAGATCTACCGGGGTAGCGAGTACACCGTCGATTTCCTCCCCAAGATCAAGATCGAGCTTGTCCTCTCCGACACCCAGACGCCGGCGGCCGTCCAAGCCATCCTCAAGGCCGCAAAGACCGGCAAGATCGGCGACGGCAAGGTCTTCGTCAGCCATGTCGAGAACGCAGTCCGCATCCGGACCGGAGAAACCGGCGAGGATGCGGTTTGAGGGCCTTCCTGACCGACGGTTTCTCACCGTGAAGAGCGACTGTCGCTTCCCGCCTGTGAGGACGCCCCATGACGTGACGGAACGCGTCAAGAAGACCGATGCCCGACGCGTGAACCATGCGGCCCGGGTTCTTCACAGGCGTCGCACGGCTTGCAAATGGCCTTTTCCCTGATGGAATGCCCGTGAACTGCCCGTTTTTCCGGCCTCAGGACGCTGTGAATAAGCTGCGGACAAGAGTTAATATATTCTGCTTTTCCTCGGCCCCGGCCTGCCGTAGAAGGGCCCCGCATCAGTTGCCATCCTCGGGGATGGAGAACTGCTGTCCGGGCCGGCCAAGTCGCGGGTTGTCAACGAGGGATGCAAGTTGTTTTGGGTCAATTGGTTATGTTGCTGATGGATCGGGTCCATCGAGGACTCTTCAAAGACTTCTTGAAAGCGACTTGGGATCCTGCTATACGCTGTCCGTAAGCAATTCAGCGTGCGCAGGTTACATGGCGGTGACGGCGGCTGGTGAATAATTTCACGTCGTTGCGGGGTGGATCGAGGGTGCCTATGCAGAACGCGGTGGACAGTTTGTGGGCTTCGGCGCAGGCCATTCTGCGGGGCATGCTGAACGCCGACATCTTCAATTTGTGGTTCGCCAACCTGCGTCCCAAATCGCTGGACGATGGGGAGGTCGTGCTCGAAGTGCCCAATGATTTCTGCGAGCTCTGGCTGAGGAACAACTATTTGGGCCTGCTTCAGGAGGTGGCGACGCACGTCGCCGGACGCCCCTTGCGAGTCAATTTCGCCGTGGTCGCCGGTGGCAGCGCGCCGGCGGCGGCGGACGCGCCTCCGCCGAGGACTGAGATTCCCGAGCCGGAGCCGGCGGGTCCCACGGGCCGGGATCTGCAGTTCAATCCCAACAACACGTTCGAGACCTTCGTGGTGGGGGACAACAACCGTTTCGCTCATGGCGCCGCGCTCGCGGTGGCCCAGGCTCCCGGCAAGTCCTACAATCCGCTGTTCGTGTACGGAGGGACCGGCTTGGGGAAGACGCACCTGCTTCATGCCATCGGCCAGTACGTGGCCTCCCACAAGAAAGGGGCGCGGGTGGCTTATCTTTCCTCCGAGAAATTCACGAACGAGTACATCGACGCGATCCAGACCAACACCCTGGTCCGCTTCCGCCGCAAGTACCGGCAGACCGACGTGCTGCTGATCGACGACGTTCAGTTTCTCGCCAACAAGGAGCGCATCCAGGAGGAGTTTTTCCACACCTTCAATGCGTTGCACGATGCGCATCGCCAGATTGTCCTGACCTGCGATCGCCCGGCGGGCGAGATTCAGAACCTCGAGCACCGGCTGGTGTCGCGGTTCGAGTGGGGTTTGGTGACCGATTTGCAGCCGCCGGACGTCGAGACGCGCGTGGCCATCCTGCGGAGGAAGGAGGAGAGCCTTGGCGTGAGTCTGGCCGAGGAGGTCGTCGATTTTCTCGCGCACCGGATCCGGTCCAATGTCCGCCGGCTCGAAGGAGCCCTGATTCGCGTGGCCACCTTCGCCACGCTCACCGGCCGTCCGGTGACGATCGAGGTGGTGGAACAGCAACTGCGGGAGCTTCTCCACGAGGAGGGGCGGCAAACGATCACCATCGAGGTCATTCAGAAGCGCGTGGCCGAGCATTTCGACATCCGGCTGGCGGACATGACCAGCCGCCGGCGGCCGGAGAACATTGCGTTCCCGCGCCAGATCGCCATGTACCTGGCCCGCAAGCTGACGGAAAGCTCCCTGAACACCATCGGCGAGGCCTTCGGCGGCCGCGACCATGGCACCGTCCTGCACGCCTGCCGCCTGGTTCGGGATCGGATGGAAGTCGACCCGAACGTGCGTCAGGTGGTGAGCTATCTCGAGAAGCAGCTCCAGCGTTGACCCCCGCCGCCTGACGACCCTTTCCTGCCGGGCGCATGCAGCCCGGGTGGAATGCCGTGCACCTCGATGTCCAGTCCGAACCGGCAGCGTGCGGCCAGGTCTTCGCCGGCCAGCCCGTCGAGAGCGTCTGGAAGTGGGACCGGCGGTTCACGACCTTACAGTCATTGTGGATTGCAGGCCCGCTGCCGCCGTTTCTCCTTGAATAGCCCCTCCCGAGTGTGCAGACTGGGAACAAGTCAAGAAAGCGTACTCTCGTCGGTCGCCGGCCGCAGCGTTTTGCTGCCCAGGTGTTCTTCGTTCCGAACCTCAGCAATCCCAATCACCCTGCACCCTATGAGGACAAAACAACGGAATGCCGCGTGCCCACGCGGACCGCGGACCCTCGGGCAGCCACGCGGTTCGATGGACAGCTTGAGAGTGCTCGGCCTCGCGGCGGCCTTCGCGGCCGCGCTGCAGCTGGCGGCGGCCGAGCCCATGGTCTTCACAACCCATACCACCATCAGCCCAAGCGACAGCTCTTACGATGGCCAGGCCATCATCGTCAGCGGGTGCGTGCTGACCGTCGATGGGCCGCACACGTTTGAGTCGCTGTGGCTAACGAGCGATGCGGTTCTCACCCACACTCCTGACCCCTACGGGACGAATGACTTCAGGATGCAACTCACCGTCTCGGGCGATTGTGTGATTGAAGAGGGATGCCGGATCGACGTCACCGGTTGCGGATACACCCAGATGGAAGGCCCCGGCGCCGGCATCATGAATAGCATTCAAAGTGGTTCCGGCGCCGGTCATGGCGGTATCGGCGGTACTCCCATGGGCGGGGGAGGAAGCGGCGGGGTTTATGGTGATCTCCTGGAGCCTGCCGCCCTCGGCAGCGGAGGCGGTGCCGGCGGTGGAGCGGGCGGTGGCGCCGTGCGGTTGGTGGTTGGCGGCACGCTGCGATTGAACGGGGCGGTGCTGGCGGATGGCGCTCCGCCCGCTGCCGGCGACAATGGCGGTGGATCGGGGGGGAGCATCTGGATTACCGCGGGTACCTGGGAGGGTCAGGGGGGCGCTTATGCGCGCGGGGGCGCCGCCGTGAGCGGTGGCGGTGGCGGCGGGGGGCGGATTGCGTTCTCTTATGGACTGGGGGCCAACGCCTCAGCCGGCTTCAGTGCCGCCGGCGGGGGGGGCAACGAATACGGCGGTGCTGGAACCGTCTATGTCAAACCCGGCTCGGAATCGTTCGGTGAAGTCATCGTGAGCAACGACGACCACGCCGGCCAGTGGACGCCCTTGAGCACGCCGGTCCTGTTCAAGCTGACCGTCGGTCATCACGGGCGGGTCTATGCGCCGGTGCCGTTCACTAACGTTGTCCTCACGGTCAAGACAAACGGTGTCATCTCCTGCACCAACCTCCAGACCGGCGTCTCGCTCACGGTGCTCGGCAACGCCACGGTGGAAGCCGGCGGCAAGATCGACCTGAGCGGACGCGGTTTCACCCCTATGACCGGGCCCGGCGCAGGGGTCCGCAACTCCTGCGGCAATGGCACCGGCGCCGGCCACGGCGGCGCTGGAGGCGGGGCCATCTGCGGCGGGACGGTCGGCGGTGTGTATGGCTCCGTCTTCACGCCCACCACCCTCGGCAGCGGCGGCGGCGACGGTTACGGCGGCAGCGGCGGCGGCGCGCTGCACCTCGTGGTTGGCGGCCTTCTGCGCGTGGACGGTCTGGTGTCGGTGAACGGCACAGATCCGAACGAGGATGATGGCGGAGCTTCGGGGGGTAGTCTCTGGGTCGAGGCCGGCACGCTCTCCGGCACGGGCACCATCACGGCCGCCGGCGGCAGTTCCGTCATGGGCGGCGGCGGCGGTGGCGGACGCATCGCCCTCTACTGCGGGTTGAACGAGTTTACCGGCGACCTGACCGCCGCCGGGGGCGGCGGCACGGAGTATGGCGGTGCAGGCACCGTCTTCACCAAGCTTGCGACCGCGGCCTACGGACACCTGCTGCTGGACAACCGGGGTCACCGGGGCCTCACCCGGCTGAACCAAGGCCTCTGGCCCGCTGGTGGAGTCTTTGACCTGACCGTGACCGGCAGCGCGCACCTGCGTCCGGCCGAACCGCTCATGTTCCACAACCTGGTGCTGGCCCATAATGCGCTGATCAGCCACGACGCGGCTCTGACGGGCTTCCACCTCACGATGAACGGCGACGCCTCGATCGCCGCCGACAGCGCAATCTGTGCGGACGGTCTGGGCTATTCCGCCATGGAGGGGGTGGCCCCGGGAGGGCGCGATGCCTGCGGCTTTGGCAGTGGCGCCGGGCACGGCGGACATGGCGGTACTTCCAGCTGCGGGCGTGCAGGCGGTGGCGCTTACGGCTCCATGACCGAGCCCGTCACCCTCGGCAGCGGCGGTGGGGATGGTTGCGGTGGGGCGGGCGGTGGGGCCATCCGGTTGACAGTGCATGGAACGCTGCACTTGGACGGCGTGATTTCGGCCGATGGCAACCCGCCTTGCGGCGGCGGCGACGATGGAGGCGGGGCGGGCGGCAGCGTGTGGATCTTGACCGAACTCCTCGCCGGCAGCGGCCGGATCTCAGCCAATGGCGCCTCGCCGACTGCCGGCGGCGGCGGCGGCGGCGGCGGCCGCGTCGCGCTCTACTCGATCGATGCTTCCGGTTTCGACCTCGATCGCATCACGGTGACCGGCGGCCTGCTCTCCGGCCAAGCGGGAACCCTCTTCTTCAGCGTGCCGCCGCCGCGGCTGGACTGCGCAAGGTCCGGCTCCGAGCTGCGCTTGTCCTGGCGCACGGGGACTGGGGCGAGTTATCAGTTGCAGTCTTCCCCAGTGCTTCCCGCTGCGGCCTGGCAGGACGAAGGTCTCCCGTTCCCCGGCACCGGCGGCGTCCTTTCCACAAGCCTGCCCTTCGGTCCCGAGCCGGCGAAGTTCTTCCGCTTGCGCGTAGCCCCCTGACGCCACCCTCGACCACGCCTGGGGAGCGACGCGCTCTCCAGGCCCTGTTCGACGCCGACGACCCTCCGGATCGAGCGTTGCTCCGGAGGGACAGACTGGCCGTCGCCTCTCGACCCGCCCTCCCGCTCGGCCGGTCACCCTCCTGGGGAAGCGGGTGGACCGGAGGTGGCGTCGGCGGGCATCGGGGTGGACTTATGGAGTCTCGAGAGCAATCTCGCCACCGAAACCGACATCAACGCGAGCGCCACGATGAACAACGGCCAGTGGAAATGGACGGGGAGCATGGCGCGCAAGGCTTGCTCGCCTTGCGGGGCCGTGCGAAGGGCGTCTGCCATGAACACATAGAGCGCGAGCAGAATCCCCAGTGCGGTGGCGGCCAGGACCCAGACGCCGCCAAAGCCCGCGGTGCGGAGGCGGGGCCCCTGGGTGACCAGCGTTCCCCAGACAATCATCAGCAAGGCGATCAGGATCGGCGCGAGGACCGGTCCCCACCACGGCAGCGGGATCAGGAACAGAATGTCCCAGTCCAGCAGGGAATTCGGCCAGCCGGTCATGGGAATCAGGAAGACGTAATAGAAGATGTCCCAGACGCCGAAAGCGATCAGTGCGTAACCCAGGCGCGAAAGGCGGTCCCGCCCGGCGATGAATCCCACCGTGGCGAGCATGATCATCGTGGCCGCTTCGCGAACCACTTCCACCCACTCGAGGCTGTCGAGGAGCGGCAGCGGATTCGGCTGATACGGTTCGAGCCGGTCCACCATCGTCCGAAGATAGAACACGATGGCGGCCTCGACCCACGCAAAGGCCGTGGCAAAGAGGGCGACACCCAGCCACGTCGCGCGGTTCCGGAGGTCCTCGGGATCTCCCGCCGGGTCGGAGGCGGGTGTTGCTCCCGGATGGTTGGCTTTGCTCACGTCGGGGTTTCCAGGAGCCGTCATACGCTGGCAGGGAACGGGGTTGAACAGGGGGCGCTTCGGGCGGATTGGGCATGCGCCTCGCGCGCGAGTCGTTCGCGAAAGGCAACGTGCCGTAGACGGGTCAGCTCGACCAGCGGACGCCAGACCGCATGCACAAGCCGGTGCTTGATGAGAAAACGCCAGAGACGGTTCGACCGCTTATAGAGGCAGGCGCTGGCCAGATAGGTCAGCGCCGCGGACAGCCCGTCGGGTCGCCGGCGCCAGATGGACGCGTGAGAGAACAAGTGCCGGTACGCCCAGTCGTAGCCCAGACCGAGCTCCTCGGGCGACATGTGCTTCGGCCGGAACACGACGTGCGCGGTGTCGTAGCGGCCCCAGTCGCGGTGGAGCAGCCGGCCCTCCGACTCGAGCTGCCGGAACAACGGCGTGCCCGGGTAGGGCGTCAGGATGTGGAAGGTGGCGCATTCCAGGCGCTGCATTTCGATCCAATCGACCGTTTCAACGAAGACATCCCGATGATCGTGGTCAAAGCCGAAGACGAAGCTGCCGTTGACCTGTATGCCGTGGTCGTGCAGCACCTGCACCCGCCGCCCATAGTCTTCGGCGCTCGGGCTGCGCTTGCGGGCCGCGACGAGGTTCGCATTGGAAAGGGTCTCGAAGCCGATAAACACGCCGGTGCATCCGGCCAGGGCCATCTCGCGGACCAGCCCCGGGTCGGAGGTCACCTCGAGGGTGACCGCGGCGCTCCAAATGCGGTTCAGCGGCCGCAACTCCCGGCAAAGCCGGCGAAGGTAATCCTGATCCGAACCCAGGTTGTTGTCCGTGAAGACGGCATAGGGCTGTCCGTCGCGCTCGATTTGCCGGCGGATGTCCGCCGGATCGCGGGTTCTGCGGGGCATGTGCAACCCTTCGGTCGAGAGGTAACAGAAGTCGCAGCGGTTGTGGCAACCGCGGGTGGCGTTGACGCTCGTGGTCGTCAGATAGCTCGCCCGCGGGAGCAGTTCGCGGCGCGGTGACGGATCGAGATCGTAACTCCGGGAGAAATCCGCCTCGTAGCGGCGCCGGAGCCGGCCGATCTCGACATCGCGCAGGATGACCGGCCACAGCGGCACGCCGTCGCCGATGGCGATGGCGTCCGCGTGTGCCGCTGCCTCGTCGGCACAGGCCTGGACATGCATCCCGCCGAGGATGACCTTCGCGCCCATCGCGCGATACCACGCGGCAAGATCGTACGCGCGTTGTGCAAAAGTCAGGTGAACCGTGATTCCGACGACGGCGGGTACGGGATGGCTGGGCGGCGGTCCCTGCAGCAGGTTCTCATCCCAATACCGCACCGTCCATCCCCCGGGCGTGGCGCCGGCGATCGAGGTCAGCGCCAGGGTGGGCGCCAGGACGTGCTTCCCGAAACTGCCGTGGGGCGACTTGGCATAGAACGGACTGACCAGGATGGCGTGGCGCCGCGCCACGGCAGCGCCTTGTGCCGGCCGGGGCAGCGGGGGCGCGGAGAGCATTTCCGGCGGCATCCACAGCGGCTTTCGCGGTTGCTGGAAGGGGTCCTGGAATCCGTGACTCGAGGGTGCGGATTGCGGCATGGGGCTCCTATCGAATCCGGGGACGATCGGCTTCAGTGACTTGGTGAAACAAAGTCATCATGCTTAAAGCGGTTTTAACGTCTTGCCAGAATGCATATTTCTACTTTGCGCTGCAAAGTATGATTGTCAAGCCTGCTTTTTGGGGCGTTTGTCCCGGGAACTGGCAGCGGCGCCGTCGCGCAGGAATTGACGACGTCGGGATGGCGCCCACCACGGGCTCAGGGGGAGTCGGCGCGGCGCCGGCTCTCGGGGGGGCGCAGATCGTAGCAGGCCATTTCCATGTTGTTCCGAACCAGCAGGCGCCCATGCGCCAGCGCCGGCACATTCCACGTCTTTCCCGTCAGCGCCGGCAGACGCGCGATTTCAATCCGGCGCTCGGGGTTGGCCTCGACCAGTGCGAGTTCGCCGTCGCCGCCCAGAACAATCAAGTGTCCGCCGGCGAGCAGGAGCTGGCCGTATCCGTAGTTGCCATCACGCCAGCGGCGCTCGCCGGTGGCCGCGTCCAGACAGGCGAGCACGCCTTCATCGAGCCCGTAGATCGCGCCGCGCGCGTGGACCGAAGGATTGAACTTGTTCCTCAGATTCCGGTTTCGCCAGATTTCCCGGGCGCGGAATCCTTCATTCGTGCGGGACACCTCGACGAGGGCGCATCCGGCTCCGTAACCCGCGGATAGGAAGAGCCGATTGGTACCGACGATGACGGGGGCGCAGGTGTTGTTGCCGTTCGACACGCGCCAGGGGAACTCCCACAACAAGCGGCCGTCCTCGGGCGCAAGGCCGACGGCGCGGGCGGCGGTGACGACGAGCACCTGGCGCTGATCGGCGAGCCGGGTCAGCAGGGGCGACGCATAGGCGGCTCTGTCGTCGAGCGCGGACCACAACCGCTCGCCGCTGAGCCGGTGGTAGGCGAGCACGGTGCGGCCTTCTGAAGTCTCCCCTCCTAGCAGGATTACCTTGTCGTCCACCACCAACGGAGAGGCGGTGAGCCCATAGGTGAGATTGGTGGCGCTGTTCTCCGCGAGGATGTTCTTCTGCCAGAGGACCTGCCCGTTGGCCGCCCCGAGGCAGCAAAAAACTCCCGAGGCTCCAAGGCTGTAGATGAGACCCTCGTGATAGGCTGGCGTGGCCCGTGGCCCGTCCCCTCCCATCCACTCCTGAAAGAGCGCCGGGTAGGAGTGTCTCCAGAGCTCGCGTCCCGTCTCGAGATCGTAGGCGGTCACGGCTTCGTCGTCGCGGCGTTGCTCGATGGTAAAGGCCCGGTTGTCCGCCACCACCAGGGAGGCGTACCCGCCGCCCACCGGCTGCCGCCAGAGACAGCGCGGCGGGGTCCGGACCCAGTTGGTGGCGATCGGCCCCTCGTCATACACGCCGTCCCGGCGCGGCCCTCGGAAAGCCGTCCAATAAGGGGGCGGCGGCGATCCCGTCGGCTGGGTGTCCAAAGGCGTCACCCGCTGCTCCGCGCGGCTCTCCTCGAGGGCCTTGTAGTTCGGCTGGGTGCTGCGGCGGACCAGGCTCGGGCCCAATCCGCCCCGCCATTCGACGGCCACGGTGCCGGTTTGCACCAGCAGAAAGATGCAGAGCGCCCCGTACGGCACCGCGTACACAAGGGCCAGCGCGGTCGCGATGAGACGCTGGCGGCGGCGATGGTTTCGGTTCCGCCAAACCAGGGCGAGCCCCAGCGGAGGGAAGATGAGCAGGATGAGCCGTTCGAAGAACGGCGTGTGGTACCAGGGCGTCTCGGGATCAAGCAGGCCCTCTTCCAGATCCGGCAGTCGTTCGTTGTCAGCCACGGTGCGTTGCCCATTCCCGGAGGCCAAGGGCCCATCCCCAAGCACTGGCTCCGGCGTTGCCGCCCCACCTCATACCCTGTCGCCGACAGCCCTGCAAGCGAACACGAGTCGAGGCTAGAAAGGCGGCCGGCCGGGCCAAAGCGCCCAATCCGCGCCGAGGTCCCGGCGCAGGGCGTCAGGCAGTCCGGCCGCCACGGCGTCCCCGAGGATGGGGGCCGAGGGTTCCTCCCGCTCCGCGGCGATCTCCCAGCGGGCGGCCCACAGCCCCAACCGGGGGAGGTGTCGGAGGCCTTCGGGCATCTGCCGATGGATCTCGACGGCTTTCACCTGCTGTTCCAGGAAGTCGAGCCAGCGGTCGCTGTCGGCATGATAGTAGTCACCCGGACTCCCCTCGAGCGTGTGCCGGCCCGCATGCAGCTCGACTCGCAGATTGCCGAGCGTGTTGAGCGCGGAGACCGCGCGCTCCGCCCCTTCCCAGGTCCCCGCGTAGAGCATCGCCAGACCCTCGGCATGCCGGCAGGCAGGGTCCTTCAATCCCCCCTGGCCACGCTCCGCCTGGCAGCGTGCGCTCACCAGGCTCCAGTCGATGCCGCCTCCTTTGAAGCCCACGAGAGCCACCGGCAGGCTCCGGGTCCGGAAATGCGCGCGGAAGAGATGGACGGTGCCGAACACGCGGTGAAAGGTCGTCACGATGCTGTTGAAATCCTCCTCGGTGAGCTGGGCCATGGGCAGCCACTGACAGAAGAGTCCCTGCGATCGCAAGGCTCCCCGGGCTGCCTGGAACTGTTCGAGGCTGCAGAGCCGGGCTTCGCCCGGCCGCCAGGGAATGAACAGATCCCCCACGATCACATCAAAGCGCTCCGGCGCGGCCGCCAGATAGGGGCCGCCATCCGCGATGTGCACGCGAGCCTTGGGATGGTCGCAAGCGCCCTGGTTGAACTCGCGAAAATGCCGCGCGGCGGCATCGGCGACCAGCGCCGACACCTCGGCGATGTCGACGGCTTCAACCGCTTCGTGACGTAGCGCCCCCCCCGCCGTGATGCCGGTTCCCAACCCGATGAACGCCACCCGCCGCGGCGCGGGGTGGAGCAACAACGGCAGATGCGCCTGCCGCTCGAGGTCGACGGCCGCCCGGCTTCCGCCCAGCAGGTACAAATTGTCCAGGAACATCGCCCGCCCCACATCCGCCCGCTCGACCACCGCGAGTGAACCCTCGCCCCCCGAACGGACGTCAATCACCCGGAAGGTCGCGGTCCTCAAGAAGACCGGCATTCCCTGCAGGATCCCGACAAAGACCAGCGCCACCCCCGCTGACGGGAGAAGCAGCCCGAGGATCGGGACGCGGCGTCGCCGGCCCAACCCCAGTAAAGCGACCGCCGAGAGCAAGGCGTAAAAGCCGCCGACCACGCCCAGCGCCTGGTGCACCCCCGCCAGGGGCAGCAACACCCGGACCGCCGTTTCCGCCCCGAGCATCCCCCCCAGCCCATTGAGGGCGAGCAACCGACCCACGCGACGCCCGGTCGAGTCGCCGCCTGCAGCCGCGCTCCCGCCGCCCAGCAGCCAAGGAAAGACCAGTCCCGCCAGGGCGAGGGCCGGACCCAAGGAGACGCCGGCCACGGCGGCGAGCCGGATGAGGCTGCCGGCAATGCCGCCGCCGTGGACCATGATCCCCGCCTGGCCGCTCGTCACGGCCATGAACAGAGCGGGGGCCACCGCGGCCATCAGCCCCGCCGCCGCCAGGGCGCACGGCAGCAGGATCGCGACGCCGCCGAACCGCCGGGCCGCGTACGGCGCCACCACCGCGGCAAGACCCAGCACGCCCACGACGCATACCAGGACCGCCGCGGGCGTGTAAAAGGCGAGCGGCATCTTCAGATTCAAGAGGGCGAGCCCCAGGACCTCGAGCGCAAGCACGCCGAAACCGGATCCCATCGCGAGAAGCAGCGGTACCGGGCCCTCGCGGGTCTCGCCTTCCCCGACGGCGATGGCACCGGCGCGCGCTCGGGCGCCGGAGCCGACGCGACCGAACCGATCCCAGCAACAACAACCGAGCGCCACGATCGCGCTGAGGCCTGTCATCAGGAGCATGGATCCCTGGACACCCACCCGCTGCAGGGCCGCGCCGACGACGAGTGCCAATCCGAGCGCTCCGCCGATGGTATAGGCTGCATAAAGCGCCACAGGCCCGGAAAGCCCCCACGCCTCGAGGTCCCCGACAGCCTCGGTGATCAGAGGCAGGGTCAGGCCCAGCAGAAATGCGGGGGGAACAACGGTCAGCACCGAGAGCGCGGCGCGGATTGCCGTCCCCTGCCAGCCGAGCAAGCGGTCGACGCCGAGGGCCGGCCCGATCCAGCCGGCCCAGGCCGGGAGGAACAAGAGCGGCACGCTGAGGATGGCCACCCCGAGTTCGGCGCCCGCCGCCACCCGCCAGGGTCTCCGCACCCTGGGCATCGTCCAGGCGGCCACGGCCGCCCCCAGCGCAAGACCCAGGAAGAAACACTCGAACACCCGCGCGCTGGATTCCACGCCGGCCCCGATGAGATCCGTCAGCCGCCGCGTCCAGAGGACCTGATGCCCGAGCGCCGCCGCCCCGCTGAGCCCCAGCAGGAGCATCGCGATGCGCATCGTGCGCCGGGCGCGCAGCCTGTCCCGGGGATCCCGGACCCTGCCGGGGTGTTTCACTCGTGGCGGAGCGCCTCGATCGGGTCCAGCTTGGCCGCGGCGGACGCCGGGTAGAGGCCGAAGACGATCCCCACCGCCCCCGAGATGCCGAAGGCCACCGCCACCGACCAGAGCGTGATGATCGTCTTCATGTGGGTGAAGTGCGTGACCAGCGAGGGTGCGACGAAGCCGATCAGGACGCCCATCAACCCGCCGCCGATGGAAAGCACCACGGTCTCGACCAGGAACTGCATGGTGATGTCCCGTCGCTTGGCCCCCAGGGCGCGGCGGACCCCGATCTCGCGGGTCCGCTCGGTCACCGTGGCCAGCATGATGTTCATGATGCCGATGCCGCCGACCAGGAGCGAGATGGCGGCGATCGAGCCCAGGACGATGTTGAACCGCCGCTTCAGTTGTTCCGCCTGCCGCAGCAGCTCGAGCGGGACCACCACCTCGAAGTCGTTCTGATCGTGGAAGTGCTTCAGCAACGTCCGCACCTGGCTGTCCGCGGTTTCGACCGCCGCCATGTCCCGCATCTGGACGGTGATCTCGTGCAGTTGCACCTCCTCCGCCTCGAAACTCCCCGCCGACCGCCGGATCAGGACCTCCCCGAACCGGGTCCGCGACGTGGCGAGCGGAATATAGACGTTGTTATCGAGCGGCTGGCCCTCCATTTTCCCCGCCTGGGTTCGCTGCTCGGGCAGGCTTCGCTCCTCCAGAATGCCGATGACGCGATAGTAGAACGCGTCGATTTTGACCGTATGTTGCAGCGGGTTCTGGCTGGGGAACAACCGCCGCGCCAGCCCCGTGGTGATGACGCAGACGTTCTCCTCCCGCTGCTCGTCGAAGTAGGCCAGAAAGCGCCCGCTGACCATGCTGGCCCCGGTGACCTCAGGATAGAAGGGCAGCGTGCCGACCACCTGGCAGGGGACTTCGTTCCGGGCGAACCGGACGTTCTCCCGGATGATCCGCTTGGGAAGGACCCGCAGCACGCCGGGGATGGTCGAGAGGAGCCGTCCGGCGTCGGCATAGGTCAGGCCGTACTTGAGCTGCATCCCGCGGCCGCCGCCGCTGCTCTGCTGCTGCGCCTGTTCCGGCGGCTTGAGGCTGCGGACGATGATGTTGTTGCTCCCGAGCTTCTTGATGCTCTCCTGCGCCTCATAAGAGGCGCCTTCGCCAATCGCCAGCATCGCGATGACCGAGCAGACCCCGAAGATGATGCCCAGCATCGTGAGCGCCGAGCGCAGCTTGTGCAGCATCAGGCTCTTGATGCCCAACCTCACCGTGCTGATGAATTGAAAGGTCAACATGCGGTCTCCCGGGTCACGACGACGAGCCAATTGCGTTCGTCGGGACGGGACGATTCAGCACCTCGCGGTCGATCAGCCCGTCCTTCATGTGCAGGATGCGATGCGCCCGGCTCGCCACCCGGTCGTCGTGCGTCACCAGGATGATCGTCTTGCCGGCCCTGTTGAGCCGGTCGATCAATTCGAGCACCTCCTGGCCGGTCTTCGAGTCCAGGTTGCCCGTCGGCTCGTCCGCGAGGATCATCAGCGGGTCGTTGACGAGCGAGCGCGCGATGGCGACGCGCTGCTGCTGCCCGCCGGAGAGCTGGTTGGGGCGGTGATGCAGCCGGTCGCTGAGGCCAACCATCTCGGCCAGCTCCGCGCACCGGGCCTCAAAATGCCGCAGGTCCTTGCCCTGGTAGAAGAGCGGGACCTGGATGTTCTCGAGCACGGTCAGCTGGGCGATCAGGTTGTAGGATTGGAAGATGAAACCGATTCGGCGACCCCGGGCCTCGGACAGAGCGTCATCCGACATCCGCGATACATCCTCGCCCCCCAGCCAGTAACGCCCGGCGGTCGGCCGATCCAGGCAGCCGAGGATGTTCAGCATCGTCGACTTGCCCGAGCCGGAGGGCCCCATGATCGCCAGATAGGAGCCGGCGGTCACCTCGAGGTCCACACCGCGCAAGGCCAGCACCTCGACCTCGCCCCCGAGCACGTAGCGCTTCTCGACCCCTTCGATCCGGATGATCGCGGATTCCCCCGGCATGGCCGGCGAGCCGCGCGTCGGACCATCCTCAGGCCCCGGCCTCATCAGCGCCTTTCTGCCTCGGGCCGGTTGCCGCCCATGCCGTTGGGGCGCCCGCCGGGAGACGCCGGGGAATGGGTGTCGCCCCCTTCCGTCGGCCGGTCCGTACGGTTGGTGCGCGGCCCTCCCAATCGCTGTCGGATCGCCGCCCGCTCGTCTTCGTCGAGCTCGCCGTCGCCGTTCGTGTCGAATTGCTTCAGCATCTCCTCGCGGTTGAAGCCCATGCCGCGCCCGCGGCCCTCCCGGGACCGCATTCCGGACCCCGCAGCGTCGCCCCCCGGCGCTCCCGCAGCGGCGTCCGGCGCCCCGTTCTCGCCACGCCCGCCCGGGGCCGCGGGTTCCTGGGGCAGAGTCGTCCGCGCCGGGGTGTTCGTCCTGAGGGCCTCGATCTTCTCGTCCTCGGTCAGCACCGAGCCTTCGAGGTCCTTTTCCTGGAGATCGAACGGCGGGGCCAGCAGGACGCGTTCCCCCTCCTTGAGCCCCTGGAGGATCTGGATGAACTTGGTGTTGTACATTCCGGTCTCGACCGATCGGGGCTCGGGTTTCGATCCGTTGACCACGTAGACAACCTGTTTTCCTTTGTGCGTGGTCACCGCCTGGATGGGGACGGAGAGGGTGTCGGCAATGTTCGTGATGATGATCTCGGCCTTGGCGGAGACCCCGGGCTTCACATTCGGGATCTCCTCGGTGAGATGCACGTCGGTGTTATAGACTTTCAGGTTCGGATTGCCCCACCGGGTCTGCGTGTCGGGCAACGGCGCGACCCGGGCCACCACGGCCGCGAACCGCTGGTCCGGCATGGAATCCAGCACGACAAACGCCGGCAGGCCCGGTCGAATCATCGTGATGTGCGACTCGTGCACCTTGATGTTCACCTTCATCCGCGATAGATCCGGCAGCTTGATCAGCTCCTGCCGGTTGCGCACGGTCGCACCGCCTTCAATGAGCGATTCGCTGCTGAAGTGACTGTCGCTGACCGCATAGACCACGAGCCCGTCCTGGGGCGCGCGGATGGTGGTGTTCGTGAGGTTCCGCCGGTCGCGGGCCAGCTTCTGTTCGCTGAGGATCAAGGTGTTGCTCTGGGCGCTGAGATCGGCCTCGTATTGGGCCATGCGCCGCAGGTTCGAGACGATCACCCGGTCCAGCTCCTGCTGCGCCTGGAGAACGTCCGAAGAGAACTTGTTCGTCTGCTTCGGGATGTCGAACGCCCGCAGCATCCAGATGCCGTTGCTGGCCACGATCAACGAATTCTGATTGTTCAGCACCGTGAGACGGTCGCCGTCCACCTTCGTCTTCGTTTCGTAGCCCTTGGCGGCGAGCAGGACCGAGTTCGAGAGACTGTCCTCATTGACTACGAGCTGGGACTGGGCCGAGACGAGCTTGTTGCTCGCTTCCATGAGATCAACCAACATCTGGCCCTGGAGATACTTGTCCCGGTCGATCTCGGCGAACTTCAGCTTCAGCAGCGCTGCCAGGTAGTCGCTGTTGGTGGCGCTCCGCTGGATTTCGAGCTGCGCCCGGGCCTGCTCGACGGCAAAGACCGCCTTCTCATAGCTGATCTGCTGCTGGTTCACCTGGTCCTGCGCCTGGGCGGAGTCGAGCTCGACCAGCAAATCGCCCTTCTTGACATAGCTGCCCTCGGGCACGATCGAGATGATCCGCGCCGTCCCCTCGACATCGTTCCGGATGCTGACCTCGCTCACCGCCGCCAGATTGCCGCCCTCAACGACGGAAACCGTGAAATCCCCGCGCCTCACTTCGTGATAGCCGGTCGGCGCCCCTTCGGTCCCGGGGGATCGCAACCAGAGATACAGCAGCAAACCGACGCCAAGGACGGCCAGCCCAAGCACCAGCGGCCGGCGGCGCACCAGCGTTCCGGCCTTTCCGAAGGAGGATGTCGCACTCATGAGGCAGGTTCGAAAAAGGTCTCCGGCGGCAGCACCTGATCCTCCGGCATCTGCAGCGGCGAAACACCCCGCTGGTCCGGCGCCAAGCGGTCCTTGAGCGGGTCCTGCAGCCAGAATTGTCCCGGCCGGGTGTCAAGAACCCCGATGTTCAGCATCAACTCGAGGCGGGCGGTGAGGTAGGCGGTGTAGGTGCCCGCGAGGATATTCTGCACCCGGACCAGGTTGTCCTGGGCCTCGCGCAAGTACAGGATCGTTGTCCTCCCCGCCTCGAGGCGCATCGAGTTGTTCTCGACCCGGCGTTCCGCAACCTTCAAGCCCTCGACGGCATTGAGGTAGTTGAGGCGGGACTGCTCGACCGTCCGCAGGCCGCGGTCGATCCGGTTCTTGTAGTCGTCGAAGCTCTGCACCAGTGATCGCAGCTGCGATTCGAAGGCAATGAGCGTGGCGCGGTAGGTGTTTCGCTCCCGCCGCCGATCCAGCGGTAGGTTGAGCGTGAAACCGGCCGTGTAGCGCAGCTTGTTGAGATCGAACTCCGTGTAGTCGTCCGGCTCTTCGGAGGCGAGGCTGGCCGAGCCGAACACGTTGAGGTCAGGCCGCAGTTGGTCGGCGGCGATCCGGACCTTGCGCTTGCTGTCCTCGAAACGGTCGATGGCGTTGAGCAGCTCCATCTGCCGGTTCACGCAGAGGCTGAACGCCGCCTTCCGGCTGACCTCGACCGGCACCAGGCCCACGCCGATCAGGTCCGTCAGGTCCTGGTCCTCGACGCAGAGCTGCGTCGAGAGCGGCAGCCCCAGCCGCAGCTTGAAGGAATCGAGCTGGTTCAGATAGCTCGCCAGCGAGTTGATGTAGCTGATCCGCGCATCCAGCTCGGACGACCGCGCGTCATCCACGTCGCTCTGCGGCACCCGGTCCACGGACCGGGCTTCGAGGAACTTGGTGGTCTCGACCTTGTTGGTGTAGCTGCGGTAGTTGTTGCGGACCTGGGCCTTCTGTGTCAGCAGACTGAAATACGCGCTCACTACCCCCACGGCGAACTCCTGCTGATACCGGTTGAAGGACCGGACCTCGTACACCACGTTCCGCGTGGCCTGGGTCAGGGTTTCGATCTCCGCGTTGTTCCTTCCGAAACCGCGCAGCAGCGGCTGGGTCAGATCCACCGAGATCGAGTTGACGATCGATCGCGAGTAGTCCCCGGTGTAGTACTTCAGGATGTCGTTGGCCAGGTTCACCCCGAGCTGCCCGCCGGTCTTCAGCAGAAAGCTCTGGTCCAGCGCCGCCCGGCTCCCCAACGACGAGCTCGACAGCCCGTCCGGCGTGCCCGCCAGTTGTCCCGCGACATCCGCCGACAACGAGGGCCGGTACTTCTGCCGGACCCCGGTCAGCGTCAGCGCCGTCGCATACAGCCGCTCCTTCTCACCTTGATACTCCCGGCTGCCCCGCACCGCCAGGTCGAGGGCCTGGTCGAGATTCACCTTCAGCCGGTTCGCCGCCGAACGGCCGTCGATGATCTCCTCGGGGGCAATGGTCTTCGGATCCCGCCCCGAGTAGGGCGTGTCGATCGTGAAGGCGTTCGTCCGGCCGAGCACCTGCTGCTCCACCCCGTGCAGGATGCCGTATACCTCCTTGTCCGCCGACCGGCGGTAGTGCGCCGTGCTGCAACCCGCCACAAGCCCCAGGACCAGGACCCCCAAGGCCCAGGCCCGGAACGCCGCGCCAATCGTCGCTCCATGGGTGGTCGCGTCGCGCCTCATGCGGGATGTTGGCTTCGCTCTGGCATCGAACGTGCGCGGGAGCGTAGGGGTTCCCGCGGGCTCCGACAATACCAACTTGCGGCGACGAGGACACGACCTGTGGACCGCCCATTCCACAAGCCGAACACTCCAGCGCCGGGGCTCTCGCCCTCGAACGCCCGCTGAAGCCGCTGCATCAAGTCCACCACGCTCACAGACTGACATGCGTCGAACGCCTCCGATTTCCGCAGATGAGACGACGCGCCCCCGGCGCGGGTTACGGCCGGGGTCGCGCCCGCGGCGGAGGCTCCACGGTCGGGGCAGCGCAAAAAATGCAAAGCAGTGGGCAAAGCATGTGGAGCCGATCCGGCCCGTCCCCGGGATCGTGATTGCTGTCCGGAGCCGCGGCACCCCGGCCTTGGCGGCCGGGGCGGTGGGTTGCGCCCGGATGGATACGACGAATACGACGACCGGCCCGGTCGGCCGCGGGGGAGGCTGAGCCCGGAGGGTGTGAACTTGTGAGCCAAGAAACCATGAAGCGTTTTGCCATGATCGACGGCAACGAGGCTGTTGCCTACGTCGCCTATCGCTGCAATGAAGTGATGGGCATCTACCCGATCACGCCGTCCTCGAACATGGGCGAGTGGTGCGACCAATGGGCCTCGGAAGGCGTCCGCAACCTGTGGGGGACCATCCCCAGCGTGGTCGAGATGCAGAGCGAAGGCGGCGCGGCCGGGACGGTCCACGGCGCGCTCCAGACCGGGGCGTTGACGTGCACGTTCACCGCCTCGCAGGGGTTGCTCCTGAAGGTCCCCAACATGTTCAAGATCGCGGGCGAGCTCACCCCGGCGGTGATTCATGTCACCGCCCGCGCGCTCGCCACGCATGCGCTCTCGATCTTCGGCGATCACAGCGACGTGATGTCCGTGCGGAGCACCGGTTTTGCGCTGCTCAGTTCGGATTCCGTGCAGGAGGCGATGGACTTCGCCCTGATCGCCCAGGCGGCCACGCTCGAGTCCCGGGTGCCGTTCCTTCACTTCTTTGACGGCTTCCGCACCTCCCACGAAGTCGCCAAGATCGAAGTCATCCCGGACGAGACGATGCGCGCGATGATCAACGAGGATCTGGTGATTCAGCATCGCCAGCGCGCCATGAACCCCGATCGCCCGGTGCTCCGCGGCACGGCTCAGAACCCGGACGTCTTCTTCCAGGCGCGCGAGGCCTGCAACGCGTTCTACGAACGGTGTGCGGACATCACGCAGAAGGTCATGGATCGCTTCGCCCAGCTCACCGGCCGGCAGTATCGTCTTTTCGATTACTACGGGGCGCCGGATGCGACGAGCGTGGTGGTGCTCATGGGCTCGGCCTGCGAGACGGCCCACGAGACGGTCGAGTACCTCAACGCCCAGGGGGGGCGGTTTGGTGTGGTCCGCGTCCGGCTCTACCGGCCGTTCGACGCCAAGCGGTTCGTCGAGGCGCTGCCGTCGACGGTCCAGGCGATTTCGGTGCTGGACCGGACCAAGGAACCGGGCAGCGTGGGCGAGCCGTTGTATACCGACGTTCTGGCCGCGCTCCAGGAGGGACTCAACGAGGGCTGGGGCCAGGGGCGTTCGATGCCGCGGGTGCTGGGAGGCCGCTATGGGCTTTCGTCGAAGGAGATCACCCCGGCCATGATCAAGGCGGTGTTCGACAATGCCGCCGCCGCCCGGCCCAAGAACCACTTCACCGTGGGCATTGACGACGACGTCACGCACCGCAGCCTGAGCCACGATCCTGAGTTCTCGACCGAGGGGGCGAAGGTGGTCCGGGCGATGTTCTACGGCCTGGGCTCGGACGGCACCGTGGGCGCCAACAAGAACTCGATCAAGATCATCGGCGAGAGCACGGGCAATTACGCCCAGGGCTACTTCGTCTACGACTCGAAGAAGGCCGGCGCGGTCACCGTGTCGCATCTGCGGTTCGGCCCCACGCCCATCCGGTCGACCTACCTCGTCGCCAAGGCGAATTTCGTGGCCTGCCACCAGCCGGTGTTTCTCGAGCGTTACGACATGCTGCAGTCGCTGGTGCCGGGCGGCACGTTCCTGCTCAACACCCCGTATTCGGCGGCAGAGATCTGGGAACAACTGCCCCGGCCAATGCAGGCCCAGATGGTCCAGAAGCGGCTCCGGTTCTTCGTCATCGACGCCATCAAGGTCGCCAAGAGCACCGGCATGGGCGGGCGCATCAATACCATCATGCAGACCTGCTTCTTCGCCCTCTCGAATGTGCTGCCGCGCGAGGAAGCGATCGAGGCCATCAAGTACTCGATCAAGAAGACCTACGGCAAGAAGGGCGAGGACGTCGTCCGCAAGAACATCGAGGCGGTCGATCACACCCTCGCCAACCTGCACGAGGTGACGGTGCCCGCCCAGATCACGAGCGGCTTCGAGCTCCATGATCCGTTCACCGCAGACGCTCCGGCCCGGGTCCGCGAGACCCTCGGCCGCATCTACGGCGGGATGGGCGAGAGCCTGCCGGTCAGCGCCATGCCGGTCGACGGCACCTTCCCGACCGCCACCACCCAGTACGAGAAACGGAATCTTGCCCTCGAAATCCCGGTCTGGGACGAGAAGACCTGCATCCAGTGCGGCAAGTGCGTCGCCATCTGCCCGCACGCCTCGATCCGGATGAAGGTCTACGATCCGGCCGTGCTGGCCGGCGCGCCCGCCACGTTCAAGTCCTCCGATTCCCGCGTGCCGGAGTGGAAGGGGTTGAAGTTCACCCTGCAGGTGGCCCCCGAGGACTGCACCGGCTGCATGCTGTGCGTCGAGGTGTGCCCGGCCAAGAACAAGACCGAGGTCAAGCTCAAGGCCATCAACATGCGCCCGCAGCGCCCCCTCCGGGCTCAGGAGCGCGAGAACTGGACCTTCTTCATGGGGATCCCGGATCTCGACCGGCGCCGCGTCAAGGTGACCCAGTTGCGCCAGCAACAGGTCATGCGCCCGCTCTTCGAGTTCTCGGGCGCCTGCGCCGGGTGCGGCGAGACCCCGTACTTGAAGCTGCTGACCCAGCTCTTCGGCGATCGCGCGGTGATGGGGAACGCGACGGGCTGCAGCTCGATCTACGGCGGCAACCTGCCCACCACGCCTTACTGCGTCGATCACAACGGCCGCGGGCCGACCTGGAACAACTCGTTGTTCGAGGATTGTGCGGAGTTCGGCCTTGGTTTTCGCGTCTCGATCGACAAGCAGCGGGAGTTCGCCTGCGAGCTGCTCCGGCGTCTGGCGCCGAAGCTGGGCGACGACTTCGTGCAGGCGCTCATCGAGGCGCCGCAGCGCGACGAGGCCGGCATTCACGACCAGCGCGAGCGGGTGGCGGCCCTGCGCGAGAAGCTCGCCGGCGATGCCTCGAGCGAGGCCCGCATGCTCCTGTCAGTGTGCGAGAATCTGGTGCGACGGAGCGTCTGGATCATCGGCGGGGACGGCTGGGCCTACGACATTGGCTACGGCGGGCTGGACCACGTGCTGGCCAGCGGCCGCGATGTGAACGTGCTTGTCTTGGATACCGAGGTCTACTCGAACACCGGCGGCCAGATGTCCAAGTCCACCCCGCGGGGCGCCGTCGCCAAGTTCGCCGCCGGCGGCAAGCCGCTCGGCAAGAAGGACCTCGGGCTCATCGCCATGAGCTACGGAACGGTCTACGTCGCCAGTGTCGCGATGGGCGCCCGGGACGAACAGACCCTCCGCGCCTTCGTCGAAGCCGAATCCTACAACGGCCCGTCCCTCATCATCGCCTACAGCCACTGTATCGCCCACGGCATTGCCGTCGACACGGGCGCCGGCGTGCGGCAGCAGAAGGCGGCGGTGGATTCCGGCCAGTGGCTGCTCTACCGGTACGATCCCCGGCGCGCGGACCAGGGGGAGAACCCGCTGCAATTGGATTCCGCCCAGGCGCGGTCCCGGGTGCAGGACTACTTGCTCTCCGAGAACCGATTCAAGATGTTGACGAAGAGCAAGCCGGAGGACGCCAAGCGGTTCTTCGAGCAGGCCCAGAAGGACGTGGAGGCCCGCTGGCAGCTCTACGCCTACATGGCCGCCCGCAAGCTGTCCCCCGAGCCCGCTCCGCCAACCGCCTCGACGCCGGCATGAACTTCCGCGGCCTGTGGGCGGGCCCAGAGGCCCGCCCACAGGCCCTCCTGCGACCCAAACCGCCCACTGCAAAAGGAACCCCATGGACCTCAGCACCACCTACCTCGGCCTCTCTCTGCGCAGTCCCCTGATGCCGTCCGCGTGCCCCTTGACCTGTGAATTGGATAACATCAAGCGGGCCGAAGACGCCGGCGCCGGCGCCATCGTGCTGCCTTCGGTTTTCGAGGAGCAGATCACCCGAGAGAGCGAGGAATTGGATCTGGCTCTCGAGCAGGGCAGCCTGAGCACCGCCGAAGCCCTCAGCTACTTCCCCCAGGTCGGCGAATTCCGGCTCGGCCCGGAGGACTATCTCGAGCATGTCCAGGCGGCCAAGGACGCCGTGCGGATCCCGATCATTGCCAGCCTGAACGGCGCTTCCCTCGGCGGCTGGACCGCGTACGCCCGCCAGATCCAGCAGGCCGGAGCCGACGCCCTCGAACTCAACATCTACTACATCCCCACCGATCCGAACCTGACGTCCGCGGAGGTCGAGAAGACGTACCTCGACATCCTGCGCGCGGTGAAGGCCGCGGTCACGATTCCGGTGGCGGTCAAGCTCAGCCCGTATTTCAGCAGCATGGCGAACATGGCCCGGCAGTTGGACCAGGCCGGCGCCGACGGGCTCGTGTTGTTCAACCGGTTCTATCAGCCGGACATCGACCTCGACGCCCTCGAAGTCGAGCACAGTCTGCTCTTGAGCACGCCCCAGGCCCGCCGGCTTCCCCTGCGCTGGATCGCCCTCCTGTACGGCCACGTCAAGGCCAGCCTCGCGGCCACCAGCGGCATCCACACCGCGGCGGATGCCCTCAAGATCCTCATGGCCGGCGCCGATGTCACCATGCTCTGCTCGGTGCTCCTCCGCAAAGGCATCAGCCAGATCGGCGTCATCGAACGCGACATGCGCCAGTGGATGGAACAGCACGAGTACGAGTCGGTCGCCCAGCTCAAAGGCTGCCTGAGCCAGGAGAAATGTCCGGAACCCAGCGCCTTCGAGCGGGCCCAGTACATGCGGGTCATCTCGACCTGGAAACCGAGCTAGCGAGGCGCGCCTCAGACCCAGTCGAGTCCTCAGGTTCATGAAGACCCTGCTGTGCCTGCCCACCCTCTCTTCCGCGCCTCGCCAATGTGGAGTCCTCGACGGAAGGAGGGATGGCCTGGAACGGCAGGGACCAGACTTGACCTGTTGACCACACGTTCCACAAGTCGAGGACTCTAGACGACCGCGCCGGAGGGTCCGGCGCACTCCCAGAGCTTCGCCGGCACCGGTAGCCGCCAATCCGCGCGATCGCGTTTTTGGGTTGAATACGGCCCGGGGCAGGTGCGTATCCTCAACGCGCATGCGATGCTGCCGGCTCTTCAAGATTCCGGTCCGGCTCGAGTCCCAGTTTCGGCTCGGGTCCCGGCCCTGGCTCGCGCTATGGCTCGGCCTCGGCCTCCTCGTCCTCGGCAACCTGCCTGCCGGCGTGGCGCGAACGCTCGTCCTGAACGTCGCGACGAACGGGAACGACGACTGGAGCGGGGGCCTCGCCGTCCCCACGCCCAGCCGGGATGACGGCCCGCTCGCGACGCTCGGCGCCGCCCTCAAGACGGTTCAGGCCCTCCGCTGGTCCCAGCCCGATCAATTCGATGGGGTCACCATTCTGCTGCGCGGGGGAACTTACGAGGTCGAGGAGCCGATCGTCCTGCTCCCGGATCACGCCGGATCCGACGCCCAGCGTCCGCTGCTCATCACGGCGTACCCGGACGAGAAACCCATCCTGAGCGGGGGACGGCGTATCACCGGCTGGAAGCGGCTCGAAGACCGGCCCGGCCTCTGGCAGGCGGAGATTGCCGACGTCCGCGACGGCCGTTGGTACTTCCGGCAGTTGTTCGTGAATGGCCAGCGCAAGATGCGCGCCCGCACGCCCAACGACGCCTTTTTCCGGATCCAGGGGGAGAGTCCCACGGGCAAGCCGGTCCAGCTCAAGTACAAGGAGGGCGACCTGCGGAAGGCCTGGGCGGAAGACGGCGATGTCGAGGCGGTGGCCCTGCTGGCGTGGGCGGATCTCCGGATGCAGATCCGCGCCCTTGACGAGAGCAACCACGTTGCGACGCTCTCCGGCGAACCGCGCCCGTCCAACCGGGAGGCCAACGCCCAGTACTACATCGAGAACGCCATCGACGCCCTGGATCAGCCCGGGGAATGGTATCTGAATCGGAAGACCGGCGTGCTGCTCTACTGGCCGGAGCCCGGGGAGGACCTGATGCGGGCCGAGGTCGTGGCGCCCCGCCTCGAGGAGCTCGTCCGTTTCCAGGGCAGCCCGGCGTGGGGAGGCGCCGTGCGGCACGTGATCCTGCGCGACCTCACCTTTGCGCACACCGATTGGGCTCTGGGGCCCACCGGCTACGCGGACACGCAGGCCGCGGTCGAGATCCGGGGCGACCTCCGGGCCGAGTACGCCACCGATTGCGTGATCGAGGACTGCACGTTCACCCATTTGGGCGGCTACGGGCTGGATCTCGGGCGCGGCTGCCAGCAGTGGCAGGTTCTGGGGAACGAGATGTTCGACCTTGGGGCCGGCGCGATCCGGATCGGCGAAACGGAGGTCCCGAAGGACCCGACCGCCCGGAATCACGGGCACACGGTGACCGACAATCATCTCTACCGCCTGGGGCGCGTCTACGCCTCCGGCGTCGGGGTCTTCGTCCTCCAGAGCGGCGACAACCGGATTGCCCACAACCACATCCACGATCTCTACTACACCGCCATTTCGCTGGGCTGGAACTGGGGCTACCAGGAAACCCCCTGCTGCAGCAACGTCGTCGAGTTCAACCACCTGCATGACATTGGCAAGTCGCTGCTCAGCGACATGGGCGCCATCTACACCCTCGGCATCCAGCGGGGGACGGTTCTCCGCAACAACCTCATCCACGATGTCAACGCGTTCACCTACGGCGGCTGGGGTCTCTACACCGACGAAGGCAGCAGCTACATCCTGCTCGAGAACAACCTGGTCTACCGGTGCAAGAGCGCCGGCTTCCACCAGCACTACGGACGGGAGAACATCGTCCGGAACAACATCTTTGCCCTCAACCGCGAGCACCAGCTCATGCGCTCCCGCGAGGAGGACCATCGCTCGTTCGTGTTTGAACGGAACATCGTCTACTTCGACTCCGGCGACCTTCTCGGCAGCACGTGGACCAACAACCAGTTTCGGATGGACGCGAATCTCTACTTCGATGCCCGGCCCGAGGCCCGGCCCGAGACCCTCCGGTTCGCCGGGGCCAGCCTCGACGAGTGGCGCAAGCGCGGCCACGACGTCAACTCGATCGTCGCGGATCCCCTCTTCTACAACGTCCGCGCCTACAACTTCCGGCTCACCCCCAGCTCCCCCGCCTTCCGCACCGGGTTCAATCCCATCGACCTCACCCGGGTCGGCGTCCGCCGCAAGACGGCCCGGCGGTGATCGACCGAGCGGAACGCCGGCAGACGGCCCCAGCGCCCGCACCGTGCAACCCCGGGACTCAGCAGCGGGCGACCTGGGGCAGGCGCCCGAACTGGGGATCGGCAGTGCACAGGACCAGATCATGCTGCACAACCAGCGCCGCAATCCAGAGGCCATTCGTCGGGATCGGCGTCCCACCCTTCCGAAGCTGGGCAAACAAATGAGCGTAGTGATGGGTCGTCTGACCCGCAACAAGCCCGGCTTGCGGGGACGCTCGCCGGCAGCCCCCGCGTTGCAGCGCCCCGCCATTTTCCGGTTGATCGCACCCGCGCCGACGCCTTAGGCTGCGGCCCAGGACCCGGGAAGCCGCCTCCGGCAAGCGCGGGGGCAGGCGCCGGGTGGGCTTTGTGTCGCGCTGCGGCCGGATGAAAGGACGAGGATCATGAGTCTGTCGAATAACAACTTCCCCAAACTGCACAATGCCATGTGGCCCGGCCTCGTCGGCAAGGGCAGCCCCGGCGCGGAACCGTGCATCGAGCTCGACACCATGTTGAACCTCACCGCCCAAGCGGAGGTCAACGGGGTGAAGTTCGACGGCGTCGATCTCTTCCTGTTTGACCCGCACGTCAGCATCGACGCGACCGACCAGGCGCTCGACCGTCTCGCGGACCGGATCCGGGCCAAGGGGTTGGTCGTGGGCTCGGTGGTGGCGCCGGTCTGGCCTCCGACCGGCGGCGGTTCCGCCATGGGCTCTGAAGCCGAACGCGCCCAGTTCGTCGGCCAGGTGCGCAAGGCCTGTCGCATTGCCGCCCGGTTCCGCAAGATCGGCATCCGGCCCCATGGGGTGGTCCGGATCGATTCGGCGTGCAGCGTGGAGGACTGGAGCCGCGACCCGGCCGGCTCCACCAAGAGAATCATCGCGACATTCAAAGAGGCGGCCAAGGTCGCCCGCGATCACGGCGAGCGGCTGGCCGCCGAAGGGGAGATCTGTTGGGGGGGCATGCACTCGTGGAAGACGATGCTCCGGGTGCTCGAGGGGGTGGGTCAGCCCCGGGTTCTCGGCTTCCAGGCGGACATGGCCCACACGCTGCTCTATGTGCTTGGGTTCAACGCGCCGGAGCACCGGTTGGTGCCCGCCGCGTTCCGTTGGCAGCCCGACGTGTTTCACAAGGCCATGCGCCGGCTCACCGCGGCCCTGCGCCCCTGGACCCTCGATTTCCACGTCGCGCAGAACGACGCGACGGTGAAAGGATCCGGCGCCCACGACAAGACCGGCAAGCATTGCATGGCCACCGATCCCAACGGCAAACTCAACATCGCCCGCGACGCCGGCTACTGGATGCGGGATGCCGCCGGGAAAGTCACGCGCAAGTTCCGCCACATCTGCTGGGACGGCTGCATGTTCCCGAATGCCGTGATGCTCGAGCCGCAGACGTGGAACGACATCCTCGCGGCCATGATCCAGGTGCGCGAGAACCACGGCTGGCGCGCCTAGCGTTCGCGACGGCCGCACAGGCTTTGGACCCACAGGTCGCTCACCGCCACGAACTCCTTTTTATGAAAACGCTGAATGTCGGTCTTATCGGCTGCGGCTTCATGGGCCGCGCACACTCGAACGCCCACCGCAAGGTGGCCAACTTCTTCGACCTCGAGTACCAGCCGGTGCTCAAGGCGATTTGCGATGCCAACGCCGAGCGGGCGGCCGCCCATGCCGCCCGCTGGGGTTTCGAGTCGGTCGAGACCGACTATCGGAAGCTCCTGGCGCGAAAGGACATCGACCTGGTTGACATCTGCCTGCCGAACAACCTGCATGCCGAGGTCGCCATCGCCGCCGCCGAAGCGGGCAAGATGATCCTCTGCGAGAAACCCCTCGCCCGGACCGGCGACGAAGCCGAACCGATGGTCGCCGCCGTCGAGAAGGCGGGCGTGCCCAACTTCGTTTCGTTCAATTACCGCCGCATCCCGGCGGTCACCCTCGCCAAGCAGTTGATCGACGAAGGCCGGCTGGGCCGGATCTTCCATTACCGCGCGAAGTTCCTTCAGGACTGGACGATCTCGAAGGACTTGCCTCAGGGTGGCGACGCGCTCTGGCGCCTGGACGTCAAGGCGGCCGGTTCCGGGGTCACGGGCGATCTCCTCGCGCATTGCATCGACACCGCGCTCTGGCTCAACGGCCATGTCGCGTCGGTCACCGCCATGACCGAGACGTTCATCAAGGAGCGCAAGCACAACCTGACCGGCAAGGTCGAGGCCGTCGGGATCGACGACGCTTGTGCCTTCCTGGCCCGGTTTGCCAACGGGTCGCTGGCGACGTTCGAATCGACGCGCTACGCCCGCGGCCACAAGGCGCTCTACACCTTCGAGATCAACGGCGAACACGCCTCGATCGCGTGGGACCTGCACGATCTGCACCGGCTTTCGTTCTTCGACCACCGCGACACCGGCGTGGTCCGCGGCTGGCGATCCATTCACGTCACCGACGGCGATCATCCTTACATGAAGCACTGGTGGGTCCCTGGCCTGAGCATCGGCTTCGAGCACTCGTTCGTGCATCAGCTCGCCGACTTCCTCAACGGCATTGCCACCGGCAAACCGGCCAGCCCCACCTTCCGCGAAGGTCTCGGCACCCAGTACGTCTGCGACGCCGTGCTCAAGTCCGCCGCCACCGGCCGCTGGGAGCAGGTCAAGACCTGATCCGCACCCCGCGCTGGGGCTTTCTCCTTTGCTTTCGGTCGGCTGCAGGCGATGCTCGCAGCCGACCGATGAGCAATCCAGTGCCAGCATCCGGACCCTCGGCCAACCGGGGCCGCCGCGCCTGCCCGGCGACCGGCGGTTTCATCAGCCCCGCCGACTGCGGGGCGAGTCGCGGCAGCCGCCTCGAATGTCCCGTCGACTGTCCGTTCTTCCCCTTTGGCACCCATCCCGACGCCCCTTACGCACGAGCCAGCGATTCGCTGTTCAGGAAAATCGATGCGTGCCTCGCCGAGGCCGGCAAGCGGGATGTGATCAACGCGAACGCGATTCGCCTGCAGTCGAAGATCCCGGATGCCGACGCTCTTGGGTTCCTTCTCGCCCTGACCCAGCTCAACCACGAGTCCTTCTTCCTCATGAAGGACGGGGCGGGACAGACTCCCGCTGACCGCTGGGCGGCTGACCGTTGGCGTGGGCTCAACAATGACGAACGCCAGTTGGTCCACTGGCGCCGGAACAGCCGCCCCACCGTGCTCGAAGTCGAGTCTGCCCCGACCAAAGACGGGATCCAGCTCTGCCGGGACCTGCTCGATCCCGAACAGCCCCTTTTCCCCCTGGTGATGAGCGATTTCCTCTCTCCGTTGGTCCGTTTCAGCCGCCTTTTCGGATGGATCGAATTCATGCCCCGGTGCGCCCGCACGCTCACCCCCGTGCTCAGAGTCGAATTCCCGATCTGGCGAACCTGGCGTGCCACGCTCGACGAGCGCTGGCAGGCCGCCCGGAAGGCGAATCCCGAACTCACGCTCAGCGACTACCTCCGCACCCATTTCGTGGCGGAGGTCGCCCTGATCCACAAGCTGCATCTCGAAGAGGACGAAAAGCGGAAGAACCGGCGCGAGGCCGCCGCTTGTTTCACGGAGTTCCGGCTGACCCGGGGACGCGCACCCGTCGAGGCCATCCTCGCCACCAAGCCGGAACTCGAGCGCGAGGTGCCCGACCCCGCTGCGCTCGATTCATCCGTCGCCAACTCCTTTACCTGGCAATGCGAGGGGGAGTCCGCTGCGTACCTGGTCGAGCCCGATGTGCATTTCGCCCTCGACCCGCTCACGGCCTATCCGATCAAGATGGGTTACCTGCAGCTGACCGAGGGATGGCTGCTCCTGGCCGGCCTCGGACTGGCGCGTCAGGAATTCGCCAAACGCCTGCTCGCCCGCTGGCTGGGGGACCTGATCGAAATCGCCGAGGACCGCTGTGCGAACCTCGACGGTAGCGCACCGGAATTCCAGGAGCAGCGCGCACTGTTGAGCGAGGCCACCGCGGACATCTACGGTACGTCGCCACAGCCCACCAACGGCGCTGATGAGTCGGAGACCGAAGAAGCCGGCGAGGATGCCGGCGACGACCCTTACGACGACGGACTCGAACCGCCAACGCTCGATTCCGCCGGGGAGCCCGCGGTGCAGCCCGTGACCGAGCCGGAGGGTGTGGACGGCCGGATGCTCGCGGTTTACCGTCGGTTTCTCGAGACGCCCCTTGCCGATCTCGGCGGGGTCACCCCGCGTGCCGCCGCCGGGGATCCCGCCCGCCGGCCTCTGCTGGTGGATCTGATGAAGGAACATCTACGCCTCGGGGCTGCGCGCGGCAGATCCTCCCAGATGCTTGCGGTTCTGCACCAGGTGCTCGCCGAGCTCGGCCTTGAAGAACTGCGGAACCCTTCCGGCACCCCGTCATGACCGTCATCACCGATCCCCGTTGTGCGTCTTACCGCGAACCCGGCCATCCGGAACGTCCGGAACGCGTCAGTCGCACCCTCGAGTTGCTGAAGTCCCAGACGGCGCTGCCCATCACCTGGGCCACCCCCTTGGAACCCGAGGAATCCCAAATCCTCAGGGTCCACGACCCGCTCTTCCTCGATCGTCTCAGCCTGCCGATGGACTTCGACACCGACACGCCCGCGCACCCCGACATCCGGTCCCACGCCGAGCGCAGCGTGGGCGGCGCGCTGAGCGCCTTGAAGGCTGCCCTCGACAATGACGCGGCCCTGAGTCTCATGAGGCCTCCCGGCCATCATGCCACTGCCGATCGCGCGATGGGATTCTGTTACTTGAATTCTGTCGCCATCGCCGCGCTGGAAGCCCTGAGCAGCGGCCATCGGCCTGTGGCGGTCTACGACTTTGATGTCCATCACGGGAACGGCACCGAGGACATCTTCCTCGGCCGGGACGATTGCGCCTACTTCTCCGTGCACCAATACCCGGCGTATCCCGGAACCGGCCGTTACTCGAGCGACAATGCCCACAACTATCCCGTCCGCCCCGGGGCGTCGCGCGACGAGTATCGGAGCGCGCTGCGCCAGGCCCTCGACGATCTCAAGGCCTTTCGCCCTGCCCTGGTGGCCGTCTCGGCGGGTTTCGACGCCTATCGCGGGGATCCCTTGAGCGATGCCTCCCTCGAGGAGGAGGATTATCACTGGCTGGGTGCGGAGCTTCGGCGTCTGGGCGTTCCCTGCTTCGGCGTCCTCGAGGGGGGCTACAGCGATGAGCTCCCCAACCTGATCCTGGCCTACCTCCGCGGTGCTGCCGGTTGAGCGCCTGTCTGAAATGAAAGAACTGTAATCTCTCTTCCGGGCGAGTTCTCATCTTCACAGGGTCTACTCCCAGTGAAAGGGCGACGTGGATGCCGCCCCAAAACGAGAAGCAAAGAACAACACAACATCGGAGAGACCCATGAAAACACTGAAGCTCACCCCCTCGATCCTCGCCGCCGTGCTGTTGGCCGGCTCCATCGTTTCCGCGCTGGCGCAATCCGCGCCGCCGGCGCGGGAGTGCCCGTTCGGGCACCCGCCCGGTTATGGGCGGAATCTGACGCCGGAGCAGCGGGCGGAGCAGCGGGCTGCCATGCAGCAAACGATCGACACGCTGCGCCAGAAGCTGGCCAACGGCACCCTCAGCCCCGAAGAGGAAGCCTGGCTCAAGAACGCGCAGCAACGCGGCGGCCCGTGCATCAACGGCGTCCCCCGCGGCCGCGGGGCCGGCAAGGGACCGGGCGCTGCGAACGGCAACGGCCAGGGTCGGCGTTTCCGCCAGGGCCTGGGTGACGGCACGGGGCCCGGGCCCCGTCCGGACGCAGCTCCCGGCCGCGGCTACGGCCGCGGCTTCCGCCAGGGCCCCCGGGACGGCACCGGTCCCCGCGCGCTCGACGGGGCCTGCCCGAACGCGCCCGAGCTGCCGCCCGCCCAGTAATCGCCGTGCGAGGCGCGCCTCAGACCCGGCGAAGTCCCAAAGCCAATCGGCCATCCGTCCTGAATCTGCGCGGGGATAGCTCCTCGCCGATTCAGGGCGGAGCACCGATTTCCGGACTGGGCAGCCCCCTCCGGCTCGTGACAGACTCGCAGCGTCAAGGCCAAGACCGCGCGTGAAAGTCCTGGTTGTCGAAGACGAAAAGAAGATCGCCTCGTTCATCCGCAAGGGGCTCGAGGCGCAGGGCTTTGTTGTGGACGTGGCTCATCACGGCGACGACGGCTACGCCCTGGCCTTGAGCCGGCCGTACCACGCGCTGGTCCTGGACATCATGCTGCCCGGCCGGGATGGCCTCAGCATCCTCCGCAACCTCCGCGAGCGGCGTTCGACGGTGCCCGTCATCCTGCTCACCGCGCGCAGCGAGCTGAATGAGCGGCTCGAAGGACTCAACCTCGGGGCGGACGACTACCTGACCAAGCCCTTCTACATCGAGGAGCTGATCGCCCGCCTGCAGGCGGTGGCCCGGCGCAGCACGGGAACGCCTGCCAGCCTGCTCGAGGTGGCGGATCTCACCCTGAACCTGATCACCCGCGAGGTCCAGCGCGCCGGGCGACGCATCGATCTCACCCCCCGGGAGTTCTCCCTCCTCGAACACCTTATGCGCTCCCCGGGCCGGGTCCTGACCCGAATCCAGATATGCGAGCAGGTCTGGAGCTACCATTTTGACCCCGGCAGCAACCTGGTGGACGTCTACGTCCAGCGGTTGCGGAGGAAGATCGACAGCGACGCCCCGGTCCCGCTGATCGAGACCATCCGGGGGGTGGGCTATCGCATCCGAAGCGTAATCCGGTGAAGCCATTGCCCTTTCGATTCCGCATGGCGTTGCTCTCGGTGCTGGTGTCGGGGGCGGTCCTCCTGGCCTTTGGCACCACGGCTGGCTATCTGATCTATCGCGAGCGTCTCGAAGCCCTCGACCGCGAGATCCGCTCCCTGGTGTATCGGCATCCCGGCTGGATGGGGGCGCGGGCCGACTTCGAACGGCTCAGCACCATGCTCGAACTGGTCTATGGCGAGGATCGCCGGGAACAGATCATCCTCATGGTTGCGGACACCGCCGGCGTCATCCGCCATCGTTCACCGCATTGGCCCGAGGATTTGAACCCCGAGAGCCTGGACCTGCACTTGTCCGACTCTCCAAAGGTCGACACGCCGCCAGGCGACCCGTCTGGACGGCGGGCACCCGCCCCGCGGCGCGGCCCCCGGTGGGCCGGGGAACTGGACGCGCCCCGGGGATTCCCCGCGGGCATCGGGCGCGGCCGGGGCCCCGGGGCTCCCCCGATCGCTTACTCGAAGTCCCCGCGTTTCCTCACTGTGGATCTCGCCGCCGGCTCCTGGCGGTTGGGCGTGTTCGGCCATGAGGAGGACCGGTTGGTCGTCGGACTGGACTGTGCCGGCTTCCAGGCGGAACTGGATCGCATGCGCCACGCGTTTCTCCTGGCGCTGCCGGTGGCCTTGCTGGCGGTCGGCGGCGGCGGTGCCTGGCTCGCCCGCCGAGCCCTGCGCCCCCTCTCCTCGATCGCCCAGGTGGCCGAGCGCGTCACCGCCCGAGGCCTGGACCAGCGGATCCCGCCCTCGGACAACGACCCCGAAATCCGGCGTCTCATCCGGGTCCTCAACGACATGATGGACCGCCTTGAAAAGAGCTTTCACCAGGCCACCCGGTTCAGTGCCGACGCGTCGCATGAGTTGAAGACGCCGCTGGCCGTCATGCAGGGCGAGATCGAGAGCGCCCTGCAGACCGCCGAGGTCGGCTCCCGCCAGCAGGAAGTTCTTGCCGCGCTCCTCGAGGAGACCCGTCGCCTGGCTGGCATCCTGCGCTCCCTGCTCCTGCTGGCCCAGGCGGATGCCGGCCGCCTTCCGCTCGCCCCCGCGCGCGTTGATCTCAGCGCCGAGTTGGTCTCATTGCGCGAAGACATCGAGACCCTGGCGGCCGGTCTTGGGCTTCGCGTCGATTTCACCGTGCCGCCGGCGGTTTGGATCGAGGCCGATCCAATTCTCCTGCGCCAGGCTCTCCTGAATCTCCTCGTGAACGCCGTGCACTACGCCGAGCCCGGCGGCCGCGTCGCTGTCAGCCTGACCGTCCGCGCGGAAAAGACCGACGTCGAGATTGCGAACAGCGGCCCTGGCATTGCCCCGGAAGACCAACCGCGTCTCTTCGACCGGTTCTTCCGCGCCGAGGCCGCGCGCGCCCGGCACACCGGGGGGAGCGGCCTCGGCCTGAGCCTGGCGAGAGAGATCGCCCGGGCGCACCAGGGCGATCTCGTGCTTGCCGAGAGCCGTCCTGGCCTCACACGATTCCGGCTGATCTGGCCCAGGCCGGGCTCCGGTCCTGAGGGCCGAACCCCGTCGCGAGGCGCTCCTCAGACCCGGTCGAGTCCTCAGGCTCATGAAGACCCTGCGGTCCCTCCCGGCCCGCCATCTGGCGCCTCGCTAATATAGAGTCCTCGACGGAAGGAGGGGAGGCTTGAAACCGGACCGACCAGAACCTGACCTCTTGACCACACAATCCAAGAGTCGAGGACTCTAGCGGCTCTGAAGCGCCTTGCCGTGCGAGGGCGTTCCCTTGTACGGTGACCCCATGAAGAAAGTCGCTGTGATTCTGGGGGGCTGCGGCGTCCACGACGGCTCGGAGATCCAGGAGTCGGTTCTCGTTCTGCTGGCCCTGGACCGGGCGAACGCACAGGCGGTTTGCGCAGCCCCGGACATGCCGCAGCACGATGTGGTCAACCATCTCACGGGCCAGCCCTCGCCCCGCGAGCAACGGAATGTCCTGGTCGAGTCCGCCCGCATCGCCCGTGATCCGATCATCCCGCTCGGCCGCTTGCAGATCGCTTCCGTGGATGGCGTCATCGTGCCCGGCGGCTTTGGCGCGGCCAAGAACCTCTCGACGTTCGGTCTGAAGGGTGAAGCATTCGACGTGCATCCGGAGGTCGCTCGTGTCCTCCGGGAGGCGCGCCAGGCGGGCAAACCGCTCGGGTTTGTCTGCATTGCGCCGGCGATCGCGGCGCGGCTGTTCGGGCCGGAGCAGGTCGAGTTCACCATCGGCCAGGACGCCGCTACGGCGCGACTTCTCGAACGGTACGGAGGGCGGCACGTGAACTGCCCTGTCCACAACGTGGTGATTGACGGCCGTCTCAAGATCGTGACCACGCCAGCCTATATGTTGGCCGAGCGGATCACGGAAGCCGAAGCCGGCATCCAGCGACTCGTCCAGGCTGTGCTCGAGATGGCCTGACGCGAACGGCCCGGGGGGCGGCAGGTTCGCTCGCGCCGTCTGCATCCGACTGGCCCTATGTTTCCCCATTCTGACTCGATTCGGCGCGTCTTGGAATGGGTGCGTCGCCACGCCGCGCCCCGCTGGCGCGAGTACCTGGCGCTCCGCGAGCGGTTCCGGGTTCGCGAGGAAACGTTCCACCTCGTCCTCGCCGTGCTGGTGGGCATGGCGGCGGGCGTGACGAATTTCATTCTCTACCTTGCCACCGAGTGGGTGAAGTGGCTCGCTCTCCGCCGTCCGGGGGATCCGGTCGAGATTGCGGAGATGTTGGCGCCCTGGGCCCGATTGGTGGCGCCGACGGCGGGGGCCTGCATGGCCGGCATGGTGCTGCACTGGGGCCTGCGCCTGGCCGGACCCTCAGGCGCCAGCAACCTGCTCGAGGTCGTTGTGGCCGGCGACGGCCGTCTTCCATTCAAGGCGACGTTGGTCCGAACCCTGTCCTCCTTGCTCAGTTTCGGCACCGGGGCGTCTGTTGGGCGGGAGGGCCCGCTCATTCACCTATCCGCCATGCTGGCGTCAAAGGCGGGCCAGTTGGTGGCGTGGCCGCCGTATCGCCTTCGCCTTCTCCTGGCCTGCGGCGCCGCCGCAGGCATGGCCGCGTCGTACAACGTGCCGATCGCCGGCGCGGTTTTTGCCGCGCAGATTGTCCTCGGCAACTTCGCCATGAACCTCTTCGCACCGCTCGTGTGCGCGTCCGTCGCGGCCGCGGTGGTTTCCCGCAGTTTCTTCGGCATCGAACCCTGGTATCATGTCCCTGACTTCCAGGTCACGAGCCTGCTGCAACTCCCCTGGTTCCTCTTCCTGGGTGTGCTTTCCGGGGGGCTGGGCGCCTTGTTTCTCCGGTTGTTGCGCGAGGCGGGACAGCTCTTTGACCGTACCCGACTCCCGATTCCAGCGCGGTTGGTCGTGGCAGGTCTTTTCGTGGGCGCACTGGCCGTCCGCTTGCCGGAAGTGTGGGGTAATGGGTACAGCGTGACCTCGCGGATCCTGTCCGAGGACTTCGGTGCGCCGCTGTTGTTTCTGGCGGTGCTGCTGATCGCCAAACTGGCGGCCACGGTCGTCAGCGTCGGAGCGGGCACGGTAGGCGGCGTGTTCACGCCGACGCTGTTTCTGGGCGCGGCCCTGGGGGGGCTTTACGGCGAGGCCCTGCACATCGCCGGCCTGGACCCCGGTGTCGCCCGCGGCGCCTTCGCCCTGGTGGGGATGGGGAGCATGCTGGCCGCGACCACTCACTCGCCGCTGCTCGCCATCATCCTCGTGTTCGAGATCTCGCTCAACTACGGTCTCATGCCCCCGCTGATGCTGGCGTGCGCCATTGGCACACTCGTCGGCCGGCGCCTGCATCCGGACTCCGTCTACACGGAGCCGCTTCGTCTCAAGGGCCTCCTCCCCACCGGGGACACGGATCGCCTCGGGGCCGATCTCGAACAGACGGTCGGCGATTTCATGCGGCCGCCCGTCAAGCCCCTGGCCGAGAATGCGCCCCTGCGCGAGATTGCCGACCGCTTCCTTACCAGTCCGAACAACTTCCTGCCGGTGGTGGACACGCGCGGCCGCTTGCTGGGCGTTGTCGCGTTGCAGGACCTCAAAGGACACCTGAACGCAGGCGACGAACTGCGCGGGGTCATTGCTGTCGACCTCATGCGGCCGGTTCCGCCCTGTCTCACCCCGGGCCAGAAGCTCCATGATGTCCTGCCGGTCCTGCTCGCCAGCGAGATGCGCAACATCCCGGTGGTCGACACGCTCAGCCAACGCCATCTGCTGGGGGCCCTGCCCCGGCACGAAGCCCTTGGATTGATCGCGGAAGCGCTGGCTTCCCGCCCTTCCGCAACGCCCTGAAGCCGCGGCGAACCCAGGCCGCCGCGCATGCCATGAGGCTCAACAGACTGATCGCGCAGCCGGCCAGGAAGGCATCTTCCCGATACCGAAGCTCGACCTTGTGGACCCCTCGAGGCACGGCCACCGCCTGGAAAGCGCCATTGGCTTTCCATACACGGCTCGGGCTGCCGTCCACCCGGGCCTTCCAGCCAGGATGCCAGGTTTGCGCCACCACCACCCAGCCCGCCCCCTCCGCTTTCACCTCGAACGAGACCTCGTGAGGCCTGGCAACGACGTCGGTCACCATCACCCGGCCAGGGCTCTCTGCCCTGTCCATCGCTGCTTCCAACGGGAGGTAGACCGTTGTTTCCGGCTGAAAGCCCGGTTCGCACACCGCCTCGATCGCCTCGGACTCCGGGGCGAATAGCGCTGTTTGCCCGCCGGTCACCCACGGCATCCCACCCTCGAGCGGCGCCCATTCGGTGGGATTCTCCGGATGCGATACATGCCTCACACCAAGAAAGCGGAGCAACGGCAAGGCCCGATTCGTCGGATTCGAGTACAGCCGGTGCTCGATCTTCGCCTGGCCCCGAGAGCGCAGGGTCATCGCCCCGTTCACTTTGGCTACCTGCTCGACGAGGTTCCAATTCGACCAGAGCGCCAAGCGGGCACCCATAACATCCAGTAGGGGATCGGGAACGGCACGCCGCTGCAGGACCGCTTCGGCCGCGGGACTGATCATCACGCGGCCTTGTCCGAGACCCGGCCGCGGCACGGCTGCCCCCAGCGTGCCCTTCACCGCGTCTCCGCTCACGGACGGAACCCAGAAGGATGCCCCTCGCCACAACGCCACACCAAGGGCCGCCATCACCACGATCCTTCCCGCCGCCGGGAAGCGCCGAGGCCAGGCCAGGGCCAAGGCCAGGCAGCCCATGACCACGCCCAGAGCCACAACCTCCTCCCAGAGCCGCGCCCGTGCTGCCGCCCCCGCTCCTTCGCTCGATCCCGCCGCCACCATGAGGATGACCACTCCAACCGCGGCACCCCAGCACCATCGCCACGGCCCGCGGTCTCCTTTCTCGATTCCTGCCTCGATGGCCCTTGCACCCAGACCCGCCAGCAAGGGGAATCCGATCACAGCCAGATAGACCCACTTGATCGGGTAGCGAAACAAGCCCTCGCCGGGCAGCACCCCTGCCAAGCCGCGGCGCACCGGCCCACTGCAATCCGACGCCAGGAACAGCGAGCCCGCCACCAGACCGAAGACGACCCAGGCGAGACGCCTGCTGCGCCGCGCGGCCAGCGCGCTCACTGCGAGCGCCACCACGGCTCCTGATACATGCCACGACATGAGGAAGGACTGGCCCGGCGGCATCGGGATCCCATCAGGACCCGGTGTGCAGTGAAACAGGGGCAGTACGAGGTTCACTGTGCCCCACGGAGGCAAACCCCAGTCCGCGCTCGAATAGCCTGGCCCGCGGTGCGAGTGGATCGCCAGCGCCAGGAACGGCAGCAACTGGGCCGCCACCAGGCCGGCGGCGACGCTCCCTGCAAGAAGGACCCGCCCACCGCTTCGCAACCCACTGGCCGACCCCTCACTCAACCCCACCACGCCCACCATCACCCATGTCAGCAGGACAATTTCCGGCGCCCCCGAGAGGAGTTGCAGCGCTCCCACGAGGCTTGCCATCCGCCAAGCCCCTGCTTTTCCGGAGCAGGCCCTGACTGCCAGCCAAACCACCCACGGCATCCAGCCCAAGGCCACGAGGTAGTTCGGGTAGATGTGGCTTGCCATCATGCCGCCACCGAAGGCGTAGGCGACCCCAGCCAGAGGCGGCCCGAGACCGCAGCCATGCGGCTGAGCCCCAAGGCCATCGGCCCATGCTCTGACGAGATGGTACATTCCCAGACCCCCCAGCCAGATGTGCAACACGCAAAACACCGCAAGGCCTTCCGCCACCGGACCCAGGACGTAGAGCAGGGCCCCCGGGTATAGAACAAGCGTGTTCCACTGAGCCAGAAACGGAACTCCACAATGGCTCCAGGGATTCCAAAGCGGAAGTTCCCCCGACCAGAGGCTGGACCGGTGCCAGGCGGCCACCGGGTAGGCCAGGGAGCCAAAGTCACGCCAATAGAGAACTCTGCCTCCCCAGAGCACGGAACCCCACCCCAACAGGAGAAGCAGCGCGAGCGCCCCCGCAAAAAGTCCGGGCGACAACTCCCGGGACGCCTCTTCGCGCGGCCTGTTCATCGCCCGGGATTCTCCCCGCCTGGTGTGGTGCTCACCAAGGGATGGTGCTTCGCTGCGCCCAAGCTTGCGATGGAAAAGGCTTACGTTTTGGCGCGGCGTGTTGTATGCTCAGTCCATGATCCACGTGGGGATCGGTTACGATGTGCACCGGTTGGTTCCCGGCCGCAAGCTCATCCTCGGGGGCGTCGATCTGCATCATGACAAGGGGCTCGAGGGACACTCGGATGCCGATGTGCTCCTGCATGCCATTTGCGACGCCATTTTCGGCGCGCTCGGCGAGGGGGACATCGGCCACTTCTTTCCGAACACCGACCCGCGTTGGCATAATGCTCCCAGCAAGGTCTTCCTTCACGAGGCCGCTCGCCTCCTCCAACTCCGGGGCGGGCGCATTGTGAACCTCGACTCGACCATCGTCGCGCAGACGCCGAAGGTGGCCCCCTACCTGCATGCCATGAAAAGCCAGATCTCCCAGGCGCTGGAGTTGAACCCACAGCGGATCTCGATCAAGGCTACGACGAACGAAGGTCTTGGGAGCATCGGCCGCGAGGAAGGGATCGCCGCACTGGCGGTCGTCAGCATCGATCTCGCGCAGTAAGTCAACCCGCCACGCGCGTTTCCCTGTGTCGTCGAAAGCAGAGATCGGCTGGAAGAACCGCACTCCCGAGGGGGAACGGCGCGAAGTCTATGCGCGGCATTTCGGACAGCGCTGGCGCTTCTTCACCCGTGAGCGACGCTACGATCCCTGGCAGCCGCTTCCGGAGCCGCCGCTCGAGGACTGGCTCACCCTGCTTGATGCCGTGCTTCGGCGCGTCGAACGCCGCCTTTTGCCCCCGGATGAACCAGCCCGCCTACGAAAGCGCATTCGTGAACTCTTCCCAGAAGCCCCGATGTGAGATCCCAGGCCGCGTGCTCGTGGTCGACGACGATCCCGCCGTGCTCGCCCTTCTGAGCCGCATCCTGGAGGAAGCGTCGTTTGAGGTGTCCCGGGGAACCAGCGCTGCTGATCTCCGCCGCGCTATCGACGGCTTGGACGGCGAGACACCAGATGTTGTCCTGCTTGACTGGCACCTTCCTGACGCCGACGGCATTCAGCTCCTTCCACTCATCAAGAAGCGCTGGGCAACAACGGAAGTCATTGTTCTGACGGGTTTTGGGACCTTCGACGCGGCAGTCGAGGCCACCAAAATGGGAGCTTTCCATTTTCAGTCCAAACCGATCGATCCTGCTTCCCTGCTGATTCTTGTCCAGCGAGCTGCGGAACATCGGCATCTCCAATACCAGACCCAGCAGTTGGGTCGTGTTGTCTCCACGCTCACCGGAGCACCTGCTCCCGTCTTCCGGAGCCCGGCCATGCGTGTCGTCCTGCGCATGGTCGAGCGCGTCGCCCCCAGTCCAGCCTCGATTCTCATCGCCGGCGAGAGCGGCACTGGCAAGGAGGTCATTGCAGACCTTATTCACTCGCTCAGCCCCCGTTCTCGAGGGCCCCTCGTGAAGGTGAACTGTGCTGCCTTGCCCCGCGAACTCATTGAAAGCGAGCTTTTTGGATCCGTTAAAGGGGCTTATACCGGGGCCCACGCAGACCGCGATGGGCTCTTCCGTCAGGCGCAGGGCGGAACGCTGTTTCTGGACGAACTCGCTGAGATGCCGGCGGAAACGCAAAGCAAACTCCTCCGCGTCCTTCAAGAGAAACAGGTCCGTCCTGTCGGAGGGCGAACGTCCCGCCCCACCGACTGCCGGATCCTGGCGGCCACAAACCTCGATGTGGATGCTGCCATTGCCTCGCACAAGCTGCGCGGCGACCTCTACTTCCGTGTAGCCACCGTTCGCTTGGATCTTCCTCCCCTGCGTGAGCGGCGTGAGGATATCCTCCCTCTGGCCCAGACTTTCCTGTCCAGGTTCGCGGCACAGGCGGGTCGCTCGGTCACGGGCTTCACGCAGGGTGCGATGGACCGCCTCCTGGCCTGCCACTGGCCGGGGAACGTTCGCCAGCTCGAGAACGAAGTCCAGCGCGCCGTCCTTGTCTGCGACGGTTCACAGATTGACACCCAGGATCTGTCGATCGGATCCCTCTCCCAGGATGCCTCGGAACGGCTTACCGCCCTGGAAGATGTCGAACGCCAGAAGATCGAGGAGGTACTCCGCGAAACCCGCGGCAACAAGCTTCTCGCCGCCCGCCGTTTGGGCATTGGCCGCCAGACGCTCTACAACAAGATCAAGCGCTACCAACTCGAGGTCGATCGTTGAAAGCGCCCGCATGACGACTCATCGACCGGACTCAACAACCTCTCGAACAACAGTCCAACAGCCGCTCAATAAGACGTGAATAGGCCCTTCCCCTGCGTTTCTCCACCCCCTGGCGGTCGGCCACTCACCGCCTGTTGGCTGCCGGTCCGCTTCATAAACCCTTGCGGTGACCTTGACAGCGCGGGTTGTTTGCACTATTCACACCCCATAATAAGAAGGTCCTTAGTTCAAAAAGAACCACCGTAGTCCCGGATGAAACTGACCATCGCCCGAGAGCAACTGCTGGATGGGCTGCAGGCCGTTCAGAATATCGTGGGCAGCCGGACGACGCTGCCCATTCTCTCCAACGTCCTGCTTCAGGCGAACGGGAGCGAGCTGCTGTTTACGGCAACCGATCTCGATGTCACGATCAGCTGTGGTGTCGAGGCCCAGGTCGAGAGCCCAGGAGCCACGACGCTGCCCGTGCGTCGCTTCTTCAGCATCGTTCGTGAGCTGGCCGTCGGTGATGTCAGCATCGATGTCGACGAGAAGAACGTTTGTACCCTGTTGTCCGGGGCGTCGCGCTTCAAGATCCATGGGTTGGGCGCCGAGGAGTTCCCGCCCTTGCCGGTCTTTGAAGAAGTGAAGAAGGTCGTCGTGCCCCAGGACAAGCTCAAAGGGATGCTCCGGCGAACCGCATTTGCCGTATCCGCAGACGAGACGCGATACGTTCTGAACGGGCTCTACTTCAGCTTCAAAGGGCATGCGTTGACGATGGTGGCTACGGACGGACGGCGTTTGGCGCTCACGGACGAAGAGGCGGACATTGCCGCCGAGTGCGAGGCGGACCTCATTGTGCCAACGAAGGCCATCGCTGAGTTGAGCCGGCTCCTCCTCGACAAGGGCGAGGCGGAAATCGCGTTCACGGATAATCAGATCCGATTTACGCTGTCGGTCGACCAGAAAGTCAGGGTCCGCTTGATCTCAAAGCTCGTTGAGGGAACATATCCGAATTATCAACAGGTTATTCCCCGGGAAAGCAAGGAGCGCATCGCCCTGGTCCGCGAGGAATTCGTGCAGGCGTTGCGCCGGGCGGAGCAAATGACGACCGAGAAATCCAACTCGGTCAAATTGGCGCTCGGGCGCAACAGCCTCGTCCTCTCCGCCAATACACCCGAGGTGGGCGAGTCCGTCGAGACCCTTTCGATCAACTACAAGGGGCGCGAATTCGCCGTGGCGTTCAATCCAGGCTTCCTCCTCGAGGCGCTGCGAGCACTGGACAACGACGAGGTCTTCTTCGAGCTGAGCGACGAGCTCAGCCCCGGGGTGCTGAAGATCAACGGGCCCTTCCTCTACGTCATCATGCCCATGCGCATGAACTGACAAGAAGAGGGTCGTCGATCGTGTGGTGTATCGAGATACCCCACCAGATCCTGAGAAGGGATCCGCGTCAGGCGACGGCCATGGCCGCGCTGCTGATTTCGAGGAGTTCCTTGGTGATAGCAGCCTGCCGGATCTTGTTGTACTCGAGGGTCAGATCCTTGACGAGCTGGTTGGCGTTATCCGTCGCGTTCTTCATCGCGACCATCCGGGCGCTGTGTTCGCTCGCTTTGGCCTCGAGCAGAAGCTGGTACATCATAAAGTTGAGCCACCGCGGCAGGAGATTGCCCAACACCTGCTCCGGCCCCGGCTCGAACAGGAATTCCGTCGCCCGCCGGGCCGCCTCTTGGTCTGCTTCCGGTCCCTCTCCGCGCGGGATCTGCGCCGCAGGGGTTTGAAGTTTGAAGTCGGTGACGGGCAGGAAGGAAAGGACTGTTGGCTCCTGGCTCAGCGTGCTGATGAAGCGGCTAAAAACGATGTCGACGGCATCGACCTTGCCCTCCGTGAACAACTGTCGCACGGCTCGCGAGATGGCGCGCGCCTCGGCAAACTTCGGGGTGTCGCTGTAGCTGAACTCGAATGACAGCGTGCGGCGGGTGCGAACCAGGAACTGGGCTACTCGGCGGCCGGCGGCCAGGAAGTCGGTCCTCGACGCGTCATAGCGCGCAGCTTCCCGGGCCAGATTCGCATTCAGGGCCCCGCAGAGGCCCTTATCGGTGCTGATGACAACCACCGCCCGGCGACGGACCTCACGGCGTTCCATCAGGGGATGCGAGAAGTCGCCGGCATGATCCAGCACTTCACGGAGGACAATGCTCATGAGCCGGGCGTACGGCCGCCCCGCAATCGCTGTTTCCTGAGCCTTCCGCATCTTCGACGAGGCCACCATCTGCATGGCCTTCGTGATCTGGGCGGTGTTCTTGACCGACCGGATGCGGCGTCGGATGTCGCGGGTGCTGGGCATGAGAAGGGGCCGGGGCGAGCCGCGTTAGCGGTAGGTCTGCTTGAATTCGGTGACGGCCGCCTGCAGGTCGGTGCGGACCGACTCGCTTGCGGCCAGGCGGGCCTGTTCTTTCTTCGCGATCTCCTCGCGCTCGGCTGGGGACTTGCCAGTCTCCTTGCCCAGCTTCTCAAGGCGTTCGTCGACATCCTTCTTGGACACCAACTGCCAACCGGCCAGACGCGCGAGCAGCGGCGCCCGCCGCGTCGCCAGAAAATCCATCCAACGCAACTGGAAGTCCTTGATTTTCTCGCCCGGAACATCATCGAGAAGCCCATTCTGGATCGCCCAGAGCACTGCGATCTGGTGTTCGACAGGGATCGGGTTGTACTGCGGCTGCTTGAACAGCTCGACAATCCGGCGGCCGCGCTCGAGCTGCGCGAGAGTCTTCGGATCGAGGTCGCTGCCGAACTGGGCGAAGGCCGCCAGCTCCCGAAATTGCGCGAGCTCGAGCTTGATGCGTCCGGCGACCTGCTTCATGGCCCGGACCTGGGCCGCCGAGCCGACGCGGGAGACCGAGATGCCGACCGAGATCGCCGGGCGCACGCCCTGGTAGAACAGGTCGGTTTCGAGGAAGATCTGGCCGTCGGTGATCGAGATGACATTGGTGGGGATGTAGGCGCTGACGTCACCCGCCTGGGTCTCAATGATCGGCAGCGCGGTGAGGGAGCCATTGCCCTGCTTTTCATTGAGGCGGGCCGAGCGTTCGAGCAGGCGGCTGTGCAGGTAGAAGACGTCCCCCGGATACGCCTCGCGGCCCGAGGGCCGGCGCAGCACGAGCGAGACCTGGCGGTACGCCACGGCGTGCTTTGACAGGTCGTCGTAGATGATGAGCGCGTCCATGCCGTTGTCCATGAACCACTCCCCCATCGCGCACCCGGAAAAGGGGGCGAGATACTGGTTCGCGGCGGAGTCGGCGGCGCTGGCAACCACAATGATCGTGTAGGGCAGGGCCCCCTCCTTGTCGAGGACGCCAATGGTGTTGGCGATGCTCGACTGCTTCTGGCCAATGGCGACGTAGATCGAGTAGAGCGGACGGAAGTCCTTCTGGCCGGCCGCTTCCGCGTTCTTGTTCAACCGGGCGTTGTTGATGATGGTGTCGATGGTGATCGTCGTCTTGCCGGTGGCCCGATCGCCGATGATCAGCTCGCGCTGGCCGCGCCCGATAGGGATCATGGCATCGACGGCCATGATGCCAGTCTGGACCGGCTGGTTGACCGACCGGCGCTTGATGATGCCCGGGGCGATCTTCTCGACCGGATACTGGGCCGTGGACGGCACGGGCCCCCGTCCGTCCAGCGGACGCCCGATGGCATCCACAACGCGCCCCAGCAGTCCCTTGCCCGCGGGGACCTGGAGCAGTCGGCCGGTCGTCCGGACCTCCTGGCCTTCCTTGATCCCCAGGTAGTCGCCGAGGATGATCGACCCCACTTCGGTCTCCTCGAGATTCAGCGCGAGGCCGACGACTCCATTGCCGAAGTCGAGCATCTCGTTAAGCATCGCGCCGCTCAACCCCTCGATCTTGGCGACGCCGTCGCCGATCTCGCGCACGACGCCGATGCTCTCCCGCACGACACCTTGCTTGACGCCCGCGATCTGGGCTTCGATCTCCTGAACCAGGTTGCTCATAGGTCTCTCGTCCCCGTCATTCAAAGACTCTCGGCCAGCCGCGTCAGCCGTGCGCGGATGGTGCCATCCAACACGTCGCTCCCCACCCTCACCCGGAGGCCGCCGATCAGGGCCGGCTTCTCGATGTAGCTCAAGTGCAGCCCGGCTCCATAGCGGCGCTCGAGATTCTGCTGCAGGATCGCGCGCGTCGCGGCCTCGAGGGGAACCGCACTCTCGATTCTGGCCGTGCGGCGTTGCACGTCGAGTTTCACCAACCGGTGGAAGTGCGACAGCAGAGCCAGGTAATCCCTCGGCTTCCGGCTAATGACTTCTGCCACCACCCGACGGACGCGGTCCTCGTCGAGCCGGCCTTCGATCTGGCAGGAGCGAAACAGCTGTTTCGCCTCGCGCCGGGCCTGCTTGGTGATTCTCATGGCGGAAGGCAGCAATCGCGGTGGCGGTGGCTAGGCTGCCAACTCCCGGTTGGTCTCCTCGACGAGCCGCTGGTGGTCCTCGACGCTCAGCACCTTGCCCGTCACGCGGGCTGTGGTTTCGACCACCAGGCGTCCGACTTCCTTGCGGAGTTCGAGCCGCATCCGGGCCAGATCAGCTTCTGCGGCGGCGCGGGCCTTGGCCAGGATCTCGGCGGCGGCGGCGATGGCTTTCTGTTGCTCCTGCTCGTGGAATTGGGCGGCGGCCTGTCGCGCCTCGGCGATCACCTGGTTGGCCCGTTGCGCCGCCTCCTCAAGGATGCGGCGGCATTCCTCCTGGGCTTCGGCCAGCTTGCGCTGTGCCTTCTCGGCGTTCTCGAGGCTTTCCTTGATTCGCTGGCGGCGTTCCGCCAGCACTTGGAGGATTGGGCGATAAGCGAACCGGTGCAGCAGTGCCAGCACAATGCCGAAGCTGACGCACTGCGCCAGGAAGTGTGGCCAGTCAACGCCGAATTGCAGCGCGGTGTCGTTGAGGATGCTCGCCAGGATCATAGGGACAGTTCCATGAAACCGCGCGGTCCGGGCGCGGCGGCCATCCGCCGCGCCCGGAGAGCGCTATTGGCCCTTCGCCAGGAAAATGGCGAAGAAGACAATGCCCTCTGCGAAGGCAGTGCTCAGGATCGCCTGTACCAGGATCTTCGTCGACGCGCCGGGATTCCGGCCGACCGCCTCCGAGGCTTTCATGCCGATGAACCCCACGCCGAGGGCCGCGCCCAGGCAGGCGAGCCCGATGTGGAGATTCCCCGTCATGCCCGCCGTCACGCCTTGCGCCAACAGTGGCATTACCATATGCAGTCCTTTCCTTCTCTCAACGGCTCCCGCACGCGAAGCACGGTCCAGCCGCCGAAGTCGTTGTTCCGGGTGTCGAGCCTCATGCCTTCAGTGGGATGCGCCCTCCGCCCCTTCCTCATGCGTGCAAATCAACAGCGTGAACACCGCGGTCAGCAGCATGAACACGAGAGCCTGCACCAGACCGACGAGCACCTCGAGGAAGTAAAACGGGACCGGCACCACCACACTCGCCAGAATCCGCAGCCACGCCGGCTGCTGGACCAGCGACGCCATGGCCTCGAGCATGTTCTCGCCCGCGAAAATGTTGCCGTACAACCGGAAACTCAGGGTGACCGGCCGAAAGAGGATCGTCACCACCTCCAGGAGTCCCACCACGAGGAACACCGCGATCATCACCCAGCGCAGCAAACCGGTCATGTTCCCCTTCGGCCCGAAAAGATGCAGGAGGACTCCCCGCACCCCGTTGACCCGGAGAGCCCAGTAGAGCCAGAGCGCGAAGAAGATCATCGCGATGGCGAAGGTCATGTTCAAATCCGCATTCACACCGCGCAACAGCGGCAGGCTGATATGATGCAGATGACCTGTCGCATCCGGAACGCCCCAGCCGATCGTCCCCACGCCGGGGATCAGGCCGAACCAGTTTGCCGCCAAAATGAAGAGAAACACCGTCGCAAAAAACCAGAAGGTCCGCTTCGTCAGGTCCCCGCCGATGATCCCCTCGAGGAAGTCGTACAAGCTCTCGACCATCCACTCCCACAGGTTCTGCAGGCCCTCCGGCACCGGCGCCATCCGGCGCGTCGCCCGCTGCGCGAGCAGGATGATCCCGGCCGCCACGAGCCAGGTCACCAGCATCGAGTTGGTCACCCACGCCTTCTCCCCGAACACGGGCATGGCATAGGGCGTCAAGCCGCCTCCCGAGCCCGCCGCCGCGGCTGCCGCCGCCGCGGGCACGACAAGCCCCGCCGCCGCCATCCAGATCCACATGGTCCGACCAAAACAACGCATCGGCAAACTCGACGCCTCCCGCAGCGGGAGCGGCATGCGCCCCGCCCGGGCACGCGACAAAACAGGGGCTAAAATGGATAAAAACCCGCGCTCGAACAAGGGAATTCGCGCCTTGTCTGGCGGGCGAGTTGTGGCCGCGAATGTCCGCCCATGGGGGGTACACCACCCCTGGAGTCCTCGACTTGTGGAATATGGGGTCAACAGGTCAAGTTTGGGCCCTGCCGTTCCAACCCCAGGCCCCCCTTCGAGGACTCTAGTCGTCGTCCGAGGCCGGGACGGCCAGCAGCGGGCATCGGACCCGCCGCAGCACCTGTTCCGTCGTCGTGCCGCGCAAGGCATCCAGAATGCCCTGGCGCCCCGCCGTGGTCATCACCAGCAGGTCAGACTGGGTCTCCTCGGCCGCCCGCAGGATCTCCTCGACCACATCCCCCGACCGGACCACGGTCTTCCATTCTCCTGTCGCGTCCCTGGGCTGCTCGAGCGGGGGGAAAGCCTCCTTATTGCCCACGTGCAGCAGGGTGAAGGCGGCACCGGCACAACCCAGACCCCGCACCGTCCGGACGGCCATCTCGGTCGCCCGCCGCGGCGAAGGATCCTCGTCAACCGGCAGGAGCACGCGACGGAGCGTGACCGAACCGTCCTTGCAGCCGACAAAGCCCTCGACGCCGTGGGGAACGAAAAGGGTCATCTGACCCGCGCCCCGGGCGATGGGCTCCGACACCGAGTGGCGCAGCCATCCGACCCGGCCCGGCTGCTGGCTCGTGGCCATCACGATCAGATCCGCCGGATGCTTGCTCAGAAACCGGAGCACGGATGGCGCGGGATCACGGTCCCGCTGCACAATCTTGCGAACCTGAATCCCCAGCCCCGTGACCGCATCCTTGTCGCAGTCTGCGGGCAGCACCCCCCACCGGACCAGAGTCTCACGAACGCCCGGAAACCGATGCGACGCCGAATGCGGGTCGGGGGATATGTGAAGCATGCTGAGCCGGGCCTTCGCGGTGAGCGCCACTCTCAGCGCATGGGCAAAGGCGATCTCGCTGGCCTCGCTTAAGTCGGAGGGATGCAGTATGTTCCTGACGCGTATCATCGGCCGTTCTCCCGTTGCGCTCCCGCCCTCGGCGGAAATCCAGCCCGAATTTCACCGAAGCGGCCTTTCGTGTAAACAGCGAACGCAAGCCGCTTGACCGGAACGGGAATTCTCCGCCTCATTGCCGCATGGCGTTCTCCCGTTGTTGGCGGATCGCAGTCAGCCGAGCCGGCGGCCTGAGCCTGTCGGTCGTTTTGCCCTGGGTCTCGACCCTCGCCACGCCCCCGGCGCTGCCCACCGACGCGCCCGATGACACCGTCATGGCCGGGGCTGTCGAGATCGAGCAACAGCACCGTTGGATGGCCGAGATCTTCGGCGCGGAAACCCCGGGCGACACCGCCCCGGCCATCCGGGTCGAAGTCCGGCGCCAGGATCACTCCGTCCTCCAGTTCGGCCGATCCTGCGTCGATACCCCGTTGCGGCTCGGCGACCGCCACTTCAACCGCGGGCTCGGCACACACGCAGGCAGTGAGATTGTCCTTCACGTGCCGCCGGGCAGCAGCAGCTTCCACGCCTCGATCGGAGTCGACCTCAACCCGGAGACCGGGCCCGGACGCGGCTCCGTCCAGTTCATCCTCGAGATCGAAGGCAGGGAAGTCTATCGGTCGTCGACGCTGAAAGCCGGGCTGCCGCCGGCATCCGTCGCGGTCGACCTTCCCGAGGGCTGCCGCCGGCTCACCCTCAAGACCGATCCGACCGCGGATGGACCTGCCTGGGATCATGCGGACTGGGCGGATGCTCGGGTTCTTCTCGGGGACGGGCGGGTCGTGTGGGCTGACGCCCAGCCTCACTCATTCCTCCGGAGCCAGCCGCCGTTCTCTTTCGTGTACGACGGCCGGAGAGGCGGTGATCTCCTCGCCCTCTGGCCGCATCAGACGGGGTTCGAGGTCCGCGGTGGTCGGATGGTCCGGACCATCAGTTGGATGGATCCCGAGACGGGCCTTCGGATTCAGGCTGTCGCCACGGCTTTCCGCCGATACCCGGCAGTCGAGTGGCTGCTCGAATTCGAAAACACCGGGGATCAGGACAGCCCGGTGCTCGAGCAGGTGCTGCCGCTGGATTGCCGGATGGCGACCGGGTTTGCCCGGCGCCCGGCCGTGATTCATCATTTGACCGGGGACGCCAATGACGAGCGATCATTCTGGCCGCGGGAGATCCCATTGCAAGCGGGCCAATCGCATCAGCTGGCGCCTGTGGGCGGTCGACCCTCGAACGGGGCATTCCCGTTCTTTAACCTCGAGTACGCCTCTCAGGGTATATTCCTTGCCATCGGATGGTCTGGGCAGTGGAATGCGCGATTCGACCGATCGCCGGTTGGCCCGACGCGCGTTCGGATCGGTTGGGAGATGGCGAGGTTTCAGCTCCGTCCCGGGGAGAGAGTGCGGACGCCGAGAGTGCTGGTGATGCCTTGGCAGGGCGACCGACTGACCGCGCACAATCGGTGGCGCCGGCTCCTGCTCTTCGAGTATGTTCCGAAGGATGAAGGCCGTCCGGTGGCGCTGCCAATCGCGCTTCAGTGCTACGACCGGTACAGCGGGACAAGGACGAATTGGGCGACGGAAGGCATGCAGATCCAGGCAATCGAGGCGGCGGCGCGGCTCGGGTGCGACACCTTCTGGCTCGATGCCGCCTGGTTCCCTGGCGGGTTCCCGAACGGGGTCGGGAATTGGATGCCGCGTCCGGAGGGTTTCCCCCGGGGGCTCAAGCCGTTGAGCGACGCCTGTCACGAGCGCGGCCTCGATTTCCTGGTTTGGTTCGAGCCGGAGCGCGTCGCGTCGGGCACTGCCGTGGCGCGCGACCATCCCGACCGGGTCTTTGGCGGCAGTGCCGGCGGGTTGTTCAAGCTCCAGGATCCCCAGGCCCGCCAGTGGCTCACAGAGCTCCTGTCGGGACACCTTCGTGTTGGGGGGATCGACATTTATCGGAATGATTTCAACATGGACCCGTTGGCCGCCTGGAGGCAGCAGGACTCACCCGATCGGCGGGGAATGACCGAGATACGATACGTGGAAGGCCATTACGCGCTGTGGGACGCGCTGCGGACGCGACATCCCGGACTGAGGATTGACAACTGCGCCAGCGGGGGGCGGAGGATTGATCTGGAGACGATCAGCCGTTCGGTACCGCTATGGCGCAGCGACACCGGATGTCGCCCTGGCAATCCGGACTGGAACCAAGTTCAGACCATGGGGCTGTCTATGTATATACCACTGTTTGCAAGCTGCTCATGGACACCGCAGGCGTATGAGATGCGGAGTGCTGCGACCGCCGGATTGGCTGCCCAGTTCGATTTCCTCGACCCTGCCTTCGAAATCGATGGGGCCCGCCAGGCCATCGAGGAGATCTCCGAAGTCCGCGAGTTCTGGTATGGCGATTACTGGCCGCTGACGCGCGTGGTTTCGACGCCGGACGTCTGGGCGGCATGGCAATGGCATCGGCCGGATCGCGACGCCGGAATTGTCGTGGCATTCCGCCGGAGGGAGTGCCCGTATCCCACCCTCGAAGTTCCCTTGCGCGGGCTCCGGCCGGAGTCTGAGTACGAGCTGGCGGTATCCGATGAAGCACGCAACGTTCACCGATCCCGGCATCGGGGTCGGGATCTGATGGCCGGGCACGAGTTTCGACTTTCCGAGAGGGGCACGAGTTTGCTCGCCCGCTATCGACTGGAGAAATGACCGGATCGAGGATCTGGCCAAGAGCCTCTTGGGCATTTGCGGGCAGCGCCTCCGGGCCCCATGCGAGCACCCCGGCCTCGGATTTGCTTCCTCCCTGCGCCTCGCCAACCCGGCTCGCGTGCAGAAGCCGGGTTCGGCGCGGATCCGGGTGCGCGAGCAAAGGTTGCACGGGGCTGGCGCGAGACTATGATCCCCCGCAGTGAAAACGCCTGCCTTCCGATTGGCCCGGGCGGGGTTGGCCGCGCTGCTGCTGGCGGCGCTAACCGGCTGCACCTCGCTTCAGACCCGAACCATGCCCTATGTGGGAGCCCCCCGACTGGCCCCCACGGATCCCGCCACGATTGTGATCCTGCACGCACCCCCGGCAGGGGAGCATGAGCGCCTGGGGGAGGTGACGGTGGACGCCTCCGTGGATCCGTCGCCGCCCATGGAGAAGATCGAGGCCGCCCTCCGGACACGCGCGGCCGCCCTTGGAGCCAACGCGGTGTTCATCGTCCACGACAGCATCCAGCCGGTAGGCTACTACACATGGGGCCCGTGGTGGTCCCCATCCGTCAGCTCCATCCCCGGTCGGATCGTGGTCGGTGTCGCCCTCAGACTTAAGTAGTCCGCACAACCCCGCACGAGTACGACCCGGGATTCCACCCCGATGCAACTGGAAGAACTGATTAAGGCCGCCCGCAGCCACGGCGCCAGCGATCTCCATCTTGAAGCCGGTCTCCCGCTTGCCCTGCGCATTCGCGGCGACCTTCAGGCGAAGGGCGAACCGATTCCCCCGCCGACCCTGCTCGACATGGCCCGCGAGGTGGTCGGACCGGAAGCCTGGCCCCATTTCGTCGAGCGCCGGTCCGCCGATCTCTCGCTCACCCTGGGCGGCGTTCGGTGCCGCATCAATCTGCTGCATACTGTCCGCGGCGTCGGCATGGCGATCCGGCTTCTCACGTCGTTTCAGGCCACCCTGAAGACCATGAACCTCCACCCGGATCTCAAGCGCCTCGTCGCCCCGGCGCACGGATTCGTCCTGGTCAGCGGCCCCACGGGTTCCGGCAAATCCACCACCCTGGCGGCTTTGCTCCAGGAGCTGAACGTCACGGAAACCCGCCATATCATCACCATCGAAAGCCCGATCGAGTACTCCTTGCGTCCCGAGCTAGCCTACATCCGACAACGGGAGGTCGGCCGGGATACACCCTCCTTCGAGCAGGCTCTGCTCGATGCCCTGCGCGAGGATCCCGATGTCCTCATGGTGGGCGAGATGCGCGATCCCGAAACGATGCGCCTGACGCTCAACGCGGCCGAGACAGGCCATCTCGTCCTGACCACCGTCCATTCCTCGACCTGCGCGGAAGCCCTCCAGCGGATCACCTCGGCATTTCCTCCGGAAATCCAGAGCGCAGTCCGCGCCCAGCTCGCGGACAGCCTCGTCGGGGTCGTTTGTCAGCGGCTGCGATACCGGACGGACCTGAAGATCCGTGTGCCGGAATGCGAGATCCTCACGTCCAACACCGCGGTCAAGAACCACATTCGCAATGGCGACTTCTTCAAGTTGATCTCGGCTATCGAAGTCGGCGCCGAGAGCGGGATGTGGACCTGGCATCGCTACCAGACATGGCTCGACCGCCGGAAAGACTGGCACGTGCCAAAACCCGAAGACGGCTTAGGCTAATCGCTGCATTATTTCCCTTGTGGCATATGCAGCAGATGATAATCTGAAGAAGTGAGTTTGGTGAACCTGTTTCGTGGGCTGGCTGATGAGACTCGTTTGAGGATGGTCTGTCTCTTGAGGCGAAGCGCGTTGTGCGTCAGTCATTTCCAAACGATCCTCGACGCCACCCAAGTCTCCATTTCAAAGCAACTCCGGTACTTGCGGCGACTAGGCCTGGTCGAGAAAGCGATCTACCGCAACTTCCGTGTCTACCGTTTGCGCAGCGATTTGTCCCGGGAAACCAACACCATGCTCGCAGCCCTCGATCAAGCCGCCGCCGGACTCGATCTCTTCAAGGCGGATCTGGCGCGGCTCGATTCCATGGCCGGCGAGGTCAGCGCGATCGTCTCGAAGTCGATGGGCTCGGGACGCCAGCCGGAGTCGCATCCCGAGAGCGTCATCGCCGAGCCTCGTCCGCTGCCGGGTTTGTCGGCCGGGGTCGAGTACGTGGATTAGCGGGAGGTGCGCCTCGCTAATGTGGTGTCTCACAAGTGCATTTGTGAGACACCACACTAACTGAACCAGCGGAGAACAGCGGCGACGAAGCCAACCCGGCCCTTCACCTTGCCGGCGGGAGTTCGTTTCGCCTCTTCCTCGACGACCCGGCTGGCGATGTCAGGGCGGCGTTCCTCGTGTCGAACATAGCCGCTCCATTCCTCGACGAGGACCTGCACCATCTCGAGTTCGCCCCGATCGAGCCATATCCCCCCGCAGTTCGGGCATTTGTCCAGGATGATGCCCGACGTCGAGGCGTAGTTGAATGGGGTGAGCTTCTGGCCCGGGCACTTGGGACAGTCCAAACGCTCCTGGCCGCCGTGGGTCACGCGGAAGACGCGCTGCCGGGCGCGGTCCATGGCCCCGATCTCCTCGCGGGAGAACGAGTGTTCGACCCGCTGGATGATCTGGGCCAATTCGTCCGCGTCGAGCCACTCACCCTCGCAAATCGGGCAGGTCTCGATGTCGACCCCTTCGTACCGGATCGTCTTCAGGTCTGCTGTGCAGCGTGGGCACTTGTACATGATGCGTGAGCCGTTCCGGGTGATCCCGACAGACGGGAGCCCCGCGTTGCGTCTCGAGCCACCCCTCGGCTCGTGCGGCGCATCATGGACCATCTGGGCCTCCCGTGGCAAGGACAGCAAGGCCGCCGGGATCCTCGCCTAAGGGGTTCTATGGACCGCTAAGGCGTGCGGCGCGAACGTTCGCCATCGGCTCCTGGTGAGTTTCTGCACAGTACCTTGGTGGTCCACCGTCCGCCCCAGGTGAACCAGGCCGCCACCGACAACAACAGCAGGCTGAAGCCGCCCAGGGTTCTGACCACGGACAAGAAGGCCGGGAATTGTTCCATTTGGCGCAGTGTATCCTGTCGCGCCCAGAGGGTGACACCGTAACCTGCGGCCACGAGGATCAGCCAGGGCACAGCCCGGAATCGCTCCCGTGCCAGCAGGTGGGCGATGAGCACGTTGGCCAGACTCAGCGGCAGCATGCACCAAGCGAACCAGGGGATCAGCGGCGCGACGGTCCAGTAGACGGGTTGGCTGGCGTAGATCACCTTCAGCGGAAGGGCGGGCAGCAGCATGCAGGCGGTGGTGGCGATTGCCCCCAGGATGGCGGAGCCTCCGAAGGCGACTGCCAGCACGTCGGTCGACTCGCCGCGGGCCCGGCTGGCCACCACCTTGGGGAACATCACGGCGAAGACGGCGGCCGTGAACAGCACCAGAGCCCGGCCGATCGTGCCGGCGGCCCCATAAAGCGAGGTCACCTCCCGGCTGAAGGTGTCCTGCACCAGGATCTGGTCGGCAGCCACCATGAACTGGCTGGCCCCCGCCCCGAGCGTCAGGGGAATCACGCGGGCGGCCCAGGATTTCCAAGCGACCTTCTCGCCCGGTCCGGACCAGACGGACCGGGTCAGCCAGGCGGCGCTGCCGAGGGTGACGGCGAATCCCAGGAGCGCGGCGAGCATGGCCCCTGCCGCGTGCCAGCCCAGCCACCAGACCAGCGCCAGCACGCAGATCAGCCGGCCCAGGCCGTTGACGATCTGGAGCACTCCCAGCCAGAGGAAGTTCTGCTGTCCCTGGAGCACACCCTGAAACACCGGCCACCAGAGCATGGCCAGACCGATCCCCAAGGTCAGCCAGAGCGAGGCGGGATTGACAATCTGGAGGCGCCGGATGAGGACGGGGTGCCCCACCGCGGTGGCGGCCACCAGAATCAGCCAGAGCAAACCTCCGGCGACCAGCAGCCGGCGCACCGTGTAGGCGAGTTGCCGCTGGTGCGCCGGTGTGACCGCGGCGGCGGTTTGTTGGGCCATGATCGTCTGCAGTCCGATGGCCGGGATCAGCAGCAGGTTCATGACCTGGAGCAGCGCCAGAAAGACGCCGTACTCGGCAGGGGGCATCTTGGCGGCCGGCACGTGGACGGAGTACATGAACGCGCCACCGAGCGAGGTGGCCATCGTCATCCACCCCGCCTGACGGAAGAAGGTCAATCGATGCGTCTCACCCATGGTTCAGTGGCGGTTGGTCGGTGAGGCTTCGGCGGCGACGCGCTCGATCCGGTCGGCCGCCCGGCGGCAGATGACCCGCCAGTCCAGCTCGCGCTTCACCCGCTCGGCGGCGGCACGGCCCAGCCGGACCCGCTCCACCGCGGGGGTCTCGAGCCAATCGACGATGCGGGCCCCGAAATCGGCGCCGTCGAACCGGCTGAATCTGGCGAGCGGCTCCTTGGCAAAGTAGGTCCGGACGCCTTCGAGCGGGGTGCACACGGTTGGGATCCCGAGGCCGAGATACTCGACCACTTTCGCGACGAAGGCGCAATGCGTGCCCGCGGATTCCTCGTAAGGGACCACGCCCACCGTCGCGTCGGCCAGGGCTCCCGCCACATCGGCGTAGGGCACGAAGCCGGTGCGCTCGATTCCATCGCCCAGGCCGTGCCGGTCGAGTTCAGCCAGGAAGCGTCCCAGGGCGATGGTGGCTTGTCCCACGAAGCGGAACCGGGTCTCAGGGCGGACCCGGCGGACTGCGGCGATGGCGCCGAGGGCGATGCGACCAAGGTGGTGATGATCGAACGAGCCGTGCATGACGACGACCGGTGGGGCCGGGGCGACCGGGCGGGCGGCGGGCTCGTTCCAGGCGAACAGCCCGGCGTCGTAGCCGTAGTAAATCGCCTGCACGCGCTCGCGCGGAAACCCGGCGGCCACGATGCGATCCGCGAGCGGTTGGGAGACGGTGAGGACGCCATTGGCGTCACAACGCCGGGGCAGGGACAGCTCGTAGCGTTGCAGCAGGGTGAGCAGCGTTCGGGGCATGCGCCAGCGGGGCCACGTGTCCATGAAGCCGGTCAGGAAGTCGAGCTGGTTCATCACCACCGGCAGCTGCAGCCGTCGCTTCAGCCAACCGGCAGCCACCGAAGCAATGGCGTGCTGGGACAGGATCAGGTCGTACCGGGTCGATCGGGCGGCGCGGGCCACCAGGGTCTCGAGCGCGCGGGGGAACAGGAGGTACTTCACGCTCCGCAACGAGGTGTAACGCCCCATGCGCCAGCCCCGGAACAGGCGGAGCCGGACGCCAAGATCCGCCGCCACGCGTTGCGGATCCGCGATGGCAGGACAGAAGACCTCGACGGCATGGCCGCGTCCCACAAGCTCTCGGACCAGGTACAGTCCTTCGGCCGATCCCCCGCCGCTTGGAGGATAGAACGGCTCGTGCGTCAGGAAGGCCAATCGCATGCTGGAGCCGTCATCGCGCGCGTTTGAGCCGTGAACCCTTGGGGGTGTCTTCGACGATCCAGCCGTGGGTGAGCAATTCCTGGCGCAAGGCGTCGGCTCGCGCGAAGTCGCGGTCCTTCCGGGCCGCCTGGCGTGCTTCGAGGAGGGCGAGCATCCCGGCGGGCGCGTCGGCTTCGGCCGCGGCGGCGCCAACGCCCAGCACGGTGTCAATCCGGTCCCAGGCGGCAAGCGCGGCGGCGGCGGCGGCGGGGTTGAGAGCCGCCTGGGCCAGGAGGCGGTTCTGATCGCGGACCCAGTCGAAGACGGCGGCCCACGCGGCGGAGATGTTAAGGTCATCGTCCAAGGCGGCGCCGAACCGTTCGACGAGGCCCGGCTCGGGAGCGGCCGACGGGGGATTGGGTCCGGCGTGCTCGCGGAGTTTGGCGAGGCATTCGTCGATCCGGCCGAGGGCGGCGCGGGCGCCGGCGAGACCCTCGAGGGTGAAGTTGAACGTCTCCCGGTAGTGGGCGGTGAGGAGCAGGTAGCGGATCTCGCGGCCGGTGAAACCGCGCCCGAGCAGGTCCCGGAGGGTGAAGAAGTTGCCAAGCGACTTGGCCATCTTGCGGCCTTCGACCTGGAGATGGGCGCCATGGAGCCAGTATTTCACGAAGGGCTGGCCGGGGATCTGCAGTCCGGCGCCCTCGCTCTGCGCGATTTCGTCCTCGTGATGCGGGAAGATCAGGTCTTCGCCGCCGAGGTGGAGGTCGAAGCTGGGCCCGAGGAGCTTCATGCTCATGGCACTGCACTCGATGTGCCAACCGGGCCGGCCCTCCCCCCAGGGGCTGGGCCAGAACACGTCGCCGTCCTCGGGAACCCGGGCTTTCCACAGGGCGAAATCGGCGAGGGCTTCCTTGGTGTACTCGTCATTTTTGACCCGTTCGCCGACGCGCATTTCGTCGAAGTTCAACCGCACCAGGGTGCCGTAGCGCCGGCCGGCGGCGCGGTACTTCTCGATGCTGAAGTAGACGGAACGGTCGCCGGCCTGGTAGGCAAGGCCGCGGGCGACGAGGCGCTCGATGAGCGCGAGGATGTCGGGGATGAACTCCGTGGCCCGGGGGCGGTGATGGGGCGGCAGGAGGTTCAGGGTGCGGGAGTCGGCCAGGAAAGCCTCCTCGTACTGGCGCGTGTAATCGTGGAGCGACATCCCGGTCTGGCGCACGCGCGCGATGATCTTGTCCTCGACATCCGTGATGTTCATCACGTGGCAGACGGCGTAGCCGCGGTACTCGAGGAAGCGCCGGACAAGATCGGCGAAGACAAACGTCCGGAAATTGCCGATGTGCCCGAAGTCATAGACGGTGGGGCCGCAGCAGTAAAGGCCGACGCGGCGTCCGGCGGAGTCGAGGGGTACGAACGGCTCGGTCCCGCGGGTCAGGGTGTTGTGCAGTTGAAAGGCCATGGCCTGTTTTCAGGGATCGAGGATTCAGGAGGCGCCGTCGCCTGTAAAGAAGGACTTGGCGGTCCTGACGGCGGGGTCCAGCTCGATCAAGCCGGCTTCGAGGGGGCCGAGGGCGATCGGATGGCGCCGCGGGCCGTGGCGGACGGTGAGCGAGCGCGGTTCGGGGGTCAGGTTCCACACCAGCGCCCGGCGGCGGGCCGGGTACCAGGCGCAGACAGCGGGGGTTTCTTCGATGACATGGGGGACCGCTTCGAGATCGGGGGCGATGCGGCGTTTGAAGGCAAACAAGGCGGGCAGCGACTCCTCGATCGGTTCAGCGGCGGAAGGCCGGGCAGGGGCGGAGGGCCGGCAGAGCAACCGGCCCGTTGGCAGGCTCCGCTCGGACGCCAGTTCCCGGGCGTCGAAGTCGCTGAGAAACGTCCAGCCCTCGCCCGGAACGCGGTCGGCGACTTCGAAGGGAATGCCCGCCGCGAGCCAGAGACTGAAGGGGCGGTCGTCGCCAACTGTGCGCTGGGCCTCGCCCCAGAAGTGCTTGAGCGGTCCGCGGGGGACGGCGCCGGCGAGCCGGGCGTGCAGGCAGGCCTGGTGGCGCATGGCAGGGCCGAGGATGTCCCAGTGCCCTGCCGGGTACGGCGTGAGACCGCTCATGAACATCGTGTGGCGGACGTCGGCGAGAGTCGAGGTGACCAACTTGGCGGCAAGATGAACCGGGGAAAGGCGGTCGACGGGAAACGCGGTGGTTTCACTGAAGGCCCGCTCCGGGTCGACGAACCGCCGATGGAACAGGACGCTGAAGAGCTCGTCCGTCTTGCCCTTGACCGGGCTGAACGCGGCGTCGTCGAACATGCCCTCGCCGACGCGCAGAGGGACACGGCGGTAGTCGCGGAGGCGGATGCCCGCCTTTTCGGAGCCTAGAACCATGATCATGGTGCCGAGCTCGCCGCGGAAGGCGCGTTGTTGCGCCCGGAACGAGGCGGTGAGCGCGTCGCACTGGAATTCGACCCAGGCGCGGACGAGCGCGGTGAGGCGGCGGACGCTGAGATCATCGAGCAGTTCGTCGCGGCGGGAGGCGGGGATCCCGGAGGACTCGAAGAAGCGCCGGTGGTGTTCCTGGCAATGGCAGCCTCCAATCTCTCCCGGGCTGCGGGCCAGGCGGAAGTCGTCGTCGACGAACGCGCGTCGGAATCCGAACGCCCGCTGCTCCCGGAAGGCCTGTTGGTTCTCCGCGGTGGCGGGATCGTGGAGCGACGTCCCGGCGTACTCGGATGCGTCCGGTCTTCGCGCCATCCGCCAGTGGCGGGGCGGCGTCAGGGGGAACGAGCCGTCCTTGGCGTCCAGGGAATCCCCCGGGTGGCCGAGCGGGATGTTGATGAGATGGGCTTCGAGCCCGGCGTCGCGGACGCGGGCCCGGGCCTGGCGCAACAGGTCATCGGGGTAGGGCCGGTGTCCGTAGAAGAACCCGGCGAGCCAGACAGCGCCAATGCCGGCGGCGCGGACGACTTCGAGGAGGGCGGGGTCACGGCAGACGACGGGGGGCGCAAGGCAGACGTGGAAGCGGCGGACCTCGGTTCCGATGTCGGGGGCGGCGGCGGCCACGGGGGCGAGGAGCGCGGTGGTGGCCGTGGCGCCGAGCCAGCGGCGTCGGCTCCACACCGTCGAAGGAATGCGGCGCATGACGTGAGTCAACCGGCTTCGAGGGGGGATGTCACGTCAATCGCCGGCGGGGATCGTCCACATGCCTTTGGGGGCATTGGTGGTTCCGCTGCCGACCGTCTCGGTGATCTTGTGGATCGAGACGTGGCCGTCGTGGAAGAGGTAGTTGAACCGGCGTGCGTGCAGGCCGTAGGCGGCGCTGCCGTAGCTGATCGTGTTGAAGGAGGTGGCGCGGCTCAGTTGCACGGAATCGGGGGTCATGCCAAACGGCGGAACCGAGCCGGGCCCCGAGCAGAACGAGGGCCAGTCATTGCCGACCGCATTGCGGCCGTTGGGCAATTCAACGAGAAGCAGGGTCCCCGAAGGATCGACCACCGCGCTCTCGCGATAGCCGCGCGGCTCCCAGTCCGGGAGGGCGCCCGGGCTGAACGACCGCAGGTTGTAGTAGAGCCCGACGCCGTAATTCGGGGCGGGAAGGGCGGCGGTGGGGGCGTTGAGGATGAAGGAGGGCCCTGCCCAGTTCATGGCGTAGGTCCGACGCCGGGCGAACGAGGCGTACTCGATGCTGGTCTCGATCCGGTCCGCGGGGCATTTCAGGATTTTGGGGATCACCGCCGGGTCGGCGAGGGCGCCCGAGATGCCCACGATCAGGTCGGCTTCCGGAGCCGATCCCCCGATGTAACGGTGCAGGTAGTCGTCCCAGGAAAGCTGGTACTCCCAATCGCCGGTCGAATAGGCCGCAGGAGGGTACTGGCTGTCATGATCCCCCGTGAACATCGCAAAGCCGACGCCGAGCTGTTTGAGCTGGGAAAGGCACTTCAGGCGCTGGGCGCGGGACTTGGCGCCGGCGAGCGCGGGTAGCAGCAGCCCGGCGAGGATCGCGATGATGGCGATGACGACGAGGAGTTCAATCAAGGTGAACGCCCGCCTCGTGGGGCCTGAGCCTGAGTCCAGCATGCGCGTCAATCTACTGTAGGAAGGGGTCGTTGGCGAGTCCTTCCCCACGCCTGGGGGGGTGACAAGGTGACAGGCTCACAATCGGTTCGCGAAGCCGGCTCTCCCGCCCCCCCCCAATCGGCGATCCGGCCCGAATCTGTGCGGGGGGGTGACAAGGTGACAGGCTCACAATCGGTTCGCGAAGCCGGCTCTCCCGCCCCTCCCCAATCGGCGATCCGGCCCGAATCTGTGCGGGGAGGGTCCCTCGCCGATTCAGGGCGGAGCGCAGATTTCAGTCCGCAGGGAGATGCTGTAGCCGCCCGCGGTCAGGGAAGGAAGCTCAGCTCCCGGCGCGCTCGAGGAGGGACTTGACGGCCGCGTTGGGTTGGTCGATCTCGGCGGCGGAACGCAGGGTGACCGTGGGGATGGCGCCGTGCTCGAGGTGGACGCGGATGCGGAGTTCCTCCTTCGGATTGCGGCCCCCCAGGCCCGAGTAGCCGAACGAACGACAGAGCCGGCCGAAGAGCCGCTCGTTGAGCGGGCAGCCGCCGGTGCGCTCGAGACCGTCGATCGAATCCTGCCAGCTCTTGAAGAGATGGACCTGGGCGAAGGACTGGCCTTGCATCGTGATCTCGTTGAGGCCTTCGCCCCCCACGGCGAGTCCGCGTCCCAGCCCGGCGACATGGCGGATGAGCCGGTTCATGCCTTCGGTGGACGTCATGCCGTCGACGAGGCAATTGTGGAGGTTGTGAGAGACCAGGGTGACGTCGATGAAGACGGTGTCGAGCGCGAGATCCCGGGCCACCGGGCCAATGCTCCGTCCCAGCAGCGAGCGCCAGAAGGCAAGGCCGGGATGGATCTTGACCATGACCTTCTTGTCCCGGTTCTGAACGCGGGTGGCGTTGGACTCAGGCACCCCGAGGCCGCGGCCCTCGTGCCAGCTCCATCCTCGAAGGTCCTGCCGGTCAAGGCCGCGGTATTGGAAATCCCGGAGGAAAGCGTAGGCCGGATGCGAGGGATCCATGTCCACCGAGTTGAAGTGCGGCATGACGTGGAAACCCATGGACTGGCCCTTGGCGATGAACTGGCGGGCATCGTCGCTGGGGACGTAGTTCGGGTAGTTCTCGTCGTAGGGGTCCGTGCGCCAATGGGGGTAGTGGAGCAGGACGCGCCGGGGATCGAGGCGCCGGGCGAGGGCCTCGAGGATCGTGGCGTCCCCGGGGCACCAACTGACGGCGAAGGCGATGTCCCGGATCCAGGGGGGCCGTTGTTGCTCGTCCGGGCGCAGGCGGTAGGCGTCCCATAGCCAGTCGCGATAGACGGTGGCCGGCACGGACCAGTCCCCCTGGTGCACGTTCAATCGCCAGGCCAGGCCGCCGGCGCTCAGGTTGTTGTCGATCGGACCGTAGGCCTCCGTGTCGAACCCCAGCTGCCGGGGGTTGGCCGGGGAACCGACCTGGAGCGCCTTGTAGCGATAGCGCGCGTCTTGCGTATGGACCCAGAAACCGCCCGCCTTGCCCTGGAGAATCACCAGGCCCGCCTCCCAGAAGAACGGCCAGGGCCAGTGGCTGTTGCGAATCAGCGGATCTTCGAGCGGCAGCCGTGTGCCCTGAAAGAACGGGGCGACGAGGTCGAGGTCCTTGCGCAGCCCGGCGAGGCTCCATCGGCAACCGCGCACGCCGGGTCTCGAGGAAAACGCGGCAGGCTCGATCAGGACGTCCCCCGTCTCGGGATCGGCGCTGACCGAGAGCACGCCGTCCCCGTCCCAGCTGTGGAACACGAACTCGGCGCAGCGCTCGGACACGGGGTGCGTCGTGATGCGGCCGAACTTGCTGGCGTCAATGCGCACACGCTCGTCGGAGCGATAGACCAGCTCGAGGGCGGCCCCGGCGTCGGGTTCGACGCCGCCGACATATTCCTCGCCGGTGGCCCGGCATCGGAGGGACACGAGCCAGCCCTTGTGGAAGACCGCGGACAGCGTGTGGGTCTCAACCCGGACCCGGTCGTCCTCGACGCGCACGGTGGCGGTCTTGGCGGGGGCCGTCGAGGCCGCGGCTGCCGCGTCGCCGGGTCGGGCGGCGGGGGTGAGGGCGGCCAGCGGAGCGAGGGTCAGAGCACCGCTGGCAGTTCTGACAAAACGGCGTCGGTTCATGGCGTGCGGGCAGGGGCGATGGCCTGTTGAACAACAGCCTTGAGTTTCTGATAACCGGTCCTGGCCACCTCGGCCGGGTCCTGCTCCCAGAACCGGCGCGTGAACAGCTCCAGGGAAAGGACGACGCGCCGGTCCTTCGCCCAGAGATCCCGGAGCACCGGCCCGATCGGAGCGACGCCGTCGCCGGGCATGCACCGGAAGCCGTCGTTGATCTGGTCGCGCGGCGGGTCCGCCGGATAATCGTTCATGTGAAAGACCGGCAGCACGCCGCCGTCGATGACCTTGAGGCCGTCCCAGGCGGAGCCGCCTTTGTGGAGGTGGAAGATGTCGGCGAGCAGGGCCGCCTTGGGATGGCCTGCGGCAATCGCGACGTACGCGCAGTTGGACAGGCGGTTGAGGTTCTTCGAGAAGCCCCAGACTTCGAGCATCGGCACCACGCCCATCGCCTCGCCCACGTCGAGGAGCGCCCGGTACCGTTCGGCCGCCTTGTCGAGGTCGAGCCCGGGCTCGTTGGTGGCGCCGGCCGGGGGGGCAGCGAGGCGCGACCCGCCAATCTGGGCGACGAGGTCCATGCACCGCTTCGCCTGCTCGAGACCCCGGGCGCGCCGCGCGTCGTCATCCACGACCCACTCCGGAAAGGCGATCGCGCCCTCGACGCTCAGCCCCGCATCGGCAATCCGCTTGCGGAGATCGGCAAGGGCCCCGCCGCCCTTGACGTAGGCTTCGATCGACTCGACCCAGGGTTCGATGGCCCGAAAACCGGCGCCGGCGGCGATCTCGATCTCCTTCTCGATGCCGACCTTCTGGCCGCGAATGCAGGCCGTGTTGAAACCGAGGACGAATCGTTCCGACGCCGGGGATCCGCCCGGTGACGTGTCAGCAGCCCGAAGGCCGGCGGCGGGACTGACGAGAGTGGCACCGAGAAACGCGCCGGTGCGGGCGAGGGCGCCACGGCGGGAAACGCATGACGGCTGCATGACGCCACGAGTGTGCCAAGACCGGCCGCTGAGTGCAATGGTCGCGAGGCGCCGCCTCAGACCCCCCCGTCGAGCCCGCCCCACAAGCGGTTGTCCCATCCCGATTTTGCTTGGCCAGCGGTCTGTCGATCGCCGACTCTCTCCGGGCAATCGAGGGCGTTTATGCTGGATTCATGGCGACGGCTGTTGATGGTGTTGCTGGTGTCGAGCGCGATGCGGGCCGACACCGAGTGGCCCCGGTTTCGGGGGCCGACGGGCGACGGCCTCGCGCTCGAGGCCCAGCCGCCAGTCCTCTGGAGTGAAACCAATCACGTGGTTTGGATGACGGCGCTCCCGGGACGGGGACGATCGTCGCCGGTCGTCCTCGGGGATCGGATCTGGCTGACCACGGCCCTCGAGCGCGGGATCGAGCGGACGCGGATCGGGTCCGACGACATGCAGACCGCGGAGCACGTCACGCTGCAGGTGTTGTGCCTCGATCGGGCGAGCGGCAAACAGGTTTGGCAGACCACGTTCCGCGACATCGATCACCCCGACCCGGTCCACTGGTTCAACAGCTGGGCCACACCCACCCCGGTCATCGAACCGGATCGGCTCTACGTGGACTTCGGGACGATGGGGACGGCCTGCCTCGAGGCGGCCACGGGGACGGTCCTCTGGCAGGTGCAGCTCCCGCTCGACCACCAGGTGGGCCCCGGCAGCTCGCCCGTGCTCTGGAACAACTCCCTGATCCTGGTGCGCGATGGCCGCGACGCCCAGTACGTCGCCGCGCTCGACAAGACCACGGGCAAGACCGCGTGGCGCACCGACCGGCCCCCGATCAACACCTCGAGTCCGAACCTCAAGAAGTCGTTCTCGACCCCGATCGTCGTCCAGCACGCCGGGCGCACGCAACTGATCGCCCCGGGAGCCCACTGGACGGTTGCCTACAACCCCGCCACCGGCGCCGAACACTGGCGCGTCCGGCACGGCGACGGATTCTCGATCGGCACGTGCCCCGTGTTCGGCCACGGGCTGGCGTTCTTCGGAACGGGCTGTTTCAAGGCGCAGCTGTGGGCGGTTCGTGCCGACGGCGACGGGGAGTTGACCGCCGGCCAAGTCGCCTGGAAAACCCTGCGGCAAGTCCCGGTGATGTCCTCTCCCGTCCTGGTGGGAGACGAGCTCTACTGGGGAGCCGACGACGGCATGGTCACCTGCGCGGACGCCCGGACCGGAGAGATCCGCTGGCAGGAGCGGACAGGCGAGACGTTCCTCGCCTCGCCGCTGGCGGCGGCAGGCCGGCTCTACTTCTTCGCGCACTCGGGCAAGACGATCGTGCTCCAGGCCGGCACGGCGTTGGTGAAGCTCGCGGAAAACGCGCTGCCGGGCCCGGTCGTCGCCACCCCTGCCGCGGCTGGGCGCTCGCTCTTCCTGCGCACGGACAGCCGCCTCTACCGCCTCGAAGGCCCGCCTCGCTAGAGTCCTCGACCTGTGGAACATGGGGTCAACAGGTCAAGTTGGGTCCCTGCCGTTCCAGGCCATCCCTCCTTCTGTCGAGGACTCTACATTAGCGAGGCGCGGAAGAGAGGGTTCGGAAGGGCAGGAAGGCTTCCTGGGCTTGCGGACTTCGTTAGGTCTGAGGCGGCGCCTCGCTAGGAAGGGCCGGCCGCCAGCGAGACGCAGATCAGGTCGTGCCCGTTGTGGACGTAGACACAGCGATTGGCGAAGGCGGGCGCACACCAGAGAACCGTCCGGCCACGGGTGTTCTCAAGCGGTTCGAGAAGCCGGGTGCGGCTGATCTCGGTGTAACCCTCGGGCTCGAGCCGCGCGAGGATCAACTCCCCTTGGTCGTTCCACACGACGGCCCGATCCTCGTGCTCGACCAGGAACGCCGTGCCGAAGAACGCCTTCTTGCCGCCGGTGGCGGCGTACGTCTCCCAGCGCCGATCGCCCGTCGCGGCATCGAGGCAGCGCAGCTCGCCGAAGCCGCAGCAGCCATAGATGAAGCCATCCTTGAAGAGCGGCGTGGTCATCACCGCATGCAAGCCGTCGTTCATCGTGGACTTGCTTGTGCTGCGGCGGTTCCAAACCACTTTCGGACCGTCGACGGCCAGCTGCAACAGGAGCGAGCCCTGGTAGAACGACGTCAGCAGGAGCCGATCGCCCTCGAGCCGGGGCATGGCAATCGCCACCTCCGGCCGCTGCGGCTTGCCGCCCACGGGATAGGCGTGTGACCACAACACCGCTCCGGTCTCGGGAGCCAGCCCGGCGACGCCGTCGGGGTGCCAGACGATCAGCTCGCGCCGGCCGTTCACGGTGTACAGGGCCGGCGGCGCGTAGCCAATCTCGACGGCTGTCAGCGCGCGCCACTCTTCGCGGCCGGTCTCCTTGTCAAAGGCCACCACCGCGCTGCCGGGGCCGCCCACCAGACAAATCAGACGGTTGCCGTCCAGCACCGGGTGTCCCGCCCACCCCCAGAGCGGGGGATCCGACAGCTGGAATTCCATCAGCAGTTGCCGCGACCAGACCAGCGTGCCGTCCCCGGCCCGAAGGCAGCGGAGATCACCCATGGCCCCCAGCGTGAACACACGCCCGTCCGCAATCACCGGCGTGGCGCGCGGGCCGGCGGGATAGTCGATGCGATAGGCGCAGTCGTACGTGTGCTCCCACACCCGGGCGCCCGTGGCCGCGTCGAGGCAAAGGACGCGTTCGTTCCCCGGGATCTGAGGCAGGCTGGTCTCCCCCTTCTTGCGCTCGGGCATGGTGCCCGCCTGGCGATCAAGCAGGAACAGCCGGTTGCCCGCCACCGCTGGTCCGACGTACCCGCCGCGGATGGCCGTTTTCCATCGCGGCACGAGCCCGGCGTCCGGGAACCGCTCGAGAATGCCGGTCTCACGCCAAACCCCGTCCCGGCGAGGTCCCATCCATTGCGGCCAGTCGTCGGACCAAGCCGTCAAGCCTCCAAGCCAGAGCCCGATCATCAGCAGAACCCTGCGGTGCGCCGTTGCGGTCATCGGGGCGGGAGGATACGCCCGCCGGCCCCACGGAGGGAATCCGAAAGCGGCGGGCTAGCCCTCGACTTGGGGAATATGGGGTCAACAGGTCAAGTTGGGTCCCTGCCGTTCCAGGCCTCCCCTTCCTCCGTCGAGGGATCTGAATGAGCGAGGCGCGGAAGAGAGGGTCCGGAAAGGCAGGAAGGCTTCATGGGATCGCGGACTTCGTTAGGTCTGAGGCGCGCCTCGCTAGGCGATCCCGGCGGGCAGGAGCAGGGCTTCCTGCTCGAGCCCGCCGTTGGAGCGGTCGATCAGGGCCACGACGGCACGCACGGCCGGGGACGCCGCTGCGCGCAGCCGGGCCAGCGCCGCGCGTTGGCGGGGCCGATCCAGCAGCCATCGGTTGGCGTAGCGATGGAAACGGGCCTCGAGATCCTCCGGCCAATACAGCTCGACCCGGGAGCCCAAGCGCCGGCAAAGGCGTTCGTGCTCGACAAGGCCCGCGGGATCATAGTCCGGCAGGTGCAGCAACGTGAACCGAGAGGCTGTCTGCCGGACGAGCCAATCAAGAAGCCGGCCGGAGATCTTGCCCTGGCTGTAGAGGGCCAGCCCGACCGGCAATCCAAGCCGTTCCCACTGGGTGAAGAGCGCCGGATTCTCGATCAGCGCCGTCGGACCTTCGAGGCGGTACCTGGACCCGGCTGAAAGCAGGAAGGCGAAGACCCCGTGATGGGCGGTGGCGGCGGCGGCGGCCACAGGCTGACCGTCGGGATCCAGAAGGACGTCGCGCGCGGCGCGCACCGCGACGATCTCAGGGGTGTCGCTCGAGTAGGCCTTCGAGTCGCGGAACCGGCCGAGACCGGTCACGCGGGAGAGCGCCGGGCCGGGCAGGTCGGCGGCCGGGAACTGGCGGGCGAGGAATCGAGCGAACGCCTGGCGATCGGCGAGGACGAAGCGCCGGCCGGCGCCGGCGCGTTCCTCGGCGACGATACCGCTGGCGAGCAGCGGCAGGAGCCGGGTGCGGAGCGCCTTGCTGCAGGCGGTTCCCGCCAGGGTGCCCTCGCGGGCGAAGCGCTCGAGTTGCGCGCGGACCTGTTCTTTCGAGTTCACGAGGGCAGGGGTGGGGTGGACCGCGTGATGCCGACGCGATGACGCTGGCGGAGGATGATCCGCCCGTCCCGGGGCTGGAGGAAGTAGAGAGCCTCGACTTCGCTGACGGGCTCGGGGGCGGCGGTGATCGCAATGAAGCCGAGCCGGCGGGCGGTGGTGAGGATGGCGTGCCGGTTGACGGCGTCGAGCGAGTGGATCTCGTCCAGGAAGAACGGGACCTCGCACAGCGGGCCCTTGGCGTGGTCTTCGCGCAGGAGACTGCGCAGGACCAGGAGGTTGAAGAGCACCTTGATGGTAATGGTGGTGCCGTGGGATTCGACCTGGCGGAAGTCGTGGTAGGCATGCGGCTTGCCGTCGTCGCCGGTGACCGTGAACCGGAGCGTGAACAGGTCGGCATACCGGAGCAGGGGACTCGCCTCGAACTTCTGGCGGAAGGCGGCCACCGCCGACTCGAGGCCGGCGCTGTCGTCAAAGAGCCCGGGTTGTTCGAGGTTGGCCAGGCGGCGGAGGGAGCCGACGATGTCCGCATGCTCGATGACGTCCAGATGCAGGGCCTTGAGGTTCGAGATCGGGATGCCGCCCAGCGCGCGGTTGAGGCGATCGGCGGCGCTCTTGATGTCGGCGAAATCGCGGAGGAGATGATCAAACGTCGCGCGGAGCTGGTGAAGCTGGTGCTCCCAATTGCGGCGGAGCGCCTCCTCGCGGTCGGGCAGCGCTTCGAGTTCCTCCCGGAGCGTGCGGAGCGTCTCAGCCTCGTCGGGCCCCGTGAACTCGCTGCCCAGGGCGCCCTCCAATTCGAGGAAGCGTTCGCGGACGCCGACGTTGAGGTCTTCGAGCGTCTTTTGCGCGCGGAGGAAGAGCGCGACGGCGGTGTCGAAGTCCCCGGGCAACACGTCCTCCGGGGCCTGCAGCCGCGCGTCGAACTCGGGACAGTCGCACAGGTTGTAGCGGCCCATGACGGCGTTGAATTGGTTCTCCTCGGCAATCCGGGCCGTCTCCGCGGTTTCGCGGGCTTTGCGGACGGTTTCGATCTGGCCCTCGAGGCGGGAGGCGGCAGCGTGGGCGGCGGCGAGAGCCGCCTCCGTCTTCTGGCGCTCGGCCTCGAGCCGGGGCTCCTCGGCGCGCGCCGTCTGGTACTGATCCCAGCGGAAGATCTGCTGGCGCAGGCGGTCGAGGTCGGCGGTCTGCCGGGTCAGCTCGGCCTGGAGGCTCTCCCGTTCGGTGATGGCGTTGAGGATGCGTTCCCAGCGCCGGAGGGTGTCCTCCTCTTCGGCGAGGCGTTCGCGGACGGCCTCGGGGTCGGCCAGGCTGTCGACGGTCTGCCGGGCGGGCGGCAGGGGCAGGACGAGCGCCGGATCGCGGTAGGTGCTGTCCCGAATCCGCGAGGCAATGAGCCGAAGCAGGCCGGCCAGCTCGTCGCGACGCCGGATCTCGACGCCGTCCTTGCCGACCGGCTGCTCGAGCAGATCGAAGTTGAAGAGGCGGGCCACCGGGTCGAGCTCGTCCAGCGAGAGATCGCGGCGGAGCACGGTCAACAGGGCGCGATCAAAATGTTCCAGGGTGCGGCGCTGGCGCGCCACGAGCTCGCGGTACAGGGCGACCTTCTGTTCGGCTTTCGGCCGGGTCTCGCGCTCGGCTTCGCCGAGCTGCTGCTGGAGGCGGAGGAGATCGGCTTCGAGGTTGCGGAGCGCGGTGCGCGCGAGCGGCTCGACGAACCCGGTGAACTCCCGCGCGAGGGCGGCAAGGCCGGCGAGCTGGCCCTCGAGAGCACCCCGGGCGCCGGCGAGGGATTCCGCCTCCTGCCGTCGATCCGCGAGCTCGGCCTGGAGAAGGCGCAGGCGGTTGGCGGCGGCGTCGGCCTCGGCGGCGAGCTGGTCGAGCCGGGCCTGGTGCGCGGTTTCGAACGCGAGGCGTTTGCCGCGCAGGTCGCTCCACCGGTAGATCTGTTCCCCGCGCAAGCGGTCGCGCCGGGCGGCGGCGTCGACGAGCTGTTCAACCCGCGCCTGATGTTTCTTGAAACGGAGCAGCTTCTGCTTGAGGCGCAGGATCCGCTCGTAGTCGTCGCCGAACAGCTGCCGGACATCGAGGGCGCAGCGGTCGGCCGGGAGACCGGCGAGCATGAGGAGCCGCTCGCGCATCTGGTCCTGGGTGATGATGCTCAGGCAGAGGAGGTTCTTGAGCGTCTCGCGAAAGTGGGGGTAGTGGTCGGCGTCGCGGAGGCCGACGAGGCCGGCGCCGGTCCCATGGCCGCGGGTGGGGGGCAGGAGGAACTCGCGATGTTCCTGGGCAGTCTTGAACACAACCAGGTTCTTCAGACCGAGTCGGCTGCTGACGGCTTTGGGTTCGCGCACCCGATGGTCGTCCTCGAGGAAATCGGCGGGATCAAACGGGCCTTCGTAGCCGAAGCGCTCGGGGTCGCCGCCAGCCGCCTTGCTGGTGCCGCGCCAGCCGAGGACGCATTGGCCCCGGACACCCACGCACTCGAAGAGGATATAGCTGTACTGGTTGGGGAAATAGTAGTCCCGCGTCTGCTCCGCCGTGTAGGAACCGAAGTCCATGTGGCGACGGTCATCGAGGTAAAGGAACTGGAGGGTGTTGATCAGGGTCGTCTTCCCGGTGTTGTTGGGGCCGACGATCTGGAGCGTCCCGCGCAGTTCGACCTCGGCGTAATCGTAGCGCCCGGCGCGGATCAGGATGAGCTTGGTGGGACCGTGGGGCATGGCAGGGGAGGTCTAAGGGTTGGCCGGGCTCTCGCCGGAGCTCTCGAGTTGCGTCCCGGTGCCCGACCGCCGTGCCAGCTCGAGGCACTTGTCGAATACCCGGTGGATCGGCCGGAGGAACCGGAACTCGTCCTCGCCGGTGAACTTCACCCACCCGAGGCGTTCCATGCTCTTCACAATGAGCCGGAGCCCGCCGAGATCGTCGACCTCGACCTGGCGCAGGAGGGCCGCGTAGCGATCAAGGCTGAAGTGCGGGAGCCGGTCGAGAAGAAACGTCGTGTTGAACACGTAATCCTCGATCACCCGCCCGGCATTGGCCGCGTGGTCGATCAGGATGTAGGCGAACACGGCGATCCGGGGAAGCGTCTGCGGCATCGTCTCCCCGCCCTCGGGCTCGAAGTAGAAAAAGTCCTGCGGATGCCGGACCAGCCGGAGCCCGAGCGGGGCGAAATAGGCCGCGTAATCGTCGTGGCGGCTGGCGACCGCCGAGAAGGCCGGCTCGTCTTCGGGCGACAGGTGATGGCCGCTGCGGAGCAGCTCGAAGACCTCGCGGAGATGGGGAAGTTCAGTCATGAGGCGGAAAGTCGGACCGGCGGCGCCTCGAGTTCGCCGTCGGCGGTGGGGTAGCGAGCCACGGGCGCCTCGGTGAACCGGGCGCGAAAGACCGGGTGAAACACCAGGTGCGAGAACCCGGCCAGGGTGTCGGCGGTGTTGGGACGAGGGTTCCGGCCGACGAGCCATCCGAGGAGATCGTCCACCGGCAACACCGGACCGACCGCCTCGGGCAGCCCTTCGAGCCAAAGCCGGCGTTGATAGGCCGCCGGCGCAGGGTCCTCGTCCGGGAACGCCAGCACGGGGGCCGGCTCGGGCGGATGCTCGGCCACGTTGCGAAGCGCGCGGTCGAGGGCGGCGTCCGAGGGAACGTGCTGCCAACGGAGGGCGCAGACCTGGAGGACGTGCTCGGGGGCCCAGCGGTCAGGGCCGTCCCGCGCAAGCCGGTCGAGGGCGGCGGCGGCGCCGGCGGCCATGAACGAGGCGCGCCGCAGGGACTCATACAGCGGCTGCAGCTCGAGCCGGCATTGGCGGAACACGCGGAGCGCGTGCCGCTCGACCCAGCGGAGGAGCCGGCTGTTGCGATCCAGCGCCGGCAGGTCGTTGAAGAGCCCGTTCTCGCGGGCCCGGCGCAGCAGCCGATCGGTCTCGATAAACGCCGCCCGCAGCGGACCGTCCGGCCGCAGAATGTCCACCATCGGGTCCACGTACCGTTCCATCCAGTGGACGATCCGGCGGAACTTCTCACGCACCGAGACCGCCTGGCGCTCGGCCTTGTAACGGGCCACCTCCGCCAGGATGCAGCGGTGGGTCTCGTCCAGGTCGGCGGCGATCCGGCGCAAGGTCTGCTGGATCTCCTCGAGCGCCAGCCGCACGGTGGTGAGGTCGTCCCCTTCGATCGCGCGGGCCAGACGCCGGTCCAGGGCGTCGAGGGACTGGAGATAGCCGCGGATGATCTCGGGCGTGGTGGGCTGCGCCTCGTCAAAAAGATAGGCCACCACGCGCCGGACGGGGTCGGCGACAAAATAAAAATCGCTGCCGGGCTCGACCGGGACGAGGATCTGCAGCTCGTTCAGCCGGCGCCAGGTGGTCTCCGGCAGCTCGTCCTCGGGACCCGCCGCGGCGCGGATGTGGCGGCGAACCTCGGCTTCGGAGAGCTCGGCCGGGACCTCGGCCAGCGCGCGCAGCAGCGGCACGTGCGCCGCGCAAAAGTGGAAGAAGGTCTGTGGCGGGATGCGCATGGCGTCAGTCCCGGTCTTGCCGGCCATTCCCGGAGCCGTTCTCCGCGCGCCGCTCGAACCGGCGCGGCGCCTTGGCAGGCAGGCGGACATCGACCTTGGCGTAGTACGTGCCTTCGCCGAACATCGCGTCGGCAGCCCGCTGCAGCTCGGCCGAGGGCGTCACGGAGAAATGGCTGTGCGCCTCGAGAAACACCATCTGACCGTCGGGCCGCAGCAGCCGGAGAAAGAGCGGGCACCGGCCCGGGTGTTGCTCGATCAGTTGGCGGGCTGCTTCGAGGCGCTCCCGGTCGAGGTGCGCCGTGTGGAGGCGGAGATGGACCTGTTCGGTCAGGCGCTTGGGCGCCTCCTCGAGGGGGAACATCTCCTGCGGGAAGATCTTCGGCCGGTCGTCGCGCGTGTTGACTTCGCCCATGACGAGCAGGGAACGCTTGGGAACGAGAACCGGCTTGAACTTCTCGCACGCCTCCCCGAGGCAGACGAGCGGGATCGCGCCGGTGAGGTCTTCGAGAACGGCCAGGAGATACGGCTTGCCGTTCTTCTTCGAGATGCCGGGCTGCGCGCTCGTCACCAGCCCGCCGACGCGGGTCATGGACCCGCTCTCGAGCCCCGCCAGCGAGCTCGCCGTGGCCAGCGCGTACTTCTCGAGCACCGTCGCCCAGGCCGCCAGCGGATGGCCGCTCACATAGAAACCCAGAAGCTCCTTCTCGGCGGCGAGGAGCTCCGACTCCGGCCACTCCTCGACGGCCACGATCGGGGACAGCGCCTGCGGATCGCCGCCTTCGAGCAGGCCAAAGAGCGAGGTCTGGCCGCGGGTCCGATCCTGGGCTGCGCTCGCCGCCCGGGCGAGCGTCGCGTCGATGGACGCCCACAGGGCGGCGCGGGACGCACCCAGCGCGTCGCAGGCACCGGAGCGGATGAGCGCCTCGAGCACCTTCCGGTTGACGGTGCGGGTGTCCACGTGCGCGCAGAGGTCGGCGAGGGACCGGAACGGACCGTGCGCCTGCCGGGCGTCGAGGATCTGCTGGACCGCGATCTCGCCCAGGCCCTTGATCGCCACCAGGCCAAACCGGATCGCGCGCCCGGGCGTGGCGGCGCCCGGCCGGGGCGGCGCGGGCGCGAAATGGACGCCGCTCTCGTTGACGTCCGGCCCCAGCACCTCGATGCCGAAGGCGCGGGCCTCGGCAATGTAGGCCCCGAGCTTGGCGGTGTCCGCCATGTCGTTCGTCATCATCGCGCAGAAGAACTCGACCGGGTAGTTCGCCTTCAGATAGGCGGTCTGATAGGCCACCACCGCGTAGGCGGCGGCATGCGACTTGTTGAAGCCGTACCCGGCGAAGCGTTCGAGGAGATTGAAGATCCGCTGGGCGGTGGCTTCGGGGATCTGGTTCTTCTTCTGGCAGCCCTCGACAAAGACCGCGCGCTGCTGCGCCATTTCCTCGACGTTCTTCTTGCCCATCGCCCGGCGGAGCAGGTCGGCGCCGCCGAGGGTGTAGCCGGCCAGGGCCTGGGTGGCCTGCATCACCTGTTCCTGGTAGACCATGATGCCGTAGGTCTCGCGACAGATCGGTTCGAGCAGGGGATGTTCGTAGGCAATGGCCAGCTCGCCGTTCCGCCGCTGGATGAACTCCGGAATCAGGTCCATCGGGCCCGGCCGATACAGGGCGATCAGCGCCGTGATGTGCTCGATCGAGCTGATCTGGAACTTCCGGCACAGATCGCGCATCCCGCCGGATTCCAGCTGGAACACGCCGAGGGTGTTGGCCTTGTTCAGGAGGTCGTAGGTGTCGGGGTCGTCGAGGGGAAGGTGATCGATCGGGATCTCGACCCCCTGGGTCCGCCGCACCAGCTCGCACGTGTTGCGGATCACGGTCAGCGTCTTCAGCCCCAGGAAGTCCATCTTCAACAGTCCGAGATCGCCGACCGGCCCCATCGCGTACTGGGTCACGATCGCGCCGTCCTCGTCCTGCTTCAAAGGGAGGAGCTGGACAAGCGGTTCCGGGCCGATGACGACGCCCGCGGCGTGGACCGACGCGTTCCGGGTGAGGTCTTCGAGGACGAAGGCCACCTCGATGAGCTCCCGGTACGTGTCGTTCTCGTCGCAGGCCTTCTGGAGGTCGGGGGCCTGCTTCAGGGCCTTCTCGAGGGTCATCTTCAAGTCGCTGGGAACCAGCTTCGCCAGCCGGTCGCAGTCCGCGTAGCTCACCCCCATCACCCGGCCCACGTCCCGGATCACGGACTTCGCCCCCATCGTGCCAAACGTGATGATCTGGGCGACGCAATCCCGGCCGTACCGGCCGCGCACGTACTCGATCACCTCCGCCCGGCGGTCGTCCGCGAAATCAATGTCGATGTCCGGCGGGTTCACGCGCTCCGGGTTCAGGAACCGCTCGAACAACAACCCGTAGCGGAGCGGATCCACATTCGAAATCTCGAGCAGATAGGTGACAATCGAGCCGGCCGCCGATCCCCGCGCCACGCACGTGATCCCGCGGCTCCGGCCGTGCCGCACAAAATCCCCCACAATCAGAAAATACGAGACGAACCCCGTCTTCTCGATCACCCCGAGCTCGAGCTCGACCCGATCCGCCACCGCGCGGACCGCCGCCGCGGCCGCCGCCCTCTCCCCGCCGCCGTCGGTCCCGGCCTCGGGAGCCGCATACGTGGGCAGCCGCCGCGGATCCGCCACGGCGTCCACCGCCAGGCGCCCCTCCTCGAACCGCGCGCTGAGCCCGTAGCGTCGCTGCAGCCCCTCGACGAGCAGCTCGCGCAGATACCCCTCGCGGGTGCGCCCCTCGGGGGGCTCGTACGTCGGGTAGTGAAGCTGCTTGAATCGCAGCTCGACGTTGCAGCGCTGGGCGACTTCCTCCGTGTTGCGGATCGCCTCGGGCACCTCCGCGAACAGCGCCTTCATCTCCTCGGCGGACCGGAGATGAAACTGGCCGGGCGCATAGCGGAGGCGCCGGGTGTCATCCAGCGTGGTCTGCGTGCCGATGCAGATCAGGCAGTCATGCGCCCGCCAGTGCTCCTGGCGCACGTAATGCACGTCGTTGGTCGCCACCACCTTCAAACCAAACTCGGGCGCCCACTCGAGAAGTTGCCGGTTCACCTTGGCCTGCTCCGGCAGACCGTGATTCTGCAGCTCGAGATAGAAACGGTCCGCCCCCAGAACCTGGCGGTACCAGTCGATCGCCTGCCGCGCCGACTCGAGCTGGTCGCGCACGATCAGCTCCGCAATCTCCCCCTTCAAACAGCCCGAAAGCGCCATCAGACCCGCCCGATGCTGGCTGAGCAGCTCCTTGTCGATGCGGGGCTTGTAATAGTACCCTTCGAGATGGGCCGCGGTCACCAGCCGCACCAGGTTGCGGTAGCCGGTCTCGTCCTCCGCCAGCAGAACCAGGTGATGATACGCATCCCGCCCCCCGCTCGCCGTCTTCTTCTCGAACCGGCTCCCCGGCGCCACGTAAACCTCGCAGCCCAAAATCGGCTTGATCCCCCGCGCCCGCGCCGCCTGGTAGAAATCGATCGCCCCGTACAACACCCCGTGATCCGTGATCGCCAGCGAGTGGAACTGCAGCTCGTGCGCCCGCTCCAGCAAGCGGTCCAGCCGGCACGCCCCGTCCAGCAACGAGTACTCCGTGTGGACGTGCAGATGAACAAAATCAGCGTGCGCCATGCCCCCAGAGTATCGCCCGTCGAGAAACCGGCGCAAGCACCGCGAAACGGCTCCGGCGGGCAGGAGCCTGCCCAGCGCGTTGACAGCCCATGAGAGCCCCGTATGCTGCAAAGCCAACCGACCGCGGACGCCGCGAAGCCGTGCGGCCACGGACGAGGAGATCCTGTACTGCGCTATGCCCGATCCTGACACACGCCTCCTGGGGGAACCGCCACGCCGCATTCACGACGTCGCCCGCGAACTGGGGCTCGACGCCGACCGAATCCTGCCCCACGGACATTACATCGCCAAAGTGCCGCTCGAGGAGCTGACCGCCCGCGCGGACGGACCGGACGGCCATCTGGTGCTCGTGACGGCGATGACCCCCACGCCTCAGGGGGAGGGCAAGACCACGACAACCGTCGGTCTGGCGGACGCGCTGCGCCGGCTGGGGAAACGCTCGATGGCCTGCGTCCGGGAACCCTCGCTCGGGCCCTACTTCGGCATCAAGGGAGGCGGGACCGGAGCCGGCCGCGCCCAGGTGGTCCCCGCTGAGGCGATCAACCTGCATTTTGTCGGCGACATGTACGCCGTCGAAAAGGCCAACAACCTGCTGGCGGCGATGGTCGACAACCATCTGCAGCACGGAAACTCGCTCGGGATCGACCCGCGCCGGATCGTCTGGCGCCGGGTCATCGACCTCAACGAGCGGTCGCTCCGGGACATCATCGTCGGCCTGGGCGGCCCCAAGAACGGCGTGCCGCGACGCGACGGCTTCAACATCACGCCGGCATCCGAAGTGATGGCTGTGCTCTGTCTGGCGAGGGATTTCGCCGATCTGGGCGAGCGGCTCGGCCGGATGGTCGTGGGCTACACCTACGCCGGGGCGCCCGTGACGGCCCGGGAGATCGAAGCCGTGGGCGCCATGCAGGTGCTCCTGCGCGATGCCGTCCATCCGAACCTGGTCCAGACGCTCGAAGGCACCCCGGCGCTCGTGCACGGCGGGCCGTTTGCCAACATCGCCCAGGGCACCAACTCGGCCCTGGCCACCCGCCTGGCGCTGAAACTCGCCGACGTGGTGGTCACCGAAGCCGGGTTCGCCACCGAGCTGGGCGCGGAGAAGTTCTTCCACATCAAGTGCCGCACCGCGGGACTGCGGCCCGCCGCCGCGGTCATCGTGGCCACCGCCAAGGCGATCGCCTACCACGGCGGGTTCTCGAAAGGCGGCGGGATCGCCAACCTCGCGCAGCACATTGCCAACATCCGCCGCTTCGGCCTCGAGCCGGTGGTGGCCTTGAACCGGTTCGCCGACGATCGCCCCGCCGATCTCGACCGCATCATCCGCTGCTGCACCCGCGAGGACGTCGAAGCCGTCGTGGCCGAACACCACGCCCGGGGCGGCGAGGGAGCCCTCGGGCTCGCGGAAGCCGTGCTGCGCGCCATCGCCAGCAACCGGCGACGACGCCTTCATTTCCTCTACGCCCTCACCGATCCCATCGAGCGCAAGATCGAACGCGTCGCCCGTGCCTTGTACGGCGCCGAGGGCGTCGACTTCGACCGGGGCGCCCGCGCCGACCTCGACCTGCTGACTCGGCACGGGTTCGGCACCTTGCCGGTCTGCATCGCCAAGACCCCGCTCTCGCTCTCGGATGTGCCGGGCCTCCGGGGCTGCCCCCGCAAGTTCCGCATCACCGTCAGCGAGCTGCGTGTCTCAGCCGGCGCCGGCTTCGTGGTCGTCATCTGCGGCAACATCGTGACGATGCCCGGCCTGCCCAAAGTGCCCGCTGCCGTCCGGATCCGCATCCTGCCCGGCGGCGAAGCCACCGGGCTCGCCTGACCCTGTCCGGGCCCGGCAGCCTTCCATGCTGTGGATGTCGACGACGCCCAGTTGGTCGCAGCAGTCCTCCGCGGGGAGACTGCGGCCTTCGAGACGCTCGTCCAGCGCTATCAACCCCGCGTGTTCGCCACCGCCCGCCGCTACGCCCGGCTCGACAGCGAGGTCGAGGACATCGTCCAGGAGATCTTCGCCAAGGCCTACCAGCGGCTCGACAGCTACCGCGGCGCCGCCCCGTTCGAACACTGGCTCATGCGCCTGGCCGTCCGCACCTGTTACGACTTCCTCCGCGCCCACCGCCGACGCCGCGAAATCCCCATCGCCGACCTCTCCGACGATGAAGTCAACTGGCTCGAACGGTTCGCCGCCGACCCGTCGGACGCCCCGGAAACCGCCGACGCCGCCCGCGAACTGGTCCGCCGCGTCCTCGACCAGCTCTCGCCCCCGGCCCGCCTCGTCATTACCCTGCTCGAAATCGAGGACCGCAGCGTCCGCGACATCGCCGCTCTCACCGGCTGGTCCATCCCCCTCGTCAAGGTCCGCGCCTTCCGCGCCCGGGCCGAGATGCGCCGGATCCTGGCCCGCATGAGCCGGGAGCAATACCTGTGAGCGCCCCCTGTAACCAGAAACCGCCCTTGGCCGTCTGCCTTGGTACAGACCATGAACCTGGCTGATCTCCACCGCCGGTTGATCGCCGCCGCACGGGCTTGTCCGCCCTCGGACCGCGTTCCTTACGCCTTCGAGCGGAGGATCATGGCGCGTCTGCCCCACAGCTCCGCCCCCGGCCTCTGGGCCGGCTGTGCCCGTCTCCTCTGGCGCGCTGCGACCCCCTGTGTCGCCCTCGCTCTCCTCCTCGGGGCGTGGACCTGGTCCTCGGGCGCTTGGCACGAGACCCTCGAGCCCCTCGAAGCCGAGCTCGAGGCCGCCGTGTACGCCGCGGCGGACGCCGAGGGAGACGGCTGGTGAAACCCTGGAAGGTCATCGCCGCCGCCTTGGTCATCTTCCTCGCCGGCATGGCCTCCGGCGCCTTCGCCGCCCACCTGTACCGCGCCAAGACCCGCCACACAGCCCACACCGGCCCGGGCGGCATGCCCGCCACGCCGCCTCTTGCCCAGCGCTACGATTTCCTCCGCCGCCTGGGCGAACGCCTCAACCTCTCGCAGGCCCAGCGCGAGCACATCGACGGGCTCATTGGCGAGAGCCAGAATCGCATGCGCGACCTCTGGAAACCCGTCGAGAGTCCCGCCCGCGAGGAACTCCGGCGGCTCCGCAAGGCCATCGAGGCCGAGCTGACCCCTGACCAGCGCCGCCGCTACGAAACGCTCCAGAAACCCCGCACGAATCGCGTCGCGGACCCCGCCTCCGGCCGCCGCCGCGACGCCCGCGCCGATCGCCCCGTCGACGGTCCAGCAACCAACTGGCCCGCCACAGCGCTCACCCCCGCCGCGCCCGCTGCCCCTGCGGCGCGCTACACCGCCAAGCCCGGCTGCGTCGTCACCATCGACGGCACCTCGACCATCCATGACTGGACCACCAAAGGCCAGATCATCGGCGGCTTCTTCGAGCTCGAACCCGAGTTCCTCACCGATAAATCCCTCAAGTCCGTCAAGAGCCTCAATACCGCCGGGACCGCC
>JAKQDD010000121.1 GCA_029556615.1 Verrucomicrobiota bacterium | reverse complement strand
CAGAATTGAATGGATCGGATGGCGGTAGACATCCTCCGTCTCAATTTCAGCCACGACATAGGACCGTTCCTGGCCGTTGCCGGCCTCCCGGCCGAAATAGCGATAGGCCAGATAGCCCGTCAGGTCAACAAACGTCAGCGGATTGGCGTGGGCGTAGAGGTAGCGATGGAGGCTGGGCGGGGTCAGCGTGTCGCCGAGGTAGGGGTCTGCCGAGGCGAAGCGGCCGAGCTCGGGGTCGTTGAAGCGGGCCTTGAAGTAGTAGAGCCCGGTTTCTGGATCGAACTCGTGGCCGGTGTAGGTGAAACGATTCCAGGCGAGGCTCGAGGCTAGAGGCTCGAGGCTCGGGTCGAAGGCCGATTGGATGTCGGTTAGATACTGGGTCCAGTCCCACAGACCGGTGGCGGGATCGTAGCCGGCGTCGCCATCGAAGATAGGACCGTCCGGCCTGTTCAGATCCAGCTCGCGGTGGTTGCCCCAGGCGTCGTAGAGGTAGGCGGCGGTGACGGCGCCGGGTAACGGATCGGCCAAGACGCCGGTAGTGCTCGCGGTGGCAATGTTGCCCGATGATGCGGCAGTACTCGAAGCGAGATGCCCTTTGCCATCATTGGCGACATTGTCACCGGCGGTCAGGTTGACCGTGGAGCCGAGGGGGTCGAGATGGTAGAAGACGAGGCTCGGGGCTGGGGGCTCGGGGCTCGGATCGGAAGATTCGGCGGCGAGGAGCGTTGTGCCGTAGAGGTACTGGCGCGCCTTGAAAAAGCCTTCGGGGCCGCCGCCTGCAGCGGTCTGCAGACTCCGAGCGTCCCCGAGCCGGCCCCCGGTGGCCTCGGGCGGAATTCGGGTGTCAGAGACATTGAGATGACCGGAGGCGGCCTTCGCCGGGTCGGGCTCCGGGTCGGGCGCGTACTCGGCCAGCACCGCCCCCCCGTCGTAGACATATAGCCGGTTATCGGACCCATTTTCCAGAAAGACTGGAATCTCGGGTCGATACCGAAACCCACATTACACTGTATTTATTATGTTTAGCATGCCCACGGCGGATGATTGGCCATGGTTTCAGCAAAGTCTGATTATGTAAACATAAACGGCAGTGTTTGGGGATAAGAGCGGTCTTTGCGCATGGCGGCTCGTGGCGTCAGCGCAATTCAAGATGGAGTTTAAAATTGGAGTCGGCTGGATCCGTCCAGGTCACGGGAGCGGGATGCCGAGCTGGCGCAGTTTGCGGTACAGACCGCTGCGGTCCATGTCGAGCTCGCGGGCGGTCTGGGCGAGATTGCCGTGATTGCGGTGGATGGCGGCCTGGAGATACTGCCGTTCGAACGTCTCG
>JAKQDD010000200.1 GCA_029556615.1 Verrucomicrobiota bacterium | reverse complement strand
ACGAGGAGGCCCCGCGGGGGTCCCGGTTCGCACCTGCGGTTCGAGGCCGTGTAGTAGCTCACCGGCGAGCCCTGGGGGCCGATCCCCGGACGAAGCTGAAGTGGACGACGCGGAGCTCGCGCTCTCCCTCCACCAGCACGGCGACGTGCTGCCCCCCGACGAGATGGTGGTGGGAGTCCTCGCGGAGGAAGCCCTGAAACGTGGCTGTCTGCTCGATGCGGCGTGGGGGTGACAGGTCCTTCTGGTAGACCTCGACGAGGACCCGCGACCCCACCTGGCGTCGCTTGAGGTTAGCCCGCAGGCGCGTGAAGTCCATCAGTCCTCCACGTGCCGAAGGCCGAAGGACGTCGCGGCGCTGACGAGCGCGCGGAACGCGTGGTTCTCGGTGGGTCCCGCGTCGTGGATGCCTCGGCGGTGGCGAAGGCGTGCGCGCCAGCAGCCCGACCGGCCCGAGTGGAACCCGCTGGGGTCGAAGTACACCTCGACGTCGGCCGTCGTGTAGCTGTCCTCGTGGAGCGTGTGGGGAGACGCGTCGGGCGGCAGGGGCTCGAACGCCGACTCCAGCGGGTCGCAGAGACACGAGTGCAGCCTCTCGCTGCACGTCGCGCAGCGGTCGCCTCCGTCCGTGACCAGGCACAGGTAGCTTGAGGGCTGGACCTTTCGGCGCATGAGGGGCAGCGACGCGCGGCAGAACGGGCAGGCCACCAGGCCCGCCACCTCCCCCATGCACCAGGAGCCCGTCCATAGGTGGGAGGCCAGCATCCCTCCGTTGTGGACGCGGAACCGAATGTGCGACTCGGCGCGTCCGCAGCAGGTGGGTCGGGGACGCAGCGCCTCGATCTCCTGCCGCCGTCGGTCGAGTAGGTTGCCGCGGAACTCTCGGATCTGCCTGGGAACGTCGCTCATCCCTGATGGGTAGAGCGATGCCGACCGACCGGAGCTGAAGGAGTTTCGTCAACCCACCCGCTGGGCTACGAGACGTCAGCTCCATCCCGCCGGAAGGTTCCGACCCTTGGTCATGCAGACCTTCATCCTGCGGGAGGAGCACGTGAAGCTGCTCCGCGCCGCCTCCGTCGACACGAACCTGGCCGAGTGGGGAGCCCCCACGATCGACCCGAAGCGCCCCTTCGGGAACGGCGACATCACCGGGGACATGGCCCGCATCCTCGGGATGGGGGACCCGTCGGAGCTCGGGAAGACCGACCGGGAGCGGTTCGAGCGTCTGATGCTGAAGCTCTTCCGGGAACTCGGCGACGCCCTCCAGGTGGTGCTGGCGGCCGGGTCGTTCGCGCCGGGGACCTACGTGCAGGGGCTGGTGGACGGGCGCCACTCGTGGCGGCGCGTCGATCGGCTTACCGACTGATAGCCTATATGGCTATCAAGCCATCTAGCTAGCTCTTTAATTCAGAATAGAACACGCCGTAGCTATATTCGCTTAAATCGACCCATTTGTCCTCGTGAACTTTAACTGAGGTATGTGGTGCCACACACCATAAGTAACCAGGCCACGGTTGGAGAGCTGCAATGATTAGTTGCGTTTTATTCACAGTAACGTGAAGCGGAACAGTTTGATTGATTATGTCAACCCACCCTGTGTAGGGTGCGTTATTGATGTATGTTATTATAGGTAGGGGCAAGGATTCTAACCCCAGGCTCTCCAAATTCATGTGCTTAAAGCGAGCTGCTGATAGTTCTTTAGCCGTTTTTCGTGGGTCTTCATTGCTCCAATTCTTGGGATAGTCGACCTCAAAAATGGGTACGAGACTATCGACGACGCTCCACATAATTAAGATTCTTTGCTTCTTGGTAGTCACTTCTTTCCATGACCTATTGTTTATAGATATACGATTGTCAATCGCGGACAACGCGATTCTATGTATTATAGACCTCAAACAATCAAACAAGTGTGACTTACACACCTTACCTTCCCAGTCCCTGCACTTTACACTGTAAGTGGTGGATGCGTGACATGCCCCGTTGTGTTTATCAAGAGAAGTGTTCCTGACACTTACGTAGTCGCATGTAATAGCACGGAACAGCACATACTCGTCCAACAGACTGTTACCATCTCTCTGTATCACAGAATATTTTGATCCCGCGGGGGCTTCTGCCAGTACGACTCTTATGTCAGGAGGTACTGATCGAGCCAGTTCAATAGGTTTTTGAATTGACTCGTCTAATATCCCCTTAACCTCTACAAAAACGCGGGCACCAGGTAGCCAGAAGTCGGGCAGGTACCACGTCCCGCTCGGTAGCTGGTAGCCCTCCTGCTCGTAGGTCCACTCGATCCCCTTGGAGTCGAACCACTCGGCCCAGGCGGCTTCCAGCTTGGAGCGGAACTTGACGCCCTTGTAGGTGGTGGGGATGGCGGCGATGCGAGGTGGGGTGCTCATGGGGTGCGTCCTGCCTGGGGTTCGAGGTGTTCGACTGCGGGGTACCAGGTGCGGCATACCCTCAGAGCTGACGTCTTGAGCCGGTCGAGCACCCCGAGCAGGTGAGAGGCGGCCTCGCCCGACCGGATCTCCGTCTCCGAGTACCGGAGCGCCGAGTAGCCGAGGGCGTAGAACGCCTGGGCGGTCTCGGTGTCGTAGTCGATGCACGCCGACGGATCGCGGAAGCGGCAGCTGGGGCCATGGAAGGCTTCACCGTCGCAGAAGATGAGGATCGTCCGTCCATCCTCCAGGCGCACCTCGATGTCGGCCTCTCGGCAGGTCGTCTCCCCTCGGACTTGGATCGTGCGCCAGCGATTGCGAGCGTGGATGACGATGCCTTCCGCCTCCATCTGGCTCACTAGCTCGTCTTCCAGGCCGCTGTGGAGCGTAAGGAGGGTCAGAGTCTGATGGATGGTTCGGACCTTCCGCGTGTGCATCATGCGGTCGAGGATCTCCTTCCCGAACGCATGCTCACCGATGGCCCGCAGCACCGGGTAGGTGACCCCCGCTTGCTGTCGGATGTCGTTGATGCGGTCGCCGGCCTGGATGGCGTGAACGACCCTCTGATAGGTGGGGTCCCCTGGCTCCCAGCGAAGCGTCCTCGCAGTCAGCCCGTCTCGCCGCACCATGGGCACCTTGCCCTTTGGGCTGAGGTGATCAGTCGGCTTGGTGTCGAAGGTCAGGGCCTCGTACTGGCGCTTCCCGAGCTTCCTCCGCAGGTCGTCGCAGGTGGGGCAGCGCTTACGCCCCTTGAGCGCCTTGTCGCGCACCTCAAAGAGGCTCCCGCACTTCCTGCACCTCGTCGTGAGCCGGTACTCTGCGCGCCAGGCTAGCCACTCGTGTAGGAGCTTCCGGTGATCGTCGTCGAGGCGCTTGCGGAGGTGCTGTGTGAGGGCGCGGTAGGTGGGCATGGGCTGCCCGCAGACCCGGCAGTCGCCTAAATAGTTCATTCTGCCAGGGTAGCATACTACCGCATTATATTGTTCCAAGGTCTAGATCGGCCGCGGAACTGCTCGCCCTCGGGCTTGGCGGGGTCGTCGGTCACCATGGGGACGAAGTGTCGAGGCCCCACGGGGAAGGGGGGACCGGCCCAGCCCTCCTCCTCGTCGTAGGAGATCTCTCCCGTGACGGGCAGGCGCGGCTCGACGATGTCGACGTCCCTGGTCTCGGGGTTGGGGAGCAGGACCCCGTAGGTGGGGACGCGGTACCGCACGTCCCCCTCGTCGATGAAGCTGAGCGTGGTGTGCTGCTGGAGCAGCGCCCCGCGGTTGGTGGGCCGGTGGGTCGGGCCGACGAGGTAGCGCTCCCCCGACTGCTTGACGACGAGGTCCCCCTGGCGCACGAGCGGGACGGGGCCGAAGAAGATGTCGTAGGTGTGCTCCTTGTGCCGACCCCACGGGGTACGCGCGATGCGCCGCGGGGCGTCGTCCGGCGCGATGACGGTGTCGTACGGCCCCTCGTAGCCCCCCACCAGGCCGGTCCCGAAGCACCGCAGGCACATCGCCTCGGGCTGCCGCGCGTACTCCAGCGTGCGGGCGTCCCGCGTGCAGGTGCAGGGGAGCCCGTTGATGCGGCGGTTGAAGATCTTCACCCGCTCGCCGCCCTGCTGGAGGATCCAGCCGTTGCGCCGCACCGCCTCGCGCCACACGTAGTCGGTCTCCTCGACGAGGAGCTTCGAGAACGGCTTGCTGTGGTCGAGGTTCGACTCGATGTAGGCGACCGGGTTGTTGGGGTCGATGGCGACCGTCGAGAGGCGGTACCAGGTCCACGTCTCGGTCGAGGGGCTCGGGGTGAAGCCCCTGGTGGTGTAGTAGCTCGCCTCCACGACGGAGGTGGGGCTGGGGCGCGGGTAGGTGACGGTCCTGGAGGCCACGGGCTCCAGGTCGTCCGCGAGCCCGAGCTCGATCTCGTGGCCGCGGCCGAACACGCGGTCGATGGGCACCTCGACCCCGTCGACCCGCACCGCGACGTCGTGGGGGTTGGAGGAGTAGACGGGGGCCTGGCCGGGCGCGGACTCTCCCGGCACCACGATGACCTCGCGGGTCCGGAGCACCCAGCGCTCCCCGCTCCCCGACTGGCCGCGCAGCGACCACCCTCCCTCCCAGGGGATCCGCTCGTGCTCCACGCGGTGCAGGCGCGGCCCGTCCTCGTAGTAGGTCCCCCCGATGGGGAACGGGGTGACGCGGTAGTAGGGGCCGCGGTCGGAGGCGTCCGACCTGTACAGGTGGACCCCCACCACGTAGAACGCGCTGTTGACCGCCTGGACCCCCGGGTCGTCCCACAGGATGCGGGTCACCCGCGGGTCGGGAGCGGGGAGCGCGAAGGCGTTGAGCGGGCCTGCCGGGCCACCCGCGGGCGTGTTCCAGTAGGGGGTCCCCATACAAGACGCGGCCCCATAGGGCGGACAGCTCCACCTCGTCGCGCGGGCACGGGGCCTAGCGTGCCTGTCCCGATCATAAGGGTCGAGGAGCCCCTCTTCTTGCTCGACGAGCTCGGCTACCTCCCCGTCCCCGTGCCCCCAGGGGCTGCGGGGTACGTGGACCTGAGGGGTCACTAGATGGGTGGCGTCTACCTGCCGACCGACGACCTCGGGTTCACGACCCGGCCGATGTTCGTCTACGTGAGCTCGTCTGACGAGGGCGGGCGCGAGCACGCGTACACGTTCGGGACGCGCTGCCTGCTGTGCGGGTCCACCCCGAACCTGCTGAGCGCCGGGGCGCTGTACGGCTGGACGCTCCAGCACGTCCCCGACCTGTCCGGGGTCCCTCGCCTCTCGGTGACGCTACAGTCCAGAGGCGGGGGCCAGGAGGACAGGTGCATGACCTTCTCCGCGGACCTGTTGAGGAGCCTCACCAGGGACCCGCAGGAGCGGTCCGACGCGTTCCTCGCGCGCGTGCGCCTGCCCGCCCACGGCCGGGTGGGGGAGCGGGAGGCCGCGCGGCGACTGCGCTGCGGGGACTTCATGCCGGGGCCGATGCTCTGGCGGGAGCGGCTCCGCCTGTGTCGTCCTGTCCAGGTCCCCGACCACCCCACCCACGCGTTCGAGTGGGCGAGCGAGCCGGAACGCAGCCTGCTCCGCGCGGCCGTCTCGCACCTGTACGAGCTGAGCGTGCTGGCGCGCTACCTACAGAACCGCATGATGGTCCGCGCCGCCGTGGGGGAGGTTCCGGTCGACGTCACCGACTACGTGCTCATCGAGGCCGTCACCTGCGCGGCGACGGGTCGTGCGCTCTTCTTGCCCGGTCCGGCGGTCCCGTGGGACCAGGGTGGGCTGGGGGACCTCGGCGTGGACCTGATGACGGATCGTCGTCGGTACGCGCCGACCTACCTCGCGCTGTCCCCGTCCTCCCTCCGGGCGGCCTTCGCCGAGGTGCAGCAGAACTGCGCCCGCCTGGAGCCGTGGCGATCGATGCGCCTGGACCCCAGCGCGCTGGGAGACGCCTGACCGCTACGACCGGTCGGAGGCCGGAGGGAGAGCGCGGCGCTCCCCCTCCACGAGGAGCTCGGTGCCGAGGTGGTCGGCGGCGCGCTCGACCTGCCGCAGGTCGATGCGGAGGAGCTCGGCGGGCGCTCGCGCCAGCACCAGGGCCGCGACCCCGAGGATCGTGGCGACCAGGGCCGCCGAGTGCAGGGGGATGAGGCACCCCAGGATGAGGGTGAACACCGAGGCGGACCCGCAGGTGCGGGCCATCCCGTGGAGCTCCTGGGCGCGCGCCTGGTAGCGCGCGTGCGCGCGCTCCACGGCCGGCGCGATCACGGCGCGGGACACCTCCGCCCACCGCCTGCGGTCCACCTCGTCGACGTCGGGAGGTGATGCGGCGGTGATCGCCGTGCAGAGCGTCTCCCCGACCGGGCGATCCTGCGGGGATCGCCTCTTGCTCGGGGTTGTGGGAAGGGGGACCTGTACCGCGAGGACGGCCAGCCGAAACGCATCCCCGTAGGGTGTCTGTACGCCGGTGGGGGGCATCATCGCCTCAGGATACCCGGATCTGCCTCCGATCCCGACCGCGACCCCTGGGTCGCGGGTGCGGGGCGGCTCGCGCTTAACTCTTCCCATGAGCTGCTGCGCACCTATTCGTCCTGGTCCGCGTGGTGCGACCGGTGCTGCCGGTCCCACTGGCGCAACTGGCCCCTCCGGGGGTCCCACTGGCCCGACTGGTCCTTCGGGACCGGCCGGCGATCCTGGCCCGACTGGCCCTGCCGGACCCGTCGGCGATCCCGGGCCGACAGGCCCCACTGGTCCGACGGGACCCACCGGTCCCGCGGGCACCGGCGGCGAGACGGGACAGACGGGCCCGCAGGGGGCGACCGGCCCCACCGGAGACGCGGGGCCGACGGGTCCGATCGGGCAGGACGGGCCGACCGGGGCCACGGGGCCGACCGGCGCGGACAGCAACGTCCCCGGCCCCACGGGGCCGACCGGACCCATCGGGCAGGACGGGCCGATGGGGGCGACCGGCCCCACGGGACCCACCGGTCCAGACGGGCAGGTCGGACCCACCGGACCCACCGGAGACGTGGGGCCCACGGGCGCGACTGGCGCGGCGAGCACCCTGCCTGGCCCTCCGGGGCCAACCGGCCCCACGGGGGCGACGGGAGACACCGGCGCGACCGGGGCCACCGGGGCCGCCAGCACGCTGCCTGGCCCCCCGGGACCCACGGGACCTACGGGCGCGACCGGGCCGACGGGAGCCACCGGGGACGCCAGCACCCTGCCTGGACCCACGGGACCTACGGGCGCGACCGGGCCAACGGGAGCCACCGGGCCAACCGGCGCGACCGGGGACGCCAGCACCCTGCCCGGCCCTCCCGGCCCCACCGGACCGACGGGGGCGACGGGGGCGACTGGCCCTACGGGAGCCACCGGCGCGACCGGCGCCGGCGCGACCGGGGCCACGGGCGCGACCGGCGCGACCGGACCCGGCTCCCTTGAGGAGATCGCGTTCGGTGCGTTCCTGTCCAACACCGACGTGTCGGGCCTCGAAGTGTTCGTCGGGGTGGATGGGTCGGAGTCGACGTCCATCCAGGACGTCCCTCCGTACCTCGTGGGACAGACGGCGCGGACCATCACGCAGCTTTATGTCGCGAGCAATCCCATGTCGGAGGACCCCGCGACCGCCATGGTGTTCAAGCTCTACTTGAGCACGGACAACGGGCTCAACTACGTGAACATCGCGACCGCCACCATCCCGCCCGGTGGACACTTCGACATCGACAACTTCCCGGCAATCGCCATCCCGGCGAACGCCGCGATCCTCTACTCGGTCGAAATGGTCGGCGGAACTTACATCGGTCGCACCTCGATCGTCGCCTCCTAATCCCGTACCGCACCGATCCCAGAAGGGACCCCGCCACGTGGCGGGGTCCCTTCCTTGATTTACTTCCCTCATGAGCTGCACACCGATTCGTCCTGGTCCTCGCGGACCAGCGGGTTCTCCTGGGCCGACGGGCCCGACGGGAGCTAGCGTCACGGGCCCGACGGGGCCTGCTGGCGATTCGGGACCGACCGGACCCACGGGACCCCCCGGAGGACCCACAGGGCCGACGGGCCCCACGGGGGCCACCGGAGACGTGGGGGCGACGGGAGCCACCGGCCCGAGCATCACCGGCGCGACCGGCGCGACCGGCGGTGTTGGGCCGACGGGGTCCACTGGGGCTGTGGGTCCCACTGGCGATGTGGGGGCGACTGGGGCGACTGGGCCGACCGGTGATCCCGGACAGACGGGGGTGACCGGGCCGACAGGACCCACCGGAGATCCGGGACCGACCGGGGCTGCTGGGGCGACCGGACCGACCGGGGCGACTGGTTCCGTCGGGGCAACGGGCGATGTGGGGGCGACCGGAGCGACGGGGGACATCGGAGCGACCGGAGCCACAGGGGACATCGGACCTACCGGAGCGACCGGAGCCACAGGGGACATCGGACCGACCGGACCGACCGGACCGACCGGACCGACGGGGGCGACCGGAGCTACTGGGGACATCGGACCAACGGGGTCCACCGGACCCACTGGACCCACTGGACCTACCGGGGATCCCGGACCGACCGGGGCGACTGGGGATACGGGCCCCACCGGACCGACCGGGGACATCGGACCGACGGGCAGCACAGGAGCCACGGGTCCGACTGGGGCCTTTGTCACGGGGGCGACCGGAGCGACCGGAGCGACCGGGGCCGGGGGAGCGACCGGGGCCACCGGCACTGCGCGTGTGTGCACGCACAGCGACACAGTCCCTCCTCTGACGCTGGCCTTCACTGGCGCGACGGACTTGCAGAAGCCCGCCTACATCCAGGTCATCGGGAACACCCTGTGGCAGTTCAACTTCGGCTCGGGGACTCCGGGACTCAAGGCGTGGGACATCACCACCCCTACTGCGCCGACCCTGGTCAGCAACACGCCCATCGCGATCTTCACGCAGGGCTTCCAGCAGGAGGGCTTCGAGGTCGTTGGGACCGTTGGGTACACGGCCGACACGCAGCCGTTCTCGACGGGGCGCGTGTCGGCCTGGGACCTGTCTAACCCGGCGCTGCCGGTCTACCTCGGCTTCCTCAGTCTCGGTGCGGGGACGCAGCCCTTCGACCTATCGCTCAACGGAGCGAACACCCTCGCCGTGACCCCGGACGCGAACACCACCACAGGCTGTCACATCGTGGACATCACGGTGCCCGCCGCCATGGTGCTGGTGTCGACCTTTGGCACGCCTGGCGCGAGCTACGCCTCGGCGCACTGGGTCGGCAACTACGTCTACGCGACCAACTACACGAGCGACAGGCTCGAGGTCTGGGACGTGAGCACCCCCATCACGCCGGTGCTCGTGGGCAGCCTCCTGATGTCTGGGGCGGGCCTGCGGCGCGTGCGGGTGCGCGGTTCGGTCGCCTACGTGTCGTGTCGGACGATCAACCGCGTGCGTCTCGTCGACGTGAGCAACCCGGTTGCCCCGTCGATCATCAGCGAGGTCAACGTCGGGGGCCAGGGAGACGACAACACGCCGTTCATCACGGCGGATGGGTCTCGCATCTACTGGGGGACCATCGCGGGGTCCACCTCCGACCCAGGCGTGCTGTACGTGATCAACGTCGCGGACAGCTTCTGCCCCTACATCGAGCAGGAGCTCAGGGTCCAGACCGGGATCAGCAACCAGGGGTGGCTGGGGTACGTGCACCCCTCGGCGTCCGTCCTCTACGTGGCCAACCGGAACGGAGGCCAGCTGCTGGCCTACACGATCGGCACGCCGGCCAACATCGTCCCCACGCGCAAGATGCCCATCATGACGCGCGCCGTCGTGGGAACGGTGTCCACGACCTTCGACCTCGTGCAGCCCACCGACTACCAGGTGACGATCAACGCGAGCGCGGCCAACTTCACGGCGTACCTGCCAGACGCGCGGAGCGTGCCGGGGCAGACCTTCGTGCTGGTCCGCAGGGACGCGGGGCTCACCACCCTGACGTACCGGTCGGCCGTGACCGGTCAGAACGTGGGGACCGTCGCCTCGGGGACGCTATCGGGCGTGGGGGCGTCCGTGTCGCTGACCTCGGACGGAACACAGTACTGGCTCGCTCCCACCGGCCCCACCGGCCCCACCGGCCCCACCGGAGCGACCGGGGCCACCGGAGCGACCGGGGCTACCGGAGCGACCGGAGCCACCGGCCCGACGGGGGCGACCGGCCCGACGGGGGCGACCGGGGACATCGGAGCCACGGGAGCCACCGGACCAACCGGAGCCACCGGGGCGACCGGGGCGACCGGGGACATCGGAGCCACAGGGGCCACGGGGGCCACGGGGGCCACGGGACCAACCGGAGCGACGGGGGCCACGGGGGCTTCGGGCAGCGAGATCAACCTGGCGGGGCAGGGATCGGTCAACGCGGGCACCGAGAGGTTCGTTGGGCTGCTCGACGCGTTCAGCAACGTGCTGCCCGGTAACCTGCCGCCCTACATCGTTGGGGTCGCACGGTCGGTCTCGAACATCCGGGCAGCGGTCGCCACGACGCTCGCGGTGGGGCAGACGGTGACCTTCACCTTCTACCGGTCGACCGACAACGGCGTGACCTACCTCGCGCTGGCTTCGGTCACGATCCCAGCTGGCTCGCGCGCCAACTCCGCGAGCTTCGCGGCCGTCGCGCTCAACTCGGGGGACCTGCTCCTGATGGGGGCGGCTGCCGCGGGGTCCAACTACACCAACTCCGGTCTGACGGGAGCCCTCTACTAGGGGGTTTATCGTCTCCCGATCCTCGGGAGGACTCACATGATCTCAGCCTGCATGATCGCTCGTAACGAGGAGGCGGTGCTTCCTCGCGTGCTCGCCAGCCTGGCGGCGGCTCCTGCCATCACCGAGGTCTGCGTGCTCGACACGGGGTCGACCGACCGCACGAGCGAGGTCGCGCGGGACCTCGGGGCGCGCGTCGAGCGCTGGGACGAGGGGAACGACAAGACGGGGTACCTCGCTGACTTCGCTGCCGCGCGGAACCGCTCGCTCGCGATGGCCACGAACCCGTGGCTCATGATGGTCGACGCGGACGACGTGCTGAAGGTCGACGACCCGAGCGCCGACGTCGCCGCGTGGCTCACCTCCGCCCACGCCGAGGGGGTGGTGGCGGCCTACATGACGATCCACGACGGGGGCCACTACAGGTTCCAGCAGATCCGGTTCATGCGGGCCGGCGTCGTGCAGTACGTGGGGCGCGTCCACGAGTACCCCAAGCCCTCCTACCCCTCCCGTCGGTGGGAGGCGTGGCACGTCGAGCACCTGCCCGACAAGCGGGGCAAGGAGGGGTCCGACCCCCGCGTGCTCCGCATCCTCCAGGCGATCCCTCCGCGAGAGCGCACGGTGCGCGACTGGTTCTACCTCGCCCGGTCCCTCTGGTCGAGCGGCTACCACGGGGCGGGCATCGACGCCTTCAACGAGTACCTGCGCAGGGGTCCTGGCTTCCCCGAGGAGGGGTTGTTCGCGCGCTACTACCTCGCCGACTGCCACGAGAAGATCGGGGAGCGCGCCAAGGCCAAGGAGGTCATCTGCTCGGCCCTCGCGGTGGACCCGCGGTACGCGGAGCTCCACTGCTACCTGGGCGACCTCTTCTTCCTCGACGGGCACTTCAAGCAGGCCCGCGTGTGCTACGAGCTGGCCGTCCACATCGGCAAGCCCCCCGACGACGCGCTCCTGTTCGTCGACCTCACCAAGTACGGGAACTACCCGCGCAGCATGATCCGCCGCATGTACCCCGACACCCCCTGACTCAGCTCCCGTGCCCCGTGTCTCGTCGACTACGGGGCATGCCCCTCACGGTCGACCCCTCCAAGCCCTCTCCCAAGCTCAACGCCCACGTCGTCACCCTGTTCAAGGTCTCCTACCACGACCTGGAGCGCTTCATCCAGGAGGCGACGGGCCGCACCATAAGCGTTCCCGCCGAGATGGAGTGGAGCAACGGGGAGGACCACGAGGTCACCATCGACCGGAACGCCGATGACGCCGACGACTACGAGGACTTCCTCGCCGGCCGCCGTACGAACTACGCCCTCTTCGCCATCATGGACGGCCTCGCTCGTGACGGCCTGCTCGCGAAGGGCAAGTACCTGATCGAAGTGCTCTGGTAAGGAGCCCGTATGCCGACCCTCATCCCGGCGCCCAAGAAGCGTCCTCCGTCGCCCTTCAAGCAGGTCACGGCCTTCCACACGGACACCAGCGCCCTGGAGCGGTTCATCAAGCAGGTCACGGGGCGCAGCTACCCGATATGCGCCTGCGAGCTATGGGGTGACGACGAGTCGCACGAGTTCACCGTGGACGGCGAGGTCCACGAGTACGACGAGGAGAAGGTCCACGCCCTCATGCACGCCAGGATCCCGAAGGAGCACAGCCTGCGGTCGATCCTGAACGCCCTCTGCCGTGACGGGCACATTGAGAGGGGCCTGTACGTCGTGCAGGCGATCTAGTCCGCGCGCTCGGGGAGGCTCAGGGGAGCGTGTGCGGCCGGCAGGGCTGGAGCGTTCTGCCCCAGGCGCTCCGCGGCCTGGATGAGCCGCCCCATCCCCACCTGGACCTCGGGACGCCCCAGCGCGCGGAGGAACCCGATGATCCCCAGGCGGGGTGCGGGCGTGGCGACCTCCGTGGCCTCGGGGGCCTCGACCGGCCGGGTTCGACGCTCCACCTCGGCCGCGTACTTGTCCGCCGACTGGGCGAAGGTCAGGGTCTGGTCGGCGACGCGCCGGAGGTCGGTGACGAGCGTGTGGAGCTCGCCCGACAGCGTCCGCACGTCGCCGCGCAGCGCAGCGATCTCGGACGCGGTGGCCACCACGCGGGACGCCGACGCGACCGCCTCCAGTCGCTGGAGGATCTCCGTCAGAACCGCCGAGTCCCCGTGGCGAGTCAGCAGGGTCTCGAACGTCGTCTTGAGGCGCTCCGTCCCCGAGCGCACCTCCGCGAGGATCGCCTCCGCCCAGGAGGGCGTGTCCCCGAAGGGAAGTGGAGTGGGAGTGGGTGGAGTGGGAGCGGTTTTCTTCGGCATGGTCGTCCTGTTGTCGATGGTGAAGCGCCGCCATCTGGCGCACAGAGGATACATCCTTCAACCATTCTCCTCCATCCCAAGATGCGCGCGCTCCCATGGATCTGTTGCGTCGGTGGTAGACCTGAGTTCGCGGCGGGGTACTCGACGGGAGCGCTACGTCGCGGGGTTCGCAGCACTCCCGAGGAGCACGCGGTTCTCCTCCTTGCCGAGGGGCTGCTTGCAGGGTCGGTAGTACCCGTCTCGCCGGAGGGAGACGCGCACGCCGGCCGAGGCCCCGAAGCCGCGGAACACGGCCTCCAGGCCGCTGTCCGACACCCAGGTGATCTCGCCCTGGACCTCCTTGGTCCCCACGAGCTGGGTCGCGGGCATCTTGGTGGTCGCCATGGTGTGGGCCGGGTGGTAGCCCTCCGGAGTCGGAAGGGCGGGCGGGTCTTTGGGCTTGCTCATGGGGCCTGCTCCGATCCCTTGCTCCCCTTCAGCGAGCACATGACCAGGGCCTCCAGCACGGGCATGGCGAGCGTATGGTTGCGTGGGTCCTGCGGGATGTGTTCTGCCATGCGGTGATCCCGAGGTCCCACCGTGGCTCGGAGCTGTGGAGGGGTCAGCTCCGCTCCTCCGGGTCTCGTCGATTGGTTCCCCGCCTGTAGGGGAGTGATAGGTAAGCCCATGATCCAGATGACACCTGGCGTCGTGCTAGACGTCCTCAAGCTCTCCGTCGCCGTCCACTTCGGGTTCGCGCACCTCGACGCGGACAAGCAGCAGAAGACGCGCAGCTACCTGCGCAGCAAGTCCGCGTGGCCGCTGTCGCGCGCGGTGCTCGTCCACGTGGTGCGGGAGCTCCAGCAGGCCCCGGGCGGGATGGGCCTGGTGGCTGCGATCCGGAACGCGCAGCGCGTGCAGGGGAGCGACTCGGTCACCCACCTGGACGGGATCGGGCGCGTGACGCCGCGCGTCCTGGCGCTCCTACAGTCTCACGGCGGGGTGCTGGAGGCGCTCGCCGCGGACGAGGCTCCGGCCTACCGACGCCTCGCGCAGGCGGTCAAGTCGTCTGACCCGCACACGGTCCTGCGGGCGATCGCCCGCATCCCCGGGGCGGACCCCTCCCTCATGTGGATCTCCTCGACGGTTCGTCGAGTCGCCCAGGTGGTCACCTCCGAGGACCTCACCGCGGAGGAGAAGGCGGCCGTGTCGGCGGAGGAGGCGCGCAAGGCCGTGACCAGCATCCGCCAGGCGCGCCTGGCGGAGTCGGCCACCGACCCGCTGACCCCCCGCGGGGCCGAGGCGGCCGAGCAGCGGGTCTCCGCGGAGACCTCCGCGCTGGAGGTGTCGAGCCCGGAGCACGCCGCCGACCCTGGCGTGGCGCGCGCGACGGTCGCGAAGGCCGAGGTGCAGTCGAGCGGTCACGCGACCGAGACGGGGCGCAAGCTCGGCCTGTCCCCCGAGCAGGAGCACGCGATGGTCGACAAGGGACCCGTGCTCATCGCCGCCGGGGCGGGATCTGGGAAGACCCGCGTCCTGGCGGGCAAGGTGGTCTACCACCTGCGCGAGCTCCAGGAGCCGGCACGGTCGCTCATCGCGACGTCCTTCACCCGCAAGAGCGCGCGCGAGCTCAAGGAACGCATCCAGGCGTACGGGGGCGCGGACGTGCTCGATGGGGCTGAGGGCTACGTGGGGACGACCCACTCGGTCTCGATGGCGATGCAGCGGGACTACGGACCTCGTAACCGCCCCGACATCGCGTCCGACGGGCTCCAGCGATCGACCGTCGAGATCGCCATCAAGCAGGTCCAGATGAACCCGACGAGCGGGTTCTCGTCCCCGCCCAGCACGACGAGACGGTTCTTCGACGAGCTCAGCCCGGTGACGGGAGTGGGCCCGCGCGGTGCGGACCGAGGGTCCTCGCGCTTCTGGAAGGAGCCCGCCAACCAGTGGTGGAACCTCGGAGTCAAGAAGATCGTCGACGAGAAGGGCAACGCCTCGGGCGTGAGGCAGGTGGCCACCGCGATCTCCAAGTGGAAGGGCAACCTCGTGTCCCCGTCGGAGGCGTGGAGGGACTCAGGCGAGTCCCCGCTCGCCGCCGTCTACGCGGCCTACGAGTGGCTCAAGCGGAACGACACCCCGTGGGCGGGCAAGCAGGACAAGGATGACATCCTCACCGAGGGTGTCCGGCTGTTGTCGCGCAACAAGGGGGCTCGTGAGGCGGTACAGCACCGCTTCAAGACGGTCCTCGTCGACGAGGCCCAGGACCAGAACCGGGCTCAGAACGTCCTGTTCGGGCTCATCACCGGCACGCACGACCCCGACACGCTGGAGGAGCGCGCGGACGGCCAGATGACCGCGCGAACCTACTGCAAGATCGGGGACGACAAGCAGGCGATCTACAGCTTCCGCGGCGCGAACCCGGACGAGTTCATACGGTCGTCCGACCTCGTCGAGACCAACGGCAAGACGGGGCGGTTCAAGACCCACATGCTCCAGACGAACTACCGGAGCGGGTCGAACATCGTGGAGGCCGCGGGCAAGCTCATCTCCCACAACTCTCGGCAGGTGCCGATGGTGTGCGTTGCCGACCCCGCGCGGCGGGGCAACGGGTCGATCTACCGGGTCGACGTCGCTGACCACCAGGCGGGGGCGGAGCACGCGGCGGAGGAGATCCAGAGCCTCGTGCACGGGGAGGGGTCGACCAAGAACTACGGGGACTTCGGGGTCGCGACGCGCACCAACGCCGAGGCGTATGCCTACGTGATGGAGCTCATGCGGAGGGGTATCCCGTTCCGCTCGCGCGTAAACCCCCTACGCGACCGCACCGCGCAGGCCCTGATCCGCTGGATGCACCTGGCCCAGCCC
>JAKQDD010000193.1 GCA_029556615.1 Verrucomicrobiota bacterium | reverse complement strand
GTGAGCCAGCCCAACTTTGTCGGCACGCCGCAGACGAGCGTTGCTCCTACGGACATTATCGGCCCGACGTACTCCAACTATCAGGCGCAGCTCGGCAACTACAATTCAGCGGTGAGCCGCAACAACGCCATGATGGGCGGGCTGTTCGGTCTCGCGTCTGCTCCGTTGGGCGGGTGGGCTTACGGCGGCTTCAAGGGCTTGGGGTAATCTATGGCGCTCTTTTCCAGCGTTGAGGAATCGAGAAAGCGTCGCGGCAAGCTTGCCGACGCCATGCTCATGCAGAGCCTCGATACGTCCCCCGTCCAACACTGGACGCAGGGCGCGGCGAGGCTCGCGCAGGCTTTGACGGGCGGGTACATCGCCGGTGATATGGAGCGTGAGGATAAGGCCCGCCTCAAAAAACTGACCGACATCATTGCGGGCCACCCCGCCCTTAGTGGTCAAACAACCATACCCCAGCCCACCGTTGGCCAGATGGCCGATAAATGGGTTGCCACCGCCCCCGTTACTCCGGTCAAGGAAACGCCCATTCCGAGCGTGGGACAGCGCGCCGCCGCATGGACTGGCTACACTCCTTCGACATGGTCTGAATATCGTCCGCCCTTGCGGGATGCGCTGAACGTTACATCTCCCTACGGAGAGAGAACGCATCCAATTCTCGGCAAAAAGATGATGCACGAGGGCGTTGATCTCGCCGCTGCCCCCGATACGCCGGTTTACGCTTCGGCCCCCGGTCGCATCCTCAAGATGGGCGAAGACCCGATCAACGGGAGGTTCGTCGTCATCCAGCACAACGATGGCAAAACCACGAGCTATTCTCACCTTTCGGGGTTCGGGCCGTTTAAAGAGGGCGACACTATCACCGACCCGACGAATGAAATTGGATACGTTGGCAGCACGGGGCGCGCGACGGGGCCACATCTTCATTTTGGCACGCGCAATCAAGCGGGCGCGTCGAGTGACCCCCAGCCCCTACTTGGTCAGAGTGTTTCACCAAACGCTGCGGGGCCTCGCACGCCACCAGCCCCCCAGCCGCCCCAACCAACCGCCCAGCCCGCTGCCTCCCCGGCGCCCGCCGCGAGTGGCATCCCGCAGGCAACGCGAGATTACATCAAGGCGCTTATCGACAGCGGCGAGCCGGAGCTGATTCAGATGGGCGTCCAAATCCTCGGGCAGTACACCACGCCCGATAAATTTGGATTCCAGGTCGCGGGCGATCAACTGTTCCGCACCAATCCCAGAACGGGACAGGCGGAGCCGATTGCGGGGGTCAGTAAGCCCGTCACTCTTGGAGCCGACCAGCGGCTTGTCGATCCGAAAACCGGCGCAACCGTCGTCGCGCCCACTCAATCGCAGAAACCGCCTGCGGGCTATGAGTGGGTTGACCCGACGAATCCGAGTAAGGGGCTTAAGGCCATCCCCGGCGGCCCGGCCACTCATCTGCCCGGTGAAGTCGCGGGGCGCGTGGCGCTCGCCAGAAACTCCCTTCAGAATCTTGAAGGAGTCCGCGATTTCTTCAAGCGCATGCCCGTGGGCGACGTTGGAACGATGGTTCAGGCGAATCTGAACATGGGAGACGTTGGCCGGGCGCAGCGCGACGTTCAGGGGGCGGTCGAGGTGGCCTTGCGTATCATGACGGGCGCCGCCGCGCCGGAGCCGGAAGTCAAGCGGTACACCAATCTCTTTATGCCGCTGACAACGGACACCGTTGAGACGCGGATGCAAAAACTGAACAACCTCCAGCGATTCCTTGAACAGTCGATTGCGCTGGCCACGCAGGGGCGCGGAGACATTACGCCCGCCCCCGCTCCGCCCGCTGGCGGGTGGACGACCGTCGCCCCGAATGTGCGTATTCGCAGGGTTGAATAAATGGCGCGCTTCCAGATCGAAACGCCCGAGGGAAAATTCGAGGTCGAGGCGCCCGACGAATCGACCGCGATTGCGGCTCTCGGGATCAAGCCAAAGCCGCCGGAGAAAAACGAGACCCTGAATACCGCCCGCATTCTCGGGACTGCGGCCATTCAGGGCGTTACGGACGTTGCGAACATTCCGAGTTCCATTGTGGGGATGGCGGGGCCGCTTTCCTCTCTCCAGCAGGGCGCGGTGGACTGGCTTCGCAGACAGGTCGGTGCCACGCCCCGCCCCGAGGGGTTTGGCAAAGCCATCGCGGAGCGCGAGGGCCGCATTGGGTCGGTTGCCAGCAACATTCTGAACGTCAGCCCGAAGCTTGAGGCTATCGGCGTCCCCACGGACGCCGCGAAAGAAGCCGAACGGCTGGGCGCCGAAATGACGCCTCTCCGCAAATCACTGGCCTCTGCGGTGAGGACGGGAACTGGCGCGCTCACGCTCGGGGCGGGGCCGGCCGGCGCCCTCATGTCCGGGGTGGGGGCCGGGGCTGGTCAGGCGATTGGCGGAGACACCGGAGAGATTATCGGCGCCTTCGCCGGGCCAATGCTTGCCACGGGGGCGGTGAACAAAATCAAGAACGCAATGACGCGGAAGGAGTTCATCAAGACAGCGCCCGCCATTGCCTCAGAACGCGCCGCCTCCGAGCGGCTGTCCCAAGCCCTGAAAGCCACATATCAGGCAGAGAAAGGAATGGTTACGCCCGACATCGAGGCCGCCAAGAAAGCTTTGCGTTCGGCCAAAATGCCGACGAACGTTGTGAAGGGTTATTCGGACAAATACCTCGCAAGCGTCGGGCCTGTAGAAGCGTCGCAGATTCCAACGAACCTTCTTGAAAAGGGGATGACCGGCAAGGTCACGAACTTCCGCGAGGTGGACAACGCCCTGTCCATCATCAAGGCGACCGCCCGCGATCTTCCCGCTGCCGATCCTCGCCGGGTGGCGATTGAGAAGTACGTCGCCCACATGATGGACCTTGCCCCGTACAAAAAACCGGGTGTCGGGCCTGCATATTCTCAGTATGCCCAATTCAAGCGTGAGTTCGGGGACAAGGATTTCGGGCAGCTCTTTCGCCGGAATCCCGATAGAACATGGAAGGTGCCCCCATCTGAAGCCGGGGAGACCGTTTCCAGATTGCCTTTCGAGGGCGTCGAAAAGCTCAGACAGTATCCGAACATCCGCGCCGCGATGAATGAATACGCCCACGCCCAGAGGGTGGGAATCATTCAAAAGGCGATTGAGGACGCCCGCCTATCGGCCCCCAACTTTTCTGCGTCGGGCTATGAAAACGCCATCCGCAGTGAGTTCCGCAAGCTTGCGAAGAACAGTGAGAAAATGGCCCTATTCTCCATCACCGAACAGAAGGCCATCGAAGAAATCGCCAAGGGCGGGCCGCTGCTAAACCTTCT
>JAKQDD010000189.1 GCA_029556615.1 Verrucomicrobiota bacterium | reverse complement strand
CACGCGCAGACGGTAGTGACGGACACACGGACGCCCGCCGCACTGTTCCGGGTCGAACGTGATTCGCTCTGCGTGTTTCATGTCCCAAGCGTATCCGAGGAGGCGCCATTTGCAAGGCCCTCAAGCCAATGACTGCCCCGTCCCCGCCGATGACGCCCTGATCGCCGCCCAATACTCCCCGCTTCCCTGCCACGACGTGCTCGTGGTCGAGCTTCCCTACGCGTGGACGGGCCAAACCCTCCCGCAGATCCTCGTGGTGCCCGCCCGGGGCGAGACGCTCTCGGATGGCTTCACCCTTTGGTGGGAGCGGGCGGTCGATAGCTTCGCGGTCGCAGGCGAGGGCCAGGTGTTCGGTCGGCGGGGTACGCTGAACACCGCCCTCGACGCTACCGAATTCCTCTACGCCGAGGGTGGTCTCGACGTGACGTTCACCAGCCCCGATGACGACCTCGAGGACATGCCCTTCGATGAGGGCGTCGGCACGCGCCGGTTCCTGGTCTTCATCGGCGACGAGATCCTGCTTGGCTGGGAACCGACGCTCGTCTCCGCCGGTCGATACACCGTGAACGTCCTGCGCTCGCAGCTTGGGACCACCCGTGGGCAGCACGATGTCGGTGCCGAGTGCTGGTGCGTGCAGCTCGGGGAGTTGCCGCTCCTGGAATGGTCCCCGCCCAAGGATGCCGCCTCGGTCGGTCTGAAGGTCCAGCCGCGGTTGCTCCACCGTGAGGTCAGCCTGGCGGACGTCGCCAAGATCACCCACGCCATCCAGCGCCGGTCGCTTCGGCCCCTGGGACCGGCCAACCTGAGCGCCAACGGCGACGGCGCGCACCCGACGTATGGGACTGGCCAGAACGTCGTCCTGGACTGGACACTGACGAGCGAGGCACGAGCCGGGAGCGACCCCGAAGTGGACTTGGAATGCCGGGCCGATGCCTGCGTGCTCGAACTCTGGGCAGGGGCCGTCCTCAAGGCGACGCTCACGGTCAACCGGGAAGGACCGCACACGCTCACCAACGCCGCCCTGGTCGCGGTGCTGGGCAGCGAAACCGACTTCACCGTCCGGGCCTACCTTGCCCTGGGCGGCTACCGCAGCCTGGACTTCGACTCGATCTCCGTCACCAAGGTATGAACCGAACCCTCCTCACCCTCGGCGTCGCGCTGCTGGCCCTGGCGGCTGGCTGCGCCCGCTTCAGCGTGACCCAAATCGATGAAAGCCCCAATGAACGCACGATCACCACGCGTATCTCGGGCACCGCGTTCTTCTCGTCGGCCCAGAACGTTCCGAAGATCAAGGCCCTCCAGACCGACAAGACGCAGAGCTTCGGCACCGACGCCCTTGGACAACACGGCGCCACCAACGTCGCCGAGACCGTCGATGCCTTGACCCGGCTCGTTCAATCCCTGCGCCCAACTCCTTGAACACACCCGCACCATGTCCACCATCCCTTCCCACTCCCGCCTCGCCGACGTCAGCAACGCCGCCTTGTTCCGTGAACTGACCGCCGACAACTTCGCCATCCTCGCCGAGGAACTCGGCCTGCGCCTGGCCAGCTACCAGAACGGCTCGCCCACCACCATCATCGGCCCGCCAACGGCCGGGACGTTCGCCCTGGCCGAGTTCTGGCGCGATGCCCTGGGCGGGGAGTGGCGGTGCACCGGGGCCGGCACGCCCGGGTCCTGGATTCAGATCCGGCCGGCGGCGGTCACGGCGGATCCGTCGAGCGGCACGATCCCGACGGGGTACCTCATCTGGCACGTCGCCACCGGCCACATCAAGCGCCACGCCGGCGGGTACGTGTGGGAGGTGCCGGGGGCGTAGGGGGCGGGCGGGCGGCCGCGTTGACGGCGAGTTGCGGTAACTGCCGTTGTGCACGCGAGAGAGTTACGGGTGGGGAGATATCATTCCTCGTATTCTGGCTTGACGCAGCTTCCGTAGTCCATAGGAAGTCAGGTCGTGCAAAGGCATTTCACGGCATTGAGGACGGCAGTGCTGTCTGTGCTCTGCGCCATGCCAGACCTGCGGGGGCAGTCGCAGGAGGCGCTCGGGACGTCGGTGGTACAGACGCATGAACACACCATCTCCGAACGTTTGGCCGCTCTGAAGGCCAGCGGACTTCCGGTCACCCTATCGGAGTTGGATGCGTACTACACCCGAACGCCGGCTTCCATGGCGGGGGGTGTGGCGTTCGTGGAAGCGTTCAACGCTCTCCAGATGGACCGAGGCTTGATCGAGCTCGGGAAGGCCAGACTCCAGAACCCCGGAGACAGGCTGCCACCAGCGCAGCTAAAGCAGATCAAGGAGTGTCTTGAGGTCAATGCACCGTGCCTTGAGTGGCTGAGAATTGCGGCAGCGCATGAATCTTGCCGATACCCGATAGACTTGGCCAAGGGTTTCGAGATGGAGATGCCGCATCTCCCGGCAATCAGAAAGGCTGCGGATCTGCTCATCTTGGAGGCGACCTACTGCGCCGATACAGGTCAAGGCACCCGCGCGGCGGAGGCACTTCAGACTGTGCTTGCCGTAGCTGCCTCACTCAACGAGGAGCCAGTGACCTTGTCCTACCTGGTGCAGACGGCAGTCCTGGTGCGCACATGTCGGGTGTTGGAGTGGTGTCTGGAGCGATCCGATATGCCGGCCGCCAACAGGGACCTCATCCGGAACCGACTGCTGACGTTCCTCCCAGACCGAACCTACCGACGAGCGCTGATTGGCGAACGCTGCATGGGTATAGCGCTCTTCGAGAGTCCCCTGAGCACACTGGAGAGGGTAGTTGGCGAGAGGTCTCCCGGTTTTCGGCAAGGGGTTGCGAACTACCGCACGGCCGGATCATGGACACGGGACTACCAGACCTACCTTAGGGCGATGGAGGAACTGGACGCAATCCAGGCTCTGCCCCCTTCAGAAAGACTGGCGCGGGCGGCCGCGCTCCAGAAGAGCATATCGGCGAACCGGGGCAAAACAGACCCTTTCGAGGTCAACATCGTCAGCGGAATGCTCCTGCCCTCGATTCTCGGCAACCCCGAGAAGGAGCTGCGGAGGAAAACGGAGCTTTGTCTGACCCTAACGGCCTTGAGCTTGAGGCACGCGCATCAGGCCGGGGGCCTTTCAGCTTGGGCCGACAAGCTAGGGGTTGGGGCCGCTCTTTCATTGCCGCCGTTCATGGTTGATCCGTTCAGCCAAAAGCCCCTGACGTTGCTGCACTCCGACAAGGCCTGGATCATTTACAGCGTTGGACCGAACGGCTTGCCCGACGCGGCGACGGGGGATGGCCGTGCCGGTGAAGAGCCAACAGATGACGTTCGATACGAGGTGCGGCTATAGGCGCGAAAGCCCCGCGAGCTTACCCTCCAAGGAACACGCTCTCAGCCACCTTTAAAAGGCAACAGCGGTTCCTGACACTCGGAGAAAACCGTCGGCGCGAGCGTGTCCGCCAAGGTCGGCTCCCACGGCGCGACGCCAAACGCCCAGCGGGCCGGTGCGGCTCAGGCTGTCGTCGCCTACGCCTCGCAGACCATCACCGACCCGCCGACACGGGCCGAGGTTCAGGTGCTCAACGACGGGTTGGCGGCGGCGATCACGCTGCAGAACAAGATTCGGTTGGCGTTGGTCGAGAAGGGGATCATCAAAGGTGGGGCGTAAGGCAGCAGCCAGATCCATGGCCGCCAGTCGAGCTTGCGCTAAGGGGCCGCTCGGGACTACCGTCCCACCATGCAGCCAGGCAGGATGCCTTTGCACGCGGCAGGCCTATGCGTCTTGGACCAAGGCGCTCATGATGTGCTGAGGGCAAACCGGAAGAGGTTCAATATGCGAACCGGCGGTTTAGTTCAATCAACGTTCGGCGGATTCACGCACACCTTATGAAGACCATACTACGCTGTTTGGCTAGTTGCTTCGTCGGGCTGTTGCTCTTGGCCGGCTGCGCAAGTCCCACTCGCCACAGCGGGATATGGGAATACAGAGTGGTCGAAGAATTCAACTACGCGGGCAAGCTCGAACCCAAGCTCAATGAATTGGCCAAAGAGGGCTGGATTGTCGTTTCAGCATCCACCAGCATCGCTTCAGGTGCAGGGAACCCGATGACTCAGGTCATCCTCAAAAGACCGCGACATCAGTGATGGTCGACTTGCCGAACAATTGGATGCACACGAACCGCCGCCAAGCGTTTCGATTTCCACGTGCTTGGTTTTTCAGGCGTTGGATTCGCGGTCGGCGCCCGCTTCCGGCGGCGGTCGGTGATCCTGATCGTTGGGCGGCAATCGTACCATGACCGGTCGCTGCAAAGTCGTGATCGCAGCGTGCCTAGCTGGACTTGTGCTCGTGGGAGTTGGGACTCACCGGTTTCTGCGGTTTCTGTTGCGTGTAGGCGTTCCGCGTATTGTGGCGCGTGCGGTCAGCCCGGACGGGGTCGAGATGTGTATCGTTCAAGAGTGCAACTTCAGCACTGAACCGTTCACGACGAGCTTTGTTTATCGGAAACCGGGTGCTGACTGGGGCTGGTTTTACTTCGACCATGAGGATTGGTATTGGGGGACAGGTCGAGTTTCAGTCGACACTAGTAATCAGGTGGCGGTTTTTTATCGTGCTGGTTCTCCAGCAGCCACGTTCGCATGGGGGACTGAGACCTACACCCTCCACCGCTGGGATCGGACTTTGACTGGTGCCCAAGAGTGCCTGCCGACCGGTTGGTCACCCCGGCAGTCCGTCCGTAGCCGATGACCACAGAGCCCAACCACAGCGGATTGAGCCAACGCCCTGCGGCAGTGCCCGCCTTCCCCCTGTGGTTCCTTTCCGCCGCCCGACCGGTGATGCGTTTGCCGTCCCCGTCGGGGTCGAGGCACCGGCGAGGCGCTGCCGAAGCACCCCGGTGGCGGCGATTCATCCCTCCTGAAGGTCGGCGGGCTTCTCAGGCCGGCCTCGCGCAGGCGACTTGAACCCGTCCTCCTCCGGCCCTCTCCGGAAGCCCGTCCCTTGGCGGCGGGTGGCCCGCCTTGCCGAACGCTGCCCTCTGGCAGGCCGTTTCCGGAGGTCTGATCCGCCGGGAGGGTGAGGACAGCGGGGCTGGGATCGGGCGGTCCAAAAGGCTTCGCCACGAGCGTTTCCACGGAGAAGAGGTCGCTCAGTCTGACAGCGGACAGAGGCGTCGACCGCCCGGCGCCTGGCCACCTACCAGAACGGCAGCCCCACCACGATCATCAGTCCGCCTACGGCCGGCACGTTCGCCCTGGCCGAGTTCTGGCGGGATGCGTTGGGCGGGGAGTTCCGTTGTACCGGGGCCGGGACCCCCGGCACCTGGCTCCAGATCCGGCCGGCGGCACGATCCCAACAGGTTACCTCATCCTGAACGTCGCCACCGGCCACATCAAGCGCCACGCCGGCGGGTACGTGTGGGAGGTGCCGGGGGCGTAGAGGGGCAGGATGCTCTTCAGGCCGAATTGATGCTTGCGAGGGCTGGGAGTGCGTGGTAGGTGTTTCAGCCAACACCAAAGCCTCTGCTGACCGGTATTCGGCTCGGTCATTTCGATCGCACTGTGAAGGCGAGGAACGTCCGAGGCTGGGGCCAAGAAAGGAGAATCATGAAGAGGACGAGGATCGGATGTGCGGTGGCAGTCATCGGGATGATCCTGGGCCTGATGGGCAGTCTGAGCTACGCCCAGATGCCAGTCATCGAGTCACTGAGTCGGAACGGGGAACTGACGTGCACGGGTCTCAAGCCAGGCAGCACGGCGACGGTCGAGTGGGCGCCGACGGTGAACGGGCCGTGGACGAACAGTTGGGCTGGGTTGGACGCGGTGGCGATCGGCGATGATGGAACGATACGGGTCCAGGTGCCGATGTTTGTGCTAACGACCAGATCATGAGCACAAGTTGAGGGGGAAAAGGGGTAACACTTCAGTGAAAGGACTGGAGTGTTACATGGAAGGAAAAGTAGAGGTAGAGAAGAGGGAGCCGCCCCGGGGCGGCTCGCGGCGATCGACCAAGATTCGCTATTCGGCAGTGCAGAAGCTCAAAGCGGTGCGCCTGGTATTGGAGGAGGGCTTCAGTCGGGAGTTGGTGTGTCAGGAGATGGGGGT
>JAKQDD010000117.1 GCA_029556615.1 Verrucomicrobiota bacterium | reverse complement strand
TGATCTTGATACGAGCCATGCGCATGGGAAACCTCCTGTCTGCTGTCTGCCTCCTTGACGGGCGCCAGTAGAGCCCGAGCGGGCGCACCGCGTCAACGGTGAACTGGGGACAATGAGTCTGTCACCTTGTTTGCGGCACTCCCGCCTTCGCCAAGGCTTCGGCGGACAGGCCCTCGATCCCTCCCCCTCCGCCTCCGCCAAGGCTACGGCGGACAGGCATCTCCGTAGTTGCAGGGGGAGGGAAGAACCGGCGCGCGGACTCGATGCAGCGATCGGCGTTCGCGAACTGCTGTTCGCCGCAGGCGAACCCCGTTGTCCCAGCGCAGTCTGGGAAAAGGCGTGGAGTCCTCGACTTGTGGAATATGTGGTAAACAGGTCAAGTTTCGCCCCTGCCGTTCCAAACCCGACCCCCCCACCGTCGAGGACTCTCCATTAGCGAGGCGCGGGACGAAGGGTGGGGAGGGACAGCAGGGTCGTCATGAACCTGAGGACTCGACCGGGTCTGAGGCGCGCCTCGCTAGACGTACTCGACCGTGCCCGGCGGCTTGGGGGTCAGGTCATACAGGCATCGGTTGACCCCCGGAATCGACGTGATCTTCCGGCTCAAGCGCTTCAATGTCGGCCAAGGCAGCTCCCGCACTGTCGCCGTGCGCGCATCCCGGCTGTCGATGCACCGCACCACCACGATCTGCCCAAACTCACGCTTGCCGTCGCGAATCCCCGTCGCGCAGTCCTCGAGCAGAACCGCCAGGTACTGGAACGCCCCGGTGTTCTTGAGTTCTTCCTCCACTAAGGCGGTCGCGGCGCGCACGGTCGCGAGCCGCGCTTCCGTGACCTCGCCCACGATCCGCGTCGCCAGCGCCGGACCCGGAAACGGAATCCGCTCCGTCAGACTCGAAGGCAGACCCAGGGCCCGCGCCACCCGCCGGACCCCGTCTTTGCGCAGGGTCTGCAGCGGCTCGAGAACCCGATAGCCAAACGCCCGCTGGGGATCGATCCCGAGTTGGGCGAGGATGTTGTGCTGGCGCTTGATCCCCGCCACGGTCTCCTCGATGTCGGTCAGGATCGTCCCATGCAACAGGAAGGTCGCCCGGCTCCGCTTCACCGCCTTGGCCAGCACATCCCGATAAAACGTGTCCGTGATCGCTTGACGCTTCGCCTCCGGATCCGTCAGTCCCCGCAACGCCCGAAGGAATGTCCGGCGCGCGTCAATCCGCTCGACCCGGATCCCCAGTCTCCCGAACATCGCCACCACCCGCTCCGGCTCGCCCTCCCGCATCAGGGCGTTGTCGACAAAGACCGACTTGAGCTGGGATCCAAGAGCCCGATGCGCCAGCGCCGTCACCGTCGAGCTGTCCACCCCGCCGCTCAGGGCGTTGATGGCAATGCCGTCGCCGACGTCGCGCCGCAGCGCTTCCACCTGCTCCGTTATGAACCGGTCGGGATTGAAGAAAGAGGACATGGCTGTAATGCGCTGCATCGAATGCTGCGTTGACAAAGCGCCTGTCCCCTACTCCCCGCCCGCCCGTTTGACAAGCAGATTCTGCCCGGATTCTGCTTGCCCGTGGCCGGTCCCGGCCGCTACAACCTCCTCGCCCCGTGAGCATCACGACATCATATCCTCGCCAAGAGGCGAGCCAGCCCAAGGACCGCAATGCCCCGCCGTTCTGACGTCCATAAAGTCCTCATCATCGGTTCCGGCCCCATTATCATCGGACAGGCCTGCGAGTTTGATTATTCCGGCACCCAGGCGTGCAAAGCCCTGCGCAGCCTCGGTTACCAGATCGTCCTCGTGAACTCGAACCCGGCCACCATCATGACCGATCCCGGCATGGCCGACGCCACCTACATCGAGCCGCTCACCGTCGACGCCATCACCGAAATCATCCGCAAGGAACGGCCGGACGCCCTCCTCCCCAACCTCGGGGGACAAACCGGCCTCAACCTCTCCTCCCAACTCGCCAAAGCCGGCGTCCTGGCCGAGTACGGAGTCCGGATCATCGGCGTCGAGGCGGATGCCATCGAGAAGGGCGAGGACCGCATCATCTTCAAGGAGACGATGAAACGGTTGGGTGTCGACATGCCGCGTAGCGCACCCGCCTTCAGCGTCGAGGAAGCCGAGCGGGTGGCGGCGGAGATCGGGTATCCCTTGGTCATCCGGCCTGCCTACACCCTCGGAGGCACCGGCGGCGGCCATGTCTACAACGTCGAGGAACTCCGCATCGTCGCCAGCCGCGGCATCGCCGCCAGCATGGTCGGCCAGATCCTCGTCGAGGAGTCCGTGATCGGCTGGGAGGAGCTCGAACTCGAAGTGGTCCGCGACGCCAAGGGCCAGAAGATCACCGTCTGCTTCATCGAGAACGTCGACGCCATGGGAGTCCACACCGGGGACTCCTACTGCGTAGCTCCCATGCTCACCATCACCCCCGCACTCCAGGCCAAACTCCAGGAGTATTCCTACCGCATCGTCGACGCCATCGGCGTCATCGGCGGTACCAATATCCAGTTCGCCCACGACCCCAAAACCGGCCGCGTCGTCGTCATCGAAATCAACCCCCGCACCTCGCGCTCCTCGGCGCTCGCATCCAAGGCCACGGGTTTCCCCATCGCCCTCATCTCGGCCAAGCTCGCCGGCGGACTCACCCTCGACGAAATCCCCTATTGGCGCGATGGCACGCTCGAGAAATACAGCCCGTCGGGCGACTACGTCGTGGTCAAGTTCTCCCGCTGGGCCTTCGAGAAGTTCCCAGGCGCCGAGGATCGCCTGGGCACCCAAATGCGCGCCGTCGGCGAGGTCATGAGCATCGGCAAAACCTACAAGGAGGCCTTCCAGAAAGCCATCCGGTCGCTCGAAAACGGACGACACGGCCTCGGCTTCGCCAGACAATTCAACCGGATGTCGCTCGACGAACTCATGGCCCGCCTGAATGAACCGAGCAGCGAACGGCAGTGGATCATGTACGAGGCCCTCCGCAAGGGCGCAACCATCGACGATCTCTACCGCAAAACCCACATCAAACCCTGGTTCCTCCAGCAAATGAAGGAGCTCGTCGATCTCGAAGAGACCCTCCTGCAACACCGCGGCCGGCCTCTCCCAGACGCCTTGCTCGTCCAGGCCAAAAAGGACGGCTTCGCCGACGCTTATCTCGCCAAACTCCTCGGCCTCCCCGAAACCGACATCCGAACCCGCCGCATCGCCCTGGGCCTCGTCCAAGCCTGGGATGCCGTCCCCGTCAGCGGCGTCGAAAACGCCACCTACTATTACTCGACCTACAACGCACCCGACCGCGTCCCGGTCAGTTCCCGACGCAAGATCATGGTCCTCGGCGGCGGCCCCAACCGCATCGGCCAGGGCATCGAGTTCGATTACTGCTGCGTCCACGCCGCGTTCGCCCTCCGGGATGCCGGATTCGAGACCATCATGGTCAATTGCAACCCCGAGACGGTCTCCACCGACTACGACACCTCGGACAAGCTCTACTTCGAGCCGCTCACGGTCGAGGACGTGCTCGCCATCTACGAAAAGGAGAAACCCGAAGGCGTCGTCGTCCAGTTCGGCGGCCAGACACCCCTGAACCTCGCCAGCCAGCTCGCCGCCGCCGGCGTCCGGATCCTCGGCACCTCGCCCGATACCATCGACCTCGCCGAGGACCGCGACCGGTTCCGCAAGATGATGGCCCAGATGCAAATCCCCATGCCCGACTCCGGCATGGCCAGCAGCTTCGAGGAAGCGCTCGAGATCGCACGCCGGATCGGCTTCCCGCTCATGGTCCGGCCGTCCTTCGTCCTGGGCGGCCGCGGCATGGAGGTCGTCCATGACGAGGAAATGCTCCGCCAGTACGTCACCGCCGCGGTCGATATCACCCCGGAACGCCCCATCCTGATCGACCGCTTCCTGGACAACGCTATCGAGGCCGAGGCCGACGCCCTCGCTGATGGCCAGGACGCCTATGTCCCCGCCGTCATGGAGCATATCGAGCTCGCTGGCATCCACTCCGGCGATTCCGCCTGCGCCCTGCCCCCGGTCACCCTCCCGGAACGCCATGTCGCCACCATCGAGGAGTACACCCGCCGCATCGGCCGCGAACTCAAGGTCTGCGGCGTCATGAACATCCAATACGCCATCTGCCAGGACCAGGTGTTCGTGCTCGAAGCCAACCCGCGCGCCTCGAGAACCGTCCCGCTCGTCTCGAAAGTCTGCGCCGTCCCCATGGCCCGCCTCGCCACCCAGTTGATGCTCGGCACCTCCCTCAAAGACCTCCGCCTCTCACGCAGAACCATCCCCCACGTCGGCGTCAAGGAAGTCGTCCTCCCGTTCAACATGTTCCCCGAAGTCGACCCCGTCCTCGGACCCGAGATGCGTTCCACCGGTGAAGTCCTCGGCCTCGCCCCCACATTCGGCCTCGCCTACTTCAAAGCCCAACAGGCCGCCACCCCGCCCCTCCCCCTCGAAGGCACGGTCTTTATCTCAATCACCGACAAGGACAAGCCCACGCTCGTCGACGTCGCCCGCCGCTTTCAACACCTCGGCTTCCGACTCAAGGCCACCGCCGGCACCCACAAGTTCCTCCAAAGCCACGGCATCAAGTCGGAAATCAGCTTCAAAATCCACGAACACCAGCGCCCCAATATCGCCGATGAAATCAAGAGCCGCGAGATCCACCTCGTGATCAACACCCCAAGAGACCGCACCAGCCAGACCGACGACGCCTATATCCGCAAGGCCGCCATCAAGTACAAGGTCCCCTACGTCACAACCGCCGCTGCCGCCCGCGCCGCCGTCATCGGCATCGAAGCCTGCCGCCAGGGACACGCCGACGTCAAATCCCTCCAGCAATACCACCGGGCCATCGGCTGAGTCACAGCTTCGGACCGTCCCCCGCCCACAGGTCGAGAACCAACAACGCCCGCGTAACCGAGTTCGACCCGCCGTCAACCTGCAGCTCGATCAGGTCAACCCGCTTCTCCTGCCGGGCCACCTGGTCCAGAAAGCCCAGCACCCGCTCGTATGGCGATCGCACGCTCCCAATCTCCCCCGCAGGCTTGATGTCCAAAGTCAGCTTCGCAGGCACCACCGCCAGCGCCTGCTGCGCCGCATTCGTCGTCGCCGCCCGCCCGAAATCCGCAGTCGCATCCAACGCCAGCGGTATCATCCCCGCCTTCAGATTCTGAAACCACTGGTTCAGCGCGTCCTCGCCCGAGAACAGCAGCCCCTGCGCGCGATGATACTCGCCGGCCAACACTTCGAGATCCGCCGGCGTGTACTTGCCCTCCATCACGCCGATCTCCGTCGACAACCGGTTGACCAGGGCGCTGGCTTCCCGGGATTCCTTCTGGATCGGCACCAGCTGCCGGTAGCTCCAGTAGGCCGCCAGGATCGAGGCAATCAGCACCGCCGCCATCAGCCCGCGTACCAACCAGTCGCGCACCGACAACGGCTCGCTCCGAAACCGCTCCGCCAAAGGCGTCCCCGCCGGCTTGGACGCTGGCCGGTCCGCGGACGCGGACCCCGACTTCGTGGACGGCGCCGGCGCCGTCTCCCGGCCGCTGAGGCGCAGAGGATTCTCGGGTGCACTCATGGCTGTACCACTCCTTCAAGCGCAAAGCTCGATTCGCTGGCCCCGCGACCGGCCGGCGCATTGCCCAACCGACTGAGCCAGGACGCCAGCGCCATCGGCGGTGTGCCCGCCCCGGTCGGCGCGCTCGCCGTCTTCTCGGCCGGAGCCGCGTCCAGGAACCTCATATGGAACGGGCCGGTCGCCAGCCGGTTGGTCAGCGTCGCAACGGCATCGGCCAGTGTCTTGGCCACGGCGTTGGTCGCGGCCTTCGTCGTCTCGACCTGCGGCACCCCGCTCAGCCGGACTCGCCACAGCGAGTCCTCACGACGTACCGTCAGATTCGTGATGATCAACTCCCGGGGCACCGCCTCGCTCAAGTAGCCGAGTATCCAGCCGCCCACCGCCGGCGCCCGGCCGTCCGCCACCACGCGCACCAGCGCCTGTCGCCCCGCCAAATCATTGTGCAACGCCTGCAGTTCCTGGTGCCGCGTCCGCAGTCCATCCGCCTCCTTCCGCAGTTGCGCCAGCACCTCCCGCTCCCGTGCCTGCATCCCGTAAAGATAGACCGCCGCCCCAACCGATATCAGGACCAGAACCGTCGTCAGCATCGCCGCCACCCGAAACAGAATCTGCCGCCGCGGCGCCATCTGCTGGCGGAGACTGATCAGGTTCTGACCCTGCCCCGCGCTCGATCGCAACGGCTCGGTCGCCCAATAGTCGTCCGTGTAGGGAACCGGGCTCAGCTGAACCGGAACATCCGATTGCGCCTGGACCGCTGACACCTGCTCGGCCGCACCCCGCCCGAACAGGAAGATCGTCTCGACCTCGACCCCGAACTGCTGGTTCACGAACAGCACCGTCCGCTTCAGGTCCACCGCCATGCGCGGCAACCCCTCGTTCCAACTCCCCTCGAGCGTGCGCGCCAGGAGCATCCGCCCATCGTTGCAGCCCACCAGCACCGTCGTGCTGTCGCCCGTCTCGGCCGCAATCATCACCACCGCGTTCTCCTTCGCCGACAATTCGAGCAGCTGGCTCTGCAACACCGCCGTGGGCGGCAGGACCGCCGTCAGGAACAGGTCCGCCTTCTCGCAGCCCGCAGTCAGTTGGTCCAACAGCGGTTTCGGGAACAGATTGTACAGGTACCGCGATGGCCCCTTGCCCGAAACCGCCGGCTGCGCGCTCCAGGCCGCCTCGGCCGGGAACAGGCTCCGGCTCTGTTGCTGCGCCTGACGCTCCAAGACCTTCGCCAAGGCAGGCCCCTTCGCCGGCGGTACCTCGACCAATTGGTAGACCAACCGCGGATGCGTCATCACCAGGGATACCGTCGTGCCGTGGTATCCCGTCTCGAGTGCCGCCCGCCGAATCAGATCGCCAAATCCCTCGGTCCCCTCGACCGGTTGCGGCGACTCCCAGGTGCTCGCAACCTGGCCCCGGTGTATCGCCAGCGCCCGAAACCGCGTGCCCAGCCAACTCACACTCAACGTCGTGTGCTGCGCCGGTATCGTCGCCGGCCCCGTCCGCCGCTTGATCTGCAGGTTGCCCATAGGTCGCGATCAGGAATTGTTGAAACGGACCGGTTCCATCCAGAAGTGGTTCGTGACGGACCGCAGGCTCGAAACGTCAAAGGCCGTCACGTACGTGGTGGGCGGCCAGATGATCTTCGACCATGACTCGTACCAGGGCTTCAGACGCACGCCCCGCGTGGCAATGGTCGTGGTGCCGTTGAGGTAAAGCAGCCGTATCGGGTTCGAGTTCACCACGACGTACTGGCGCGATCCCCCCAGGTCAATCCCCACCTGCCACCGCGGACGCCCGTAGTCGTCCACACGGTAGAGCGTGTGCCGCGGCTCGGTCACCCCCAGGTTCCGGGCGCTCAACAGCCAGCCGTCCGCTATCGGCGCCGCCCCCGTCAGAACCTGGTTGTGGTTCATGAAATGCTGAAACCCAACCGTGCCATCGCTCCTCACCAGCGTGTAATAGAAGAAGGTCCTCGTTGGCCAATTCAGCGACGAGACAATCAGAATCCGGCTCGGCTCCGCCCCCAAAACCCGGTGCTCGACGTACCCCCCCGTCAGCTCCGTCGGCAGCGCCACGGCAAAGGTGCTCGTCACCTGCAGGTTCGTCGCCAACGTGCACAGCCGGATCGCATGGCTCTCGCGACTCTGCATGTCCACCAGCCACGAACCCCCGTACGCCCGCCAATAGCCGGATGGAAACGCCGTCGTCAGCGTCCCCTGAAACTCCATGTTCGTGTCGTAAACCGACGCGTTCGATCCGTACAGGACATGCAGCTTGTCATCCTGGATGATCACACGGCTCGGATCCAGATACGGCAACGTCCATAATCCGTTGCGCGAGACGGCACCATTCGTTTTCGACAGGAAAAACCAACGGTGCGCGCTGCACCAGAGCGTGTGCGTCCGGCTCGCCAGCACGATCCGGGTCGTTTCCTGCTCGGCAGGCAACGGTTCCGGGGGCACCCAGCTCCACAATCGCACGCTGCTCGCGTCCCGACGCTCGACCAGCGGTCCCGTTGGCTCATCCCAGACCGCGACGTACCCCCCGCTGTTCTCAGGCAACAGACAGTTTAACGTGTTGGTCCCGGTGGGACTCGGCACCAGGATCGTGCTCATCGAGAGATCGTAACTCGAAAAACCCTCCCATCCTTCCCAAGTCTCCCATTCCTCCTGCGCCCACAGCCCGGGCAACAACGCCAGCGCCAGCAGGCTGGCGAGAGCCGTGCATCGCCGATGGCGGTTCATGATGATAGGTCTCCTTTCTTCCCTCCGCGCGGCGCGCCGCACCCTTCCGGCCTCGGAATGGCGCCTGGGACGCCGCAAGCGGGGTCTATTCAACAATGGTCGGCGTGATGAACATGACCAGTTCGCTCTTCCGCTTCGATTCGTAGGTGCCGGTGAAGAGAAAACCCAAAATCGGGATGTCCCCCAACAACGGCACCTTCCGCTTGTTCTTGGCCTTCTGATCCTGGATCAGGCCGCCGAGGACCACCGTGGTGCCGCTCGGCACACGGACCAGAGTCGAGGCCTGCTTCGTGTCCAGAATCGGCGCCGTGGCGCTGCCCGTCGGCGATTTCTCCGTCCCCACCAGGCTGGTCAGCACCGGCGAAATGTCGAGCGCCACCTGATGATCCTCGGATATCTGCGGGGTGATCGCCAGAATCGTCCCCACCGTGATCATCGAAATCTGATCCCCCGAGGTGGTCACATTCCCGCTCTGCGTCTGCTGCGATTGGTACGACTCCGCAAAAAATGGCGTCTCCGTCCCCACCTTGATCAGCGCCGTCTGGTTGTTCATCGTCCGAATCCGCGGCTTCGACACGATCTCGACGTTCCCCTGCTGCTTCAAAGCGTCTACGGCCACTGCGGTGTTGAAGTTCCGAAACACCAGCGAGTTGATCCCGTTGGTCGAGCCAAAACCCATGCTGTTAAGACCGGAAATCGCCGACGCACCCAGGCTGCCCGCCCCCGTCGCCTCCGGCTTCGTGAGCGCCCCAAAGCCCAGCGCCCCGTTGTACGCCTCCGCCACGTGCACCCAGTCGATCCCGAATTGAAAACCGTCCTGCAACGTCACGTCGTAAATCTTCGCCTCGATCTCAACCTGCCGCTGCACCACGTGCCGCATGCTCTTCAAATAGCTGTCAACCCGCTTCAGCGCCGATGGCCGATCCGTCACCTGGATGATGCTCGCCGTGAGATTCACCGCCAGGGTCGCCTTCCCCTTCTCCGTCAGAATCAGCGCAAGCTCCTCCTTCAGCTCCTTCCAGAAGTCGACCGAGTTGTCGGCCGTCAGGCTCACCGAGGACCCGCCGCCCCCCCCGCCGCCCATCCCCCCGCCCATGCCGCCACCCATCCCCCCGCCCATGCCGCCACCACCCATCCCGCCGCCCATCCCACCACCCATGCCGCCACCTCCCCTCCCCCCCCCCCCCCC
>JAKQDD010000114.1 GCA_029556615.1 Verrucomicrobiota bacterium | reverse complement strand
CGGATCACCGATTGGGGGGCGAAGCAGCCGGCTTGGCGGGGACGGCATCTGTGCTCCGCCCTGAATCGGCGAGGGGAAGTTCCGCACGGATTCGGGGCGGATCACCGATTGGGGGGGCGGGAGTGCTGGCTTGGCGGGGACGGCATCTGTGCTCCGTCCTCAATCGGCGAGGGGAAGTTCCGCACGGATTCGGGACGGATCACCGATTGGGGGGCGAGGCAGGCGGGTTGGCGGGGAGTGGAATCTGTGCTCCGCACTGAATCGGCGAGGGGAAGTACCGCACGGATTCGGGGCGGATCACCGATTGGGGGGGCGGGAGTGCTGGTTTGGCGGGGACGGCATCTGTGCTCCGCCCTGAATCGGCGAGGGGAAGTACCGCACGGATTCGGGACGGATCACCGATTGGGGGGCGGGAGTGCTGGCTTGGCGGGGACGGCATCTGCGCTCCGTCCTGAATCGGCGAGGGGAAGTTCCGCACGGATTCGGGACGGATCACCGATTGGGGGGCGAAGCAGCCGGCTTGGCGGGGAGTGGAATCTGTGCTCCGCCCTGAATCGGCGAGGGGAAGTACCGCATGGATTCGGGGCGGATCACCGATTGGGGGGGGGCGCGCGTGCTCGCGACGAAGAAAGGCCGCGAACCGGTCTGGCGGGCTGTTGTCAGCCGCCGCATCCGGACCGCGGCCTTGAGATCAACGCGATGCCGGGATTACTGGATGTTTACCCGATAGAACTTGGCGGGGGTGTTTGCCGGGACGGAGAAGGGGGATGTGGCGCCGAGGACATCCTCGAACGGGCCGTCGACGAAGTCCGCCTGTTGGAGGACTCCGAAGGTCCACGAGAGGGTGACTTGGCCTTCCGACTTCGATGCGGCGATGCGCACGCCCACGGTATAGTGGTTTTGGATTTGCTCTGGCGTCAGCGCGTAGTGGTAGAAGGCGACGTCATCGATCACGCCGTTGTACGGTTTCCAGTCGTTGAGCGAGCGCCAGCCCAGGTTGACCGCGCCGTCGCGATTGGGGACGTAAGAATCCCAGTCTCGGGCGACGGTGAGCTTGCCGTTGACGAACACGGAGAAGGTATTGCCTTCGCGGCGGAGGACGACGTGGTACCAGGTGTCGGCGGCGATGACGGTCACGGGGTCGGTGACGAACAGGGAGACCCAATTATCGCCGTAGATGACCCAGGCCCAGGTGTTGTTGGGCTGCTGGTAGAGTAGCCAGCCGGTGGGCCCGCCGCCTTCGGAGGAGAACGCGGTGCGATAGTCCTGGCTGTCAGCGGCGAGCGACGTGGGTTTGAGCCAGGCCTCGGCGGTGAATGCTCCCATGGGGTTGAGCTCGAGAGCCCAGGGGATCTCGACGCGGGCGCCGCCGGTGACGGCAACTGCGGTGTCGGTTTCACCCGGCACGCCTCCGGGCACAGCGAACGCGAACGAGCCGGCGGTGTAGTTGCCGGCGCCGGTGGGGTCGTAGGTGCCGTTGAAACTGCCGACGGCGTCGAGGGCGGGCCCATCGCCGTTCTCCTCGCTCAGGCGCCAATAGGCGACGGGGTTGTCCGCGATGACCCACTGCGAGTAGCGGGTGGGGGGCAAGGTGGTCTCACGCTCCATCACGGTGAGAAACGCTGCATCGCTGTTGATCGAGTTCCAAGGATTGGTGACCTTGGCATGGTAGCTCGAGGCGTCGTCGGGCATCGTCACGCTCGGCAGGAAGAGCTCGGCGTTTGTCTCACCCGGGAGCGCGGTGTCGTTCTTGTACCATTGGTACTCGATGGGGAGGGCGCCACCGGCGGTCACCCGGAACGCCGCGGCACTGCCGACGGTGCGTGTGATCGAGGCGGGGCTTGCGGTGACCATGAGGTCGGTGGAGACGGTCAGCAGGACTTCGGCGCTGGTGTCCTGGCCCAGGGGATTGGTTGCGACCGCCTTGTAACCGGCCTGGTTGTCGTCGTAAGCGCACGTGAAAGTGAGCGTGTCGCTGGTGGCGCCGGCGATCGGCGTCCCGTTGCGGTACCATTGGTACGTGATCGGCGCGGTGCCGTCCGCGGCAACGGTGAACGTGACCTTGCGGCCTGCGTACTGGGTGGTGGCCTTCGGATCCTGGGTAATCTCGGGGGCGGTCTCGGGGACGCGGATGTTGGCGAGGCCCACCTCGTAATGACGAGCAATCTGCTCCGGCGTCAGGACGGCGTCGTAGATGGCGACCTCGTCGACGTTGCCGTCGAAGCGCCATGCGCCGGCGGGGCCCGCGCCCAGGGTGAGGGCGTTGGCCGGGTTGGGGGTGTAGCTGGGCACCGGCGCTGAACCGATGAGCGCGCCATTGACATAGAAGCGCACCGTGCTGCCGTCAAACGTCGTGACGAGGTGTTCCCATTCGTACTTCTTGACGGGCTGCCCCGACTGGATCCAGATGCCTCCCCCTTTCATGACGAGGATCCAGGCCGACGGGTTGCCGCCGGCTTCCGGCGATTGATAGAAGAACCAGCCGGGATAATCGCCGCCCCATCCGCCGAAATTACAGACCGGGCTGCGGTAGCTGCCGTCGGTGGCCACGCTCATGGTCCGCACCCAGGCTTCCCCGGAGAACGGTCCGGCCGTGTTGAGTTCCGCGGCATACGGCACTTCGACGTAGGAGGACTGGAGCGCGCTGCTTTCGTCCACGTACGACTTGAAGTAGACCGAGTTCACTTCGATCCCCGCCTGTTCCAGCTTGGGGAAGAGACCATCCGCGGAAGCGATGTAGGTCCCGGGAAACGCCCCGGTGGCGCTGCTGTCCGCGGCGGTGTATTCCCCCGCGACTTCCTCGAGCCGGTAGTAGGCGACCGGGTTGTCGGCCAGAATCAGGGCTTGGTAGGATTCGGCGCACGTCGCTTCGAGGCCGAAACCGAGGACAACCGCGGCGGCAGGCGCGTGCTGAAGCAGTGACACAAGTGTTGATTTCATAGGCTTTGTTCTCACGGTTCGTGTCCGGGCAGGAAGGCCATGACACCCCAACGCCTTCCCGTGCTGGGCCAAGACTACTCGGAATCGAGTGGGTGCCAACCGAAATCGGCGTTGGGCGGCGTGGTGACTGTGCGCGTTTTCCCGTTCAACCGCGGCGGGCGAGGGGAGGCGCAACCACTTTTCGGGCCGCGCTCACCGCGGGCGGCTACAGCATCTCATTGCGGTCCTCGGGTGGCATCTGGCACCCTTGCGCCATGGGCGAGCGATGCGTGATTGCGGGCGGCCGGTGTGCTGCGGGGAGGTTCTGGGCCGGGCCGGTTTCCAGGTGGGGCAGGGGGTTGGCGTTGTTGCTGATGCTGGGGGGCAGTGGGGCGATGCTGTTGCGCGCGGCCGGGGATGCCGAGGCTGGCGCCGCCGGCGCGGGATTGCCTCAGAAGGTCAACGTGATCGTGATCAACTTCGATCCGGTCCTCAAGACGCGCCAGAATCTCAAGCTCCACGCCTACATGAGATGGTCGGACCCCTGGGCTTTGACGGATCGGATGATCGAGGATGCGCTGGTGTGCAGCGGCGGCTACGTGGATTACCGGATTGTCGAGCGGATCGAGCACAATGGGTTTCCGAGGTTCCGCGACGGCTTCCAGTACACGGAGGAGGCGTTTCTCGACATGTGGGAGAAGGACCGGTCGAAGGCCGCGAAGTCGATGACGAGTTTTGAATGGTTGTTCCGCGAGTTTGACCTGGCCGCGAAGATCGAGGCGAAGGACGTGCGTGAAATCTGGCTGTGGGGAGCGCCCTATTTCCAGTGGGACGAGCTCCACTGGAAGACGCCGGGAGACCGGATTCCGTATCCGACGACGAATCCGTGGTTTTATCGGCCGTACGACATCCCCGATGTGGGACGGACGGTTTGGATCATGGGTTGGAACTACGAGCGGGGCGAGGGGGAGATGCTCGAGAGCTACTGTCATCGGATCGAGAGCGTGCTGTCGCTGACGGTCGGGCAGGGCGTCTGGGACCCGAGGACGCAGACCACGAACGTTTGGAATCAGTTCTCGCGGGTGGACAAGGACTTCCCCGGGCTGGCGGAGGTGGGCACGGTGCATTATGCGCCGAACTCGACGAGCGATTACGACTGGAACAACACCAACGCGGTTTGGACGTTTGCCAACGACTGGCTGACGTATCCGGATTTGCCGCGACGGAAGGAGTTGTTGAATGCTGAGAGTGGCGGTTGGGCGGGGATCACGGGGCATCATCTCTGGTGGATGAAGCGCCTTCCGCGCCATCCCGGGGTCAAGGATGGGCTCTACAACAACTGGTGGCAGTACATTGTGAACTACGATGAAGCGGTGCGGCGCATGCCGCCCCCGGGGGCCACGTTCCAGAAGGCCAGGATCGCCATGTACGATCCGCCGTGATTCTGCCACACTGGCGTCATGAACCTGTGTGTGCGGGCGTTGCCCTTGGGTTGCCGACGGCTGACGGCGACGTGGACAGCGCTCATGCTGCGGGTGGGTTTGTCCGTGTCGTGCGGTGCCGCGGCGTATCCGGACCGGTTCGTCTGGATCTTCGGGTGGGCTTTGGGGAAGGAGAGCGACGCGGCCGAGATCAGCCAGGTGCTGGACACGGCGGCCCAGCACTTCATCAATGGGGCGATGGTGTCCTTCGGGCTGCTTCCGGATGCTGGCGCTGGCGGGGGAGCGTGACATTGCGCCGCGCGAGTTCAACCTGCCTGCCACATCGGATTGGCGGAAGCTGGTCATGGTGTTCAACAGTCTGGAGTTCGACAAGGTGCGGCTTTACGCGGGTGTCTGGGGCGGACAAGGGGGCCAGTTCTGGATCGACGATTGGACCCTGGAAGAAGTGGGGCCGGTGAATGTCCTGCGTCGGCCCGGGACGCCGGTGACGGTGCGCAGCGCGGATGGCGCGACGACGCATCTCGAGGGGAAAGACTACGCGCCGCTGCGCGATCCGGAGTTGAACCCGTATCGCGTCGATCGCGAGGCGATGCCCCTGAAGGTCGTGCCCGGGGGCAGGATCGCGGAGGGCGATCGTTTGCGGGTGAATTGGCATCACTCGATGTTGATCCACGACTCCCAGGTGACGCTCTGCATGGGTGAGCCGGCGGTTTATGAGATCTTCGACCATGAAATGAAGTTGCTCGCGGAGCGGTTACGGCCGCGCCGGATGATGTTGAACATGGACGAGGTGCGTATGGGGGGGACGTGTCTGGCGTGTCGCGGGCGGCCGATGGGGGTGTTGCTGGGCGAGTGCATCACACGGGCGACACAGATCGTGCGCCGGCACATGCCGGGCGCTGCGGTCTACGTCTGGTCGGACATGCTGGATCCGAACCACAACGCCCACGGCGGCTACTATCTGGTGAAGGGGGATTTCACGGGATCCTGGGAGCACGCCCCGAAAGACCTGATCATCAGCGTCTGGGGCGGGGCGCCGCGGAAGGAGAGCCTGCGGTTCTTCGCGGACCGGGGCTTTCAGACGCTAGTCGCTTGTTACTACGACGCCGATGACCTGAAGGAAACGCAGGCCTGGATGGCGGCGGCCCGGCCTTTGCCCAAGGTGCGGGGCTTCATGTACACGCCCTGGACGAAGAAGTACGGTTTGCTCCCGGCCTTTGGGGACCTTCTCGTGTGCGAGTGGCCCCCGGACCGGCTGGAGTCCTCGACTTGTGGAACATGGGGTCAACAGGTCAAGTTTGGTCCCCGCCGTTACAAACTCGCCCCCCCGCCTCCGAGGACTCTACATTAGCGAGGCGCGGAGGCAGGATCCACCGCCGTCCCCCACGGTTCCTTTGGACTGCATGCTTCATCGGTCTGAGGCGCGCCTCGCTACGGGATGCCGGCGAGTCGATAGAAGCGGAGCGGGCCCGTGATCGGGTTTGTGACGACGCACCAGGCGCCTGTGGGAGCGACGGGACCAGCGGCGGGCATCCACTGGGCGTGTGGGAGCAGAGTGCTGGACGACGTGAGAACCAGATTCGAGCCTGCGGCGGGCCAGCGGATGCGGATCGCCGCCTCGGGGAGCGGTTCGATGGTGAGGGCGGCGAGGCTGGGATAGTCGATCTCGACGCGGCAGTCGGAGGGGACGGACAGAATGAGGCGCCCCTTGGAGGCGCTGTATTGGTGAGGGGGGGAGAGGGGGATGGACGTTCCGTTGAGGCGGACGGCTGGCGTGCGGTTGCATCCGGTCACCAGCACCCAGGTGTTGCGTCCCGCCCAACTGGCGATCCGGAAGGCGACGCCATCGCTCGACTCGGACTGGACTTCGATCTGACCGGTGGCATGCACCATCAGCCCGTGCCGGAGAAAGGCAGCACGGGCGTAAACCGGCGGGCCGCTGTAGAACGGGACGGCTTGGGACTGGACGGTGGCGGGATTGATGGGCGGTCCATCCCGCATTTGCGGGCGCAGGGCAAAGACGTCCGGCAGAAGGCCCTGCCGGTCGGGGTCCGAGAGGGGCCAGGTGTGCTGGATTCCGGCGGCGGCGATGCCGTTGGCGATCTGCAGCCAGGGACCGTCCGGGTCGTAGGGGGCCAGTTCCCGCAGAGCCTGGCCGTAGACGAGTCCGCACCATTGGACCGGCAGGCCGATCCACAGGGGCGCCACCCAACCGGTGGCGCCGAGGACCGGGATCGTGTTGTAGAGCCCGACCGGACCAGGGGTGGGCGGCGAGAGATAGACGAAGGGGACGCCCGTCCACGCCCAATAGCGGGCTTCCTCGAGGAACATGGGATCTCCGCTGAGCTCGTAACCGAGCACGTGGACCCGGACCAGGTGTGCGGCCGCGAGAATGTCGGGTGTGTGGAGGGGGATTTCCCACGTTTGCGCCCCGCGGGGAACGGAGTGACGGAACTTGGACAGGGCCCGCAAGTGCTGCAGAGCCTTGGCTCGAAGGGTGGGGTTGCCGGAGAAGGCGGCATCCTGCAGAAGTTCGAGCAGGGCGCCGCCGACGAGTCCGTTGGCCTCCTTGGACCAGTGGGTTGCGGAATAGTCGGTGCCGCCTGCGGGCGGTTTGTACAGGACGACGCCGTCTCCTTGGAACCCGGCGAGGCGTGCCTGTCCGCGGCTGGCTGCGGTGTCGGCGTTCTCCGCGACGGCGCCATAGGCCAGGGCGGGAGCGGGGTAGCGGACGTGGCCGACGCCGGACTGGTTGCGTTCGGAGGGTGCGACGAGGCTGCGGGCACCGGCGGCCACGGTGCGCAGGCTTCCTGCGAGGGTGTTGTCCTCGACGTGCAGGGCCAGCCAATCCATCCAGAGGGCGGCGTCGGCGGCTGGCTGGGGGTCGAACCCTGGCCAGTACGCATGACGGAAGCGATGGCCGTCACGGATTCCGGAGTCGAGCCAGCCGTGGGCGGCGAGCCGGTAGTAGTCGAGGGCTGGGACTCCGGGGTCGGGGATGGCGGGCAGGCCGCGGAGGGCGACGTACTGTTGGACGGCGGGGACGACGCTGTCGCCGGTGGCGCCGATCAGGATGGCTTCGAGACGGAGCGGTTGGTTGGGGCGGAGGAGGAGGCCGCCGTAAGGCAGGGCTTGGCCCTCATCCCGGCTGAAGCCGTCCGATCCCGGGGCGATCAGGCCGAGCAGATGCGCGTCCGAACCGAAAAGCCGATCGGGGGAATCGAACAGGGCGCAGAACTCCGGGCTGGGTTTCCAGATACAGCCGACGTAACGGCCTGCGGTTTCGAGGGCCATGAGGGGCATCGTCAACTTGAGTGTATCGGCGGCGAGCCGATTCGCGCCCGGGCCGCGCACGTCGGCCTCGGAGCTGCTGGGTTCGTTTTCGAGGTACTCGACTCCTGGCAACAAGGCTTGATGCTTGTTGGTGCCGAAGGTGCCGAGGCCGGGCAGCATCATGAACATGGGGACGAACACCGCCTCGCGGTCGCGGTCGACGAGCACGGTGGTGGTGACGCGGATGGCGTTGCTGGTACCCGGGGCGAAGTCCTGGCGGAAGGTCCAGAGGCACCCTTGGGGGTCACGGGCGGAGAGGGCGGCCGAGATTCCGGACCCGCGCGACGTCAGGTTGAACGTGCGATCCGGGCCGGGGGAGAGGGGCAGCCAATGCGTGTCGCCTTCGGCGTGGTAACCCAACAATGGCCGGTTGTGGCCCACGGCGATGGGTTCGTCCTCGACCTGGATCTCGAATTCGCCCGGTCCGCCGGCACCATGCACGAGGCGCAATGCGCCGGCCGAGACGCTGAGTGGGGACGCCCCGAGATTGGGAGCGGTGGGTTGGGGCCAGGCTGGGGGCTCGAGGATCACGCGTTCCTCGAAGGCGATCCTGGCGAGCACGCACTGTCCGGCGACGCCGGGCGGGTCAAAGCGCAGCCGGTACCTGGAACCGAGCGGCGGCATTGGCAAGCGCGCGTCGTACCAGACGTTTCCGGGGACGGCGAACCGGACGGATTGCTCCTCGGTGGCGCTCGTGACGAAGTAGAAGACCTGCGCGGTTCCGGCGGTATCAGACCGGAGGCGAACGTTCATCCAGAGGGGAACATCCGGCGGGAAATCGCGTGTCGGGCCGGTGAAGTAGGGGTCGGAACCGGAGATTGTTGCGACCAGGCCGGTGGGGCTGGCCTGGAGGCTGGCGAGGTCGTGGGTGGGTTTCCAGCCGCTGACCCCGGCGGCGGTCGTGAAATCGAAGAGGGGGAACGTCGCGGCAGCGGGTTGAACTGCGAGCGCGAGCCAGGCGAGTCCGATCAGGGTGGTGCGCAGGAGTCTCTGCTGCCGGACCAACCGGGGGTTCAAGGCGGGGAGTGGCATGTCGCGTCGTGCGGAGATTCTGCGAAAGACCGCTGTTTGTCTAGCGAGGCGTGCCTCAGACCGATGAAACATGCAGTCCAGAAGAACCGTGGGGGGGCAGCGGGGCACCCTGCCTCCGCGCCTCGCTGATACAGAGTCCTCGAAGGCGGGGGGGCGGGCCTGGAACGGCAGGGACCAAACTAGACCCGTTGACCCCATATTCCACAAGTCGAGGACTCCACGCCTTTTCCCAGACTTCGCTGGGAAAATGGGGTTCGCCTGTGGCGAACAGCAGTTCGCGAACGCCGACTCCTGCATCGAGTCCGCGCGCCGGTTCTTCTCTCCCCCTGCGACTACGGAGATGACTGTCCGCCGAAGCCTTGGCGAAGGCGGGAGTGCCGCAAACAAGGTGACAGACTCATTGTCCCCAGTTCACGGTTGACGCGGCGAGCCCGCTCAGGCTGTACTGGGGCCCGTCAAGGAGGAAGACAGCAGACAGGAGGTTTCCCATGCGCATGGCTCGTATCAAGATCACCGGGCGGGGAGCAGTCTATCACTGCATCTCGCGGATCGTCGGCGAGGAACGGCTGCTCGGTGAGCTCGAAAAGGAGAAGCTCCGGCACTTGCTCTGGCACCAGGCCGCCTTCAGCGGCATCGAAGTCCTCACCTACTGCCTCATGTCCAACCACATCCACCTCCTCGTGCGCGTCCCCGCCCCGGTCACCCCCTCCGACCCCGAGTTGGTCGAGCGCGCCGTGGCCTTCTACGGCACCACGAGCCCCTACGTCCACACCCTCCGCG
>JAKQDD010000154.1 GCA_029556615.1 Verrucomicrobiota bacterium | reverse complement strand
GCTCCAGGGAGTCCTGAGCCCTCCCTCGCTCCGACCCGCGAGGCTCAGCTCTAGCCATCGGTCTGCGTCAGGGGACCGAGTGGGGAATCCTTCGCTGCTGGATGCCCTTCCCGCTCTCTCGCGACAACGCGTCCCCCTTTGACCCGGTCCGCCACCGCGTCCTCGCGCTCCTACCCCCAAGGCACCCCCCACCGTCCCACCGCCCGCCCCGCGCTCACGCTCGCCCTCCCCCCAGTGTCTGAGTTGCAGCCTGCCCAGACTGCGAGTGGACTTCTTGCGACGAAGCGAGCATGCTGATTGCAGGCGACGATCCCCAGGGTCCCGCTACTCGTCGGCCCGTCACCGCGAGGAGCCGGCCTGGGAACAACGTATGAAGGCAGCGCAGGCCCCCGTGCGGCTTCCCGAGGTCACACCAGCGGACCTTCCGGCTCATGTCGGACCAAGCTTCGCCTCGGACCCTGTCCTTGCCAATGAGATCGCCGGCTGGAACGACTGGCGCCTGAACCGGCCCCGCCCCCCCGCAGGCGCTCCTGATCGGGAAGCAACCAGGGAGATGCCAGCCCAAGGTACAATCCGCTGAGCAGGAAACCGATATGCAGCTTCCAGACAGGACTGGCTACCGGTTCGGCACCTTCCAAGGGGTGTTCATGCCGAGCGTGCTGACGATCCTCGGCGTCATCATGTACCTCCGGCTGGGCTGGGTGCTGGGAAACGTCGGGCTGACGGAAACCTTGGTCATCGTGCTCCTGGCCAGCAGCATAACCCTCATCACCGGGCTCTCACTCGCAGCCTTGGCGACGAATATGACCGTCGGTGGTGGGGGAGTCTACTACATCATCTCGCGGTCGCTCGGCCTCGAGGCGGGCGCCGCCATCGGCTTGCCCCTCTATCTGGCTCAGGCACTGGGTATTGCTTTCTATGTCTCCGGCTTCGCCGAATCGCTGTCCGCGGTGTTCCCCGGGCCGGAACCCCGTCAGGTCGCCATCGTCACCCTGGCCGTCCTGACCGGTTTGGCCGCCCTGTCTGCCGACCTGGCCCTCAAGTCGCAGTATCTCATCCTGGCCTTGATTGCGGCTTCGCTGGTCTCCTTCTTCCTCGGCGCTGCCGCTCCGGTGGACTCCGCCCTCCCAATCCCCGCGGCAGACGCTCCACCGCCGCTGGGCTTCTGGCCGGTGTTCGCTGTGTTCTTTCCGGCCGTGACCGGCATCGAGTCCGGCATTGCCATGTCCGGAGACCTGAAGCGTCCGTCACGCGCGCTGCCGATCGGGACCATTGCTGCCGTGCTCACCGGTCTGATCGTATATCTTGCCATACCGATTGTCCTTCACCGTTCCGTCCCTGATGCCGGACTGCTGCGAGCAGACCCCATGGTGATCCAGAAGGTCGCACGTTGGGGCGCTCTGGTGGTCGCAGGGGTCTGGGCCGCGTCGCTCTCGAGCGCGATGGGTTCGCTGCTGGGCGCGCCGCGCACGTTGCAGGCGCTCGCGCGCGACCGCGTCGTGCCGGGGTTTCTGGGAAAGGGCTACGGTCCGGGCAATGACCCGCGTCTGGCCTCGGCTGCCTCCTTCGGGCTGGCGCTTGCCGGCGTGCTCCTCGGCAATCTCAATCTCATAGCGCCGATGCTCTCGATGTTCTTCTTGACCTCTTACGGCATCCTGAATCTCGCCGCCGGCTTGGAGCAGTGGATCGGCAATCCGTCGTGGCGGCCGACGTTCCGGGTTCCCGCCGGGTTGTCCTTGGGCGGGTCCGCACTTTGCCTGCTCGTCATGTTGATGGTGAACCCGGGTGCCACGATTCTGGCAGTGGTGGTCTCCGGAACCATCTACTCCTTGATGAAGCGACGCAGTCTGCGGACCCGCTGGGGCGACATGCGGCTGGGCATCCTGATGTTCGGGGCTCGGCAGATCCTCTATCGCATGGCGGGAAGGAAGCTCGATGAGCGAACCTGGTGCCCGAATCTGCTGGTCTTTAGCGGCGCACCCACCGCCCGCTGGTACCTGATTGAACTCGCGCAGGCCATCACTCGTGATCGCAGCTTCGTCACCGTCGCAACCATCATCCCGGAAGCGCATTGGACGCTGGAACGAGCGGAGAGCCTCCGGACTTCCGTCCGGGACTACCTCGAGCAGCGCGATGTGGAGGCGTTTGTCCGCGTTCTCCCCGGCGACGATCCGTTGCGCAGTGCGCAGGACCTCATCCGGGCTTACGGCTTCGGGCCGCTGGTGCCGAATACCGTCCTGCTGGGGGAGACCGAACAGGAAGCCAACATCCCCGAGTTCGCCCGGCTCGTTCATCTGGTCGCGCAGTCGCGCCGGAACCTGGTCATCGTCCGCGAAGCCGCGCCATCGGGCGACTCCGCACCCGCCGGCAGCGAGCCGCCCAAGGCATCCAGCGCGCCGCAACCCATGCCGCGACGCATCGACGTCTGGTCCCGGGGCCGTGCGCAGAATGTGGGCTTCATGCTGGCGCTCGTGTTCCTGCTTCAGCAGAGCGAGCGATGGAAGGGATCGGACTTGGTCCTCAAGCGTGTCATCGGATCGCCCGAGGAGGAGGCTGGCGCGACGGGGGAATTGGATGCCCTTGTTGGAACTTCAAGGCTGCGCCTGCGCGTGGAAATCCTGATGGCGGGAACCGCGAGTTCCTTTGAGGTCATTCGCCGGTCCTCGGCCGACGCCGACATGGTGGTGCTGGGGTTGCGGTCGCCTCAACCAGCCGAGACCCTGGAGGACTACGGGGCTTACTACCGGTGGTTGCTCCGCGAGACCGACTCGTTGCCAACGACCGTTCTGACCATGGCGACGGAGGACCTGGACTTCGACCGCATCTTCGAGGCACGTCGTGCGTAGCGGCGTCCGCAACAGGTCTCGCCGGTCTTGCTGCAGACTGCCTGAACTCAAAGTGAGGGCGTTGAGGCGGCTGCTCGTCATCGAATCGCCCGGGACGCTGCGCTTGAACGAGCACGCCGGATCCGACCTGAATGCAGAATCCGGTGCGTGGAAGATGATGCGGTGGATCGCCACCGGTGCTGAACCGAGCCAACGCCATCGCCAGCCCGCCGCCTCTGCGCCGCTGATCCCCTCCCGCGGCCCGACGGGTCGTGACTGATGCGCAGGCGGCTTTCCTCGCGCCCAGGCACCGGCGAGGCGCTGCCGCAACGCTCCGGTGGCGGCGTTGCACCCTTCCTGAAGACGGGCCAGCTTCTCGACCTGTTCTCGCAGGCGACTTGAATCCGCCCCCCCGGCCCTCTATCAGGCGCCGAGATGTTTGGCAGTTGTCTGGATACGAGTTTGCGGGTGTTCTGGCGAAGTCTCGTGGAAGGGGCCAATGGGGTCGCATCTGAATGGCGCTTAGTTAAGGCCCAGGTATTTTGGATGTGTGGGCCGTAGTTTGGCGGGAATGTAGTAGCGGTTTTGGTGTTGGATTTCGCGAAAGCGGTGACGGTGACAGGTCAGACGGGGGTAGGGTTTGGGGCGGCGTTTGACGGCGCGGGGTTCGCGGCGGCCGGGGCGATGAGGGAC
>JAKQDD010000152.1:2500-21756 GCA_029556615.1 Verrucomicrobiota bacterium | reverse complement strand
TTGCGCCGAAAACGGCCTGGGGCTTCGTTGCTCCGTCGGTCGAGTATCGCCAGGGATACACTCCCTCCTCGCGCGGCTCGACCGAGCTCGCCGAGGTCCTCGTCCCAGGCCGTTTTGGGCGCAACGAATGTCCACCCATTTGAGGGACACCACACTTAGGGTATGGAGGGAATGGGCCCGCCCCGGGGGGCGGGCTTCCCAATCCGCGAAAACCCCGGACTGGGCGGCTCAAGGAGCCTGGTCAAGCCCAGGAGGTTGGGCCGCAAGGGACGCTTACGCGCGGATCTGGGGCACTGCCCGACGCGGGGACGCGGGTCGGGGGCGGCCCGACCAGACCAGAGCCACGACCAACGCCGTCAGCGCCAACAGCCCCGGCGCCAACCCCAGCGTCATGCCCTGATAGAACATCACCAGGGTCGGAGCAAACAACAACGGCCCGGGAATTGCCAGGAGCCCGCAAACCAACCCCGCCCGGATTCCTCTCTCGCCATCTCCGATCGGCAAGGCCAATGCCAGCGCCGCCGCCCCTGCCACCGCCGGCCCGTGAAACAGATAGCTTGCCCCGGGCAGATGCCGCCACGCCACGACCGACAACGCTAACCACCCCAGCAAGGCACCCGCCAGACGCTCGGAGGATCGCATTCCACCCCAGCACCGCCCCTGCAACCACGCAGTCCCCAACGCCACGACCAGGATCAAACCCACCATGATCACGTCGGCATGCGGCACTCCCACCAGGAACAGGCCCCGCGATCGCAGATGAACCGCCTGTCGAGCCAGGGCAACGGCGCCCCATCCCAGGACCCCCGCCCCGGCGATCGCCGCCAATGGCGTCAGCGCAGCGCGCAGAACCCATCCCATCCGCATTTGTCGCCGGATCGTTCCGGCTGCCAGCAGCCCCAAATAGGCCGCCCCAACCAATCCTGTCACCGCCGGCACCCAGCCGATTGGATACTCCAGGAGCAATCCGCGCCAGATCGTGAAATAGACCGAATCCTCATCCCGTCCAAGTTCCTCCCACACCGCAGCATCCGCCCGCCCCAGGTATTGCGCCAACGCCAGGACGGTGTCGCCTTCGTGCTGCAGGCTGCGCTGACTCAAATTCACCGGCGTGTCTCGAGCCGTGTGATAGTACTCGAGCCCCCAGTAGAAGGAGAGGTTGTACCCGCGCTTGCCTGCACGCAGGAACACGGTGAAATCCGTGTCGTTGGGCAGGCGCCGATAGACATCCTGAGAGACCGATGTCCCCAGAGGATTCGCGCACACGCGCCCGAAGGCCTTGACCAACCCGCGGTTGCCAGCGCCCGTCTCGAACATCAGAACCGGCCCGCGGTTGCCCCGCGCCTCGAGATTCACCACCACACGCACGTCCTGCCACAGCTCCGGATGCTCGCGCACGAAGAGCTTCGCCCCAAGGAGCCCCCGCTCCTCGCCATCCGTCACGAGGAAAGCCAGCGAGTTCCGCAGTCGCCCTCCGGCCTTCATCGCCCGCGCCGTCTCGAGCAGCGCCGCCACTCCGGCCATGTCATCCGCCGCCCCCGGTCCCGCCGGGACCGAATCGTAATGGGCCACCAGCAGCACCGGCGGCGCCATGCCGTTCGTCCCCGGCAACTCGGCGTAGACATTCCCCAGGCGCACACCGCGCTCGACTCCATCCTGCACCGTCACGGTCAGACCCAACTGACGGAACTGCGCGGCCAGATGCTCGCGCACGCTGAGATTCTCGATTGAACCCGACGGATGAGGTTTCCGGGCCGTGGCCTCGACGTGCGCGAAGGCCCGTCCGGCGGAGAAGGTCTCGTCCGCCGCGTCGGGCGGATGGGGCGCCGGCGTCCAGCAAGGGGACAAGCCCACGACCGCAGCCACCGAAACCAGAATCGGGCGACACCACCAAAAGGCTCTCATGGGGTAACGTGAGGAAAGGATGCCCCGAGAGACAACCGGATGCCAATTCGGGATTTGGGGGACTTCCAACTCCCATGCACCGGCGCGCAAGAGATGCCTGTCCCGCCAGTTGGTCCGCCGGCTTACCCGCCGCGGTCACCGCCCGCGACTACAGACTGGGCACCGGCGTTGGACCGCCGCCACACTCGGCGTGCGGCCACCGTCACCAGGACAACCGCGGCCGCCAGCGCCGTCCAGCGGATCCATGCGGCCGCGGCAGTCACGGGCAGCCGCAGCACGCCGTCGAGGAACGGCTCGGGATGATTCAGGAACACGGCGAGAACCGACGCGACCGCGAGGCTCCCCTTGTGCCGCCAGACGAAAGCCATCGCCCGATCCCCATGCCGCCCGACCACGGCGAGCAAATCGTCCGCGCGCCCCCCTGCCGCGAGCAGTCCGTCATCCGCCAGCATCTTCAGTCGGCGCGCATTGCGCTCGCTCAGCCGGACAAGCGCCCGGGCAGCCGGCTGTCCGTACCGCGCCAGGAGCGGCTCCGCCACGTCCGGGTGCCGGAGCAGGGCGCGAACCGCGTCGTCGCCATACTGCTGGAACCACCCCAGCCCGCCGGGTCGACGGAGGATCCAGAGGCCGTCCTCGCCGAATCGGCCGAGCAGCCTGAGCGCATCCGGCGCGTTGGCGCCCGCTTGTTCGACGGCTTGGAACGTTCGCGGGCCCACGCGGCGCAGGGCGGCGTGCGCCTCCTCGCCGTGGCGGCGCGCCAGGGACTCGATCCGCCGGCCCAGCTGCTCCGTCGATTCGCCGGCCAGTTCCCGGCCGAACGTGCGCTCGAGGACCTCGAGGGTCTCCCGGACCGCCGGTCCCCAGACACCTGCTTCGCACGTCCGTTCGAGACCGCCGCACCACAGCAACAGGAGAATCCACCGCATACTGTGCCCCCGCATCATCGCCAACCCAGGACGTACCGTCGCAGGGCGGCGCGGCGCCTTGCGTTCTCGAGGGCCGCCAGGGCTTCGAGCCGTGCCCGAACGCCGGGGATCCCTTCGGCCCCGTCCACCGTCCGGTCCGCCAAGTCGGTCACCAGGCGGCGCGCGCGAGCTGCGATGACCGCGTCGGGTTTGGCCACGACCTTGTAGAGCCGGCTCAATCCCAGGTCCGCCACGATCCCGGCCACGAGGCTGAGGCCCAGGGTCTCCGGCGCAAGGGCGCCGCTGGTGCCGAGCACGCCGGCCGACACCGCCAACTGGACCGCCGCCACGCTGGCCAGCTCCGCTCCCACCAGGATCGCCGTCTGGGCGAGGGCATCCTGGCGCAGGACGGAGTAGACGCCGGACTCCCACGCGGCTGGCGATGCGGACTCCCGCTCCGCCTTGTCCGCCGAGGCCGGGGGACCTTCCCCGAGACCAGTCTGGGGCCAATCAAGATCCAGGCGGAGGTCGAGCAACAGGCGGTTCATGACACCTTGCTGCTCCCGCTCGAACTCGATCGCTGCGCGCCGCAGACCGGCGTCGATATCCGCACCCGACAGCACGTTCTCGTCGAACACGCGCCGCACGAAGTCCCCGAGCGCGGCGGGGTCGCCCCCTGGGAGCTCGGATTTCGCCAGGGCCCACTTGGCGCGCCAGGAGAGCAACTGTTCGGCGAAGCGATCGGCTCCTGCCGCATGAGCTTTCAAGTCCTGGCGGAGCGTCTCGGCCACCCGGGCGGCGGCAGCCGTGGACTCCGCCTCCGCCTGGTGCAATCGGGGCTGCCACTGGTGCCAGCGCAAGGGCGCGCGAACGGCCCACGCGGCCACCGCGACCGCCATGAGCATCGCGCCCCCCCAGGCGCACATCCTGCGACCTCGTTCACGGCTGGCTTTCATCCGATCCAGCGGGGGGCGGGCCCGGGCCGGTGCCGCGGCTCAACCGGCACCCGGGGCTTTCGCCTGCTGCGCCCGGAGCTCCTCGATTTTCTTCTCGAACCGGGTCCGAAGAGGCGGGAGCTCGACGATCAGCCGCTGGTACAGGCCGATGGCGAGATCCCATTTCTTCTGTTCTTCCGCCAGGCTTGCCGCGCTGACCCCCGCCCGCTTCACCCACTGCGGGTCGGCGGACTCATTCGGCCTCAGGTTCTTGCCGTACAAGACCCGAAGGTAACGATCCAGGGCCTGATCCTGGAGCTGAGCCCGCTCGGGAGGCGACGTCAACTGCGCCTGGCGCTCGAACACAACGCCCCATTTCCATTCCGCCTGGCTGCGCACCGAGACGTCGGCCCCGGAATCCACCACCCGCCGGAAGGCGTCGGCGGCGCTGGCGTAGCGCTTCGGATCCTGCGCGGCCAGTTGGAAGTGGCACTCCCCGATCCGGCCCCAGGCCAGGGGCGCGAACTCGTTCGTCGGGAATTGCTCCGTGATCTTCGAGAACGCGTTGATCGCCTCTCCGAAGCGCGCGAGCTGGTTGGTTTCGCCGTCCATCGGTTCGAGCGTCAGCGTGTCCCCGCGGTAGAGGTAGGCTTCCGCGACGATCGACGCGGGAATCGGCAGGCTTGCTGCGTAGAGCGGACCGTTGGTGATGATCCAATCGAAATGATCCCGGGCGCCCCGGAAGCTCTGACGGGCGACGGCTGATTTGCCGGCCATGAGCCGCGCCCGGTAGGCGAACTCGGTCTGGATCAGGTTGGTCGTCTGCGTCAAGGATGGATCCTGGAAGTGCAGCTCGGCCTTGGCGTACTCGCCTTGGCCGAAGTAGTACTCGCCGGCGAGGTACTGGGCCAGCGAGACATTGGTGCTGCCCGGGAAGGCGGCGACGAAGTTGGTCAACAGGGCGAGGGCGTTGGTGTCCGGGCGCGACTGGTAGCTGACCCGGGCGAGGTCGAAGGCAGCCTGCGCCATGAGGTTGCTGCCCACGTTGGTCGAGCTCCGATAGGCCTCCATCCAGGCCCCATAGGCTGCCGTCGCCGCCGGCCAGTTCCATTCCTGCTCGTAGGTCTTCGCCATGGCCAGCTTCACCTCCGGCAGCAACGTCGAGTTCGTGAAGCGCCGGACAAAATCGTCGTACAACGCCCGGGCCGCCTGCGGATGCCCCTGCCGGTTCAGGGCCTGGCCCACTAACAGCTCCGAGCGGTCCGCGTAATGCCCCTCCGGATCCTCCTGCAACAACCGCTGCAGCGCCGCATCGGCACTCTTCAAATCCCCGGTCCCAATGCTCGCCCGCACGATCTGGTAGAGCGCCTGGGGAACAATCGACGAGCCCGGCCCCCATAACGCCAGCTGATTCGTGGCCACCAGCCAGTAGTTCGAGATCGCCCCCGCCGCATCCCCCAGCCGCCACTGGCAATCGGCCCACTTGAACCGGGCGACGCTTTGGTCCGCGGCCCCCTGGAGAAGGTCCGCTGCCGCCCGGAACGCCTCGAGGCTTTGGCCAAGGCGGTTGGTCCCCTGCTCCCAGTTGCACCAGCCCCGGTTCAGCTGCACGCGGCCGAGCAGCCCGCTCTGCGGATGATTCGTGAGCACCATGTCGAACTGCTGCTCCGCCTGGCTCAACAGGGGGGGGGCGGCAGGCGGATTCGACTCGCGCGCGGCGTAGAACTGCTTGAGCCGGAGCTCCCCGAGGGTGAGCCGCACGAGATCCATCAGCTCATCCTGGGGACGCGCCTTGGCGAAGGCTTCGAGCCGTTGCATCGTCGCATCGGACCGCCCGAGGCGCAGCCCCAGATCGATCACCCGCCGCAACGCCAGCCGTCGTTGCCCCGCAGGCACCGCATCCCCCAGGCACCGCTCGTACGCCGCCAAGGCCTCATCCGGCTGTCCCAGCCGCTCGTGGATCTCCCCTTGCAGCACCGCCGCCGCCCCCAGCAGATCGGCCGGGACCTGGTTGGTCACGGGTCCCCAGAGGCCGGCCGCCGCCTTCTGGGCCTCCGCGACCTGCCCGAGAGCGAGCTGGGACTGGGCCACGAGGTACTGCCGACGCCAGTCGAGCTCGTCTCCCGGCGCCCGTCCCGTCAAGGTGGCGAGCGCCTGGGCCGATGCGGCGGCGTCTCCCTTGCCCAGCAGGGCTTCGGCCAGCAGCAGGAGACCCCGGGTCACGAACGGATCCTGCGGAGAAGCGGCTGCGGCTTTTTGAAAGGCGCCTTCCGGTCGCCGCAGCAGGTCGATGGCGGCGTCCACCTGGCGCAGTTGGAACCGGGCGAACGCCTCCTGGTAAGCCGCCTGCAGCTGCCGCTTCGAGCCCGGGTGCGCCGCGATGAACCGGGCCAGCGCATCCGCCGAGCCTGCCAGATCCCCCTTCTGATACAGCACCTCCGCCGACCAGAACGCGTACTCGTCTGCCAGCGGCCCTGCAGCGGCGGCGCGTTCCAACAGCAGCGCCAGCGCCTCGGCATGGCGTTTCAGGCGCAGCCGCGCCTGGGCCTGAAGGAGGATCATCTCGGCCAGCCGGGCCGACCCGGGGAAGGCCAGGACGAACGCCGCGGCTTCCCGTTCCGCCACTTCGTTCAAGCCGTCCTGGAAGACCTTGACCACGGTCTCGTAGGCCTTCTGTTCATCGGGCGCGGGTGGCTCGGCGCCCAGGCCCCCGGGGATCCCCAGCCAGAGGATCGCGATCAGCCCCATGACCGCGCGCCCCCAGGGCAGAGCCCCGAGGCGGCGCCGTTGCGGGGACGCAGCCGCCGCTGCCCCCTCCCGCGGACCGGGCGGGAATTCGAGGTCGGGGTGATGGCGCCGCTGCGCGCCGGTTCGGTATGGATCCTGGCGGCCCATGGTTTGTCAACGTGCCAGCATTCGCTTCAAGTATTGACCGGTATGACTGGCTGAACATTCAGCCACGCGCTCCGGCGTGCCGTCCACGACCACCTCGCCCCCGCGCATCCCGCCCTCGGGTCCGAGGTCAATGATCCAGTCCGCGCTTTTCACCACGTCCAGGTTGTGTTCGATCACCACGAGCGTGTTTCCGGCGTCCCGGAGTTTGAACAGGACCTCGAGCAGCTTGGCCACGTCGTGAAAATGGAGCCCGGTGGTCGGTTCATCGAGCAAGTAAAGCGTCGGACCCGCCGCGCGGCGGCCGAGCTCGGCAGCCAGCTTCAGCCGCTGGGCCTCGCCGCCGCTCAGCGTCGTGGCCGCCTGGCCCAACCGCAGGTATCCCAGGCCGACTTCCGCCAGCGTCTCGCACGCGTCGTGAATCTGCGGCACCGCCCGGAAGAACGCAACCGCTTCCGTCACCGTCAGCTCGAGGACATCCGCGATGTTCAGCCCCTTGTACGTCACTTCGAGCGTCTCGCGATTGTACCGTCGGCCCCCGCACGCTTCGCAGGTCACATAGACCGGCGGCAGGAAGTTCATCTCGATCTTGATCACGCCGTCCCCTTCGCACTTCTCGCACCGGCCGCCGCGGACATTGAAGCTGAAGCGGCCCGCTTCGTAGCCCCGGACCCGCGCTGCCGGCAGCCGCGCAAACAGATCCCGGATCTGATTGAACATGCCGGTGTAGGTGGCCGGGTTGCTGCGCGGGGTGCGGCCGATGGGGGTTTGATCGATCACGATCATCTTGCCGAGGGATTCGATGCCGAGGAGGGCCGCGTGCTCGCCCGGGCGCTCGGTGGCGCCGTACAACCGCCGCGCCAGACCCTTGCGCACGATGTCGTCCACGAGCGTGCTCTTGCCCGAACCGCTCACGCCCGTCACACACGTCAGCGTCCCCAGCGGCACGCGCACCGTCACGTCCTTCAGGTTGTTCGCGCGCGCGCCGAGCACGGTCAGCCAGCCCTGCCCGCCTGCCGGCACACGCCGCGGCGGCACCGGGATGGTCAGAGCCCCCCGCAGGTAGCGCCCCGTCAACGACTGCGGGTTCGCCATCACGTCCTCGAGCGTCCCCGCCGCCACCAGTTCGCCCCCGTTCACGCCCGCCCCAGGCCCCAGGTCAACGATGTGATCCGCCCGCCGGATGGTCTCCTCGTCGTGCTCGACCACGACCACCGAGTTTCCCAGATCGCGCAGGCCTTCGAGGGTGTGCAACAGCCGCTCGTTATCCCGCTGGTGCAGCCCAATGCTCGGTTCGTCCAGGATGTACAGCACCCCCACCAGACCAGCCCCGATTTGCGTCGCCAGCCGGATCCGCTGCGCCTCGCCCCCGCTCAAGGTGCCGCTCTCGCGGTCCAGGGTCAGATACCCCAGCCCGACGTCCCTCAGGAACCCCAGGCGGGCCCGGATCTCGCGGATGATCTCGCCTGCGACCTGCTCCTGGAACGGCGTCAGCCGCAGCCCGGCGAAGAAGGCGTCGGCTGCCTCGACCGACAGCGCGCAGACGCCCATGATCGAGAGTCCAGGAATCGCGGGCTCCCCCACCCCCGGCGCCGCGGCTGGCCCGGGCGACTCCGTGCCGAGGGTGACGGCGAGCAGTTCCGGCTTCAACCGGCGGCCCCGGCAGGCGTCGCACGGCTCGAGCGTCATGCAGGCTTTCAGCCGGTTTCGCGTGAACTCGCTCTCGCTCTCCCGGAAGAGCCGCTGCAGGTTCGGGATCACGCCCTCGAAGGGCCGGCTCACGCGGCTCATCTTGCCCGCGCGCCAGAAGGTGAACTGGACCTCGACCTCCCCGGATCCGTGCAGCAGCACCTTGCGAAACTCGGGGGACAAGTCCCGATAAGGCGTCTGCAGGTTCGCGCCGCAGTGCTCCGCCAGGCCCCGCAACAGGCTCCGATAGTAGAGCACCATCCGCTTCCCGCCGCGGCGCCACGGCAGGATCGCCCCTTGCTCGAGCGTCCGTTCCGGGTCCGGCACGACGAGGTCTTCGGCGAACACTTGCTTCTGGCCCAGCCCGTGGCAGACCGGGCACGCTCCCAACGGCGAGTTGAAGGAGAAATGCTTCGGAGTCGGCGTGTCGTAGCTCGCGCCGGTGGCCGGGCTGTACATCCGGTTCGAGTGCAGGGTCTCCGCCCACGGCGCCTGCGCTCCCGCGCCCGGCGCCTGGTGCAGCACGAGCATCCGGCCCTCGCCCCACTTCAACGCCGTTTGCGCCGAGTCCGCCAGCCGGGTCCGCACCGCCGGTTCGATCACCAGCCGGTCGACCACCACCTCGATGGTGTGGCGCTGCCGCGGTTCGAGCTCGACGCGCACATTGCCCGCCAGCTCGACGATCTCGCCGTCGATCCGGGCCCGGACGAACCCTTCGCGGCCCATCCGCTGAATCACGTCGCGGAACTCGCCCCGCTGGTTGCGCACCACCGGCGCCAGGAGCATGACGCGCGATCGCGCCGGCAAGGCCAGGATCCGGTCCACGATCTCGCTCGTGGTCTGCGAGGTGATCAGCTGGCCCGTGACCGGGCAATGCGGCTGCCCCACATGCGCAAACAGCAGCCGCAGGTAATCGTAGATCTCGGTCGTCGTGGCAATCAGCGACCGCGGGTTCGCCCCAGCCGTTCGCTGCTCGATCGCGATGGCGGGCGACAGGCCCTCGATGAAGTCCACCTCGGGTTTCTCCATCAGATCGAGGAACTGCCGCGCATAGGCGGAAAGGGACTCCATGTACTTCCGCTGGCCCTCGGCAAAGAGGGTGTCGAACGCCAGCGACGACTTGCCCGAGCCGCTCGGCCCGGTGATCACCACCAGCCGGTCCCGGGGCAGGTCGAGGGTGAGGTTCTTCAGGTTGTGCACCCGCGCCCCGCCGATCCGGATGAATGCCTTCGCCATGTCGCCGCCCCGAGCCCCGCCCGGAGCGAATTCAGGCTAGTCCATCTTCGGGCGTTGTAAAGATCCCCGGGTTGACTTGCAGGGACTTGGGCATGCCAACGCCGAAATCCTCGGGGCTTGACCAGGAACCTGGACGCGCCCTTGTCGGAGGCGGCACGAGCACCATTCGCGGCTCCCTTTCACCTGCCGCGGTCACCGCCCGCGGCTAGAGTCCTCGACTTGTGAAACATGGGGTCAACAGGTCAAGTTTGGCCCCTGCCGTTCCAGCCCTGCCCCCCTGCCTTCGAGGACTCTACATTAGCGAGGCGCGGAAGAGAGCGTGGGCAGGCACAGCAGGGTCTTCATGTGCCTGGGGACTCGACTGGGTCTGAGGCGCGCCTCGCTAGAGGGTCAGCGCTCGCGGCTGCAGCCTGACACCCAGACGCCCTCGACCATCGACGCTGCCACGGCACCGCGGTGATGCACCACCGCCTCCATCAGCTTTCGGCCGTCCGGCACGCCTTCGAGAGCGATGAGATCCGCCATCGCTCCCGTGCTGATCTCCCCGATAACCCCCGCCCGCCCCAGGGCGATCGCGCCGCTCTGAGTCGCCATCCGCAGGATCCGGTCCGGCGCCACCCCGGGATGCGCCTCGGCGAACGCAGCCATCTCCGCGAACAGATCCAACTGAACCGGTTCGCCCCGGCGCTTGACGACGGTGGCCAGGCTGTCCGTCCCGAGGGCGATGTTGACCCGGCGCCGCCGGAGTGCCGCCAAGGGAAAGGGCGCATGACCGAAGAAGGCATGGCTGCGGGGACAGTGAACCACGGTCACCTGATTCCTGGCGAGGAGCGCGACGTCGGCCGGCGCCAGGTAATTCGCGTGAACGACCACGCAACGGGCATCGAGTACGCCCAACCGCGCCAACTGCCCCACCGGCGTCACGCCGCCGCAATCCCCCATGTCCCGCTCGTTGCGGGCGAGCCAGTCGAACAACGGCCCGCGCCGGTGCAGAAACATGTCGAGTTCCTCGGCAGACTCGGCGGCGTGGATCATCCATTGGCCCCCGCGCCGGCGGACGGCTTCCGCGGTGAGCTCGATCAGGGACGGAGGGGTCGAGTAGGGTGCGTGCGGCGAGAGACCCACGCGGCCGCGGACTGCGGCGGGAGCCAACCGGTCAACCCGTTCGAGCGCCTCCTGCAGGAGGGCCGCCGGCTCGCGCCGGCTGCGCACGCCCGTCATTTCGAGGAACGAATGGACCCGCAGCGGCGTGGCGAACCACAGGTCCGGTTGCAGGTCCGGAAACGCCTCGATGTCGCCCACGGTCGTGGTGCCGGTTGCGATCAGTTGCCGCGCTCCCGCGAGCCACGACTTGGCGAAGTCCGAGTAGCCCCAGCCAGCCTTCAGTTCCGTGATGCCATGGATCCACTCGGTGAACGAACGCCGCGGCAGCAGCTGGCCGGCCATGTGGGTGTAATCGAGGTGGCAATGGGCGTTGACCAGGCCCGGCAGCAGGGCCGAGTCCCCAAGATCCAACACCCGGCCACCCCATCGGGCCGCAACCTCCCGCCACGGCCCCACCGCCCGCACCCGACCCTCGAGAACCACCACGGCGCCGTTGCATACCACCGGACGCGTCACCGGCACCACGTTGCGGGCGCGCAAGATCATGTCACACGCGCGCTCCGAGGCTCGAGGAAGTGGGGGTGCGCTGCGGATGCGGCGTCAGATATCGGCCTCTTGCTGGCGCCGCTTGTGGCGCGCGGCCACGGTGTGCTTGCTCGACTTGCGCCGGCTTTGGCGTTTTCGGATCTGCTGTTCGATCTTCTTGAACGCCAGGTCGATGGCCGTGTAGAGATCCCGCTCGCTGTCCTCCGCAAAAAGATCCGGCCCCCGCACCCCGAGTCGGACGCCGCACTTGAACTGCCGCTCCGGCGCCTTGGTATGGTCATGCTCGAGCGTGACCCGCGCATCCACCGCCCAGCGATTGAAGTGCTCGAGCTTGTCGAGCTTGTCGAGGATGTGATCCTCGATCGCCTTGGTGAGCGTGACGTTGTGGGTCGTGAGTACGAACTTCATGCGCCTAAGATGGCCCCAGTCCGGCGCAAAATCCAGCGCAACCGCACATCCCAACCCACCCCCCCGCCTTCGAGGACTCTACATTAGCGAGGCGCGGAGGCAGGGTGCCCCGCTGCCCTCCCCACGGTTCCTTTGGACTGCATGTTTCATTGGTCTGAGACGCGCCTCGCCAGGAGAAGCCGTTCAGCGCCTCTTCGGGTTCGAGGTCACAAAAGCCCGGTGCTGCGCAAACACGCCGCGCAAGGCCTTCGACGTTGCGTCCTGCAGCGCCTGCAACTCCACGTACCGCTGCGCCGCGGCCGGGCACGGCACCGCCGTGGCTCGCGGGTTCACCGCCACGAACGCGTCCGTGATCTCCTCGATCCCGACGCGCTCGCCCCGGGCCCGCCGCCAGCACCACAACGCCTGCAACGCCGCCCCGAATGCGGCGCCCTCGGACACTTTGAGCGTCACCACTTCCGCATTGAAGATGTCCGCCATGATCTGCCGCCAGAGCCCGGATTGGGCGCCACCGCCCGTGGCTCGAATCTGGGCAGGACGCACTCCCAGGGACGCCAGCCGGCGCAGCCCGTAATTCATCCCCAGGATCACGCCTTCCATGGCAGCCCGGGCGAAGTGCGGTGCGGTGAAGGTCCGGGTATTGACGCCCACGAACACACCCGTGCCCGCCGGCACGTTCGGCGTCCGCTCCCCCTCGAGGTACGGAAGGAGCAGCAGCCCGTCGGATCCCGCCGGCGCCTTCCTGGCGGTACGTTCGAACTCGGCATGCGTCATCCCGAAGTCCTGTCGCACCATTTCCGTGGCCACCGTGACGTTCATCGTGCACAAGAGCGGGAGCCAGCGGTTGGCCGAGTCGCAGAAAGCAGCGATCTCGCCTCGGGGATCGATCACGGGCCGGTCGGCGCAGGCGTAGATCGTGCCGCTGGTGCCGATGCTGGCGGTGATGACCCCCGGCCGGGTGTTCCCCGTGCCGATCGCACCCATCATGTTGTCCCCGCCGCCGGCGCTCACCAGCACGTCGGTCCCGAGACCGAGGGCGCGCGCCGCCGACGCCTGCAGGCAGCCCACCGGTTCGTCGCTCGCCATCAGCCCTGGCAGACAGGCCTCGAGCCCGCCGTCGATCGCCCGGATCGCCGCCTTGGACCAACACCGCCTCCGGACATCCATCAGCGCCGTCCCGCTGGCGTCGCCGTATTCCATCACCGCCCGGCCCGTGAGCCACCAGTTCAGATAATCATGCGGCAGCAGCACCGTGGCCAGCCTCGAGAAATGGTCGGGCTCGTGCTTCTTCAGCCAGAGGATCTTCGAGGCGGTGAAGCCCGGCAGCACGGCGTTGCCCAAGGCGCGCACGGCCGCAGCCGGTCCGCCGAGCGCGGCGGTGATCTCGTCGCACTCAGGGGCCGTCACCGTGTCGCACCAGAGCTTGGCAGGCCGGATCACTTCGCCCTTCGCGTCCAGCGGGACGAATCCGTGCTGTTGCCCACTCACGCCCAGCGCCTTGACCTCGGCCGCTGCGGCTTTGGCTTCGCCCAGCGCCTGGCGCACAGCCTTCGTCGCGGCGGAGCGCCAGGTATGCGGATGCTGCTCCTTGGCGCCGGGCGGCAATCCCGGCAGCAGGCCGTAGCGAACCGCCCCCGTTCCCACGACCCGTCCGCGGTCCGCGTCGAACACGAGGGCCTTCGTCGATTGCGTGCCGCTGTCGATGCCGATCACCAGTGTGCGCATAGTGTGTAGGGCCATCCTCGGGAGTGCGCCATGACTTCCGGCGCCATCGCTTGCGGCTCCGGCGGAGCATGAGGCCGTCGGAGCGCGCCCATCATCAGGGCGATGAGCGCGGCATCAGCCGGGCGATGCCGGCTGCGACGGCGTCAGCTTCAGTACTTCATCCCGCATTTCCTTGCCGGCCTTGAACTTCACCACGGCTCGAGGAGGAATGCGGACGTCGTTTTCGGGCGAATTGGGATTGCGCCCGATGCGCGCCTTGCGCACTTTGACTTCGAACACGCCGAAGTTGCGCAACTCGACGGTCTCGCCCCGTGCCAGCGCCGTCGAGATGTGATCCAGGGTCCGCTGGATGACGTCGAGGACCACCTGCTGTACCAAGCTGGTTTCCTCACTGATCTTGACCACCAAATCGCGTTTCGTCATAGGAGGCGGTTCGGTTCAATTTTAGGCAACCCCATCTAATCAGGCTACTTGTGTATAAGCTGAAGCCCCCTCCGGGTCAAGCGTGGATTCAAGCCCCCCCCAGTCATGCGGTCAGTGCCCACGCCGACAACCCCGCGTCCGCACCACCACACGGGCTCCTCCCGATGAAAAGACCCTGGCCGGATCAGGCCATCTTCTGCATCCGGCCGACTTGTCCGGTCGGCGCACCGGCTCGACAGAGTCATCCCCGGACTGCCGGCGGCGCACGTGGGTGGGCGCGATCGTCGTCGCGGGACCGGGGAGGCGAGCCTCTCCTGCCCACCGACAGCGGGAGCAGCGTGCTAAAGGTGGAGCCGGCCGAACTGCTGATAAGCAGTGGGGTTGAATCGGAACGGACTGGTGGCTTTCGGTATGTCCTGCCACGGGCCGAGGGCGGTAGGGGCCATTTGGAGCGTGCCGCCTCCCGTCCACTCGAGCGTGAGAGTGCCGTCCCCGTTGTTCCTCATCTTGGTGAACCGGAGCAGCACGCAGTCTTCGTCGGACCAGAACGAGTAGGAATCGCCGGGCGGCTCGATGACGAGCCCGGTTGTGGCATCGCAGATGTTTCTGGCCATGAGCGTGTACTGCGTCTTGGGGCGTTGAAGGCTGGTCGTCAAGTGCACTCTCGTGGGGCTTTCCACTTTCACCGAGACGATCTCGAGGCCTTTGATGTTGTAGTTCGAAGGGTCGCGCGCTGTCGTGGCGGTGACCGGCACAGAGAACGTGACGTTGGCGGCTGTGAGGGTGCATCCCGTTACGCGGACGATCGCCAGCGGCCGGGTGTCTGACGGTTCGCCCACGGCGGCTGAGAGCCGAACCTCTCGCGAGAATCGGGGGCTACGCAGCGCAGGATCCACTTTCGAGCGGTCCGTGGATTGCATCCAGCCGCTGATGTTCGCCCCCAGATGGAATCGGTAGGGTCCCTTCTGTTTGGTGCTGCGGTAAACACCCGTGAAGATGCCGTCGTGCTTGAGATCGTCCCCCTCGCCACTCGCATCCGGGCCCTCGTCGTCGAACTCGATTGCATCCTGTTCCCCGTTGGGGAGGCGGACGGTGCCGACAATCTTGGTTCCGGGGGCGGTGATGGCGCCGCCGATGCTGCGGGGGTAAGCGTAGATGTAGATCGGCTTGCCGGGAAGCACGCGGGGCAGCCGAACCGCTGAGGTCAGGCTTTGGATCTGGCTGCGGCTGTAGGCGCGCGCGACGAACCGGCTGGCCGACGTCGACCGGGGCGTGATGATCATCTCCCATTCCCCCGACACGGGTTTGCCAATTCGTGCGTAGCGTCCCTGGGGCATAGGCAGCGCCTCGTGCTGGCCGCCGGCGGGATCGATGAGCATCAAGGTGGCGCTGGCTTTCTCGTCGTCCCAGACGAGAGTGAATGTCGCAGATTCCGATCCTTGCTCGACGAAGACCTTCTTCGAGAACGTCTTGGCCAGTGTGCCGGTCGCGGAGTCCACGGCCTCCCGGCTGGAGATCTTCTCGTGAATGTCGGCGAAGGTCTGCGGCAGATCCGCGGCATCGGCGGAGTCCACGTAGAAGCCGCCGGTGGCGGCAGCGATCTCGGAGCACTGCGACGAGAGCCCGAGGTCACCGCCGGTGCAGGTCACGTAAACGGGGATGCCGTCGGCGAGCAGGTCGGCGAGAGCGTCGGCCAGATGTCCTGCCGGATCGTCCTCGGGTCGGTTGTTGAGACCGTCGGTCATGAGAACGATGCAGGTGTTCGCGGTGACACCCCCGGCAGCCGCGATCATCGCTCTGGCCTTTTGCAGGCCGTCGCCGATGTTGGTCCATTCCCCGGGGGTCAGGGAGTTGACGGCCGTGGTCCAGGCCGCGCGCCCTGCCCCGAGGGGGGCGATGGCCACGCTGGCATGCCCGCTTGCCGGCTCGGCATCATCCGAGAAGGAGACAATGCCCAGTTCGGTTCCATTCTCAGCCAGGGTGATGAAGTCATTGGCGGCCACCTGCAACCGTTGCATGCGGGTGGGAGATTCGAGGCTCATGCTGCCCGATTCGTCCAGCACCAACACGACGCGAACGGTGTCATCGGCCATCACAAAGTGACTGGGATCCACCACCGCTCCGTTCGCGGCGGGGTCGGGCGCGCCGGCTGGCATGGTGAAGTGGTCCGGCCACGACCAAACCACCTGCTCCCAACAGGAGCGGTTCGCTCGGCAACGGGACTGCTCGGTCACCGTCGTCGCATCATGATTGCCGCCCGAGAAATCCGTCAGGTCTGCCGGATCGCCGTGCCCCCAGCAGAGCTCGGAGTGGGTGCCGTCGACGGCGCCCACGCCCCCCTGGTCCATAAGGCAGGAAGCTTGTCCTGCAGCGATCGCGGCGGGATCGGGACAGCTGGCGCCGCCGATCACACCGCCGCAGCCGGCGGCGCGCGATTCGTACTCGTCCCGCGCGTCGAACACCAAATGAACGAATTCATGGGCCAGGCTCTCGCCTGGGGCGCCAGCAGCAATGACATTGTCGATTGAGACGTGGATCCCGCCACCCACCTTCCACTGGCCGGTATTGGCATACCACCACGTTGGACTCGATGCAGGGTAGATGTGAATATCGGCGACCGCGCCGAACGCGTTGTTGTAGACGAAGGCCTCGCCGATCTCTGCTTGGCCATCCGTGGCGTCGAACAGGATCGACGAGCCGGCGCTCACGAGGTTCCGGATGGCGTCGAGCTGCGCGGCGCTCGCATTGAAATGCACAGCCACCGAGACGTTGAACACGTTGGGTTGGGTGCATGGCAGGCCGGGACACCGATAAACAGGAGCCGGTCGCGCCTGGATCTCCCCTTCGAGCGTTCCTGCCCCCAGAGCATCGGGGGCAAGGCCGACGGCCCCCAAGCCGAAGACGGCCAACGTCTCCGACAGAATAAAGCAACTTCTTCCTGAAGCCCGCCGTGACAAACCGACTGTGGTCATACGCTCCCTCCATTCTCTCCCCAGAAAGGCCACACCCGCCAAGGGTCTGGTTGAGGATTAACGTAAGTATGCCACGCTCAACCGAAAAAGCAAGATCGGCTCGGGGTCCCCCAATCCGCCCCCGGCCGGGGCGCCCCTACAGTCATCGAGCTCCGGTCAATCGCCCTTGCGCAACCGATAGAACCGCGCCGCTCCCGGCGTCTCCACCACCGTTCCTTCCGGCTTGGCTCCGGGCACCTCCGTCCAGGTCGCAGCCGGCAGTCCCGCCGCCGACTCGAGAATGTAACCGGCGGCATCCGAGGACCAGGAGAGCGTCAGCTGATCGCCGGTGATCCCGGCGACGAGGGTCGGCGCCGAAGGCAACGGTCCCAGCAACGCCTCGTAATGGGCGCGAACCGCAGTCGCGCTCAGGGCCTGGCTGTAGAAGGCCACCTCGTCGATCGCGCCCAGCCAAACCTCCTGGCCCACGGGCGAGGACGATCCGATCTGGGTCGGCGACCCGGGGCTGGCGCCGATGCCCTGGTACGTCGTGGTGACCGGGAGTCCATCCCAGTAGAGGGTAAACGTGCTGTTCGCATCTTGCCGGTCAAACACAGCGGCCAGATGATGCCAGCTGCCGCCCACGTTGGCCACGGGCACGGCCTGGTAAATCTGGCCGTTCCAAAGGCCCGCCGTCGTCTTGGAGCGGGTCATGTGGATGCTCCAGTTCACAGGGTTGCCGTCGCGATCGGCAAACAGGGTCGGGTCATAGCCGGGATCCAACGTCCAGTCAGCGCGGATCCAGGCCTCGACCGTCCCCGTCCCGTCGCTGAAATCGAAGCTGTCAACCTGACCCAGACCCACATAGCCCGCCCCGTAGAACATCGCGGCCTGGTCGGCGCCCAAGCCAACGCCCGGGCCGAATTGCGCGTCCACTTCGAACAGTCCGTGGTTGGCCGCATGCGAGTCCGAGGCATCGCTGGCGTCAAACGTGTAATAGGACACGAGGCCGGCTTCGGCGCGCACGGCAGCCTGATACCTGGGCAGATCGGGGACCAGCACCGTGACCACGGCGTTCTGCGACCGGACACTCCCGCTGGGATTCGTCACGGTGACGTGATACGTGCCGGCGTCATCCGCCGTCACCGCGCCGAAGGCGAGCCCGGGCCCCACGGCTCCAGGGATGGCGACGTCGTTCTTGTGCCATTGATAAGCGAGATCGAGACCCTGGGCGCCGACGGTCAGGACCAGCGGGTTGCCCGAGACGAGCCGCGCGCTGGCCGGTTGCACCGTGATGGCCGGCGGTTCGCCCGCGGTGAAAGCGGCGTAATGAGCCGCAATCGCCGTCGCGTCGAGCGCGTCGCTGTAGAACGCAACCTCGTCCAGGGCGCCCCGCCATCCTTCCTGACCCACGGGCGAAGACGACCCGAGCTGGGTCGGGGACTCGGGAGCGTAGCCCAAGCCCTGCGCCGTCGCTCCCGCAAACACCCCGTCCCAATACGTCGTGCAGGAACTGGATCCCGTCACCCAGTCATAGCTGAAGACAACCGCCAGATGATGCCAAGCGGTGCCGGCTCCGGGCGTCGGCTGCGGCTGGTAGGATGACCCGTCCCACAGCCCGGCGTAGGCCTTGTCCGGGTTCATGTGAAGGCTCCAGTTCACCGGAATCCCGTCCCGATCCGCGGCAATCGTCGGCGCATAACCCGGATCCGATGTCCAGTCGGCCCGCACCCAGGCCTCGAATGTCCCCATTCCCCCGGCGAAATCAAAGGCCCCGACCGTCCCCAGGTTGAGCCGGCCCGCCCCCTCGAGAACGAGCGCCTGCCCCGCGCCGCCGCCAATCCCGGCGCCGAACCACGTTTGCCCGTCGAGCGTGCCGGGATTCGGTCCCCGCACGTCGCCACCGTCCAACCGGTCGAACGTGTAATGCGAAATCAAACTCGGTTCGGCTTGAATCGCAGCCTGGTAGTTCGTGAGCCGCGACGACAGCGCCCCCAGTTGAACGGCGACGGTGTCGCTGGTGACCTGACCGGCCGGGTTCGACACGATCACCTGATACGCGCCGGTGTGTGCGGCCCCCAGAGGCGACCGCGCGAGCGTCGCACTCGTCGCGCCGGCGATGGGGGCGCCGTCCTTGTACCATTGGTAGGCGAGCTGTGTGCCCTTGGCCTCGACGGATAGCGAGAGCGGGACGCCGGAGAGATACGTCCCCCCCTGGGGTTGCCTGAGGATTGTGGGGGGATCCCCGACGAGGAACGCGTTGTAGTGGGCGCGGATCGCGGCATCGCTCAACGGGTCGCTGTAGAAGGCCACTTCATCCAACGCGCCCACCCAACGCTCCAGGCCTCCCGCGGAAGCCGAACCCAACTGCGTAGGCGAACTGCTTGCGCCGCCCATCCCTTGTCGGGTCATGCCCGCAGCCTCGCCGTCCCAGTACAGTTTGAACACGTACTCTCCCAGGCCGGCGTCGTAGTCGAACACCACGGCCAGGTGATGCCAGGTCAGGCCCGTGGCCGGCGTGGCCAACGTCTGGTAGC
>JAKQDD010000143.1 GCA_029556615.1 Verrucomicrobiota bacterium | reverse complement strand
GGAAGGTCGGGTGGTGAAGACGGTGCACCCGGACGGTGCCAGCATGACGAACGAGTTCCTGGCCAATGGCTTGCTGCAAAGGACCTCGGGCTCTCGGGTGTACCCGGTCGAGTACACGTACGACGCCCAGGGCCGGATGCGCACGATGAAGACGTGGCAGGACTTTGCCGGGAACACGCGGACGGCGACCACGCGCTGGAACTACCATCCGCAGCGCGGTTGGCTTGCGTCCAAGGACTACCCGGACCAGGCGACCGGAAACCCGCCCGCGCAGGAAGGAACCGGGGGACCGGCGTACACGAACTGGCCCTCGGGACGGCTCGGACAGAGGACGTGGAAACGGGGAGTAACGACCCTGTACACGTACAACGCCGCCGGCGACCTGGCAGGGGTGAACTACTCGGACAGCACGCCGGACGTGAGCTACGGGTACGACCGGCAGGGACAGCGGACGAACGTGGTGTGCAACGGGGTGACGACGAGCGTCGGGTTCAACGGGGCGGGTGCGCCCTTGACGGAGGCGTACAACGGGGGGACGTTGGCGGGGTTCTCGATGAACTGGACGTATGACAGTGCCCTGCGGCGCAGCGGCCTGAGCGCGATGTCGGGGACGAACGTTCTCCAGGCGGCGGGCTACACGTACGACGCGGCCGGGCGGCTCTGGAAGGTGAGCGATGGGAGCGTCGAGGCGGCGTACGGGTACGCGGCCAACTCAAGTCTGGTGTCGAGCCTGACGATGACCAACAGCGGTGCCGCGGGCCTGGTGGCGACTCGGGTCTGGGACCGGCTCGGGCGGCTGACGTCGGTCTCGACGCGGGCCTATGGGAGTGGAGCGCCCGGGTTACCCTTCGGATTCGAGTACCAGTACAACCGGGCGAACCAGCGGACGCGGATGAAGTTGGCGGACGGATCATACTGGGTCTACCAGTACGACGCCCTGGGGCAGGTGATCAGCGGCAAGAGATACTGGTCGGACGGGACCCCGGTGGCCGGGCAGCAGTTCGAGTACGCCTTCGACGACATCGGGAACCGGGAGAGCACGGGGGGCCGGGCCTCGGCGGCGAGCAGTTACACGAACAACCTGCTCAACCAGATCACCGGACGCTCGGTCGCGCCGTACGTGGACGTGGCGGGGGTGGCGAATCCGACAACGAATGTGACGGTGAGCGCCGCGGGGCAGACGTTCACGGCGGCGCGGCGGGG
>JAKQDD010000087.1 GCA_029556615.1 Verrucomicrobiota bacterium | reverse complement strand
CCGGTGACGCTTCACTGGAAATCGCTGCGCGAGCAGTTCGGCCAGGAATACACAGGGATCGAGGCCGACAAGGACTTCAAGAAGGCTTTCCTGCCGGCTCTCAAGAAAGTTCTCGCGGTGTATCCGAAGGCCAAAGTCGAGCAAGTTACAGGCGGACTGCTGCTTTTCCCCTCTCCCCCTCCTATCCCTTATAAATAATTGTATTCATTGGGAATTGTGCAAGTGCACGCATAATCGCCCCCCTTTTAGCCAAATTGCATGGAATGTAACAGCGCCAGGCCGGGGCAAGAGCCCGGATCTGGATAAGGCTGTGGACCGCAGGAGTTGTCCCCGCATAGTCGCCCCCCCCGTCCACGCATAGTCGCCCCCCCCCCTTCCCCGGAATCGCACGCATAGTCGCCCCCCCTCTTTCGCGCATAAAGACCCCCCCCCTAAACCTGTAAGGTTTGCCTTTAGCTTTTTCCTTTATCTCTTGACCTGTAATGGGTCGTCCTCGCTGTGGATAAGTCGCGGATCCCAACCCGGGCGAGGGGCACCCCTACGGGGTTCCCCCGGCTACGCCGGCCCCCCCTCCCCTTTGAACAGGCCCCCCCCAGGGGGCCAAGAAACAGCCCCCCCCAGTCGGCACTGAAACGCTCCAACCATTCCCAGCTCAATCACCGCGGCACCGCCAAAAAGGCGTTCTGCAGAGAAGCAGAGCAGCGGGCCGGTTGCCGACTTTCCTGCTGCTGGGTTACTCGCTGAACCGCCGATGGGCGGCAGGCGATGCGACAATCCCGGCCGCACTCAACAGTCCGAACACCCGATGACCACCCGCCAAGCCCCCGAAATCTTCCAGATCCCGCTCGCCGACCTCGATCTGGCGGGCCTGCCGCCGCGCGGCACGGCCGAGTTCGAGCAGGCGGTGATCGGGCGCTACGCGCTCGACTACGCGGCGCGCGGCTGGCAGGCAGTGGTGGCGGTCGATGACGCATTCGTGCGCGTGGTCGCGGTCCCCGAGCGCGGGGTCGAGCCGAAGGCCTACGTGCTGGGGCTGCTGCAAAACGGCTTCCTGGAGGATGCGCTGCCGGTGCTCGAGGCGCTCGACGGCATGCTCGACGACGCCGAGCTCGCCTACAGCCACGGGCTGTGCCTGTCCGAGCTGGGGCGACCGGCAGAGGCGGTCGCCCCGCTGCAGCGGGCGCTCAAACTCGACCCCACGCACGCGAACGCGTTCATCGCGCTCGGGGTAGCGTTCGCGCGCACCGGGCGCGCCGACGAGGCGGCCAACGCGCTGCGCGACGCGGTCAAGCTCGAGCCCGCGAACGCCTTCGCCAAGCGCAACCTGGCGGCGGTGCTGATGCGCGCCGGCCGAGCGGCCGAGGCGCTGCCGTTCTTCCGCCAGGCGGCCAGCCTGGCGCCGGCCGATCCGGGGGCGCAGCTCGGGCTCGCGCAGTGCCTGGAAGAGCTCGGGCCGTCGCACGTCAAGGAGGCGGCCGAGCAGTACAAGGCGGTG
>JAKQDD010000065.1 GCA_029556615.1 Verrucomicrobiota bacterium | reverse complement strand
GAGTCAGCAGAGGCCATAGTAGCGAAGAAGCCCGGCGAAAGTCGGGCGGGAGCCAAGGGCCGAAGGACGGAAGCGCAGAGCTCAATGAGAACCTGAACGAGCGGGGAGAACGAAGTCCGAAACAGCAGGGCGCGACAACTGTGGTCACGACCCTGGTCTGGCAAAACCGAGGCCCCGGCGGAGAAGCCGCCGTTCAAGCCCTGGGAGTGGACCCGCCCCTGCCGATTGCGGAACTCACGACAGAAAGCGATGCACGAAGCACTGATGTTGAGCAACACGGTGTTGCGACGCTGGGGGTTTGTGATGCCCTCAGAGCTTGCGACCGCCATGTAGCAAAGTCGCACCGTTCAACCGCCGGATGCGGAAAACCGCACGTCCGGTGGTGTGGGAGGGTGCCGGGGCGCAATCCCCGGCACCCGACCCGATCAAAAGCTCGCGCTCGCGCCACGGCCCCCCGATCCGCGCGATAGCGTCGTGGAGTGCGGTGCCGCGCCCGAAGAGGTACCGCTTTCGAGCGGGCCCAGCCCTGGAGTACCGTGCAGCCGTGAATCTTCGCCGAGACGGCCTGCCCCGAGCGCAGTCGAGGGGCCGATGTTGAACTGTCACCGTGTCGCGACCGGCTGAATCCGTCCACCCGGAAGCCGGATTAGGCGAGGATCTGGGCTCGGTTTCGGTGTTCGAGGTCAGCGCGAGCTCGAACGGGGATTGACTGGCCTGCTCTCGAGGTCCTTGAGACGACCTGCAAGGCTGAGTCCCAATTCCACAGGTTTCACGGGATCCCCGCTTGCCACAACCTCCACAGCGATCTTGGTTCTGAAGGAAATGGCACGCATGCGGAGGATTGCTCCTTCGGCCTCGGCGTACGCCGCAACGGGGCTCTGGCAGCCTCCCCCCATCCCGTGCAGAAACGCGCGCTCGGCTCTGACACACGCCATCGTGGGTTGATGGTTGATACGGGAGCAGATCGCGGCCGCGTCATCGTTCGATCGTCGGATCTCGATCCCGATTGCCGCCTGGCCCACGCAAGGGAGCATCTCGTCGAACGTCAGAATGCTGGCGAGAAGGCCATGCGGAACGACGGGTCCATCGCCTTCGGGTGAAGCCGTGCTCAGGGCTGCATCGGATTGCACTTCATATCCCAGACGCCTCAAGCCCGCCATCGCCAGGATCGTGGCGTCGAGCCCGGGGTCATCGGCCAGTCGGCGGAGCCGCGTGCCGACGTTTCCTCGGATTTCGACGATCCTGAGGTGGGGATTCGCGCGAAGAAGCTGCTCGCGGCGTCGGGTGCTGCTGGTGGCAACAACGGTGTTTGCGGGCAGATCCCGCACCCGGAGTCCGCTGGGGAAGCCGCGTCGCTGCTGGGAGCCGTTGCCGCGATAGACAAGAACGTCACGCGGATCCTCCCTCTCGAGCACCGCGCCCAAGATCAGGCCTTCGGGCAGATCCGTCGGCAGATCCTTGAGGCTGTGGACGGCGAGATCGGCGGTTCCATCGAGTAGCGCGTTCTCGAGTTCCTTCGTGAAGAGGCCTTTTGGCAGGTGGGCATCCGGTTTCGCCATCGAGGCGCGTTGCCGCTTGTCGCCGGTGGTCTTGACGGTGCGAATCGTGAACGCGCGTTCGGGGAATGTGCTCCGACATTGTGCCAGGACAAGGTGCGCTTGCGCCAGGGCGAGCGGGCTGCCGCGGGTGACGAGGATGGTCGTCATGCATTGCTTCCGAACGCCAGTTCGTGTCCTGTGTCCTGGGCCGGTTTAGACGGGCTGGTGAGGGTCTGGACCTTCTCGCGAATAATCGCCTCGCAACGGCCGAGCTCCTCCTGCCGCAGTCGGAGGGCTTCGGCCGCGATCGACTGCAGATCGTCAATGTTGTAGAGATAGACGTCTTCGAGGAGCAGGACATCGGGATCGATGTCGCGGGGCACTGCGATATCGATCAGCAGGAGTGGGGACCGGTCTCTGCGGTCGAGAAGCGGGCTCAATCGGGCTCGATCGAGGATGCAGTGCGGGGCGGACGTGCTGCTGACGATGATGTCAACGTCCGGAAAGGCCGCGCTCCAGTCCGTGAACGGAAGCGCGCGTCCGCCCAGGGCGCTCGCCAGGGCTAGAGCGCGGTCGTGCGAGCGGTTCGTGACCATCACCTCCCTGGCGCCGCGGGAGAGGAGCGCGCGAGCCGTCTTTTCACTGGTGTCGCCGGCGCCAATGACCAGGACCGAGCGCTCGGAGAGCGAACTGAAGATGCGCTCGGCGAGATCAACGGCCACTGAAGCGACCGAGATGTTGCCCCTCTGGATCCGGGTTTCGGTGCGGATCTGCTTGGCGACATTGAATGCCCGCTGGAAGGCCCGGTTCAGCTGACGGCCGGTATGATGATGCCGGAGCGCGAGATCGTAAGCCCGTTTAACCTGTCCCAGAACCTCGGTCTCGCCCAGGACCATCGATTCGAGTCCTGCGACGACTCGGAACAAGTGTTCGAGGCTCTGCGGCTCGGATAACCCGTAGAGCCCGGCACTGAGAGAGGGATCGATGCCCCGGGATTCGATGAGGAACTGGCGCAGTCGGTCGAGGGCCGCCCCCGGATCGTCGTTGACGCCCCCATAGACCTCGACCCGGTTGCACGTCGACACGATCACCGCCTCATCGGCGAGCCGTGCAGCCCGCAAACACCGCAGCGCGTCCGGAATCGCGGCGTCGGCATACGCCAGTCGCTCCCGGATTTCGACGGGCGACGTGCGATGGCTGATGCCGACCAGGACGACGGACATGGCGTGTCAAGGATTGTGGATGTCGGACAGCAGATTGAATCCCCAGAAGGTCATCAGGACGAAGCCGAAGCAGACCACGGTCCCCCATGCGAAACGCCGGCCGCCCTGGCCGTACCACCCCCGCAAGATCAGCAGGCCGAAGTACAGGCACCAGACAAAGCCCGACCAGAGGATCTTGGGGTCCGCTTGGAGATAGACGCCCTTCTCCCGCTTCAGCCATGCGATGCCCAGCAGCAGGCCCGTGCTGAGCAGCAGCAGACCGCACGCCAGCAGCCAGGCAGCGACATGTTCGAGCCGTTCGATGGGCGGTAGATGAGCGTGAATTGCGCGGATTTTACGCAGCTTGAGATCGCGGGCCTGGAGGAGATACATGAGCGCCGCCACCGCCCCGAGGCCGAACGCCCCGTAGGCGAGCAGCGTCAAGGAAGCGTGCAGACTCGAGAGTCCATGGGTGAACTGCGGCTGTGGCCCATGGATGTCGAGCTTCGGCATCAGCGCGAACACGCCCAGACCAAAGAGGAGAGGCGACGCGAACGCGCCGAGGAAGCGGAGGCGCCGGATCAAGCCGAGCCCCAGGTAGAGGGCCACGATGGCCCACGCGGTGAAGGCTGTTGCCTCGTAGAGATTCGTTACCGGACATCGGGCGAAGGAGAAACCGCGTTTGGCCATGGCGATCGTGTGGAGGCCGGCACCGGCCAGCAGGAAGAGGTAGACGATGCGGTTGTCTCGTCGGAAGCCGTTGCGCCAAAGGAAGATCGAGTAAATGGAACAGACGCCGTACAGGAGTACGGCCAAGGCGAAGAACTCACGGTCACTCAGGTTGGACACAGGTCGTTGCGGCGTCCAAGGCGCGCCTCGCTAGAGTCCTCGCCCCCTGGGAATCGTGCTCATCAGGTCAAGTTCCGGTTCCTCCGGTTCCAGGCCTATCGGCCTTCCGTCGAGGACTCTACATTGGCGAGGCGCGGAGGCAGGATGCCCCGCTGCCCCCCACGGTTTCTCTGGACTGCAGGTTTCATCGGTTTGAAGTGCGCCTCGCCAGGATAGTGACATTGTCCGTTGCCGCAAGCTTCAGGAGGGCTGTAAGCCGAATTCTGTCTGCGCGGGCGCTCGCGCGTCCGCGGAGAGGCTCATTTGTCTCAGCAGCCTGACCCGGGGCCGTCCCCGCCTCGCGGCAATCGACGCGGGCCGCGTCTTCGGCCCCCTATTTGGCCTTGCTCCGGATGGGGTTTTCCGTGCCTCCGCGCTTGCGCTTGGAGCGGTGGGCTCTTACCCCGCCTTTTCACCCTTACCCTGAAGGCCGACGCCGTCCATGACGACCCGGCGCTTCGGGGCGGTTTCTTTTCTGTGGCACTATCCGTCGACGCCCTCTTTCGAGGTCGTCTCCCGCGTGTATCCAACGTTCCGCACGCCGGTTACGCGGCATCCCGCCCTATGGAGTTCGGACTTTCCTCCCCCGACCCGAACGGCCGGGAGCGAACCTCCGCCCTCCTGAAGCTTAAGGGATTCTATTCCCTCGCGAGGCGATTGACAAGGAACGAAAGGACCAGGCTCCTGCTATTCGGCCACGGCGAGGTCCATGTCGCGGGTGTAGTAGAGGATGCGTCCGCAGTTGGGGCAAAGCACCAATTCAACGTTCGATCGGCACTGGAGGACAACCTGCGGCGGCAGTTTGACGTGGCATCCGCCGCAGGCGCTGTGCTCGACTCCGACGACGGCGCGTCCTCCTTTGGTTTGGCGCAGGCGCTCGTAGCGGGGAAGGGCAGACTCCTCGACCGAGGCGGCGAGTGCCTGGCGGCCGGCTTGCAGTTCGGCCAGGCGCTGACGCAAGGCCGTCTCGCGCTGGTCGAGTTCCGAGAGCTGCCGCTCAGTCTCCCGCCCGAGGGTTTCTGCTTCCCGGGAGAGGGTTTTGACCTGGTTCTGGGCAATTTCGGCTTGTTCCATGAGATCGAGCTCACGGTCTTCGATCTTGAGGATGGCAGCCTTGCAGGTGTCGATCTCGTGCGTGAGGGCGCGGTACTCGTCGTTCTTGCGGGTCTGGTACTGTTGGAGCTCGTACTTCTCGATCTGCTGGCGCTTGCTGACCACCTCGAGCTCGAGCTCTTTCCTTTCGGATTCGAGTTGGCGGACTCGCTGCCGGGCGGCATCGGCGGCGTTTCGGGTCTGTTCCGCCTTGGTTCGGGCCAGTCGGCGCTGGGGGTCAATGGCGCTTAGTTCGGTTTCCAGGCTGTGAATGTCGCGGTCGCGATCCTGCAGGAGGAGGAGTTTTTCAATGACTTCGAGCATGGATCGTTTACGTTTACTGGGGCTGACGTTATCGGGCTTGGCGGAAGCCGTCAACCAGCGAGGCGTTGGCGGGTTTTTGAACATTTCTGCGGCCGGCAGGTTCCAAGTAGCCTGGAATGGCATCGATAAGGAGCGCATTGGAGTCATGGCGATGATTGAAGGGATCAAGCGTGGGTTGGGTGTGGCAGGTTTCTGGTTGTGGGCCGGAGCGGCCGTGGGGACAGCCTGGGGCCCGGGGCCGGCTCGAGCGTCGGATGCGGCGGACATCGTCCGGCAGCTGAATCAGGCCTTCATCGAGGTGGCGGACAAGGTGTCGCCGTCGGTGGTGGTGGTCAGTGTCGCGCACCGGTCGGATTTCGCGATGGCCGAAGACGACTCGAATCCCTTGTGGGAGTGGCTGCCGCCGCAGTTCCGCGACCAGTTCCGGGAGCGTTTTCGCCGGGAGAACCGCGGTCGGCGCAACCAGCCGCCGGTGTTCGATGGGCAGGGCTCGGGGGTGGTTATTCGGGAGGACGGTTATATTCTGACAAACCGGCACGTGGTCGAGGGGGCGGAGAAGATCCGCGTCCGCTTCAAGAGCGGCAAGGAGTACGACGCCGAGATACGCGGGGTTGACGCGCAGTCGGATATTGCGGTGTTGAAGATCAGCGCCGAGGGTTTGCCGGTGGCCAGGCTGGCGGATTCCGACAAGGTTCGCGTTGGGGAGTTTGCCGTGGCGATCGGGGCGCCGTTCGACTTGGACTACAGCGTCACGGTGGGGCACGTGAGTGCCAAGGGCCGTTCACAGGTGATCCCGGATCCCTCGATGGACCAGGACTTCATCCAGACGGACGCGAGCATCAACCCGGGCAACAGCGGCGGCCCCCTGGTCAACATCGACGGCGAGGTCATCGGGGTGAACACTCTGATTCGAGGGTTGCGGACGGGCATCGGGTTTGCCATTCCGAGCAATCTGGCCCGGGAAGTCTCCGACAAACTGATCGCGGAGGGCAAGTTCAGCCGGTCCTGGCTGGGCCTCGAGATCCGGGCCTTGAGCCAGGACCCCGAGATGCGGGAGCTGGCCAAGGGGGTTGACGATGGTGTCGTGGTGCGGGGCATCGTGACGGACGGGCCGGCAGCGAAGTCCGATCTGCGTTTGGGCGACGTGATCACCGCGGTCGAGGGCCGCCAGGTGAACACCGCTCAGCAGCTCCGCAACGAAGTCCGGACGAAGCCGATCGGGTCGACGGTTGTCCTCGACGTGGTCCGCAACGGCAAGTCGATCAAGATCAAGGTCAAGCCCGAGGAATGGCCCGAGGATCAGGCGACGGCCGCGACGGCCCGGCCGCGCTCGAATGCCGAGGCGTCGGAGGATCTGGGGATCACCATCCAGCCGTTGACGCAGGACCTGGCCAAGGAACACGGCATTGAAGTGACGGAGGGTCTGTTGGTGACGGATGTGGCCGAGGACGGTCTCGCTGGCCGGAAGGGGGTCCAGCGCGGGGACGTGCTCACGGAGGTCAACCAACGGCCTGTGAAGACCCTGCGCGAGTACCGCGAAGCCCTCCGTGAGTCCGATCTCAAGAAGGGCGTGCTCCTCAACCTCGTGCGCGAGGGCGTGAGCAGGCTCGTCGTTCTCAAGGACACGGGCGAATAGCCTCCCCGCCAGTCCAAGAGAGTGCGCCAGTCGTTTCGGCTGGCGCATTTTCTATGGCCGGATCCTCCAAATGTCCAGCGCGGAGTCGAGGATGTCGTGGGTTTGACACTCCAAGACCGCGTTCGCTAAAGTCCTCGCCTTGTGGGATGCGTGGCGATCGAGTCGAGTCTTGGACCCCGTCGTTTCAGCCCAATCCCCATCTTGGCGCCGACGCGATGCATGCCCGCCGGATCGTCCTGGAGTCGCGTGGCAGCAGGGGTCGTGGGGCTCTGGGTCGCCTTGGCCTTTGGGGGTTGGAGCGTGGCGGACGACATCGCGCTTGTCCGGGTGGGCGAGACCTGGCGCTGGCTTCCAGGAGGCCAGGCGCCGTCGGATCCTTCCGATGCCTGGCGGGCGACGGGTTTTGCCGACGCAAGCTGGAGGCCGGCGGCTTCGGGTTTTGCCGCTGACCCTTCGGGTGCGGAAGCAACGCAGCTCTCGGGGGCGAGTGCTTTTGCCGTCACCTATCTCCGTCGCGAATTCGAGGTTGCGGACCCTTCCGGGATCCGATGGTTGACGTTGCGGATCGACTACAGTGGCGGGTTCGTGGCGTATCTCAACGGTGCCGAGGTGGTCCGCCGGAACTTGCAGCAAGACCCCGGCAGCACGCCCGCGTTCGACGAGTTCGCGCTGGCCCACGCCCGCGGTGTGACCGAGGAGATCGACCTGTCCGAGCACCGACACCGGTTGGTCGCCGGCAGGAACTGCCTTGCCCTGCAGTGGCATCATTCCTCGCTGTACGGATACGGTCTGGCCTGTGTCCCCGAGCTACTGGGCAACTTCACCCGCGGTCCCTTCCTGCAGGCCTCCAGTTCCGACCGCCAGCGGATCGTTTGGAAGACCCTTCGGCCAACCGACACAATCCTCGAGTACGGGGAATCCCCGTCGTTGGGGTCGAAATACTACGACCCCGAGCTGGTGACCGTGCACGTGGTGGATTTGCCGGGGCTGAAGCCGGACACCGTCTATTACTATCGGGCGTGCGCCACGGACGGCGATGCGACCGCGGCGTCGCCGCTCCTGCAGTTCCGGACTTTCCGGACGGCGGGGGCGGTGTCGTTTGTCACGCTGGCGGATGTGGGATCAGGGAATACGAACCAGCACGCGGTGGCCCGCGTGGTTCAGGCGCTGGCGCCTGATCTCGTGCTCGTGCCGGGGGACCTGGTGTATCCGTCCTACACGACGGATCGGCAGGATTTCCGGTTCTTCAGCGTCTATGGTCCGCACATGCGGACGACGCCGTACTACGCGGTGGCGGGGAATCACGACGTTGGCTACAATGATCAGGCGGCGTTCTTTAACGCGTTCCATCTGCCGACGAACAGCGTGTCGGAGAGCAACCATGCCGCGTCCCACACCACGCCGGAATCGTACTACTCCTTTGACCACGGTGATGTTCATTTCGTCGGCCTGTTTGTGCCCCGGATGCTGGCGGGGTGGCAATACACGCCGGAGAGTCCCCAGTTGCGTTGGGCGGACGCCGACCTGGCTGCGACGTCGAAGCCGTGGAGGATACTCTTCTTTCACCTGTCGCCCCGGACTTCGAACGGGCACCGGTTTGATGATTGGGATGGCAACGGGCAGCTGGATCCGGAGCAGTTGGCGGCCGTGGTGTTGCCGCTGGCCCGGCGGCACGGGGTGCAGTTGATCATCTCGGCCCACGATCATGTCTACGAGCGGTTTAATCCCGTGGATGGCATTCACTTGGTCTGCAGCGCCGGCGGGGGGGGCACGCTGTATGGGCTCAACGAGATGGACAGGGCCAGCGGACAATTGTGGGCGCGGTACCACTGTCTGCGGGTCCGCATTGAAGGCGGTGATCTGATCGCGGAGGCCGTGGACGCGGACACTCGGGTGTTCGACGCCTTTCATATCCGCTGGACGCCGCCCCCCCGGCGTGTCTATGCCGCGGCCTGGAATAGGCCCCGCGTCGAATCGTCGCCGGCAGATGATGGCGATGGCAACGTCATGGGCCAGACCTTTGACTTCGTCGGCGACCCGATTCCCGGGGTCTCGGGCGAGCACTCGAATCCGGGTCGATTCCATGTGAACTACGATCACAAGGAACTTCACCTGGGCATCCAGGGGCTGATGCTCCATCCGGAGGACAACCTGTTCGTGTTTCTCGAGGTGGCCGGAATGCCCGGGGTGCGGCAGATGAGCGGCTTGGGCAACGGCGTGGTGGATCCAGAAGGTCAGGGTGCTGACGGGCTTGATTTTCTTGAGAACCTCACCTTCACGAATTTCACCCCGTCGGTCGGGTTGATCCTGGGGGACGAGTTTGCCGACGGGTTGTTCCGCTGCTACCCGCGGACGAACCACGTTCTGAACTCCGGGGCGTGGCCGCCGACGACGACCGTGATCAGCAACCTCGCCCTTGATATCGGCCAGGGAGCGTTCCGCCTCGACTCCTCGTTCAGTTCCATTCCCGGGGTGCGGCTTCAGCAGTTCAACCGGTCGCCCCAGTCTGGAGGCATCGCCGGCGAGCAGAATGCTGACTTCATCGAAGTCAGTCTTCCGCTCGAAGTGCTGGGCTTGCGTCATGGGGATCGGATCCAACTGGGGGCGGTGGTGGGGGGGGCGTCGTTCTCGATTCCAGAGGGATCCCGGGAACTCGATCGGAGCTTCCTGGGCAACGCGTTTTCGAGCTTGGGCGGTGACTGCATGGCGCTTGAGGGCATCGAGGTGCAGTTGGGTCCCGACCTGGATCCGGACGACGACGGTCTGACTGTCGAGGAGGAGACGTTGGCCGGGACGGACCCGAGCCGATGGGACACGGATGGCGACGGCCTTCCCGACGGCTGGGAGGTGCGTCATCGACTCGATCCCGGAAGCGCACTCGGCGCCGACGGCAATACGGGAGACCCGGATTGGGACGGGGCCACGAATGCCGGCGAGTACGGGGCCGGCACTGACCCGCGGGATCCTGCGTCCGTCTTGCGGTTACAGGGGACCTGGCTGGGAACGAATCGGATCCGCTGGTCGTGGAGTGCCGTTCCAGGTTGGGAGTATTCGCTCGAGGAATCGACGGGCGTCACCGCCGGATTTCGCGACGTGGACTGGGCATGCATGCCGGTGACCGCCACGAGCGCCCGCGTGAGTTGCGAGGGGGCGGTGGTGGTTTCAGGTTCCGCAGGGCCTCGGTTCTACCGGGTCCGGATCGTTGGTCGGGGCGAGCCGTAGGTTGGGGAGGAGGCCATTGGGGCGATGGCCGGGGGACTAAGGGGACCCCTAAGGCGGCGGGGGCTGTGTCGAGGCCAGCAGCAACGCCGCGACCTCCTCGTAGGTCGTGACGACATGATGGGCGTGGGCGAGGCGCTCACGGGCGAGGGTGTTGGTGATGGCGATGACGCGCATGCCGGCCCTGCGGCCGGCTTCAATGCCGGCCGACGAGTCCTCCACAACCCAGCAGGCTGCGGGCGCAACGCCCAGCAGCGAGGCGGCGCGGAGAAAGACGTCCGGTTCCGGCTTGTTTCGGCCGACATCCTGAACGCTCACCACCACGGGAAAGAACCGGCGCAACTGGCGCATCGCCAGCACCTCGTCAATCACCGGGTGATTCGAGCCGGAAGCGATGGCCAGGGGGAATGCGGGCGCGAGTCGGGCGAGGAGCTCTGGCAAGCCGTGGAAGACGGGTTGTTCGCGGCGGAGGATTTGGATCAAGCGACTCTGCTTGAGGGCGAGGAGTTCCTCGAGGGGTTGGGGGGGAGAATGGCGGGCGACGAAATCCTGCCAGAACGCGCGGTCGGATCGCCCGTAATAGGCGGTGAAATCCATGCCGTGGGCGTCGCCGTAGCCCAGTTCGTGGAAGATCTCGCGGAAGGCCTGCTCGTGGAGCGGTTCGCTGTCCACGATCACGCCGTCCATATCGAAGATCACGGCGCCCGGGGGGGGCGCGGTTGGGGATGTCGCTTGCAAACGGGGGCTCCCTACCCTAGAGTCCTCGAAGCATAGAACATGTGGTCAACAGGTCAAGTTTGGCCCCTGCTGTTCCAAACCCGCCCCCCCGCCTCCGAGGACTCTCCATTAGCGAGGCGTGGGAAAGAGGGTCCAGAAAGGCAGGGAGGCTTCATGGGATCGCGGACTTCGTTGGGTCTGAGGCGCGCCTCGCTAGAAGTCGGGACAGCACAATTGGAATCCTCCGGCGGGGAGAGGTGTGACCATGAATGAGTCGATGCCACTGGAAGACGCGGTCGAGTTTGCGGAGAACCCGGAGCCCCGATGTCCCTGTGTGTTGCTGCTGGACACCTCGGGATCGATGCAGGGCGAGCCGATCGCGGCCCTGAGCGAGGGACTGAAGACCTTCAAGCAGGATCTGGCCCGGGACCCCCTGGCGGCCCGTCGGGTCGAGTTGGCGGTGGTGACCTTCGACAGCGAAGTGCGCGTGGTGCAGGACTTCGTGACGATCGACCAGTTCACCCCGCCCGAGCTCAAGGCGCAGGGCCAGACCTTCATGGGGAGCGCCATCCATCGCGCCCTGGATCTCGTCCAGGCGCGCAAGGCGAAGTACCGGGCCAACGGGGTGGCCTATTACCGGCCCTGGGTCTTCATGATCACCGACGGCGAGCCGCAGGGCGAGCCGGAGACGGTGGTCGAGCAGGCGTCGCAGCGGCTCAAGAGCGATGAGAGCAACAAGCGGGTCGCCTTTTTCGCGGTGGGGGTCGAGAACGCCGCCATGGAGAAGCTGGCCCGGATCGTCGTGCGGACGCCCGTTAAGCTCATCGGCCTCAACTTTGTCGAGATGTTCGTCTGGCTTTCCCGCAGCATGGAGAGGGTTGCGCAGTCGAAGACCGACGAGCAGGTGGCGCTGCCGCCGCCGGGGTGGGGCACGGTCTAGCCCCTTGTCAGAAAATATCTACCAACATGTTGTCGAGGTTGCCCGCGCGATCCGGCGTTGCTGCTCGCCGCAGGCGAAGCCCATGTTCCCAGCGCAGTCTGGGAAAAGTCGTGGAGTCCTCGACTTGTGAAACACGTGTGGAGACTATGAGTCTGTCACCTTGTTTGCGGCACCGTTCCGCTGGACTGGATGCGGCATC
>JAKQDD010000032.1 GCA_029556615.1 Verrucomicrobiota bacterium | reverse complement strand
TCGAGATCGGCAACAGCCGGGGGAAGGGCTGCGCCCATGGGATCCCGGCGGGGTCCGAGAACCGCCTCCGGAAGAGACCCAAGCGGCGAACTTCGCCGGATGATGAACCGATGAAGCCACGATGAGCGGGGCTGCAAGGCGCATTGCGGGCGCCGGCCGACTATGAACCTGGCACGCTGTCCAATCCCTAGCCCGCATGTTTCACACCTTCTCGGTCAACGCACAGCCGGTGCCTCTCATTGCTCAATGCATGCGGGCTAGAAATGCAAAACCGCGCCCCCGCGAAGGTCGGCGGAAAGACTGCGCCGTGTTGGGACGAGAGAGCGTGTCCCGGGGCAGCCTCATCCCCTTTTCCTGCAGTCAGGGCGCGGTTTTGCCAGCTAGCCCGGATGCGGTGCGCCGCGAAGCTCGTCAAATATCCGGGCTAGGACGTCTCCAGCCCGAGATCGAACCGCTGCGAAGACGACGCCTTGAATTCGAGCACAAGAAACTCGTAGCCCGTCCAGTCCTTCGGCACTTCCCCGTTGAGTTCCTTGAACGTCCACGTGTGCTCCGCCTTCACCCCGGTGAACGTCATTTCGACGGGGAGCGCAGCGTGCAGAGCCGTGGCGGCGAGCCAGTGGCCGATGAGGAGGAGCAAAGCGGCTTTCATTGTGATTCGGATCATCGAGCGCGGCACCACCCAGCGCCGTGCGCCAGGCACGCACCACTTCACTCCCCATCCACCGGATTCGGCAAGCACAGATCTTTTCCTTACCAATTCCACCTGCCCGAATCTGGCGACCACTTCCGCCTACGGCCGCAACGCGTCCAACATCCATTTCAGTCTCATGCGGGGCAGCCTGCGTGAGGGGGTGTGACAGGAGTGGACCCACCCCGCTACATCGCGGGGCATCTCGGCGAGATCTGTCACCCAACCTGCTGGCGTCTCGCACAGAGGCGCAGCGCGCACAGAGTGGTCATTACCGCCGCCGGGTGATCTAATCCCCCGGCTGTTGCAGCGCAGCGTCAGATCGTCATGTCGGAATGTGCTGGTTTCGTCTTGGCATCTGCAGTAAAGGACTCCCTGTCATGCTGGCGACGCCCGAGCGTCGGCCAGCAGCGACCACCGTAAGAGGGGCATCATGGGGTACGGACGCGGATACCGGCAGCGCCGCCGATCGTCGAAGTGCGTATTCCGGGGGCATTCGGACACCGATTCCGATTTGATCCGGACAGGAATCCGGCCGATGCCGGACAGCGTTCCGGAGTTTGCCGGACAGTGTTCCGGCGGCATCCGGACAGCAATCCGGGACGGTCCGGACAGGGTTCCGGTCCATCCGGACAGCGTTCCGGGGCATCCGGACAGAGTTGGGCACCGCCCTGAGTGGGGTGGTGGCAAGGGATCGTGAACAGGTCCTCTCGGGGGAGGTGACGCAAAACGTTGAATGGGCGGCTCGGCGGCCGAAACTGACCGCCTTATGCCCAGAAAAGTACTCGTTATGCGTCAAGTCATCGAAATCCTGCGTCTGAAACATGAGCA